>JBBRRB010000023.1:0-95134 GCA_038225555.1 Bryobacterales bacterium
CGGAGGGTGCCGGAACCATTGCTGTACGTCCGCAAGCCCCCCAACGTCGAGACTGTGTTAGTTTCCCCCGGTCGCGCTGCTGACGGCAGGGTTCATTAAGCCCTGAATGAGGATTTCGCGCGAATCGTTCTCAGGGGTGTAACTCGCCAAACGCTTTACCGACATCTCGGGCCAGATGGCTCGCTTCGTGAGGATGGAAAAAAGGTGCTGGCGACATGATCTTCAGAGCGGTCTAATACATGCTGGATCAATTCCGCTGTTTTGGGCTTACAACCCCTTTACCCCTACTAACGGGCGAACGATTGATAACTTCACTTATCGCTCTTTCAATATTCCGTGAAATGCGCAGGTGCGCACTAACGCAATCTATCGGCGGCCAGCGTTTGCCGCCCGGTACGCCCGAAATCCATCGCCTAAAAAGCATTCAGGAACGGCTCTCCGAAGCACTGTCAAGTGGTTACGAATGTTAGGTGCCCGAGAAAGGGCCGCAGCCTTGGTGGAAGTGAAATAGAGGAGTTCCTCGTCCACTGCCCGCTCGCCGGTTGTCTGTAACGAGTTTTGCTGGCAGGCATCGATCAACTCTTGGAGGAAAACGCCGCTCGGCTCTGCACCGAAGGCCTGTTTAATGGATGTGCCCAGCGCCGCCATGAGAGGAGTTATAACAGCCTCAGAGGGTGTTGACTCAAGACCCCTGGGGCCTGTATCAAAGCTTCGATCATCAAACGCCGCTTCTCCAACCGACGCGGACACAGCATGAACATACACAATTCCCTTGCCGGTCTTGGTCACATACCGCCTGTTGCGCCGCTTCTGGTCGGCACTCGCTACGGCGTAGCTGGATACCCGGTATAACGTCGGTGTATTGCGTCTTACATCCGCTTCATGCTCGATCTGAAGGAAACCCTTCTCGATCAGGCGGGGAATCAGCTCTCTAACCGTCTTAATATTGATTCGAGCTTCCACCGAAATGCGCTGGAGGCTGCAGTGAACAAGCCGGAAATCTTCTGAATCCTGGTTCCCCGCTCCCCAGAGAAGGTCGTAAACCTTCCGCTCCACGGCTGACAGAGCATCATGCGCCTGCTGAATGGGCCGCACTCGTTTCTGTTCAAAGAATGTGCCCAGACCTTCGGCCTGCCAAAGAGCCCTGGTCGGATTCAGTGGCCTCCAAGGCAGAGGTTCAGGCTCACACCCCCTGGGTGATAAGCCTGAATCCCCTGCAATGTGCACACCAACGACAGTGGCTTGTGGTTCATCACCCAGGGGTTGTGTCTCAACAACCTGTGGCCTTAGAAAACTTAGATTAGACCGCGTAATCGGACTGTTAATAATGTCCGCGACCGCCGCTTCCAGGTCTTCCTCAGGCAACCTGCGTTTTTTCTTGTTGGCTGACATTCGCAAGCTTCTCCGGAAGTATCCCGTAAAACGTCAGGAGCTGATCGGAGACGCTGCGATAATCTTCCAGACATTTCGCCTTGGCATCCACATCAGCAATAAATTGGCGCAGTCGAATCGCCTTCGCCACCACGGAATCGGTGCGGATGCTCGGCAGAACCGCAACATTGTAATTTTCGCTAATCAGCTTGATCATCTTCATCACCATCTCGGTGTTCTGGTAGCGATGGTCCACGATCGTAGGCAGCAGTCCAACACACCGGCAGCTCTTCTTGATCTGCGCTTCAAGCTGCTCGGAAGTGTTGAAGAATGCCGTGGCACCCGTGATGCTCAAAGCATCCATCGAAATCGGGATCAGATAGTCGGTGGTATAAACCATCGCACAGATCTGCATCAGGCTCAAGGACGGGCCGATGTCGATCAGAACCGCGTCGTAGTTCTCTTCAATCGGCTGAAAAATCGTCTCGAAAATCCTCTCTCGCCCGATTGTGCCCGTGGCGCGTTGCTCGGCTTCCAGCGTGTCGCGGTTGCTGCAAAGCACATCGAGCCGTTCAATGGGGTGCATGACGCAATCGGCCAAACGGCGCTTATTCCAAAGAAAGTCGTTCAGGTACAGTTCGGGCTTGACGCGCAAGATCGACCCGATGGAACCCTGAGGGTCGGCGTCCACCAACAGCGTTCGCAAGCCACGCTCCGCCCACAGCCGGGCCAGCGTAATCGCTGTCGTGGTCTTGCCAACGCCCCCCCTTTGATTTCCAATCGTCAAACGGATCACCTGGCCATCTCCTCCCGAATTGCCTCGATTTGTTGAGGAATCCAGATCCGATAATTATTGTCTGGATCGCGTTGCGGCTCAGGGATCCTGCCATCCTGAAGCATCCTGTAGAGTGTTTTGGTCGCTACACCCAAAATTCGGGCAACCTGAGCCGTGGTCAATAGCTGAGCTGTCCTTTTCCGCCTCATTGGTTTTCTTCGATGATATGGGAATACACTTTCGAATGCAACATCATTGGACGTTAGCCCAGAAGTCTGTACAATCTCAAACGGGATATGGTTTATGACCCATGGGCTTTGATACAACAACTTTAGCGAATAGGCCAACGCCCAGAGGTGATGGATCATAAGGAGTGGGTTACGGCTACACGCACGACCGGTGTAGTAACGTGGAAATCCCTACCGGAACAACCGCTGCTGCGAGTGCTGTTTCTTCCAGCGCTCCAGAGTCGGCAGATCCAACTTTTCCCTCAACTTAGCACGCAAGCGGCTGAGCGCCACCTCTTTGCGCGTCGCCTCCGGCACGCGGCTGAACCAATCCGTCTGTTCGCTTCGAATGGCCTTCAACTCTTCCCCCACAGCGCTCTCCAGCCGCTCGGCCGTGGGATAGTCGGCCTGAAAGCGGTCGCGCACCTTCTGCTGACAAAATTCATCGTAATCGTTCTGCAGAGCCGCCGCCAACGTTTGCTGCTCCTGTTCTTCCCGTTGCTGCATTTCTCGTTTGCGACGCCTGCTCGCGGTCTCGAATTCGTCTGGAACATACAGATTCTGCTCGATCGCCCAAATATAAAAACCAGCCGGATTTGAGATTTTTCCCCTACTGCGCCGATCCTGCTGGATGAGATAATCGGCATACTCAATTTGGTCGGCTACTGGCTGGTCGCTCGAGGCGTTCAAGGCCATTTGCCGAGCTTTCCTCTCAACTACACCTCTCTGGACCAGTTGCCCTACCCATGGGGGAAGGTTCGCTTCCAGGGCCGCGCGCGCATCCGGATTAATCACATCGGCGAAATTAGGCAACGACAGCAGCCGGGCCCCGGGCGATAGCGTCAGCTTATAATCGCTCCCCTCGCTGTTGTGAACGAATTCCCAGCCTGCCAGGTACCCGATCTTCGTAAGCTCTTGAAGAGACGGCTCCAGCACCGCCCGCGCCTTGGAAAGATGGGGATAAGCCCGGATATGCAGCAGTTGGCACAGATCCCGGTAGTTCTTTTCCACCGCTTGCCCGCGGCTGGCGTAAAACCATACGCTGAGATGGCCGAATAGCGCCTTTGCGATATCGCGGCTCAGTTGCAAATAGGCGTTGAAATCCAGGGGAAGGAGATAGCCTTGGTTGAGGTTGGTAAGCTGCCAATGGGACAGGTGGACGTGGTAGAAATCCGATCTGGTTCCATCGTGCAACTCCTCGCCCACCAGCACGACGCGATCAAAAACATGGAACGTATCGCTCGCGTACTGCTTTCGGTCTGCGAGATAGATCGAGGCTTCGGACATAATCGTCGTGGCGACCATGCGCTTGCACCAGTCGTTGATTTCATCGTAGTGGAAGCCTCCTTTCCGAAGCCGCAGCAGCTTGATCATCTCGGCGCCGGTAAAGCGGATCGGGTTGCTAAGCTGCCCCTGAATTTCTCGCTGGTCGAGAGCTAACTTCATGAGAGCCATATACTTGTCCCGATCGGCAGTGGTCGGCAAACCGAGGCTGGGGATGCCCTCGATCACGGCTTTGGCTTGGATGCGTTGCCCATCGGGTCGCCGAAAGATCTGCGTGATGGTGCGGGAGATCTCCCGATTCGCAGTGGATGCGAAAAACCCAAGCGAATGCAGGCTTTTTTCCACTCGGACCAGATCCACTGAATGCTCTTGGATACGTTCTTCAACAACAACAGGCAAGCAGGGTTGAGATTGCAGTTTGAGAAGTTGTCTGGTCGCCATTTGTTGTTGTTGATGAATGTACTATGAACAGAACTATGAAAACCTATAGCATTTTGTATAACTATGAAAAACAACGAGATACACTGCATTTATTTCCACGGACCTACACCAAATTGACCACGGACCTACACCATCAGTTCCACGGACCTACACTCTTTTCCACGCGCCTACACCATTCAGCCCCTTTTTCGGTGTAGTTCTGTGGAGAACTCCTTGGTTTGGATCCCAATAAGCAGCCAACGGTGTAGTTCCGTGGAAATGAGACCCATAACACCCGGGTCCAGAACCAAAACCCACTGGTATTGATTCAACAGTGGGCAGCCAATCCTGGTTGCAAGCCTTTCAGGCGGCGTAAGCTTGATGGTGCATGCCAACGCCCACCCGCCAGCCTCCCGAAAACTTCCTGGTAGCGTTTTCTCTCGCCGGAGAACAACGCGATTTAGTGCGCGCCGTTGCAGAAGCAGTGGAGCAAGAACTCGGTTCGCCAAACGTCTTCTTCGATGAGTGGTTCGAGCACTATATCGCCGGATCCGATGCCGACCTGAAGCTCCAAAAACTCTATAGCGAACAATGCGCGCTGGCGGTCGTCTGCGTCTCGGAGCGTTATGGGGGCAAACCGTGGACCAAGGCCGAACACGCTGCCATTCGCGCTCGAGACATGCAGGCGCAAGACGAACGCGGCCGCCTCGGCATTCTGCCAATCCGCGTTGGCGACGGCGAGATCGAAGGCATCCTCTTCAACACCATCGCTCCGGACATCCGCACCAGGACTCCACAACAGGCCGCCAGGCTGATCATCGATCGCTTAAACCTCATCATTCCATCCCGCATCGCAGCAGCTCCCCCCATACCCGACTGGCCCGAACATCCGCCAACCCTGCAATGGCCCATGGCCGACCGCACCGATGCGCGCACCGCGTTCGGGAACTTGCTCACGCGCAACGCACCGTCTCGCTTCCTGCCAGTGCGCGGCCCCTCCGAAGTGGGCAAGAGCCATATCACCAAGCAGATGCTCAGCAACGCGCTCCGCATGCCAAACCTTGCTTGCGGCCGCTTCGACTTCAAGGGCATTACCGACCTGGACGCCGAAGTACGCCCGTTCGTCCAAGATCTGGAAATCCCCATGCCACCGGCCAGCCTGCGACTGAACGAACGCCTCGGCCACATCCTTGACGCGCTCAAGCAGCGTGCCCGGCCTACGCTATTGGTGTTCGATACCTACGAGGCCGCAGGCGAAGCCAGCGAATGGGTGGAGAAGCAACTGCTGCCCACATTAATTCGCGCCGCTTGGCTGCGCGTGGTCATCGTCGGGCAAAAGGTGCCGAAATCGACCGACGCAATCTGCCTCGTGCTCCAACCACCGCCCCCGGAGGAATGGTTTCTTTTCGGTCAGCAGAACAAGCCGGGCGAAGCCACGCTCGAGGACGTCCGCCTAGTGCACCATTTGTGTGACGGCAGGGCCAGAGTTTTGGCCCAACTCTTCGGAGCCAGGAGCTAGCCATGGATCTTGCTGAACAACTGCGCGTCCTTCAGGAAGCCCAAGATAATCCTGGGAAGCTGGCGCTAGCCACGGTGGACCTCGCATATCCCGCGCTGCCCGACGCCGAACGCGCTGCTCTCAAGACCGCCCTCGAAGCCGCCGCCATTCCGCACTGGTGCGATGAAGCCATCCTCGCCGCCCTGCTTGAAATTCCCCAGCAGGAAAGCTCCGTTCAGCTCGACCGCCTGCGCAAGCTGAAGATCATAGAGCCATTCCCGGCCCGAGGCACCAACGCAGTGAATGTTCACGAGGCATCTAGGCTGGCGCTTCGCAAACAGATGGCGGCGGACGAGCCCGCCCGCTTCCGCATACTGGGAACTCGGGCCGCGGCTTATTTCGCGGATAATCTCACGCAAGCTGGACGCGTTGAGTGGATGTATCACCTGCTGTGCGGCGATCCGGAGCGCGGTGCCAATGAATTGGAGAAGCTGGAGCGTGACTGGTCCCGCACCGCGCGACCGGAGGAACGCTACGCTTTGGCGGCGGCGCTCCGAGAACTCGATGATTCTCGGCTGGTGCAGGGCCGCACGCGGGTATGTGTCCTACTCGTGACCGCATGGACCCGCGTAAGTCGAGGCGAAGCCTCACAACTAGCAGACATGGCCGGCATCATTCTCGACTTGGCTAGGTCCCTAGCCGACCCATCGGCCGAAGCTGAGGCTCAGGCTCTATTGGGCGATGCTTTGGAAGCACAAGGCAAGCTGGCGGAGGCGCAATCAGCGTTCGAAAAATATCTAGCGATCAGCCAGCGCTTAGCGGAACAACACCCGAGCAACGCTGGCCGCCAACGGGATTTAGCGGTCGCGCACAGCCGGGTTGGCGGGGTGTTCGAAGCGCAAGGCAAGCTGGCTGAGGCGCAGGCGGCGTTTGAAAAATATTTGGCAATGAGCCAGCGCTTAGCAGAGCAAAACCCGAGCAACGCGGGCTGGGAACGCGGATTGGCTGTGGCGCACAACCGGGTGGGCGGGGTGTTCGAGGCGCAAGGCAAGCTGGCGGCAGCGCAGACGTCGTTTGAAAAGCATTTGGCAATGAGCCAGCGCTTAGCGGAGCAGGACCCAAGCAACGCGGGTTGGCAACGGGCTTTGGCTGTGGCGCACAACCGGGTGGGCGGGGTGTTGGAGGCGCAAGGCAAGCTGGCGGAGGCCCAGACGGCGTTTGAAAAGGATTTGGAGATCAGCCAGCGACTAGCGGAGCAAGACCCAAGCAACGCGGGCTGGCAACGGGATTTGGCGGCAGCGCACAGCCGCATGGGCGGGGTGTTGGAGGCGCAAGGCAAGCTGGCGGAGGCCCAGACGGCATTTGAAAAGTGTTTGGCGATCTGCCAGGGCTTAGCGGAGCAAGACCTAAGCAACGCGGGTTGGCAACGGGCTTTGGCTGTGGCGCACAGCCGCATGGGCGGGGTGTTTAAGGCGCAAGGCAAGCTAGCAGAGGCGCAGGCAGCGTTTAAAAAATCCAAAGCGATCACTCAGCGCTTAACATAACCGTGGGGCAGCCAATCCTGGCTGCAGCCGCCTTTCCAGGCGGCTCGAAAAGACCCAGTACCATAAATCTCCAAAATTCTTTCACTGAAAACAAGCCTCTTACCCTCCACCTTTCCCGAATTCCCCACCAATTCCCTTGACACCGCCCCTATATTCAAATCAGAATGACCTCCCAAGCACAAGCCACTTCCAATCGCGAGAACGCGCAAGCAAGCACCGGCCCTGTCACGGACGCCGGCAAATCCGCCTCCAGCCAGAACGCCCGCACTCATGGACTCTCCTCTGGCTTCTCCATCCTCGCCGACGAAGATCCCGACAACTTCGATTCCCTGATCGAGCGCATCGCCGTCGAGATGCAGCCCTCCACCGAGCATGAAGGCCTCCTTGTCGGCCTCATGGCCCAAGCCCGCTGGAAGCTCGGCCGCATTCAGAACATCGAAGCCGACCTGCTAGACCGATGCATCGCCGGCGAACCCGTCTCCGCCCAACTCGCCCTCATCATGCGCTACGCCGCCGCAGCCGAACGCACCTACTACAAGGCCCATTCCGAATTCATCAAATCCAGGAGCCAGCAGGCCAACGAACATCAGACGCAATTCAATCGAGCCATCGCGAACTATGTCAACGCCCCTCCCGGCCAAGCCAAGGCGTTTACTCAACCGGTTCAAACCCCGGAGTTCAAGACGGCCGCCCCGGATTTGGGTTCGTTTCGCAAAACCGGCAACCCCGATAAAACTGTAGAACAGGTTGCTCAACCTGCGGCCGCTTGTTAATCGTTAATCAATCCTCTGGCCGCCGCCCACTGGAACCATGCGCCATAGCTGACACGCGCCATTCTCCCAATCAGAACCCGCATTCAGACTAATTTTGGGCCCGCAATGATCGGCATCCAAATATTGACCACCGTGCTTCAACTGGAGCCTGCTCCAGCCACCGCCCACCGGGACCAATCGCCACAATTGACACGCGCCGCTCTCCCAGTCCGAGCCAGGATTTAAACCAATTTTGACCGAGCAGTGATCGGAATCCAGGTATTGCCCGCCATGTTTCAACTGGAGTCTGCTCCAGCCGCCGCCTGCAGGAACCAGCCGCCATAGTTGGCACGCTCCCTTCTCCCAATCAGAGCCAGGGTTCAGGCCGATCGTGGCCGAGCAGTGATCGGAATCCAGGTATTGGCCGCCGTGTTTCAACTGGAGTCGATAATATTGATCTTGTGCGGCAGCACTTGGAACGAGGAGAAGCTGCCCAACGAAACCAGCGATCGAAAGACTCAGGATGAGGCGCCCGTCAAGATACAAACGTCGAAAGGATGTCATAGTGTGCTCCAGGCAAAGTCGCGTACTTTAGAAACTCTTCTGCCTGGAGTGACATTCACCGCCGACTCGTTGCAGCCGGGCAAATGTTAAGATCTATGATTTGCGCCTGACACTTAGCCGAATACAGGAGTTTCGAATGCTTCCAAGCCGTCCCAGTGGATTGAGGTGCGTCTTATTATTGGCGGCGGCAGCCTGCATGTACGCGCAAACCAAGCCAGGTTCTGACGTGCTGATCTTCGTGAACGGAGACAAGCTGGTTGGCGAATTGAAAAGCGCGGACGCGGCGAAAGTCGTCTTCAAGAGCGATATGGCCGGCTTGCTTACGGTGGAGTGGAGCAAGATCCAGGAACTCCGGTCAGCAGGTCGATTCGCTGCTGTTCCGAAGGCGCTGCCGCTCCGGAACAGCGCGGATGCGGAGAACGTGCCGCGCGGCACGCTGACGATGACGGATCAAAAGCTGGCGATTAGCGCCGCGCCGCAAGCAGCACCCCAAACCATGGCGGTCAGCCGCGTGGCGAACGTGATCGATGAGAAATCCTTCGAAAAGGCCATCGAACACCAGGGCGTATTGCAAGGCTGGAAAGGCGGCGCGCGCTTCGGCCTGGTTCTTTCTGAATCGACGCAGAACAGCACTACGCTGAGTTCCGGAGTCAATCTGGCGCGCTCCGATCCATCGGAAAACTGGCTGCGGCTGCGCAGCCGCACGATCTTCGACTTCAACCAGATTTACGGGAAGGTCACGACGCCCGGAGCGCCCGACGTCACCATCGCCGTGCTGCAGAGCAACCTGGTGCAAGACTACTTTTTTAGGCCTCGCCTGTTTGCGTTCGGAGGAGCCGCCTGGGAGCATAATTCCAACCAGGGCCTCAAATTCATGCAATCCTACGGCGGCGGTCTCGGCGTGGTGGTCATTAAAACCGAGCGCAAGGAACTCGAAGCCCGAGCGAGCGTGGGATTCATAGACCAGCAGTTCTCCAATTCAACGCTGAATCACCGCCTGATTGGATCGAGGTTCGGAGAGAGTTACAGTCAAACGTTCTGGCGCGGCATCGTACTGACGGAACAAGCAGGAGTCAGGCCCGCCTGGAATTACGCAAAGGCTTTCTTCGCGGACGGCAATGCCTCGTTGACTGTGCCGGTCTACAAGCGCCTGGGCGTATCGTTCGCGGCTTTCGACAGCTTCTTGAATAACCCGCCTCCGGGTTTTAAGAAGAATAGCTTCCAGCTCACGGTTGGCGCGAACTATGCGTTTAAATAACTGCACGAATGTTGGACTCAGTCCTCGCCCATCTTAAAGGCCAAATCGGCCTCCCGAGCAGTTCTTGCCTTTTTTCATAAACCGGCGTACTCTATTGTCAGTTACTGAGAGGAGACCATCCTGAGCAAGCCTACCGATCTCGTGCAAGGCACGCTGGATCTGCTCGTTTTAAAAATACTTGCGCTCGAACCCATGCACGGCTGGGCCATAGCGCAGCGCATTCGGCAGATGTCCCGAGAGGTTCTACAGGTGGGTCAAGGCGCGCTCTACCCCTGTCTTCACAAACTCGAACAGAACGGCTGGGTCAGCTCCGAATGGGCTGTCAGCGAGAACAATCGGCGAGCCAAATACTACACGCTGACCAAGGCCGGACGGCAGGCCCTGAAGCAGGAAGCCGCGCAGTGGGAGCGTCTGGCGACGGCCATCTCGCTGATTGTAGGAGAGGTCTGAATGCGCCTGGCCAGCATGCTCCGTCTCCGGCTAAGATCGCTTTTCTCGCGCACGAGAGTTGATCGGGAACTCGACGAAGAACTGCGGTATCACGTGGAACGCCAGATTGAAGAGGACATCGCTGCAGGCATGACTCGCGAAGAGGCTCGTCTTGCCGCGCTGCGGTCCATCGAAGGCTTCGAACAAAAGAAGGAGGAGTGTCGGGATATGCGGGGACTGAACTTGCTTGACAACCTGCACCAGGATGTTCGCTTTGCGATCCGGCAGTTGCGAAACAACCCCGGATTCACGTGCACCGCCATTGCCATGCTCGCCCTCGGCATGTGCGCGAGCGTGTCTATTTTCGCCTTTGTCGATGCGGCTTTGCTCAAGCCGCTGCCCTATCGAAATCCCGGGCGGCTGGTAGGGGTGTTTGAGAGTGTCCCTTTGTTTCCGCAAAGCAATCTTTCCTATCCCGACTACCTCGACTGGAAAAAGCTCAATAAAGTGTTTAGCTCGATGGATGCCTACCAAGGCAGCGGCTTTATGCTTAGCACCCCCGCAGGAACCGAACGAGCATATGGAGCTCGCGTGAGTGACGGCTTTTTCCGCACGCTTGGAATTGTCCCGGTGCTTGGACGCGATTTCTATGCTGGCGAGGATTTGTCGGCCGCACCCCGCACCGTCATCTTGAGCTACGGCGTCTGGCAGCAGCGCTACGGCGGGAAAAGAGACGTGCTGGGAAAGGCCGTAACGCTGGATGGCAAGCCGAATACGATCATCGGTGTCCTTCCCCAAGACTTTCATTTCGCTCCCACAGGCACGGTGGAGTACTGGAGCGGTCTCCACGCCGCGGGGTCTTGTGACTTGAGGCGAAGCTGCCACGGTCTCTACGGTGTAGCGCGGCTGAAAGACGGCGTATCCGTTCAAAGTGCACTAGCTGACATGCAGCTGATCGCCCGCCAACTGGAAAAGCAATATCCGGATTCCAATCGTGGTCAAGGAGCAGCCGTGGCGCCTCTGAGCGAGGTGATCGTTGGAAATATCCGGCCCATACTCTTAGTGCTGTTGAGCGGAGCCGGGCTGCTGCTGTTGATCGCAAGCGTGAATGCAGCGAGTCTGCTGTTGGTCCGGTCTGAGAGCCGGAAGCGCGAGATCGCAGTCCGGAGCGCGCTGGGCGGATCGTCCGTTCGATTATTCAGCCAGTTTGTGACCGAGGGGCTGGTTCTGGTAGCGGTCGGCAGCACGGCCGGCTTGGTGTCCGCTCATTGGGTTATGCAGCTTCTGACCAAGCTCATTTCAACAGAATTTATGGACCGCATGCCGTACCTGCTGGGCCTCGGACTGAATGTCCGGGTGTTGGCTTTTGCAGGTTCCATCTCATTGATGGCAGCGGTGCTGTTCTCGGTCACTCCCGGCTTGCGCTTATCTTTGCCTCGGATACGCGAAGGACTGGCCGAAGGCAGCCGCGGCTCGGCGGGAAATACGTGGAGCCGCATCGGTTCCAAGCTGGTGATTGTGGAGCTGGCTACCGCGATGGTCCTGTTGGTAGGGGCCGGACTGCTCGGCAAGAGCCTCTACCGGCTGCTGCATGTGGAGATTGGGATGCAGCCTGAACATCTGGCCACGCTATTTGTCTCGGCCCCGAAAGCCAGCTATGGAAAGGACGAGCAGGCCATCGCCCTGGAGCGGCAGATCGTGAGCCGCGTCGAGAGTTTGCCGGGAGTAAAGTCGGTAGGCATCTCCAGCCGGCTGCCGGTGAGCGGCAATGGCAACACGGATTGGATCAGGTTCGTGGGCCGGCCGTATCACGGCGAGCACAATGAAGTAAACCAGCGGGATGCGAGCGCCGGTTATTTTGGGACATTGCAGGCGAAGCTGCTGCGCGGACGTTATTTCACCGAGGCGGAGGATGCAACGAAGCCTCACGTGGTGATCATTAACCAGGCGTTGGCAAAACAATATTTCCCCGGTGAAGATCCTCTCGGCAAGAAGATCGCCGATACCAGCTTGTCACCGAAGTCGGTTAGGGAGATTGTTGGCATCGTGCAGGATATTCGTGAAGGCCCGCTGGATACAGAGACGTGGCCAGCCGAGTATCTCCCTTTTAACCAGGACCCGGCTAACAATTTCGCTCTTGTGGTTCGCACGTCGCAAGCCGAGCAGTCGCTCTTTCCGGCACTCGCCGTCGCCATCCATGAGATGGACCGCGACATTCTTATATCTCCGGGAAAGACCATGAACGAGAGAATCAACGAGTCGCCGTCGGCCTATCTGCACCGCTCCTCAGCGTGGTTAGTGGGAGGCTTCGCCATATTGGCGTTGCTGTTAGGAGTGGTTGGGCTGTACGGAGTGGTGGCCTATTCAGTGAGTCAAAGAACTCGTGAGATTGGAGTGCGCATGGCGCTGGGCGCGGCGAGCAGTTCGGTGTATCGGCTCATTTTGAAAGAGGCCATGCGTTTGGCCGGCATTGGAATTGTCATTGGCCTGGTGTGCTCGGTGGCTGCGGCAACTCTGATCCGCGGGCTGCTGTTTGGCGTCGAAGCGTGGGACGTCCCGACGCTGGCCGCCGTCATTGGAGTGCTCGGTGTTTCAGCGCTCCTGGCCAGCTACATCCCCGCCCGCCGGGCGGCATCTCTCAATCCGGTAGACGCGCTGCGCGCCGAATAGACGAGAGGTCAATTGTCCCGGTAAGGCTACATAAAGATTGCATGGTGGGCTGGTGATTAAGGCTTGGCCGGGGGACCACTCTTGGGTTGCAGGCTCCAGCGGTCCCCGGCCAGCGCGAACACGTAATCGTACGAATTGATACGTTCAGGGGTTGGCTTAGGAGACATGATCTTCGCGCGATCCACAACCAGGTCCGAGGCGCGGTACAGGAGGCTCACTAGATATAAGAGATCGTAGCCCTCCACCGGAAACGGATCGTCCATAAAGAGTACGCGCGACTTGTTCGGAATAGAGCGCTCAACAACTGGGAGCTGGGCAAGAGTAGATTGGATCGCTCTTTCCGTAAGGCCCAAACCGGGTAACGGATTCGATAGGTGGAAGGCAATCAGCAATAGGAGACACAACAAGAATGTGTCTGCGTTCAAGACACGTGCGGTTCCAGAGGAAAGACTGCCGGCTCTTGCGATGTGCAGTGCGAATTCTCGTCGCAAGCGAACCACGATAACTGCCAGGAATAGAGCAATTCCAAAACTTGGGATGTACATTGCGTACCCGGTCCGTTGCCCTACGAAGGCGATCGGAAGTGGCGTGAGGACGATGAAGAACCACAGGAACAAAAGGGAGCGTTGCCGGGCGATCACAACGATCAGCGCTAAGGCGATCAGCGTGGTTAGGGCCCCCGACACGCCCAGAGTGCCTGGCGAAAGGTACGCGAACAGCTCCAGGTAATGGCCCATGGCGCGCAAGTAGGTCCGAACTCCGAGGTGCAGCCTGTATGCGTCGTTGCCAGTCAGCGGACTGCCCGACGAGAGCTTCCCAAGCACATAGGGCAAAGTGATAAGAACGCAGATCAAGGCCGGTCTCCAGCGTAGCCAAGCAAGCGAGAAAGGCTTGAACGTTATTTCATAGACGATCAGGATGAGCGGCAGGGTAACCGCCATCTCCTTGGAGTTCAGGGCGCATATATAGAGAAGCAGCAGCCCGGCCAAGCTACTGGCGCTAAGAAACGCTCCGCTTTTCCTTACATGAATGTAGAGACCGAGAGCCGAGAGGTAGAAGCTGAAACAAAGCAGGTCGTAAATTGTCCCGAAGTTGTAGTAGAGATCCACGAAGGCCGCGTTGTAGGAGAGAATTAATGCGGCTAAGATGGCTCCGTCTCTTGTAACGAGTCTCCTTGCAGCTAAATACAAGATGTAGAGATTGGTCAGAATCAACCCGTAACATACCCATCGGTAAGCAAGAGTGTTGAGGCCGAAAAGCCCGTACATAACGCGGTAGACCAGAGTGCCCATAGGGCGGTACCCGGCGCTGAAATACAGGATGTTGTCAAGCAGTGTGCGGGAGAACGGCTGTCGACCGGCCTGGAAGATGTTCATGAGATCGTCACCGGTGAAGGAGACGAAGAGTCCGGATCTGGCGAACCAGAGACAGATGCAAACGATGCTGAGAATCGCGAATGCGGTCAGCGCTGGAAGATTGCGGCTACCGTGACGCATTCGCCGGACTCTGGGGATGCGCCTGAGTGGGACCTGAAATCGCAAGCTCTCTCCTAACTGCTGGACAGTCAGGGCAGCACGATGAAGAGCTCTGGCCGCGCGCCTGTTATGTCCGGCGGAATAAATAGGCTCACATTTCTAGACTTTACGATTCCATCCCACAGCCGCCCTGTCTGATTCACCATGAAGTATTGATTCTCCAAACGGTAAGGAACCACCGAGGGCGGAGGCGTATGCTTCAGCAATAGCGCCGGCAGAGCCAGATTAATCAGTCGATTCATCTCGTCCGGGGGCGCAAGCCGGACCAGGCGCGGAACTTTTTGAATCACGTCGTCCACGCCCATCTCGGGTCCGGCGGCGATGGCGAGAACCATCTGCGAATTCTTTAGCCAGTCGTCGTTGGCGACCGTTCCCGTCCAGATGCGCTGCTGATTCTGCTTGAGCGGAATGGAAATGCATTTCGACGGGATCACCGTCTCCAGCAGATCGCGAATGCGCAGATCCAGCGCGGAGAAGCACGGGCCCGGATTATCGTGATCGTAGGCTGGAAGATTGCGCGCGTCGCTTTCCAGCGAGAACGTGGAAAGAGCGCCAGCCAGCTTTAAAAGCGCCACGTACAGCGGCTCCGGGTGGCCGCGGCGCACGTCATGGATATGCTTAAGCTCCGGCAGAAACGTATTGATCGTGTGCAGGAGCCAAAAGCTTCCGGTCTCGGACACGTTGAAGTCGGCCAGAGTTTTCCCGCGCATCCGGCGCGTGCTGGACAGGGATTCGCTCTTGGTCCCCAGAACCTCGATCTGGCGTTTGACCAGATTAAGAAGAGTCCTGCTAGCGCCCACGTTTAACAGCGGGGGGATGAAATCGGGATTCAGGGCGTAAGCTCCGTTCGCGGTTTTCATAATCTGCGCGATCCGGAGCCGGGCGTAGCCATCCAGGTTCTGCTTGCCGAACAGCACGCTCATGTTGCGTTGCGCGAACTGAACGGGCTTGTCTTCGTCCAGTCCATTTTCGTCGCGAATGTCTTTTACCTTGGCGGTGTACCGCACTCTCGCGCTGGTATCTTCGTCGTCGATGCGAACGTTTTGCCCTTCCACTCGTTCTGGAATGGCGAGATAGACATCGAGCAGGTCTTCATTCGCGGGAAAATGCTTTTCAATCGGGCGGGAGGGAGGCGCAGGGTCGATCGCGCAGTTCAAGAGCGCGCCTTCCGCCAAGACGCCTTTAAAACCCTTCAGCTTGAAATGTCCGTTTACCAGTTCTTCTTCGTCGCAGGCAAATTCGATTACGCCCCAATTGGCGTAGCAGGAGCTGGTGAAGCGGAAATGCAAGGTGTCTTCGACAAAATTGGAATGGGATTGAAAGTGTTGCGGAGTGAGCAGCATTCCCTTGGCCCACACAACTCGCTGGAGGTTTTTCATGCGCTTTGTCGAGTATATATCCAGACGGAGATCGTTCTCGAACAGAGAAATGAACCATGCCATGACCTTCCCTTCACCCAGCCGGGTTTAGTTCATGCGGGATCAGCGGGTTCGATTAGGGATGAAGGGAACTGGGCAAAGTGCGAAGGAGGTTGCTGCTTATGAAGAAGAAAGTTCCACGGCTGAAAACGGATAAACAAGCGATGCCTTTTGGCTCACGACCTGTCGGGCCGCGATTTCTTGCAGTTCAAACCGGCAAAGTGTGAATTTGAGAAGAAGGACGATCAGATAAATATGCGCGTACCGAAACCGCTGCTGGCAGCAGTGAAGGCGCAAGCGAAAGTGCGTGGCATTCCCTACACTCGCTTCATTCGGGAAACGCTGGAACGGGCTATTCCGCCGAAGTAGCCCGGGCCGGAGGTGGAGAAGACTACATCAGCGTGCAGTTGCGCGAGCCCAGTTCGCCCCACCTTCTCCCGAACGACGCAAGGTCCCTTTGGAAGTATGCGGGACCGAATTCAGCTCTTGCCGGGGCGGGATGATCCCATCGACCTAGACCGTTCTCTCGATGGCGGTGCTTAAGGTACCTGCTCGATACAAGTGTCGTGCTGAGGCAATGATAAGCCCCGAGAGTCTGTCTGCCGCAATTCGGGAAGCGATCGTGTCTGGTCCAAACGTTTTAAGCGTGATCACGCACTGGGAGGTGCGATCCTCGCGCTTGGTGGAATGCAGCTATTTCCGATTTCGACGCGATTCCTCTGCCACTGCGGCCCGAGCACATGGCCGAGGTTTCAATCTCCCGCCGATCGACCAGGATCCGTTCGACTGTGTGCTGATTGGGGTCACTCCTCCATTGGTCAAAACTGCCCGTTAAGGCATTCACCCGATACTTGTGTCATGGGGTAGAGCTGTCGTGTCACCAGGGGCCATTTGACTGCGCCTGGGAAACTTGGCCGCGCCACGCGGTCCTTGTTCTGCCGGGCAAAAGGGGCCAACTTCCGGTTAGCCGACCAGTCGGACGGAATAAGGCGGCACATCGAACCATGCCGTGCGATACGGATCACCGAACCGGATCCCGGGTTTTGGTGGGGACTCGGGGAACGGGACTTCAATGTTGAATCCGGCCGCCGAAGTGTACCATCACGTGCCAGAGTTGTCTGAGCAGCCGGAGCACATCCCAGTAATCGCCCCACTCGCTCCACTGCCCTGGGTTGTGGTGTAGCGAGGCTGCGGCTTGTCCGATCAGCACAGCGTCCACAACCCCGCTCGGGCCGGCGACGCGCTGCGCGAACCTTGGCATCGCCGGTCCGCGAAAGTCATCTGGTACGTCGCGAACCGAGAGCCGGAATCCACAATGCCACTGCAACTCAAATCCGTACTTATCCGCGAGTTCGTTCAGCATTCGCCCTGTAGCCGTGCCCTCGAAAGCCGGGTCCGCCACCAACAACTCAACATCTCGGTTTAGTACGACGGGGCCGTGAACTTGGGCCTCCACTCCCGTATCTAACACACGTCCTGGCTCGCCACTCGACGGGTTCGGCCGAGGGTTGCACAAACTCTTGCCAAGATCGCAGAACCGGCCCACGGTAATGCCCGGAACGCCAAGTGTCGGCGCACGAAACGGAGGCCAGTCAGGTGCAGCCATACCGCCGTTCTCAATTTCGGAAAGCAGTGCCGCCATGACGCTATGGGGTTTCGCCAGGGTGCCCGAGCGATCACTGGCCTGCGGGTGTTCGCTGCCCATGAATGTAATGGAAGTCCGTGCGCCCACGTCACGGAGGACGAAATAACACGATCCGAACCGCGGCGCCGGCCCGTCAGGGAGTCGAACCAGCTCGAGTGATCCGTATTTGGGGCGCTCTGAAGCCAATACGCCCTCGGCGTGATACGCTCCTCCAAACAACGTACGCTCCCACATATCCCGCTCGCCGGCCGGAAAAGCCGTCGGGCTCCCGCCCGAGAGTCCGGTTTCGAACTGATTTCGGTACACACCGTCCCTGAGAAGACGCTCAGCCACACTGGCTGCCTCATAACCAAGCCGATCGGGATGGAAGTGGAGCGCGATCCGGGCGTGTTGCCGGACCAATTCAACTACTGCGTGGTACGTTCCCAGTCCATAGCCTGCGCGTTCGAAGATGCCAACTATGGATCGAAGCGAGTCGGACTCTCTTGCGTCCGCCGTCGCCTCTACGTACCGTAGCGCTGCGGATTGTGGGGCCGAAAGCATGCAACCCCCAGTGGAAAATCGTTGGCGGTCTCCTCTACCTTAGACACCCAAGAAGCAAAAATCAACGGCTCAGCAAGCACGAAGACCTTTGCATGCTCCCGGTCGCTCCTGGATGACGGGCTATCTGGAAGTTGAGGCCGCTGGCCACTAAGGCCAGACACGGGCATAGAGCCCGATGCGCTTTCCCCCCCTGTCCAAAAACCCCTTGCGATCGGAGGTAGAAACACGACGCTTTTCTGGGTGTTCGGCATGCTCAATACGCAGGAGCGCGGTTCCGAGTAATCCGTTGAAAATTCACTCCTCGAAAGTGAAGTACCGAGTGGCGCGGTGATTGTTCAGGGTAGCCGCCGCGGTAATCTCAATTGGACTCCGCCCCGTATTCCTATCGACAATGATCAATACTGTTCCATCCGCCGCTGACACTTCCTGGAACCGGTCGAGGTCCTCGGCCTTTCCTGAACGCTTGATCGCTTGAACCGTAAGCTGCACCGGCACTCCGCCGATGGGCTTCCCTGTCCCGTTTTCCACGCGAAAGCGAAAGCGTCTTCGCCCGCCAGGTTTCGAAGCGGACTGCGGTCCTGGATCGAGCAACGGCACTGCCGAAATTTCCATGCCCTCCTGCGAGTCTGATCGATTCTCCACGCCCAGGTTCATCTGCAAAATGGAAGCGTTCGCAGATTTCCCGTCTTTCACCGCCAGAACCCGGATCTCCACTTGCCCGTCCCCGATCACCGGCCTTACGCGAGGAGCCGCCACCGTGCCCGAATCGTCAGTAAGCGCTTGCGCTATCGGGCCTTCGCCGGCGAAATCCACCGATGGACCCGCCGCCGGCGCGGTGAAAACGACCAACACCCCAGGCACGGGCATTCCAGCCGAGTTCATTACTCGCACCACGGGCGACGCCGAATTCCCTAAAACAGCGTTGTTGTTGGCACCGCTGCCGCGCACCACTTGGATCACGAGGTCGGGAGCGGCGGCCCATGCCAAAGTTCCAAACAGAAGCAACCCGGCTGCTCGCATCAAGGTTTGCTGCCTAGCGAAAGCTGGACTCCATCGCCGTCCTTGATCGATTGCACCTTCTCGACAATCGCGCCTTCAAACTGGACGCCAATTATGTGCTCGCCTTCCTTTAGAGTGATTCTGGCCGGCGTGACCTTGTCTGTCTTCTGGCCGTCCACATAGATGGCCGACCCAGGCTGCCCGCTCGTGATGTAAGCGATCCCTTGCTTGGGTTCGAAAACCCAGTCGAGGGGTGGCGTAGACATGTTCCGCTCCACATTGAGTATCTTGAGAACCTCGCGGTATCCGGCCAAGCTCGCTTTCATGTCGTGGCGTCCCGATCGCAAGGGCGCTTGGCAGGGAGTGGTGCAGGCAGTGGACGGGTCGTTATCGAAGATGGCGATTGCGCCCGGTGGCTGACTGGTTACTGGAACGCCGCCAGCCGAAGACAGCGGTTCCGGACGCGGCATGGGCTTAACGGGACGTGCTGGAGGAGGCGCGGCGGGCTGCTCCACTTCAGGTGGAACCACTGGCGCGGGCGTCTCCGTGGGAGGCTGAGCAGGCGCGGCGACTTCGACATTTTTTCGGTATAAGGCAAAAATACTCTCGGTGGATAAATAGCCAACTTCGGGTGCGCTTAAATCGGTGTCTCTGTCGCCCAAGCTGATAAATGGGGTGGCGTCTTCCAGCAGCGCCGGTGCTGGTTTAACGGCAAGTCTCATCTGAGGTGAAGTTAGATCGCCTACCAATTTTGCGATGTGTTTCGCCAAATCTGGAATCGGAGCTTCCGCAGGACCGGTTCCTTCGCCCGTCCCCATGCGGGTTGCATCGCTTGAGATCGCGCTTAACTCCTTCAACATCGCAGCCGCTTTCTGGCTGTATTCGGGAGGACCGATTTGCCGGAGACGCGCGAGCGTCTGAACGGCCAGCGGAATCTGGTCGGCCATGAGGAAAGCGGTGGCCGACTGCATCCCCACCTGCGCGCGGCCAGGACTCAGCTCCCATGCGCTGGCGTAAAGCTTGGCGGCCGGCTCGTACTCCTGCTTTTCCCACGTGAGATCGGCGTTGGCAAGAAGATCCTCGAACATAGCCTCGCGTTTGGCTAGCTCCGCCGACGAGAGCAGCGCCGAACGGCGGGCGGCGGGAGCAAGACGGCTGGCCGCGTCGAGCGCCTTTGAGCTTTCGGCGTAATGCCCCAGGGAAGCTTCGAGAGTGCCTCTCAGCGCTTGCGCCTCCCACCGCGAGGCGTCCTTCTTGGTCAGCCGCTTTAAAGACTCCAAGGCCAAAACACTGTCTTGGGAGTTCTTCAACACTTCCAGAAAGTCCGTGTCGAACAGGCGTCGGCGTTTTCCTTCCGCCGTCGATTCGAGCGACGCCAACAGTTGGACTCGCTCCAATTCGCTGGCTGCCAGTTTCGCGATTTCGGGGTCATGGTCCACCTGCGACACCTCTTTATAGAAAGCGATAGAGTCGTCCCATCGCTCGCTCATTGCGCAGATCAAACCCAGATTGTAAAGAGCCTTTCCGTAAGCGGGGTCCCGCTTTGCCGCGATCAGCAGCAGATTGATTACACGGTCCTTGCTCGCCTTCTTCGAGGCCGCTTGATTTGCAGCCTTGAGAGCCGCGACAGCAGCTTCGTGGCGGCTGCTATACAGCGCTGCGGGATCGGTGGAAGGCGTCAAGGCCTGCTGCGCCTTCACCTGCCTCTCGCCCCCGAGATGGGGCGGTTCGAACACCTTCTGCGCGACGGCTGTCACGGCCGCGAAAGCCGCGATTCCGATAATACACGTTAGACGCATCGGCATTTCCTACTCGCGAAACAGGACGCGCCGGTTGCGCCCGTCGATGGAGGCATCATTCTCGCAGACAGCCTCGGCTAGCCGGTCGCCATCGTATTTGTAGTCGATCTTACTGCTCTTTCCTTGGAAATGCACAGTTTCTCCGGTGATGCGTTCGCCGGCATAGTGCATTTCGCGGCGATACTCTCCGGTGCCGCGCTCCGTGATCGCGACGAGGCGAGTCCCTTGCCATTCGAAGTCGAACGCGTGCGGCGCCCCGCCTTTCACCTGGATTTCCTTAGCCGAGCGAAGACGGCCAGTAGCGTCGTATTCGGCGATAAACGTGTGAATGCCGGTCCACACGAACGGGTGGAAATAGGGATTCCCCGCAACCACGGTAGCCACGCGCTTGCCGGTCAGCCGTTCCACCATGTAGGGATTCAAGGTCGGATGATTGAACAGCGCGAAGTAGGTCCCCGCTCCGGTGCCGACGGTGCCTTCGGGTGTGAGTTTGGGTGCCGGGGGCTCCTCTTTCTCTTTGGCGAACGGCTCGGTCCCGATGCGCCTCACGGCTTTCCCATTCGGGAAATAATCGAAGTAAATCTTGGAGTTCGTCTCGCCCGGGGCCGCGGTCACCGTGTCCACGGAGGCGAGCAAACCGTTTCTCCACTCAAAGGTCGTGGTCTGTTTGCGCGAAGAGCGAACCTCGACCGGCTTGGCATTGGGCATGAGACTCACGGGGCAGTAAAAGGACTGCGAATTGTATCCGCTGAACCAGTTCGGCTTGCCCTTCGGCTCGGTTGGTTTGGCGGAGACGATCGGGAGAACGCCAAAAACGTCGGCTCGCTGTTTGGCGTCGGCATTGAGAGACAGCGAATTTTTCAAATAGCGGCTCAGAAAATCGGCTGCGTCTTTTTCGTTCCGTAGAATCGCGGAGTTAAATCCGGCATGGTAGAGAAAGTAGGTATCTTCCGGGTTCATCTGCACGCCGGATCGGGCCGCCTGCGTCGCTTTGGCGTAGTCCCCGACGGCTTCCGCCTGGGTGATCTCAGCCGTGCGATTCTCCGTATCCTTCTTCAGCTCCACTAGGATTTTGTTGCGCAGGTCTTGACCTTGCAGGATGTCGTTCTCCGCATTGACCACCCGGTCGTAATTATTCAGCGTCTCGAGGGCTCTTGGATATTCTTTCCGCGCCTGAAACAGCTTCGCCTTTAACAGTAGAATGCGGGGAGAATCCTTATCCAGAGCCTCGGCGGCCGCGATTTGGGACTCTGCCTCCTCCCACTTGCGTTCTGTTATGGCGCTCTCTGCGAAGGCGATGCTCCGATTGATTCGATTTTGCTGAGCGGATTTCACATCGATCGGCTTCTGCTTGACGAGAGCGGCATGGGCGCGAGCTTCCTCGAACCGGACGGTCTCAAGCAACCCCTCGGCTTCTTTATCGCTGGGATTGCGCAAGAGTGCGAGCTTGACCTCGCGCAGCGCCGGAAGATACTGTTTCTCCTGATGCAGGCGCTTGGCTTCCGTCAAGTGAAAAACAGCGCTCTCGCGAAATGATTTCTCCCGCAATTCGCGAATCTGTTCGAAGGAGTTGTCAAATCGTTCGAACTCGCCGTATTTGTCGATAAACGGGTCCCAAAGTTCCCCGGCGCCAAACGCTCGCAGGATGGCGGCCCGACGATCAAGCCAGGCTTTCCTTCCGCGCAGTTGGTCGCGGGCATTCTTTTGTTCGGCGTCCGCCGGGAACGCCTTCTGCGAAACGTCCGCGAAACGCAGCCCTTGTTCGATCTCCGAATATTTGGTGATTCCCGCGTTGGCTTGAGCGATCGCCGGCTCCATCGCCCCTAGCAGCATTAGTTTAAGCTTTGACGATGCCGGTTCGGAGGCTGTCCCCGCCACGGCTACAAGCAATGACATGCGCTCTTCAAATCCCGTGAAATTAGCTCCGTCCATCAAAAACTCGGCCGCGACCTCGCTTGGCTCCGAGCCGGGCAGGATCGCAAACACTTCGCTCACGTTGACGTCTGCGCCTTTGGAACCCTTATCGCTCTGAAGCTGCAACCGGGCCGACGACCACAAGCTTGCATAACTGGCGGAACCCTTGATCGACGCGCCATCTGGAGCGACCGGGGCCCAGTCGGTCCCACTCCGGTATGCCAGAAACCCGCCCGTGTGAGTCCGCAAAGCGATTCTTCCGATTGGTTCGACGGCAAGTTTTTTATAATCGTCGGCGCGCACTTCGGTCTGTCCGGCCGTGCCCAGGCGGATTTTGGTCTTTCCGTTGATGGATATCTTTTCGGCGGAATCGAACCGCCATCCGGCGCTTTCGGAATGCATGATCACGACCAGCGTCCCGGCCACCGCCCCGGGCGCGAGGCCCAGCGTCGCGAGAAGCACAGCCGCCATTTGAATTCCGCGCTCGAACATACTGAATCCCCCGGCAAGCGATATGACATTATGCCGTTTTGGACAGTTTTCCGCAAGCGGGTAAGCTGCCGGGAGGGAGCGGAGGCGCATTGATCAGTGGGGTCGGCATCGCGGGAATTTCTTAACGGGCATTCTTTATTGTGCATACAATAAATGTTGAGGATAGAGTTCGATGCGAACAAGAGTCAGCACAACGGCAGAGAACGCCGCCTGCCGTTCACAATGGCCAGCGAATTCGATTTCTCGACGGCCTTGGTCGCCGAAGACCGGCGTAGCGACTATCCCGAACGCCGTTTTGTTGCACTAGGGCAAATTGGGCGGAGGTTGCATGTCATGTGTTTCACGCCGATAGCAGACGGCATCAGAGTGATTAGCTTACGCAAGGCAAACTCAAGAGAGGTTAAAACTTATGGCGAAGAAAAGTCTCACTAACCACGAGGGCGAAGTCAGGGAATTGACCCACGACGATATCGCCGAGATGAAGCCATTCAAAGAGGCCTTCCCCGAATTGCACGAAAGCTGGAAGCGAAGCCGGGGACGCCCGCGCAAGGAACAACCCAAGCAGCGGCTCACTCTCCGCCTTGACGTTGATATCGTAGCCTGGCTAAAGCAGATGGGGACCGGATATCAGACGCGCATCAATACCATTCTGCGCGAAGCGATGAAACAGAGGTAAGAAGATCGGAGCGGGCAAATGTCGAAATCGCGTTTGGTTTCGCAACAGTGAGACATTCTCCTGTGGATAAAACAAATACGCCGATTTTGATGGACGGAACGTTGTGAGCTATGATATTCTCTCACCAAATGGCGGCAGGAGTATGGCCGCCGACATATGCCTTTTGAAAGCACTCAAAGCGTCCTGAAGCGCGTCCGCAAGCCTCGCGTGCATATCACTTATAACGTCGAGACGGGCGGTGCCATTGAGAAAAGAGAATTGCCGCTCGTGGTCGGCGTCCTGGCGGATTTATCGGGAGACCGGGATAGCAGCCTCCCTGTGGGCCAAGCTCTTCCTAAAGCCAAAGACCGAAAATTCATCAAGATCGATCGCGACGACTTCGATAAAGTCATGGCGAAAATCAAACCTCGAGTGGTTCTGAAAGACCTGGAGAGTGCTCCCAGCGCGGTCCTGAACTTCGAAAAGCTCTCCGACTTCAACCCCGAAAACGTGGTCCAGAAGATACCGGAACTCAAGGAGTTGCTCGACCAGCGCACCAAGTTGTCGAACCTGCGCGGCAGGCTGGACGGGAACGATTTGCTGGACGAAAAGCTGCAGGAATATCAACGCGCCAACCGCCGGGAGAATACTTGACAATGCCCGAAGGAAACGCTCAGGCCCCGGCGCCTCAAGCGGAGCAGGCGGCCCCCGCCGCGGAGAAAAGTCTTCTCGACCGCACGGTGGAAGAAACCAGGCTAGGCCAAACCGACGAGGAAAAGTTAAAGGCCAAGAGCTGGCTGCAAGCTTATATAGACGACGTCGAAAAGGGCCATATGCGCCCTGCCCGGACCACGGACGCCGGCATCGCAGAACGAATCGCCGATCTGGACAAGCAGATCTCCGAGAAGCTCAACCAGTACATGCATCATCCCAAGTTTCAGAAGCTGGAAGCGAGCTGGCGCGGTTTGCATTACCTCGTGGACCAGACCGAAACGTCCACGATGCTTAAGATCAAGGTTCTGAACCTGAGCAAGCGGGAACTGTTGAACGATCTCGAGAATGCCGTGGAGTTCGACCAAAGCGCGCTCTTCAAAAAAATCTACGAGGAAGAGTACGGCACTCTTGGCGGCGATCCCTTCGGGCTGCTGGTGGGCGACTTCGAATTCGGCCGCAATCCGGAAGATCTGACGATACTCAGCAAGATATCCGGAGTCGCGGCCGCCGCGCACGCCCCGTTTGTCAGCGCGGCTGCGCCATCCATGTTCGGCTGGGACTCGTTCACAGAGCTGGAAGCTCCGCGCGACCTGGCCAAGGGTTTCGATAACGATCTCTACGTGCGCTGGAAGAGTTTCCGCGAGAGCGAGGATTCGCGTTACGTCGGCCTTACTCTGCCTCATATGCTTCTGCGGGATCCGTACGGCAAGGATTCCAAAACTATCGAGGCGTTCGACTACGACGAAAAGGTAGACGGCCAGCACCACGACCGATATCTGTGGGGCAACGCCGCCTACGCAATGGCCACGCGCATCACCAAGGCTTTCTCGAATTACGAATGGTGTGCCGCGATTCGCGGCGTGGAAGGCGGCGGATTAGTGGAAGGGCTTCCCACTCACACCTTCGAAGCCGACGGCGAGATGACTATCAAGTGTCCAACCGAAATCTCCATCACGGACCGGAGGGAGAAGGAACTCGCGGACCTTGGCTTCATCCCGCTGTGCCATCACAAGCATAGCGATAAAGCCGTGTTCTTCAGCACGCAATCGTGCCAAAAGCCGAAAGACTACTACAATCCGGACGCTAAGGCGAACGCGCGCCTTTCCACTCAGTTGCAATATATACTGGCTATCTCCCGCTTCGCTCATTTCCTGAAAGTGATGATGCGCGACAAAGTGGGAGCGTTCACCTCGCAATCGAAACTTCAAACCGACCTGAATGACTGGGTGAAGAATTACGTCTTGCTGGACGACAATGCGGACCAGGACGCGAAGGCCACCTACCCGCTGCGCGACGCGCGGATTGAAATCAAAGAAGTTGCCGGGAAGCCTGGATCGTATGAGGCGGTGGCGTACCTGCGGCCCCACTTCCAGTTAGACGAATTGACTGTTTCATTACGGTTGGTAGCAAAGGTTCCTGCCCAGAAACAGTGAATTGGAAAGAGTGAAAAAAGACGCGCTAACTCGCGTTATTAGAGTGAAGGAAGGAGAGTAACAGCATGTTCGATACGTTTCTAAAACTCGATGGAATCGATGGCGAGAGTACGGACGACAAACATAAAGACTGGATCGAAGTTATTTCATTCAGTCATCACATCACGCAGCCGACGTCCAAGACGGTCAGCTCACTCGGGGGCGGAACCTCCGGCCGGGTTGAAATGGGGGATTTCACCTTCCTGAAAGGGCTAGACAAAGCGTCGCCCAAGCTGTACGAGGCTTGCTGCAACGGCAAGCACATCAAGACGGCGACCATCGAGATGTGCCGAGCTGGCGGAAGCAAATTGGTATACATGAAAATCGATTTGACCAACGTCGTCATATCCAGCGTGTCTCCGCAGGGAAGCGGGCAAGACAATAGCGAGTTTCCGCTTGAAAGCCTGGGCTTAAATTTCGGCGCAGTTAAATGGGTTTACACGCAGCAGGATCGCTCCACCGGACAGGCTAAAGGCCAAGTTCAGACGTCCTGGGACATGCAGAAAGGCGCTACAGCCTAGCAACGGGCGTGTTAGTCGGCCTGAGCTGAAACGATGGCTGCAGCAGGTCAGATCTCCTTGCTCGAAACGCTGCTCGCCGACATTCCCGGGCCTTCGCCGGCAGGTTCGGCAATGCCGGATAGAGCTCTCTTCGAAATCGAGAGAGCCCGGCATTCCCAAGACGCCGGGGGCGGGGTGTGGGAACGCGAAGCCATCGAACCCGATTGGCCGCTCGTTCTTGAGCTAACCAGCGCCGCAATTGCGGGCCAGTCTAAACATATGCGGCTGGCCGCTTGGTTTACAGAAGCGAATACCCAGTTGCACAAGCTGCCCGGTTTTACCGAAGGGCTTCGATTGATCACCGGATTGATCGAGCGATTCTGGGATCGGGGATTGCTGCCTGCGGGAGACGACGGCGATTACACTAGCCGAGCGACGCCGATCGAAGGTCTCAACGATAGAGTTTCCGCTGTTCTCAACCAACTCCCTCTAACGAAGCGATCTGACACGGGTCCGAATTATTGTTTTCCCCAATTCCAGCAGTCTATTAGAGCGGGTTTCGAAGAAAACCTGCGGGATGCCAACGGGGTCCTGAATGCCAAGCGGAAAGAGGACCGCGAGGCGCTTCTGGCCGCCGGTGGCGTAACGGGAGAAATGTGGTCGGCGGCTGTAAAAAGCACCAAGCGTGATTTCTATGAAACGCGTTCCACACAACTGAATGATGCGCGGGAAAGCATGGCCGTTCTCATGAAGCTGATGGATGAGCAACGCATTTTCGGACCAAATGACGCGCCGAGCCTGAAGGAAGTTCGCGAAGTACTGGAGGGCATTCAGGGAATGGTCGCCCATATTCTGAAGGACAAGCGAAAGGAGGAGCCGGACAAGCCGCCTCCAGTCGAGACTCAGGAAGTTACGCCGGAGCAACCTCAAACTGTTGCTAAGTTCGAGAGCCAGCCTGTCGTGAGATCCATCCCTTCGCTCGACCTCTCCTGGGATCGCGCCCAGAGTCTCATTCTCTCCGGCAATGTCAGAGCCGGATTGGATGAAATGACCGCGCTTGCAGCTCAGGAGCACGGTCGCAATCGATTCCTTCGAAAGCTTGCGCTCGCCGAACTCTGCCTTAGGACGCAACGGGAAGCGCTCGCGGTCATCATTCTCGAGGAACTCACGGAACAAATCAAGACTCTGAACTTGTCCCTGTGGGAGTCTCCCGAATTGATTGGACGGGTGTGGGGACAGCTTTACCGCCGATACCGCCTGGTAGGGGATGAGAAGAAAGTGGCCGCCTCCGAACTGTACCTCAACCTGTGCCGACTTGATCCTTGGCAGGGTCTGCGCTGGTCAGCCGACTAAGCATGGCCTTATATACGCCCTCGCTGCTGGACCGGCTGAGTGACGACCGGCCTGAAAACAAAGTGCGCGACCCGGAGCCTTTCCTTCAAAATCGACGCGAGTGGGAAGCTACTCTTCTAGCCGAAGTGGAACTGCTTTTAAATTCCAAGCGGGCCGCTAGAGAAGTGCCCGAGGAATACCGCTACTGCGCGGATTCCTTGCTCGAATACGGCGTTCCGGATTGCACTGGAATGAACGTCAAAAGCCCCGCCGCCCAAGCTGAGTTGCGAGCCGCGATCCAAACGACTCTCCGCCGTTTTGAGCCGCGCCTGACTTCAGTAAGCGTAACGGTTGAAGCGCCATCTGAAACGGAACCTTTGCTCCGGTTCAAAGTGGAGGCACTCGTTCGCTTCGAATCAAAGCCGGAACCGATCCGCTTTGAAACCATCCTTCAGACGGACAGGTCGAGGCTGGTGATAAGGAAAGAGGGTCGTTGAAAGACGAGCTGTTTCCTTACTACGAAGCCGAGCTGCGTTTTATCCAGGAGACCGCTAAGGAATTCGCGCGGGATCACCCCCGAGTCGCGGGACGCCTGGAGATCGAAGGCGACCGCTGCTCCGATCCGCATGTGGAAAGGCTGATTCAGGCCTTTGCTCTGATTGCGGGCCGCATTCGCCATAAGATCGATGACGAGTTTCCCGAAATCACGGACTCGCTGTTGGGCGTTCTCTATCCGCATTACGTGCGACCCATTCCCTCCATGGCGATCGCGCAATTCGATCTCGATCCTTCGCAAGGGAAGCCATCCGGAAAGCAAGTGCTTGCCAGGGAGAAGACCACCCTGTCCACGCGGGCGGTGGCGGGCACCGGAGTTTCGTGCCGCTTCCGAACCTGTTACCCGGTCACGCTATGGCCGCTTCGGGTGGTCTCCGCGCAAGTGTTGCCGCCGGCCGCGCTGGATTCATCCACACAGACCTATGACGCATCGGCCATCATTCGCCTGACTTTGCAATGCCATGGCGATCTGAAGGCGGCGGCGATCGGACTCACCACGATCCGGTTCTACTTAAACGGCGATGGCGATCTGCCGTACACCCTGCATGAGCTGATCCTGAACAGCACCCGCGAAGTTTTCCTGTCCTCGTCTTCGAGCGACGGGGCCCTTATCGGACCATACCGTTTTTCCAAAGATGCGGTCCGGCCTGTTGGCTTCGAGCGGGACGAGGGCATGTTCCCTTATCCGTCGGCGAGTTTCCTTGGATACAGGCTCTTATCGGAGTATTTTTCATTTCCCGAAAAATTCCTGTTTTTCGATTTGGCCGGTTTTGAAAAGCTGCCGCTTAGTGAGGTCGGCGGCAAGTTCGACCTCACGTTCGTGATTGGCAATTTCGAACGCAAGGAGCGGCTGCGCAAACTGGAGCGCTCGGTTCGCGCGGACACTTTTCAGCTCGGCTGCACGCCGATCGTCAATCTATTCGACCGTCCAGCCAGGCCGATCCGCGTCACGCACACGGAAACCGAATATCAAGTGGTTCCCGACGCGTTCAATCCGATGGCCGCGGAAGTGTATTCGGTGAACAAAGTCACGTCAATGGCGTCTTATCTCGAGGAAGCTCGCGAGTATCAGCCGTTTTACGGATTGCGGCACGTCTATACCGAAGAAGCGCCGAACGCATTCTGGTTCGCCTCGCGACGCCGCTCCTCGCGCAAGGATGATCGAGGCACTGAAGTCTATCTATCGCTGGTGGATCTGAATTTTCAGCCCGCGCGGGCCGGAACCGAAGCGCTCAGCGTGCACGCAACCTGGACGAACCGCGATCTGCCGCCGCAGTTGCCTCTCACCCAGGAGTATGGCGATCTGTCGGTGGACACGAGCGCCAGCGTGCGCGCCCGGTGTTTAACGAGGCTCACTGAATCGGCGCGCCCGCCTCTGAGGTCCGGCCTGCAATGGCGTCTGATTTCGCATCTGGCGCTCAATCACTTGTCGCTGACGGACAACACGGCTGCATCCTTGCGGGAAATTCTGAAGCTGTATAACTTCACGGAACATCCAGTTACGGCCAATCAGATTATGGGTATTCTTTCCGTCTCGAGCCGTCCGCATATGACTCGCCTTTCGACGCCTGCCGGGATCGCGTTCGCTCTGGGAATGAAGGTCCAGATTGAGTTCGACGAGGAACGCTATGCAGATACGGGAGTGTATTTGATGGCGGCCGTGCTGGAGCGCTTTCTTGGCCTGTATAGTTCTATCAATTCGTTCACGCAGATGACTGCGGTTACGCGCCAGCGGAAGGAGGGGCTTCGCGTATGGCTGCCGAGGGCTGGGGAACAGATTCTTTTGTAAGCTCGCGTGTTTTATTTGTACCCGGGTTTCCAATTCGTACCAACCGGTGGCGGCTTCCCAGGCTCGATCCAGTGCGCCTTGCGAGTAGCAGCGGCTTAAGACGGCTTGAGATCCGGCGGATCGAGACGCTGATTGCGGACGCAGCGGGTTTATTGCTGGAGGCTTGGCATGAGTATTTCGGAAACTGAATTTAGGGACGTTGCGGCACAGAAAGTGTCCGTTACCGACGATTCACTTTCAGTCGATCTTGTGGATGGTCGAACAATCACGGTTCCCCTGGCCTGGTTCCCGCGTCTGGGAAATGCGACTGCGGCTGAGTGTGCCAACTGGCGTTTCATCGGAAACCGCGACGGAATCCATTGGTCTGATCTGGACGAAGATATCAGCGTCGCAAGCTTGCTGGCAGGACGAAGATCAGGTGAGAGTTCGAGCTCACTTCGTCAGTGGCTGCAGAAACGAAAGTCGCAAGCATAACCGCGCACCAAGAGATTTCTTCCGCCTTTGCAGTAAGGTTGTCCGGTCGGAAACGTTTCTGCTGCTACGCATTCTCTTGTTGGTCGTAAGTAAAAAATCAAACCCCGCGTCAACTGCCGGCGACAATTCAGCAGGAAGCCGAAGCCCCACCGTGCTTCAAGGCCGCTGGTTCGTGCTCTCAACGTCCTTTGTATTCTGGAACAAGGAGCGCCGTTGGCGATACTCGAGTGGTCCGCGGAAAGCGTGTTGGATCGACGCAGCGAGGTGTGGGTTTCCAGACACACGGATACATGTGGCAACCGTCTTTTAAAACCATGAATTTCTAGCACCGAGGAGATCATCGAGCAGTACAATGTTACGCGGGAGCGGATTAGGAGGGGGATAATTGACTGCGCCAATGAACTCCCGGAATTGTGCCTGAACGTTGGGATCCTTCGGTTCCCGCCTAAAAGTAGACATAACGCCGGATTATCGGAAGTCGCCGTTTGCGAAAACACTCGAGTTACGGGTTCGCGCTCCTATATCAATTCTTCTCGGGCTCGACCGTATCCGACAAGCAGCGCAAGTGGGCTCTGACTCCCGACTTTCTGACGTTCTCCGACTATGTTGCGGGTGATCTTCTTCTGCAGGCGCGCTCGGCCGTGTAGGTGCTGCTTGCGGTGGCGACGGCCCGTGTTTTCTGACGCAGCCCGTCGAGGTATCGGAGAGTATCCTACTTGATCACTCGCAAGCGGTCCAATTCGGCGATCAGTTCATCGGACGCGAGGGCCGCAAAGGGGTGTCTGCGCATCAACGCAAGAAAATTTCGAAGTGTACTACGCCTCAATACGGGGTCGTTTCCGCTGTTGTTCAGCGAAAACCCATAGCTCTCTTTAGCCTCCCTCAACCGCCCGGTGAGGTGATATATGACTCCCAAATTGTGTGCAATCGCGGGTGCAGCAGGCGCGTAATAGCCGACGCGTAGTTGAGACTTCTATATGGAACTTTTCCGCCAAAGCGAGCTCTCCCTCAAGAAGGTAATTGACTCCGATCCCGGCGTGCGATTCAGCCCAAGAGTTATCCCCCTGACTCGCTGACTCTACATCAAGTTGCCTAGCACTGACAGGGCGATACAGTCCCACCCCGTGCCCGTAGATTTCGCCCCAAAAGAGCTGTGCCGTGTCAAACAAGTCCCTTGCGAGCGCGTGATCTCGACGACATGCGGCAACAACGGCGAGTGTATGAAGGATCGCAGCCTCATGTCCGGAATGCGGAGTGAACTTGCTAACATTGTAGTCAATTGGGCGCTCCGTGATCGTGCTAATTGCACTCCGCGCCAGCGCTTCTGCCACCTTGTGGCGTCCGCATAGACAATTGGTCACAGCTAAATCGTGAAGGCACCGCGAGATTGTCTGGGGTTTCGCTCTCTCGCTGCGTGCCCACGCGAGCGCTCGGACCTGCACTTCTTGGGCCAACGATAGGAGGCCAGCCGAGACGAGGCGTGAACCTAGGTCACTGTATTCGTCACCCAAGCTGACACTTGCGTTGAAGTTAGGGCCCCTATTCCCGAGCGACGCTCCCAGTGGCGCTAGGAATAGATGAATGTGTAAGGCGTTCTCGCCAATCGTTGGCAGAGCCGGTTCTTCATCATCCGAGAAAATTAACGTTCGAACGGCTCGAATCTCGTTGGCGAGGGCAGATTCTTTCTGCTCTTGCTCCCGAAGCAAACGCTTGGCGAGCACCGCCGCTTCGTTCCCAAGGGAGTACCTCTCAACAGTTTCCAGGTACGCCCCGTATCGAGCAAGTGCCTCTGGGCTTCTCGAGGATGCCAGATCAGTCGCGAGCGCGATCTCGGTGTCGAGGTCGGACGGGTTAGGTGTGGTCGTATGAGTAGACTCGGGAGTTTCATGATCATCTTGTTCCTGATCCCGTGTCCATTTTGACAAGAACCGTCTAAGCAATCGACTAAACTCGTCCATGTCATCAAAGTGGTGGTAGAGATGGCGTTTCTCCTTCTCGATCCTTCTACGAAATCGGAGAACTCTTCTGAGTTGCACGCCAGGGTCGGCGAGCTGTGCGACGGCTACGCCTTTAAAGAGGATTATTATCTGCGACATTGGTAAATCTGGGTCCGACAAGGTCTGTTCGGCGATTGCGAATTCTTCCTCAAAACCTGACCTGAAACGGCTCTTAGTTCTGGTCGGCGAAGACCCCCATCGGTCGCAGACGACGAAGACGCCGTAGTCACATTTCTTCAAATCCTCGTTTATTAATGCTTGTGGCCTTCCTTCGCTTTCCAAAGTGTCCTCCCACCCGACGGCCGTGAAGTGAAGCCCACGCTGAAGGGCGTCCGCTTGATTAAACTCCTCGATGACATTCCGGAAGGTTTTCCTCTCCGGTTGAAGGCCCCCGGGAGATGCAATGAAGACACGCAGAGTTAGTTCAGTCGAAGACATAGGAAGCCCCATTGTACGCACCCCCGAGCCCGACGGGACTAAGCTAAGGTCCATCGACAAACGCTGCACTTGGCGATATAAGGCTGCAATGTGCAACGGAGGTTTTCGCAAAGCGAGGTCCTTGATGGCTTCCTCGAGTTTCGTCGAGACTGCGCGCCGGGCTCCGCGATTCGTCACGCGTTTTTCTGGCTAGACCCGCAAGGCCAGATACCCGATACTCGGCAAGCCAACGGCGGAAGGTGCGGTATATACCGGCAGCTCGGGCTACGGACTGCAACGACTGATTCTGCTCAAGGTGGAGTATACGGAGCCGGTCGAGCGCCAGCTTCCGGGTTTCTTCGGTGAGCCCAGCCAGTTGATCCACACCCGAACAGTATCCCCAAATAATGTTGGCGAAAACTATGCCATTTAATTTCGAAAGTTATACTCAAAAGCAACCTTGTCGGGCTTGCTTTTAAGCACGATAAACTATATTATCGTGTTTAAAAGCGACTTCCATTAACGGTCTCATTCCAAGGAAGTCCTTGCACCCTTATCCATGCCCGTTTCCTGGAATTGTTCTCAGCGGTGCATTGTTCCGCGTGGCTGTCATCACCGAGCTCTTGAACAGGAAGTGGCCCTCGAAAAGTAGCAAAATGGCTCGCGCGAAGCATCCAGCATGTGATGCAAACGCTCCAGGTCAGCGTCGTTCATACTGAACGGCAGCGGATGTCGCAACCTTTCCCGGAAGGACCAGCTTAGTTCCCGGGGCGTGCGCAGATCAGCAGGACGCATCCGGGCTCGTATTCCACCGGCACGTCAATATCGTTTCGGCGCTATCGGTTCGTCAGGAACCAACCGATAGCGACAGTTCTGAATATGATGGCGGATGTAGCGGAACTAAGTTTATCCGTTTTGGCCACTGTCGCACCCCTGAGACAATCCCGCCCCGATAACACAAAAACGTAGAATGATGGATGCAAAGCATGGATGACACGAGCCGCCCCAGAGATCCTTCCGTAAAAGATACCCTCTTCCAGCAAGGGTACGACTTCAATTTCTTTCAAGCCGTGCGCGTGCTCGAGCGTTTGTTTCCAGACCGCAAATCCGTCGGACGCGATGCCTTGCCCAGCGAAGAAGTGGTGCGCTTCAAGGGAAATCCCTCGCTCGCTTTTGCCATCAGCGACATTCAAGAAGTGAAAGTGGCTGAGGAAGGAGATCCCGTCAAAATGACGGTCAACTTCCTGGGGCTCGCTGGCAGGCAAGGCGCGCTGCCGCTGCACTACACCGAATTTCTGCTGAATCGCCGGTACAAGAACCGGGACACGTCCGCCGCGGCCTTCTTCGATCTGTTCCTGCACCGCTTGACCTCGCTCTTTTATCGCGCCTGGGAAAAGCATTCTCTGGCCGCGCAGTATGAGCGCGAGCAGGTTCGCGGTGCCGCCGACGAGAGCGGCGTAACGCAATTCCTTTTCGATCTGATCGGGCTGGGAACGGAGGGGCTGCGCTCCCACGCCAGAGACATCGAAGACCGGGTGCTGGTCTTTTACAGCGGACTAATCGCGCAGCGCCCGCATTCCGTGGTGGCCCTCGAAGGCATGCTGGCAGACTTTTTCCAGGTCCCGATCCGCGTGGAGCAGTTCCGCGGAAAATGGTTTCCACTCGCCCCTGAGGAGTTCTCCGACATGCGCGAGGATTGCATGCAAAATTACCTGGGCGAAGGCGCCGTCCTGGGAGATGCGGTGTGGCATCCCCAAGCGAGAATCCGATTGCACGTGGGACCCCTGACACGCGTGCAGTTCGACGCCTTCCTTCCCGCCGGATCCGCGTTTGCCAAACTGCTCGCGCTGACGCGCTTTTTCCTCGACTGGAGCGTCGATTTTGACGTACAATTAAGCCTCTTGGCGGCGCAAGTTCCTGAGTGGAAGCTGGCAGATGACGGGCCGGAAGCTTCTTTGCTGGGGCTGACAAGCTGGCTGAGAACGTCCGTATTCCATGAGGATGCGAAAGATGTCGTGCTGTCTGGCGTGCCGGGAAAAGAAGTCCGGGCGATGTTGGCCAGCAAGGTGAAACCATGACGTACACCCAGGAGAACCGTCGAATCGCGATCGCCACCCCATTAGGCGACGACGTTCTGCTCTTGCGCGGCTTGCACGGAGCCGAGGAAATTTCAGGACTCTTCTCCTTCGATTTGGACATGCTCTCGGAGAACGATTCCATCGGCTTCGACAGCCTCATCGGTAAAAGCGTCACTCTGCGCATTACTCTCGCCGACGGCAGCGCGCGCTACATCAACGGGCTCGTTCGGACCATCGAGCAGGGCGGGCGCGATCATCACCTGACCACGTACCGCGCCCAGATCGTGCCCTGGCTCTGGATGCTGACTCAGACCAGCGATTGCCGCATCTTTCAGAAGAAGAACGTTCCCGCGATTATTCAGGAGATCTTCAACGAGGGCAATTTCCAGGATTTCAGCCTGCGTCTGTATGGAGATTTCACCGAGCGCGAGTACTGCGTACAGTATCGCGAGACGGATTTCGCCTTCATCTCGCGCTTGATGGAAGAAGAAGGCATCTTCTATTTCTTCGAGCATGAGAACGGGAAGCACACCCTGGTGCTGACCAATTCGTCCAGCGCCATCAAACCGTATCCCGGACAGAGCAAGGCTCGCAGCGGCTCTACGGCAGGGGGCTTGATTGCCGAAGATGTCGTCACCGAATGGCAAACGTCGCAAAACCTGCTCACCGGCAGCTACGCGCTGCAGGACTATAATTTCGAGACTCCCAGCACGGACTTACTCACCGATGTAGCCGGGCGGAACGACTACCAGTTGTACGAGTATCCCGGCCGGTATCTCAAGAGGAGCGAGGGCGAGAAGCTGGTTCAGACTCGTCTGGAGGAAACTCAGGTTCCGCGCAGCATCGTGCGGGGAGGCAGCACGTGCCGATTCTTCGCCAGCGGCTACAAATTCGAGCTGCGCGAGCACTACCGCTCCGACCAGAATCAGGAATACCTGCTCACCCGCGTTTCGCACCAAGCCAGCCAAGGCGGCGATCTCCGGAGCGGAGGCACCCAGGACGAACTTCAATATCGCAATCGGTTCGAGTGCATACCGTTCTCGATACCGTTCCGTCCGGCTCGCGTTACGCCGCGTCCTTTAATTTCGGGAACTCAGACCGCCGTCGTTACCGGCAAGAGCGGCGAAGAAATTTACACCGATAATCATGGCCGCATCAAAGTTCAGTTTTACTGGGACCGCTACGGCAAGAAGAACGACGAAAGCTCCTGCTGGATTCGCGTGTCGCAGGCGTGGGCGGGAAAGAACTGGGGTGCCATCGCGATCCCGCGCATCGGCCAGGAAGTCGTCGTGTCGTTCCTCGAGGGCGATCCGGACCGGCCGCTAATTACCGGCCGGGTCTACAACGCCGAGCAGGTGCCTCCCTACGATTTGCCCGCCGAGCAGACCAAGAGCACGACTAAATCGCTGAGCTCCAAGGGCGGCGGCGGGTTCAACGAATTCCGTTTCGAGGATGCCAAAGGCAAGGAGCAGGTTTTTCTGCATGCCGAGCGCAACCAGGACATTCGGGTGAAGAAAGACGTCTTCGAAACGATCGGAGAAGAGAGTCACCGCAAGACGGGCAAAGACCACCTGGAGGAGATCGGCGGCGACAAGCACTTGACCGTGAAAGGCGACCAGAACGAAAAGGTGGACGGGACCGTATCGCTGAAGGCCGGCTCGAATCTGGAGGCGAAGGTGGGCCAGAACTACGCCATGGACGCGGGCATGGAAATTCACCTCAAAGCGGGCATGAATTTCGTGATCGAGTCGGGCACCGCGCTCACGTTGAAGGTGGGCGGGAATTTCATCAACCTGAATCCCGCCGGGGTGTTCATCTCCGGAACGATGGTGATGATCAATAGCGGAGGCGCGGCGGGTTCGGGGTCGGGCTCATCGCCGGAAGCGCCCAAGCCTCCTAAGGAAGCGGACAAGGCGACGCCCGGGGAGATGAAAGAATCGAAGCCGCCCAAGCCTCCCAAGCCGGCCAAGTATAGTCCGGCGGCGGTGGTATTGAAGCAAGCCGCTCATAGCGGTGCGCCGTTCTGCGAATTATGACAGCGGGAATGAACGGGCCCGTGCGGCCCGATGTGGTGGAGGCGGTGGGAGGCTACTTGTTCGCGGAACGAGCTGCGAACGTTTATGCCGTGCTGGACGGCGCCGCGGTGGAAGGACTGCTCGATAGCCTGCATCGTTTCGAACCGGACCACGAATGCCTATACCGCGGCGAACTGGGTCCGGACTTGGCCGAAGTGGCTCCTTACCTGGTGCGGCTGGACCGCAAGTCGGCTTTTACCGATTGGGTGATCGGAAAGGGTTGGGGGAATCACTGGGGGCTGTTCGTGGTAAGCCGAGCCGATCTGCCCGCAATGCGGCGGCATCTGCGAAAGTTCTTAACGGTACACGATAGCGACGGCAAGCCCATGCTGTTTCGCTACTACGATCCGCGCGTGCTGCGGGTTTTTCTGCCCACATGTACGCCGGAGGAACTGGGTCCGCTGTTCGGGCCCGCGTTGTGCTTCGTGATGGAGAGCGAGGAGCCGAACGAACTGCTGCGGTTCCAGTTCGCTGGCGGGGCGCTCGTCAGGCAGGCCAAGCAACTCGATCAGGAGGCGTAGATGCCGCTAGCGGCTAGACTTTCCGACATGCATGTTTGTCCGATGGTGACGGTGCTGGTGCCGCATGTGGGCGGACCGATCCTGCCGCCGTGCTGTCCCACGGTGATGATCGGATTTTTGCCGGCGGCGAGGGTGGGCGATATGGCGGTTTGCGTGGGTCCGCCGGATGTGATCGCGATGGGTTCGTCAAGCGTGATGATTGGGTTCCAGCCGGCGGCGCGAATGGGAGATATAACGGCGCATGGGGGGAGTATCGTGATTGGGTGCCCGACGGTGATTATCGGAGGGTGAACGACCGATGCGGTTTCGCGTGGCATTTTGCCACGAACGCGGGAATTCCAGGCGACATGGTATGGGCGTCATGCAGGCGAGCGAATTCATGCCGCAGGTGGAAAAACAGCATCTCGGATCGGCGGTCGGGGAATGGGTTATGAATGCCGTCTTCAGTCAATACGAGCAGTGGTTGCGACAGGGCCTCCCCATGATTCCCGTTTCGATCAATATCGGAAACACTGAGTTCGCGATGCAGGATCTGCTGGGTCTGATCGAAAAGCTGGGCGCACGCTATGAGACCGGCTGGCAATGGCTGCGCCTGGACATCACCGAACAGGCGGTCGTCGCTGACGTGGGGCATGCGATCCGCAAACTCGCCAATCTCCGCGAAGCTGGAGTTGGCGGTAACCTGGACAACTTCGGGCGCGGTTTTGTGCCACTTGGTTATCTGACCGACCTTCCGTTCAGTGGAATTAAGCTGGATGCGGTGTTATTCGAAAACAAAGACGGCCGCCAGCATTCTCACGCTGTGCTCAATGTGGTTTCAGAGCATCGCACAAGTCTTCGGCGCTCAATTAACCGTCACCAGAATTGAAACTGTTGAGATGAGAGAAATGCTAAAGAATCACCACATCGATCATCTGCAAGGTCACGTGATAGCGCGGCTTCTGATTCAGCCCGGTCTTGAGGACGAGCGACTGTACCGGATGCTGGCGGGCTCAGAAACGCCCGCAATCACGGAAGGCCCGCTGCCGAGATGGAGTGGCGCAGCTGCCGAGCAAGGTTCCTACAGCGAACGCTTCGAAGACGAGGTCGGCAAGGCTTGCGAGGGCTCGTCGGCTCGGCAAGCGGCCCGCCGGATGAGTTTGGCCGGCGTCGCAGTGCCTACCTCCCCGGTTTACGAGACGCCTTCGACAAATTCTGCTTCACTCTGAACTTCACGATTCTTTCAATTAGGCCGTGGGGTATCGGCTGATCGAGCGGAAATTTCAGGTTGCCTTTCTCTCCTGCGTAGGGTGAGATTGCCTTCTCTATCTTTGCGTCGCCCCGCACCGGTGGATAGAATCCGATGTGCTTCTTGAAGGCAGCGAAGTACACCAAAATTCCATTGAGCGTGAAAGCCGGAATTTTGTAGCTGATTGTTTCCTGCGCCTCAGGAGCAGCCTGCTTGATCGTCAACCTTATCCTCTTGAGGATCGCTTGAACGTCAGGCGAAAACATTGCTATGTACTCGTCGATGTTCTTGGGCGTAGCAATCTGACCGGTAGGCATAACTCCTCCTTTGCGCTCTGCGGAACAGCAGCTTCAATCAGCGTGGTGACGGTCTTCCGGAGATGCATAATTCTCCGAGATTTCTTCACCGGTTATCTCGATGGTTGAGTTCTCCGTGATCAGCGCGGCAATCTCACTGTCGGTTTTCCCTCGTAACCGCAGTTTTTCAATCTCATCGCTAATCATTCCGACAAACGCTTTGATCGGAAACAGCTCGGGTCCAAGGCCGGCCGCGTCTCTCAAGGCCTTCTGCGCACGAAGAGCCTGCTCAATGGGGTATACTTTCATTTCTCTATCTTCCTTCAATCGTATGAGCTTTAAGCGCCTGATCGCACGTGTCCGCGTGCCGCTCACCTTGGCGGGGTGCGAAGAATGACTTGGAGTTGGTTCGACTTTGCTTGGCCCTGGATAGGGTCAATTGCCGCAGGGCTATTCCTCATCCTATTGTTCGGAACCCAGAGACTGCGAAGCGATCTCTCCCTATCTCGATGGCATGATTCCGTTTGGTTATCCTGGTGGGCCGTGCCCGTTTACATGATTCACAATATCGAGGAGTACGGAATAGACTTATTGGGGCGGATGCACTATTTTCCGGATGCGTTGTGTTCAGCCTTGGGTCTCGCGCACTATCCGGCATGTCCTGTGCCGCCATCCTTTTTTCTGGCTGTGAATATTTCTCTGATTTGGGTAGCAGCGCCCGTGGCTGCCCTTCTCAGCCGCAGGCATCCTCTGATCGGGCTCATTTTCTATGGCCTGCTGATCACCAACGGCCTGACCCATGTTGCTCCGATGCTTTTTGGAAGGGGCTACACTCCGGGTACCTTGAGCGCGTTAATTCTGTTTCTTCCATCATTCTTCTGGGTCGCTCACACCTGCTTTGGACCAGGGCGAATCAGCTATAAAGGTTTGGCTGTAATTATCGGAGCGGGCGTGATTGTGCATGCCATTCTGATGGGATCGCTTCTTTCATTCATCCATGGCGCGATCGGTAGTACCGCTTTGATTTCTCTCCAGCTACTGAACGCCATCTTGTTCCTCTTCTTACCGTGGATCGCCGAACGATTTCTGAGGCTAACGCCAGCGGGCGGGCGCGTGGCGAGTAGCTGGACATAAACGTTGCAGAAATTAAGGCTGGATCGAAAAAGCGCACGGTCGGACGAACGCCGTTACTTGCCGGGCTGCCATCGCGACCTTATGATCCTTGCCCTAGAACTCCACGCTCTCCCTCGTGGACGGCAGTTTTCTATTTGTCACCACGACCGTCGGAGTGTCGCCATAGGGCCAGCTGAGTTGCAGCGCGTGCTCATAGGTGCGAGAACCTAGCACGTAGCAGTCTACCGACTAGATAACCTCAGCCGCCGTCGTCAGTAACCCCTCTTTCGTAGACGTCGCCAGAACTGCCCATCCACGAAACACTGTTGTCCTTGTTGGCGATGAAGCCATCAAGGCTTGAAACCACGTGCAGCGTTACCCGGGAGCGACTGCGGACGCTCTGGTTGAGCATCACTTAATTCAATGCCGCTTTTCCAGGGCACCGGCAACTGAAAAACCCCTTATCGAACGCTGTCTCCACGCCCCCTGGAAATTCTTCGATTCTAATGTGAACCGTAACTTCCTTCCCGCCCACTATGACGGGTTCGGCGATCCCCCGTCCATGCCGCAGCTTCGTCAGCGTTACCTCACGAGCCCCGGGTGCGTGCGGGTCCGCCTCGGCCATCAGTTGAAAAATGCTCCAAGGCCCTTCGTAAGATGCCATCGATACCGTGGTGTCCGACGATTGCACATCCAGCTTCAGTCCTTGCGGCGACCCGGCCGGCGACGTGTACTGGTGCGAACCTTGTCCCGTCTGGCCGTCAATCGTCAGCGTGATCGCCTTCACGCCAGGATTCGGATTCGGCAGCACATTCAGCTTGTACCGCATGGACGGCGTGGCCGAACCATCGGCGAAAAGCACGTCCGAGATATGTGCCATCCGATTAAACGAATCGATGAAGGTCTGATCGAGTTTGACGCCAGCAGGCGCGTCCGCTTTCACCTCGTAGTTCTTGCCCGCCTTGACCAGGATCGGTGCCAGCCTTTGTTTATAAAACGCCCACAAAGCGCCCGTTTGGGGAGAGAAAATGGCCGACGCTTCTGCTAGCGAAGCCTCGGCTGCGTTGGGTGAGGGATTGAATGGGTATTTTTGCTGAAGCGGCTTCATCTGGGCGCACAGCTTGACGAGCGCCACGTTGATCTCTCCAGTTGGGTTCGCGATCACTATCAGGGGCCGCGCTCTCTCGAACGGTTCGATCAACAGCCGCTTGACGTCTTCCTCTATTGCCTCTGGGCTGCGATCGAACTTCCGGCCTATTTCTCCGCGAACAAGATCCAGTCCTTCGTCCATATTCTTTTTGGCTTCCGCATTCAGGGGATCGGTATTGGAAGCCGCCAATCCCTCCATGGTCTTGCGCAAGGCGCCCAGCGCCTTCGTATAGCTGGCATTCGCAGCGTCGTTCCAATTGCGCTGGCTCGCCTGCGCCGTGAATAAAGTGTGTACAGACTGGAAGGCATCTTGCGGCGGAGCTGGATTTGCGCTGGACACTCTAGGCACGCTGCCAGATCCAGCCAATTCGGCCGCCTCCTTGGCGGCGCGCCCTACTCGAAAGCGGTCCGTGATCCTGCTGCCAACTTTGCCGCCCACATTCTTGGCTGAGTCCATGAGTTTTGAGTTTGACGAAACCGCAGCCACCGCGTTCTCATGTGCCATGTACAGCAATCCGAGCAGCGGCGAATCCGCGTCTTCGAGTATCGACAGTTTGCTTGCAGCGTCTTTTGGGTTGTTATACGCTTTCACCTGGACGGCGGCGAGAAGGGCCTTCCATTTCCGAGCGTAATCGCTGGCATAGAGCTCTTTTAGACGGTTGGATAACGCATCCCCTTCCATCAGCCCGGCTACGCGGTCCCCGAGCTTGGTCCCCAGCACGCACGATTCACCCGTCGCGCCCCCACTCCCTTCGTTGGAGATCAGGTCTGACATGACACCCGATCCAGCATGCGTGAAAGCACCCGGTATATCGCCCACTCCCGACAACACCTGCTGATACTTCGGCGCATAATCGGCCAGACGAATCGGCTGCTTCACCATCTGATTGGCCTTGTCCACTAATTCGCGATAAATGCGGTCCTCGCCCCTGGAGTTGGCCAGATAAGTCCGGCCGCGATCAACCGCCGACGTTTTGGCCTCTATCGAAAACGGCACGCGCTTGTGCTTCAATTCTTGAGAGTAGAACTCGAACTGCCGGAGAGCTTTCTTCGAGGAATCGTCGGTCGGGGTGCGTCCCGCGAACCAGATCCCACTTAAGGTTTGCGCCAGCGGGGGCTCCACCGCGCACGCTTGTGTAGTGACGGTTAGATAAGTCTTGAGGCTGTCATAAGTCGGGTTATAGGGGTGAGCGGCATCGGGCTGAGCGGGCAATCCCCCCAATTGCTTCGACAGACTTTGAGCCACCGGATCCAGCATATTCTCGCGGAAAGATTTGAAGTAAAGATTCCGCGCCGGCTCGATCAACCCCTGAGCGGGATAAAGCAGAAAACCCATGCTCCAGGGCGCGCTATGCTCGTAGCTATTCAGCAGCACGAGATGCTCTCGCAGCCCGTCGAGCGCATCCAGGTTGAACTCGCGGCCCTCCACGGACTCCGAGGCCGCCTCCACGCTTTTCAGAAACGAATAATTGTTCCAGGCCGAGACCGCGGCCCATAGACCAAGCAGAGCGCAAAGCGCGATCGCGCCTCCAAACGCAAGATTCCTGAAAACATCGGCGCGGCGGTTATGATAACGCCGTACGGGTATCGGGCTGGTTTGCACGATGTCATGAAAAATCTGGGAAACGAAACACCCTCGATCCTCGAACGACTCAGCAACGGCGGCCGATCCTGCGGCCTCCGCAGCGGCCCGCTTCAATTCAGCTTGCACGGCGTCGCCGCGCAACATGCGAGTGGAATCGGAGATGTTCCGGATAATCGACCGGTCGAGCGACAGCGTGTCGCCGCCGCCCGAGCGCGGAACGGGCCGGGTGCCCATGAAATAAAAGCCGCGCAGTTGCGGCTCCGGCTGAAGCGGATTCGGGCGGAATACGTCCACCAGGAACTGCACCAGAGCGCTGCGCATTCTCTTCATTTCCCGGGGAAATTCGTAGATCGCGGGTTTGCGCGCGGGATCCGTTTCGCGGGCCAGAAACGTCAGGCGGTAATGAGCCAGCGAGTGATAAAGGGCGTTGAACGTCTCGTTTAGCCGGCCTGTCTCGGCTTCGGCATAGAGCTCGTCCGTCGAGCGCTGGCCCGCCGAAAGCGGATCGAGCGAACAGCCGAGCGGCTGCTGATCTTCCGGCTGGCGGAGGCGGCTGAAGTATTCGCGGAAATGGCGGATTCCATCAGCTTTTGAAAATATCACCCAAACGGGGATATCGCAGGCGATCGTCTGCGCCGCCACCCGCAAACGATCCTGCAAAACACGAGCGAGCGTAGATATCCGCGCCGCATCGGGAATATCCGTAAAGAGATTGGAATCGATGAACAGAATCAGGCCACGCAAACTGTTTCTCTTGGCGCCCCCGCTCCACATCGTTTTCAGAAAAGAAGCGGGGGAGTTCCCGTTTAGCGAGGCGACAAAACGGGACCATCGTCCGGAATCGTCCATGAAAATTCGGCCTGAGGCTTCGGCGATCAGGGAGTCCTTTGCGTACCAGAAATTGGCTATCTGGGTAGGAACGATTCTGGGGCCGCTGTGAATCTGGCCAGCCAGGGGCTCTTCCTCCAGGCAAGCCTGCAGGAATGTCGTGGTCTTGCCGCTGCCCTCCACTCCCGTCAGGATGTACAGAGGCAGATCGGCAAGTCGCGGACGCACGTGTTTGCTCGCCAGTCTCGTCGATCTTGCCAGCTTGCCTTCCGCCTCCTTCACAAGCTGCTGAACCGCCTGCAAGTCGGGATCGTCGGTGCGAGCCAAAGGCTTGCCCGGGTCGGACCGGGGCTGGGGCTGCTCGGGAGGGTGCGTCTTGGCAGACAAGCTGGAAACCAGCCAGTAAACACCGGCCAGTGTAAAGCCGCAAGCCGTCAGCACGCTGCCCACGGCAATCATGGTGGAACCAGCCAGGAAGAGCCAGCACGCCACCCAGACAAGGATCGTATAAAGCAGGAGAATCAGGATAATGACGATTGCCTTGCGCTTGTTCATGTTAAGTTGTGATTCCAGACCGGATACTGGAGGCTATCCAGGCCAGCCCGAAACGAAAAACCAGCCACGCCGCAATTAACAACGCGAACGATACGACGGCAGCCAGGCGCCAGTGATTGGATCCGCTCTCCAGGGGCGGCGGCGCAGTCGGCTTGGCGTCTTCCCCGACCAAAAACTTCATCGCCGACCCGCGCACGCTTTCAATCCTCGCGCGCAGATCCTCGTTGACCTGCCTCAATTCGCTCCCCTGATTATCCCCATAACCGCCATACTTGCCCTGGTAACCAAGCAGCAGACAGAGATAATATACTTCTAGAATGTCAGCGAGCTGCGGCGAATCCCGGCGCTTGTTGAGGGCTTTCAGTTGGTCGAAAAACCTTTCGCCGGCGACCGCCTGCCCATAGAGCTGTTCCTGAAGAGAAGCCCACGCATGCCGGCTGGGATCTTTCGAATCGAGCACCGCTTCGTCCAGAAAAGCGACCACCGCGTAATTAGTATCCTGGACATCTTTCTCCGGATAGCCGAACCGGATTGCTTCGCGTTCCACCCCCGAGAGCACGTCCCGAATGCGTTTCTGAAAATCGATGCAATTCGTGATGGGATGGGATCCCGAGCGCACGCGCACGATGCTGGTCAACAAGCCTTGGTACAGCAAGGCGAGATTGTCTCCGCCGTGAGACGCGCTCTGTGCCGGGTTGAGAGTCGAGGTCATGATAAGCCGTTGCTAAAGTGTAATGCAATCGGATACGAGCGGCAAGAAGGGGGAGGAAGAGAACGATGATGGGGGAGGAGCAATGCGGTCGGTTGATGGAGTGGCCCGCCCCGCTCGCAACAACGCTAATTCCCGAGTAGTGTAACTTCGACGTTCCGGATCTGCGCCGTCATCGCCAATCCTCGATCTAACGTCACCAGATGAGTTCCTCCGGCCTCCGCAAACCCCACCAGGTAAGAGTCAGCGATCGCCTTGGTCGCAGATTGCGCACCGAATCTTTCGAGAGCTTGGCAGAACAGCAAATCGATGCCGGACGGCTCAGGCATCAGCTCAACCTGCGGATCTCGCATCCAGCGGTCGTACAGCTGAAGTGCGCCGTTCATCGTCACCGTGCTCTCGCCCATCACCTTCCGATTCGTCAACAATCGCAGGAAACCCAGCATGGTAAAGCGGCAGAACAGAAATGCGGAATCGTTGGCTAACCCATACCAGCGTGAAGCGGCAGCGTGCTGCGGGTGCCGTGCCCACGTCATCGCCAGCCAAACGTTAATATCAATCAAATACGAGATCATAGGGCGTCTCGGTATTTGGGCACAGAGGGCCGGGCTCGCCCGTGCCTTCAAGCAGCGGGAGAGTTACGCGTTCGCCCCTGCGCTGCCTCACCGGCGTGATCTTCGCCACAGGTTGGCCATGCTTAGTAATGATAATCCCCTCTGCCGGAAGCTGATCCAGCAAGGCTAAACACTGGCGACGAAATTCCGTTGCGCTTAGATCCTTCATACTTTCCAAGTGTACACCTAGATGTACACTCTATCTAGCAAACATGGGCACCGGCGGAATTCGCGTGCTGAACTCGCCAGATTATCCCGAACCCGGCGTGCTGCCGACGAATTTCGCTAAACTCTTACCCATGGCCCTGGATGTTTTCGGCATCACCGATCCTGGTTGTGTCCGCTCGGAAAACCAGGATTGCATCCTGATGGACGCCGCTCTTGGATTGTTTCTCGTCTGCGATGGCATGGGCGGCCATCAGCACGGCGAAATCGCCGCCGAACTGGCCACCGCCGCAGTCCGGTTTTCGATCGACGCCTCGCGGGACCGGCTGGATGTGAGCTGGCCCTTTGGCTACGACTTCAATTTGTCCACCGACGCGAATCGTCTCGCAACCGGCGTTCGCGTTGCCAATCGCCAAGTCTGGCGCCGGGCCGAGCAAAGCATCGAGTGTGCCGGAATGGGTACTACGGTGGCCGCTATTCTGATTTGCGACGGGTCCATGATTGTCGCCAATGTGGGCGATAGCCGAGTCTATCTGCTGCGCGACGGCGTTCTCCAGCAGCTTTCGATTGACGACACCATGATCGGAAGCCTCCTGCAGCGCGGATTAATCGCCGCGGCCGACGTGCACAAACATCCGATGCGCAACGTGCTGACTCAGTCCGCTGGATCGCAGGAGACTGTCGAAGTTCACGTTCGCGCGGAAACCCTGCGAACCCACGATGTCGTGCTGCTGTGCAGCGACGGTCTGCATGGCGTAATCGGCGATGATGGAGTCCGCTCGATTCTGTCGGGAAACGGGGGGGTGGAGCGCTGCGTCGGAAGGCTAATCACAGCCGCTAAGAACGCAGGCGGTCCGGATAATATCTCCGCCGTGGTGTTGAGATACAGTGAGTAGCCGCCGGGTATGACCACGTTAGGAAGATACGAGATCGTCGACAAGATCGGGAGCGGATCCATGGGCACCGTATACCGGGCCCGGGACAAAGTTCTGGATCGCGAAGTGGCGTTGAAAACGATTCGCACCGGCACCGATGTCGAACCCGAGCTGCGGGAGCGTTTCTACCGGGAAGCGCGCGCTTGCGCTCGGCTCCAGCACCCCAACATCATCACCGTTTATGACTTGGGCGAAGTGGATCAAATTGCATTTATAGCCATGGAGTTGTTGGAAGGGCTGGATTTCCGCCAGATCATCGAGCAGCGGAAGGACCTTCCTGTCGTTCTCAAGATTGAAGTCATGGCGGAAGTCTGCGAGGCGCTGGCTTATGCCCATGCGCGGGGCATCATTCATCGAGACATCAAGCCCAGCAATTTGTTTCTGCGGGGGATGCAATGCTCCAAGGTGCTCGATTTCGGCATTGCACGCCTGCCCAGTTCGCACCTAACCGTGGCAGGCAGAATACTGGGGACGCCGAACTACATGGCGCCGGAGCAGATCCTGTCGCGTCCCAGCGATGGACGGTCGGATCTATTTTCGGCGGCGATTGTTTTTTTTGAGCTTTTGGCATACGCTCATCCTTTTAAGAGCCAACTAATCCCGCGCCGGATCGTGGACAGCGAGCCGGATTCGCTGTTCGATCACGACTCCAAGTTGCCGACTCTGCTCGAGGGCGTGTTCGCGCGCGCTTTGGCCAAAGAGCCGTCGGAGCGCTATCAGAGCGGCGATGAGTTTGCCGCCGATCTCCGCACCATCTCGGAGGCGATGCGCCATAACGCCTCGCCAACGTTTTCGGAAGTTCGGTTGCCCTCGGACAGGATTCCGAAACCGATTGCGCTAGCGCAGGCGGTTGCCGCTGACCTATCGTTGCTGACTCCGACACCTCCGGGCGAAGATCCCTATGAGTGGCGATTCTCCGAGGTGCTGAGGATCATTCCGGAATTTGACCAAGCCATGGACGCGGGCGATACAGTTGGGGCCCGGAAGATCCTGGCTCAATTGGAGGCGGTGGAAGCGGTGGACGATCGCTTTTCGGCGGCGGTAGAGCGTTGCCGCAAGCTCGTCGCTGAAACGCCGCCATCGTCCCCCGCCCCCTCTCCCCTGCAATCGCGTCCGAAAACTTCCTCGCAGACGATAGAGGCGGCCACGGAAACGATCGAGTTTCAGCCGGAACAAATCGCATCGACCACCGAAGACCCTCCCAGCGCTAGAAAATATTGCATCCAGTGCGGCGCGTTGAACCGCAAAATTGCTCAATTCTGCATCGAATGCGGGGCTTCCTTCTTAGAGCAGACGGCTCAAGTGGAGCAACCGCCGCGTGCCACCCCTTCCCCGGAGCAAGGCGAGAGGACCCGCCTATACACTCCCGAACCACGAGCCAAGGCGTTTTGGGAGTACAACTGGGACGAATGGAAGAATTATTCTTCCTGGACCGTGCAGCAAAAGCAGGTCGCGATCGCCGCGGTCGGCTTCGCGATACTCCTCGTTTTGCTGTGCCTGCTGGTGGCGATTTTGCGCCCTGAGGTTGTTGAGCCCGCCGTGGCCTGGGCCATCGTCCGGCCGCCGAAAGCGTTTTTATATAAGCAGCCGAACCAGGGGCGAATCGTGACGCTTTCACAGGGGAATAAGGTGCAGATTCTCCGTCTTCCGATTTCACGCGATCAATGGGTGCGCGCGCAATTCGTTACTCCCTCCAAGACATTCCGTGCCGGGTCTATGCGGGCATTGGATCTGGAGCGGTGGGACAGTTCGAATTGCGATGCGGCGCTGAAATTGCGGCTGTTGTTCGGTTTTGAAGGTGAGATCGAGGCGCTTCAAAGACTGATTGACAGGTGCCCCGGAAGCCTGCACGCGGCCAGCATGGAGATTGCAAAGCTGGAGATCCCGGAAATTAAAAGAAGGGCAGACGCCGGAGAAGCCAGGTCCGGATGGGAAGATCAGCTCAAGAAGCTGCAGGATCGACTGCGCGATTTATCGGACGAGGATAGAAAAGAGATAGAACGCAAACTAGCCGAATTGCCTGCCGAAGCGGCGTCCACGGCTCCACTGCTCCCTTCTGCGCCTGTTACCATAAACTCACTGATTCAACGAGCGCGTGCACTCTATAATGATGGCGATCTTCACCGCGCCAAGTCTTTGATCGATGCAGCGCTCCGTATACAGAAGTCAAACCCGAATGCGATTGCCCTACGAGACACTATTCAGGCAGCTTTGGACGCTGAGTCAACCATACATTAAACTCGGGTCGCTCGTTTTGGGAGTTGTTTACCTGCTGTGCATTTGCCCATCGGCTTCCGCTCAGAAGCGCCGGCCTCCACCGCCCGATCCATTTATGGACTCGAAGGTGCCGCTGTCCCTGCAAGACGTGGTCAAGATTTTAGATTTGAAATCGCCTTATCCGGAAAAACGGCTGGTCTTAGTCATTCAAAAACGACATGTCGATTTTCCCCTGACTCGCGACAATGAAGGGACGCTGCGGACCCATGGCGCCTCGGAGCAGGTCATTGCTACCGTGAAGGGGGTCGCTCCACCGCCTCCGCCTCCGCCTCCACCTCCTCCGCCTCCGAGCGGGTCTTTGGAGGTCCATTGCGCGCCAGCCGAATGCGATATCTACATAAAGGAGACCTTGGCTGACAGCACAAAAGACGGAGCGCTTACCATCCCGAAGTTGACGCCGGGCGAATTCGCAGTCGATTTTAAGAAATCCGGCTATCTTGGCATCCAGAAGATTGTAACCGTCGTTAACGGCAAAACGGAATCGGTGAAGGTTGAACTGGAACCTGAGCACAGCACAAAGGTTAAGTTTGGTCAGCAACTATTGGACGGCATGCTGAAGAGTATCGGAATTGCAGACCAGTCTGCGATTCCCCAAAGCCTGCAAGGAAAGGGTGCCGCCACTTGCGTTTTACGGAGTGGAAGGATCACCACTTGGAATGTTGCGGCAGGCTTTGCTTTAGGACAACGTGCGTTCCTTGACCTAAATCCTCCTAGCGGCAGCGGAAGCTTGCGGTTGCGCTGTACCGGCGAGCGCTGCGGCTCTTTCAAGAGCGCCAAATTTAAGCAATTCCAGCAGGCAGAGGTCGACGACATCGAAACCGTCTCGGCGCTGTTTGTCCGCTACCAGTTCACGGCTCTGCTAAGCCGGATTTTAAGCGGAGTTTCGTCCAATCGCCTGATTCCCGAGGCTCACTCCGCCTCACTCGTGAGCGAGAGCGAACAGCGATTGCGGCTGGAAAGCGGAGAGGAAGCCTATGAGATTGTCTTGACTCCGGACCTTCTGCCTCGAACCATAACTGAGACCAAAGGAATCCGCTCGGACTTCTCGGTGAAGTACTCCGATTTCGTGAAGTTAGGCGATGCACGTTACCCTCAGGGAACCGACGTCGAATTACCCGACGCAAAACACCACGGCATCGCGGTCAAGCTCGAGGCCGTAACACCGGGCTGGCACCCCAACGAAAAAGAGTTCGCGAAATAGGGGTAGTAGCCACATCCAACCGAAAACCTCCGTTAAGGATTGCCGCCTGGAGCTGCCCGAGGCTTCCGATCTCCCCAATCTGAACCATGTTCCATGCGACAACGGCGTTGTGCAGAACCGACAGGCAGGAATGTATGCACCTGATCGCCGAATTCGCGTCCTCGCAAGAGCTTGGTAGACGCTGTTCTGGCGGGCATAGGAGCCCAGCCGATGAAGCACCAACGACGGCGAAACAATCCGCTCCTCAATCGAGGCGATCACCCGGACCGTTTCGTCCCACGCATTTCGGATCAGGTGAGGCTTGATGGTTCCCGAGAGGATGGGGTCCAGATCTGCATAGTGCTGCTGGCGATCCACCTTATAGAGGGTCTGATCCTTGATATCTTTGATCCGCGTCTGTGCGTTAAGTAAGCACTGCGCCGTTAGCGGATTACCTCGGGTTCGCGGTTGGTCGGTGCGACGAGCCCGAGATTGCCTTCTTGATACTGGATATCAGGGTCTGCCAGCGGTTCTGCTAAGGAAGGTTATTGAGAAAGGCGCTCATCTCGCGCAGCACATCCGCCTCATTCGACAAGAATACGAAGTGATTCGCGTGCGACAGTCGAACGACCCGCGCTGAGGGCACACCGCTTTCAAATGCCTTGGCTTGTGCGCCTGTGGTAGCCTCGTCTCGTGCATCAGCCGCCGCACGCGCAGCATCGTCTTTAAACGGTTGCCCGGTTGTGTGAGGCACCGCATAAATAGCCAGAACAGGAACCCGGATGTCCGTATACTTCTGCATGCCCTTCATGATCGCCTGAGTGATCGGTGGAATCTGCGCCGGCGGTTGCGCCGAAGGTGCGTCGGGCAAGTTCTTTTGCATCTCCTTCAAGTCGCGTTCAAACCCCGGCAATACAGTGGCGAGAAGCTCCTCAATTAAACGCCTGGGATCTCGCGGGCCTTTACCGGGCTGCAACTGCTCCAACTTTTTTTCTAATTCGGCCAGATCGATTCCCAAATCACCACGCGAGCGATCGTAGTACGAGTATGAATATCCGGCTTCGAGATAGATCAGTCCTGCGACCCTTTCGGGATGCCGCGATCCAATGGAACTCAATTCCTCGCCGCCGAGCGAGTGCGCGGCCAGCACGGGCCGGTTCAGTTTGAGTGCATCGAGTACAGCGAGGACATCGTCACCGAGACGGTCCGCCGAATACATCGCGTCCCCAGCGGGCGAAGGAGCACTGGAAGAGCCGAATCCGCGCCGTGTGACTCCGAAAACATGGTACGTTGTGGTCAGCTTGGGCGCGAACTTGTCGAAGATGTGCGCCGAATTTCCGAGACCAGCCAATAAAACCAAGGGCCTTCCGGAGCCGCCCCAATCGAGAACCTCCAGCTTGACATTCTTGTCTACCGTAATGAACTGAACCGTATGCGGGGATGGGTCGACCCACGCAGTCTCTCTGGTGGCACGCCGTAGTTCGAGCGGCAGCGGCAGACCCTGCGTCCACGTGCCGCTGATGGATGTCGCGTCGGCGCTGAGCTTCCCCTCGAAGCTGCCGCGTATCTGGCCAATGGCAAACCTGATGTTTGAACCATCCAGGGAGAATGAATCTGCTAACATACCGGCGCCCCTATCTGGGCTCTGGTCGATACTCACTAGCGTGGCCCTCCAGCCGCCGCTATCGCTCTTCGCGATTTGGAGGATAGTCCGAAGTTCCTGCTGACCCGCTTTGAGTGTGCCCTGCCAGTCGCCGGAAATGTCCTGTGCGCAGGTGAGTGTTGCAGTAAGTGCGCCAATCGCCATGAATTGGCTGAATCGCGTCATAACTTTTATCTCCCTTTTCGAAACTGTGCTGTGCTCCTGCTTCCAGCACTGCGCTCCTAGGTTCCGTCGGTTAATCGCAGGAGATCGGCGGTCAATATCCTGTCGCCCAGCATTACCGGCTGTTCTCTTTCTCGATAGCGTTCAAGGCGTCGATCTCGCGCCGGAAGTCGCGCTGCTGCCGCACCCTGACGACGAAGAAGTACCCGGCGATCCACACGACTACGAGCGTCAGGAAGGGCATCCCCTTCGTGAAGACTTCCTTGCCAGCAACTGCCACCAAGCCCAAAATAATCGCGCTGATGGCCATCAGCACCGGCCCGAACCACCACAGCAGGATGCGACGAAAATGATCACGCCGCCGCTCGATCTCTCGCCGGCAAAACTCGACCCCAGCGCTGAAACCCGTGTCTCCCGGCATCGGTCCAGACCACTTTCCCCGATTCAGAAAGTACACCCCGGCGAGACTCCAGACAAGCGCAAAGGCGAATAGGGGATGCAGCACCTTTTGCAGCGCTGGGAACTCTTTTATGCAGAAGACATAGCAGAAGGCAACCATGAGCGGCCCGGCCAGCGTCCTCAGCAGCTCCCGGCGCGTCTTTGAGTGAAGTTCCCGCGCTTTCTGTCGAATCTGTTCCAATGTCAGTGTTGATGCCTCTATTGACTGGCTTCGCCAAATTGTTTTCGGGTCATCGCCAGGAAAATCACCCCGCATGACTGCCTCCTTCGTGAAACCCCTTCGCCAAAACGGTTTTGATCCGGTGAATCCTCATGGCCACATTGACGGGCGACAGCCCCGTGATTTCGGAGATCGAAGCCGCGTCCATGTCTTCGAGATAGGAGATGATCACCTGCCGGTCGAGCGGCTTAAGCCGCTGGATCAATGCGGATAGCCGGTTCAGATTAATGCGTTGATCGGCGGCGATCTGCCCCTGGCCTTTGTCCGTAAGCAGTTCGAGTTCTTCCAGACCCACAAGAGTCGAAAAGACCCGCCTTTCTCGAATGACATGGGAGGCCGCGACGTGGTGAGCGACGCGATAAGTCCAGGTCCGCAGCGAACAGCGGGCATCGTACCGCAGGAAACTGCGCCACAACTGAAAGTGAATGTCCTGGCTCAGGTCGCGGCGCTTTTCCGGGTCGGCTTCGTAGGCGCTCGCGAGCCGCTCGAGTGAAGGACCGTATTGGGCCAGAGCGTCCCTGTACAGGGCATCCTGATTCGCTTGTCCGCTCGAGATGGACTCCATTCGTCCCACACCTAGGTAGTCGTTGGGAACAGAAGTTTCTAACAGATTTAGGCAAAAACTTCAGGCTGCCCCTTGCGAAAGATAAGCTCGTCGGTGGTTCCAAGCGTTACACACACGTCCGGAATGCGGAAGCGAGTCGCCGTCGTTTGGACCCGCTGCTCCGTCCAGACTCGAATTCCCCAGCGCTCGCGGCGCATTCCCAAATAAACAATAAATTCGGTTTGCAATCCGCTATGCGGGCGCTCTCCCAAATTTCGCTCCTCGATATGATCGTCCACATAATCGCAATCCGGCGAATAGTCGGTGGTGAGATACTCCTCGACGGATACGGCTGTCACGTTGGCCATAGCGTCATTGTATGCGTATCCTCTCCCATCCTCTCGGGTGCAGGACAGAAAAATAACTGTCATGCGGCCTGATCTGCTAGTCTCAGGGATCGGAGGATGCAGTGGAAGGCCGGATCGGAAAGTACGAAATTCAGACCGAGTTAGGAAGGGGCGGCTTTGGTCGCGTCTACCGCTCTTACGATCCGGCGGTGGGCCGTCCCGTAGCCATTAAAGTACTGACCTCCGAAGGCGAGCCCGAATTGCTTGCAAGATTCCGCGCCGAAGCGGGGATGACCGGGAAACTGCAGCACAAGAACATAGTGACAGTGTTCGACTGCGGCGAGCAGAACGGTTCGCCCTACATTGTCATGGAATATCTCGAGGGTGAGAATCTTCAGAGCATCCTTCAGTCCAAGAGGAACTTGGGCCTGCTCGAGAAAATGCGCATTATCTATCAAATTGCGGAAGGGCTGCACTATGCGCATGAGTCGGGAGTGATCCACCGGGATGTGAAGCCAGCCAACATAATGCTGCTTCCGAACGGCACCGTCAAGATCATGGATTTCGGGATTGCCCGGCTGGTGAACGGGCAGTCCACCCGGACCAGGTCCGGCGATCTGATCGGCACAACCTCCTATATGGCCCCGGAACAGTTTCGGGGAGCGGAGGCCGATGTCCGCTCGGATATTTTTGCCTACGGAGTTATCTGTTATGAGTTGTTGAGCGGGGTGCATCCCTTTCAGGCCAACGCGGTAAGCGCCATAATCTACCGCATCATGTCTGTGGAGGCGCAGCCGCTGCGCGAAATTTTCCCGGAGTGCCCGGAACCCCTGGATCATTTGATCCATCGCGCCCTGGCGAAAGATAGAGATCGGCGGTATGCCAGCCTCGACGACGTGCTCATAGACGCCGAACCGATCGTCTTGGATCTTCGGCGGGAGCAAGCGGTCCGCTTAATGCTCGAAGTGCACACGCTGATCGATCAGAAAGAGTTCGACCGCGCCAATTCGAAACTGAAACAAGCGCTGGAGTTGGACCCGTTGAACCGCGATGCCCGCCGCGTCAAAGACAGCCTGCGGGACGAGCGTAACCGTCGGCTGCTCGAAGAAAATATACAGTCTCTCGAGCGCGAGGGATCGGACAAGCTGGCTCAAAGACAGTTCCCCGACGCGCTGCAGAGTTTCGAAACGGCATTGCGTTTAAAGCCGGGCGACAGCAGGCTGCAGGCCAGGGTCGCCGACAGCCGCGCTCGCATGCTCGCCAACCGCGAAGCGAGCCTGCTGCTTTCGGAGGCGAAGCGCGAATCTCAGAATCAGCGCTTCCCAGAAGCGAAAGCCTTGGCGATACAGGCCATGGCTGCCGATCCCGACCACCCGCAGGGGCCGGCTCTCATCAAGCATTTAGAGGATGAGATCGACCGGGCCGAAAATGAGAAGCGTCTGCAGGCCGGCATCGACGAATCGGAACGCTTGCTTCTCGAGGGCGATTACGATGGCGCAATGGCGGCGCTGCGGGCGCTCGAAAGCGTGTCTTCTACTGGATCGCTTTCGGGATCGCTGCAGATCGGGGAATTTCAGAACCGAATTCGAGCCCGACAGATGGAGGATGCTCGCCGCAAGCGCCTGGACCGCCTCGAATCCGAAGTCTCGAGAGCTCGAGTGCTAGTGAGCGACGGCCGGCACGCGAGCGCCCTGGAGGTGCTTGACGCGCTGCAAGGCGACTTCCCCGGAGTCTCTGCGATCAAGAATCTCAGAGCATCGATTCAGGAGCAGCTCGCTGCCGGGCAAAGGGCGACGAGCCTGACGAACACACTTGAGCAAGCCCGCGGCCTGCTGGCGTTAAAAGATTTTCCCAAAGCAGTGTCGTTGCTCGAAGGCGGCCTCAACACTTTCCCCGACGATGGCGGATTGCAAGGTCTGCTGGAAGCGGCAAAGGCTCTGAACCGGGATGCCGATCGCCAAAAAAGCCTGTTGGAGATCGGTGCCAAGGGACAGTCCTTGCGCAAACAAAACCGGCTGGAAGATGCCCTCGATCTTTTGGGGAACGGGCTGCGAATGCATGGAAACGACGCAATTCTGTCGGACATGTGCCGCGGGATCACGATGGACCTGGAAGACCGCCGGTCCTGCGATCGGCTGCTGCGCTACAGGTCGGCCGCCTCCGATCTGCTGACGTCGGGATCCGTTGCGGACGCCCTCGCAACACTGCGGGAAGCCAGCACGCATTACCCCGCCGAGCCCTCGCTTGAATTGCTGCTCGCGACCGCTGAGGAGCACTTCGCCAAGCAAAGCGAGCAAGAGATCGTAGCGTCGATCCTGCGCGCTTCCACGGATCGGGAAAATACTGGAGATCTCGCGGCCGCATCGAAGGAGATCGCCGAAGGATTACGACTCCTGCCCGCTTCCAAAGAGCTGCTGCTCGCCTCCGCAAATCTGCGCACGAAAATCCAGTCCGCCGAACGGGAAAGCGGGATTCAGCGGCTCGCGTCCGAGATCCGGCAATACATGGATAGCGGAGAGTGGGAGCAGGCTGGTTCTTCAGCCGCTGCGGCTAAACAGGAATATCCCGACCAGATCGTGTTCGATGAACTGGCCACGCAAATTCAAACCCGGCAACGCGCGGCTGAAACGGAAAAAGCCATGACAGCGGTTCGCCAATTTTTACAGAGCGGAGATCTTGAATCGGCTGCGATCGCGCTGGCCAAACTGGAGCCAGCCTACGGTTCCGATGAAATCTGGAAGGCCGAGAAGAGAAACCTGGACCTGCGACTTGCTGACCTGGCGTCGAAAGACTCCGCAGGGCCTGTGACCTCGAAAGCACCCCCTTCGACCGGCGATGAGGGGGTCCCCAAGCGCCGTGTCGTGTTTGCTCCAGGCGCAAAGGTGCGCCCCGTTCCTCGCTTCTGTCTGGGTTGTAAAGCGGCGCTTCCCGACCGCGCCCGTTTTTGCGATACCTGTGGAAAGGCCGCCTCGCTCGGGTAATTGCGCTGCCCCCGATGAGCGTGTCCGCCACTGGCAATGTGCAACACAAGTGTATTATCTTTGGGGTATGCGGTCCATAACATCCAGTTTTCGCATCAGCGAGGAATTGAACCGACGCTTATCGGACGCTGCCGAACGCTGCGGAAATGGAAAGAATGCGATCATCGTCGAGGCACTCTCGAGGTACTTGGTTGCGATTGATCGGGACTGGCTTGCCACCGAGGCCCGGCGTCAGTCCGAACTTGTCTCGCGAAATGAGCGCGAAGCTGGCTGGTACGAAATGGCAGATACATCTGGATGGAAATAAAGCGCGGGGATATAGTCATTTGCGTGGCCCCTGGAGACTACGGCAAACCCCGACCTGCGGTGGTGGTTCAGTCCGATCTTTTCAACAATACGCATTCCAGCATTGTGATCTGCCTGATCACAACTCATTTGGAAGATGCTCCCCTTTTTCGCATCTCCGTGCCACCCGGCGGAGCAACGGGTTTGAAAGAAGACTCCCAGGTTATGGTGGATAAGGCCATCGCAGTCCCGAAAAGCAAGATCGCTTCCCGAGCCGGATCATTGAGCCCGGACCAAATGAAGGAACTTGACGGCGCATTGCGGTTGTGGTTTGAGTTATAAAGCTCTCTGGCCGACCGCGAGTACCTGCTCTAATTCCGCAAACGCGCCAAATACAGGAAGATTAGTTCCCCGCCGCCGTTTCACGTCACGGGTTCTATTCACGCCGGTTGTCTTCGCCCGTGGCCGACTCCCAGTTTTGGAGCACCGTGATCTCCGATTTGTCCGATGACGCCACCGTTGAAATCAGGAACCGTTGGCCGTCCTTGGACACTTCGAACCCGACAGCAGCATGCATGGCGGCTCGGGCCTCTGGGCTGATCGCGAATAAAGGCACAGGTGAGCCAGCCTACGGTTCCGATGAAATCTGGAAGGCCGAGAAGAGAAACCTGGACCTGCGACTTAACCTGGCACCGAAAGACTCCGCAGGGCCTGTGACCTCGAAAACACCCCCTTCCACCGGCGATGAGCGGGCCCCAAGCGCCGTGTCGTGTTTGCTCCAGGCGCAAAGGTGCGCCCCGTTCCTCGCTTCTGTCAGGGTTGTAAAGTGGCGCTTCCCGACCGTGCCCGTTTTTGCGATACCTGTGGAAAGGCCGCCTCGCTCGACTAATTGCGCTGCCCCCGATGAGCGTGTCCGCCAGGCGCTCAATAACAGGCGGGTACCCGCAGTGAAGTTAATATGGGCGTTCTATTACCTGTATGCTAGCGGCATTGCCGGATAACTGAATATCGGATAGGCTCAGGGTGTAGCGCCGGATCAGGTCGTCTTGATTGTCGGGCAGAGCCAGTTAAACTTTCGCGTTCGGAAGCGGAAAGGATGGAGCGACGGGGCATGGTGCTCCTCTTGCAATCGAATGCTCAGCTTCTCTGTTCTCACAAACCGTTCTCAAATGCTATTCTCAACCAGCTCACGAATTCATGAGTTTTGAGAAGATAGGAGACTCTCATGCTAATCGGCTATGCCCGCGTTTCCAGCCAGGATCATAACCTCGAACTCCAGACAGATCCACTCACACGCGCCGGCCTAAAAGTCGCCCGCCAGATAGGCCGTAAAAGCGGACGCAAACGGCAGATGACGGAAAGTAAGATCAAGTCAGTCAAGAAGCTGCTCGCCAGCGGCGTGCCACTCGCGATGTTGCCGGCAATCTCGGCGTCTCCGTACCGACGCTCTACAGATGGATCCCCGCCTCGATGCAGGTTGAAGGCGCATGAAAGCCGCCTACACCAAATACGGTCCCCCCGACGTCGTCGCAGTCAACGACCTCGACAAGCCTGTTCCCAGGGACAACGAGGTCTTGATAAGAGTCCACTCGGCTTCTGTCAATCCACTCGACTGGAAAACCATGAGAGGCGGTCGGTACATCGTTCGTTTACTGCTCGGGCAGCACAAGCCAAAGATCAAGCAACTCGGCGTTGATGTGGCTGGCCAAGTTGAAGCGGTTGGCAAAAAAGTAACGCAGTTCAAACCAGGCGACGCGGTCTTCGGCACATGCCGTGGGTCGTTTGCCGAGTATGCATGTACTTGCGAGTCGGCAAGAATCATGAAATCGGCACTGGTCATAAAACCCGATAACGTGACATTTGAGCAAGCAGTTTGTGTACCGATTGCGGCCCTCACCGCTTTGCAGGGTCTTCGCGACAAGGGGCGGATTCAGCCAGGACAGAAGGTCCTGATCAATGGTGCAGCGGGAGGCGTGGGTACGTTCGCTGTGCAGATTGCCAAGTCATTCGGCACAGAAGTGACCGGGGTATGCAGTGGGAGGAATGTGGACATGGTTCGATCAATTGGCGCAGATCGGGTCATTGACTACACTCAGGAAGATTTCACCAGAGAGAGGCACCGTTACGACCTGCTTTTTGACTCCGTTGGGAATCAATCGTTGTCAGCATGCAGGCGCGTGCTGACTCCCCAAGGGATCTTGGTCATGGTCGGAGCACCAAGCAATGCTTCGTTAAGGGGGCTCTTAGCGAAATTGAACGGAGCCCTCATGCTGTCGTGGTTCATAAGCCAGAAGCTGGTCCCCTTCGTGGCTAGATCTAACAAGGAGGATCTGACCATCTTGGGCGAACTCATGGCAACGGGAAAGTTAACATCGGTTATCGACCGGCGCTTCATCTTGAGTGAGGTCCCTGAAGCTCTCCGCCACCTGGAGGAGGGACACGCTCGAGGAAAAGTAGTAATAAACCTAGATCATAACCGCAAAGCGTAGCGACGGATTGCGCCATCGGCAAACAGTATGTTCACGCCTTCTTGGCTTGCTCTATTGTCCGTTTTCTGACGGGACCCCTGGAATCCGTTTCAGCCCTGGGCAGAAGTAAGCTGCGCCAGTCAGCTCTAAGACATACGGCCTGATGCATCGCACGCATAGCCAACATGGCTGTTTTTGACTTAAACCGTGAAAGTCAATTTTGGGCGAAAAAGGCTTCCGCCGCGGAGGGCCTCCCCTCGTGCGGGGAATGGGTTCAGAATGGAGTTGAGATGGAACACGAACGAAAGGCGAGCGATGTCCTCTCCGCCGCGCAGGTGTTTCGAGCAACCGAGCGGGCCATGGGGCGTGCTGCGTCCGTAGCGCATGAGGATCTCAAAGAGGGCCTCAACACTCTCGCGACTATAGCTTCTATAGCCCCATTCGTGGGAATGCTCGGAACACTATGGGCGATTCGGTTCGATACCTTTTTCGGCCTCGGCTCCTCAGAGTCCGACGCCCTGGCCATGGTCGCCGAGGGAATCTCCCGTGCGTGTGTGCCAACTGCACTGGGACTCCTCGTTGGGCTGCAGTCCCTTTGGGCCTACAAGCATCTTCGGGGTCGGCTTGCAGACTTCGAACGCGAAATGGCGGACGCACCTCTCGGCTTGGTAAACCAGTTGGCGCTTCACTTCGACTGTCTTCGTCCGGCAAGTCCAATTGAGGGTGTCAGCCATTCGCTTCCGTACTTAGAGGCATACTCACCCGACTTGGGCGCAGATCGGAAATATGAGCGCCGCACAGCATTGATCGCCCTTACGTTGGTTCTCGTGACGTGGTGTGTACAGGTGGTAGCGTACTTCACGCTTGACGCCGTTCCGCTAAACTCGGCTATGTCTGCAGGTGTTCGCTCCGTCGTAGTCACGTTCTGTTGCTCATGCCTTCCTGCCTATGCGGTGTGGGTGGACCTTTTGCATTGAAAGACCACTGGTGTTGCGTTAATCGCCGCCGTGCTTTGTCTTTCCTGGTGTGCCGCAGGACTGTTTTTCACCGCCCTCAGGTTTTGAGAATAGGGCGATTGATTATGCCCGATGAACGGCGATGAAGGAGTCATCGGACAGAAAAGCAAAATCATCCCGAGCCGGATCATTGAACTCGGACCAAATGAAAGAATTTGACGACGCCTTGCGCTTGTGGTTCGAGTTATAAAGCTCTCTGAGCCAGACCGCGCCAAACTCCTGGACAATTCGTCGAATATTTTAAGACATAGCAGCCTGAAGCATTGCGCGCGCATAGCCAACATTGAAGGCAATAGCAGCATACGCGCCCCCGCCAGGATATCCGCCGATCGGGCCGCGCTCCGCATCATAGTCGAGCCGCCGCGGATGCTCGGGATAAATTTGGTGCGTGTACTTATTCTTCACCAGCTCCTTCATCACGGCAAACATATTATTGAGACCCTCATCAATCCACACTTCCCGGTAGCGCTCATAAGGCTTCATCACCAGGACATTTCGGAAATGCACGTGGTTAATGCGATCGCGGGAAGCGAAGTAGCGGCAGACTTCGACTGGGTCTTCGCCCATCTCGCGGGTTACCCCGCAATCAAAGGTGATGCCATTCGAAGGGCTATTTACGATCGCGATGAGTTTCTTCCAGCCGGCAACCGTTCCCATGATTTGCTGAGAGCCGCGGCTTACGGGCGCGGGCGGGTCGTTGGGATGCAGCGCCAAGCGCACGCCTGCTTTCTCGGCTGTGGGAACAACGGCCTTTAGAAAATACGTGATGTTGTTCCACATTGCATCCAGGTTGTGAGCGCCTTCGTCAGGCAACGGAGGCAGGTCTTTGAACTTCATTCCCTTCTCGTCCGGCCTGGTCTGGTATGGCTGATTGGCTGTCTGCACGAGCTCGTAATCGAATCCGGTCCAGCCGGAATTCCCGCGCGCGGTATCAATCTCTTCGAAGTAGCCCTCCATCGATCGGTGCGCGTAGAAGTTGTATTCCACTACGGGAAGACCCACTTTGCCGGCAGCCACGACAGACTGTTTGATTTTCTCGATATCTTCATCGCGCTTATTCCCGGGCTTCCCGTAGAGAATATCCGGGGACAGGTTGATCATCAGGTTGCCTACGGTAATGTCGATCGCCTTCCATCGCTCCATGGTGGCGTTCAGGCTCTCTTCAGTCCACGGAACGCGACCGCCGCCTGATAGCACGTTATTCACGCCGAGTTGCTTGATCCTGCGCGGCCCAGCCATGGGATCTGGAGCAGCACCTCCAGCAGCCGCGCCGCCATCGCCCATGCCTAAGGCGATCTTGGGAGTGTCCTTGCCTTCCTTGGGCGCAGCCGGAACTTGAGCCGCCCCCAGAGACATGTCCGCAAGAGGCATCAGCATGCTCGCGCCGAGCGTTTCCATAACTGTTCTACGTGAGAATTTCATTGTATTGGGCACCCCGTGTCACAAATTACCAAGTACGTCGCGGTCAGCCGACCTTCCGTCATCCGATGGCGACGTCCCAGTAAGTACCCTACATCCACAGCAGCGAACAGTCAACGGAGAGATGCGGGTGCGGCGAATCTAATTGGCCATTGGGTGACTCGCGGACGCCTGACCCGTCGACGCTGTATGCTTTCCGACGCCAAGGATCCACAATCCAGACCGTCTCTACGCCCATTCGAAGATAGTCCTCCACGCGCTCCTGCATCTCGGACATCGAGTCGTCCGGCGAGAGAATTTCTATGCAAAGAACCGGAGCATGGGCGACTACCTGGTCATCCGGGTCCGATGCGCGAATCACGCACAAGTCGGGGATGCGAACGCGAGTTTCGGTGATCCGGACTCGCTGTTCTGGCAGAACGACAACGCCCGCTTGGCGCTCCAAAGCGTGCAAGGCGGCACCGATCAGCATTTGCATGCGGCTGTGTTTGCGTTTACCCACCTGACGCTCCAGCAAAGCTCCGTCAATGTACTCGCAGTCCGGTTCGAAGCTTCGATCAAGATATTCTCCCAATGGGATGAGCGTTGCGCTGGACATGCCAAAAATCCTCAATTCATTATGCCCTGGAGGACCAAGCGGGACTCACCTCCGGCTCAACAGTTCGCGGCCGCGTGGAATCGCTCCGCCCGCCTCCACGGATCTTATCAGCATCAGATCGATCCCGCTCGGGCCGGGGCCCTGCAGTAAAATCTTGCCGTTGCCTTGCCCGCCCTCTTGCGGAAACTCCAGCGTCTGCGTCTTTCCGGGCACTGCTTTACCTCGTAGGCTAATATCCACGTGCCGGATCCCATCGAAGTCCCTCAATTCGGCGCGATAACGGCCGACCAGAAACCCTTTCTCCATCCACAGCTCCAGGATCACCTGCTTCGGTTCTGCCACTCCGTTGAACTGCTGCGATCCATCGGCATACGTCCAGGTTCCCGTCAGCGGGTTTTCCTGTCCTGGAGCGGCAGGGGCTGACACGGCCTCGGACTTGGCCGCAAGGGGAGTTGACCCGCCCGGCTTTCGCTCCACCGAATCAATCAGCGCCTGGTAGTATCGCGTCCATAGCTTCTGCACGGCTTCGAGCGATTGCCGTTCCGAATCCCCGTACACAATGGACGACACTGGCCTGGTGGAAGACTGAGCCGAGCGGCTAAGCGGTCGATCATTTTCGATCTCCTGCCGACGCGCATCCTGAAGCTTGAGAAGTTCCGATCGGCTGACCTGAACCGCGCGCCGGATTCGAATCCAATCCGGTGCGGTTCTGAGCGTGTCGAGTTTCTTCTGAATCACCGACAACGTGACGCCCAGAAGCTCCAGTTGATCCGCGTTCACCGAATCTGCGCCAACCACAGGCGAGTTGCCCAGCGCGCGCAGGACCGCTTCGTTGTAAGTGCGCCGCTTGTCGACAAACGCCAGCAGATCCGAGAAAGCGCGCTGGATCCGATCTCGGGCCTCCGTCATGGAAATGCTAAACACCTGTCCTTCCAGGTCTTTGTTGGAAGCTTTCCACGCCACCCAGGCTGTCCGTACTTCTTCGCAGGCCGGAACGAGCGTCGTCCGTGAAAAGCTGGGCGGTTGCTGGAGGTCTTGCGAGAACGCCGAGAGCGGAATCAGCAGCGCGACTTTAAGGAACGGGCTCAGGGACAAACATCACCTCCAGAACAGTCACTCCGCATGGATTCGCTTTATTGAATGCTAGCCTTGCCGATTTTACGCGTCTTCCGCGCCCCTCCGACAACTCTGCCGCCCGGCTCCGAATAGCTTCTTGCAAGCATCGTCTATAAGAGCTTTCGAATAGCGCGCAAACCTGATATCGATCGAGCGCGATCGAGTGCTGCAGGGCGAGAGATCGCAAAAGAGCCCACTTTTGAGGCTGATACATCGCCAGGCGCACCTTTCGGCTTACGTCCAACAGAGTCTCCCGAATCTCCCAGCCTGGAGGTTCGATCAAATAACGCGCGATCCCCAGCTCTTCTTTGTCGAGCAGGGCCAGCACGCCGGCATGCATGCGAACCACCTCGGGAAGCTGATTCGTCACGTCGTCGTCGAACGTCAGCTCCACTGTGTTCATGTCCACGCGCATTTCAGGAAGCTTCGAGGCCGTTTCGGTCCACGGCGGAAGCGGGTCGCGTAATGAACGGGACAGCGGATTAGGATCGCTTTGTCGAGGAGGGCTCGACACCGCCGCTACAGGCTTGGGAATGAAGAGGGGGGTCGCATGTTTCAGAGCATCCTCGGGGCTGCCGCGCGTGTTTGCGGTTTTCGGATTCGTCAAGACCATTGTCAAAACTAACGCGTGCGCGGCCAGGCTGGCAGTGAAACTATGCCAAAACGCCCCTGGACGCGGGCGTTTCATTGCGGCAGCAGAACCTCCATGCCCCTGGGGATGTAACTGTCGTCAGAATCCAGGCGCTGAACCAGGAGGCGTCCATCTGAACTCAGCCTGAGCAGCATCTCGCCATGCGCCACGGGCCGTTGAGATGTCCAGCGCACGCGCGCCTGCTTATCGGAAACCAAACGGCCTTGTAGAGTTAAATTCACGGAACGCATGTCATGGCGTCCCGGCAATCGCGCCACGTAGGTACCTTCCACGGAGCCGCCGGTATTGCGCAGTTGCAGCACTACCGAGTCAGGCTCGCCGAATCCGGTCCACGCGCCCGGCTGACTTTGGTAAGCCCATGCCCCCGCCAACGTGGATCGCGCATGCGCAACGCTAACGACTGATTGGGGATTTGCCTCTGGAACACGGTTCTGCGGGAGCGGCGGGTTGGCGAGTCCTTTTCTGCCGTCGAGCGACTGCTCCATTCCGTTGTAAAGCCGCGCCCAAGTCGCTCGAGCCGTGACCGCGCGGTTCCGCTCTCCGACCCACATTTGTTTTAGCTCGTCGAGCTTGGCTTCCAGCGGAGCGGCGAAATCGGACGCGGCCTGCTGCGCCACGGCCGCTTTATCCAGAGATCGGATGCGCAGAGCGATGTTGTTGTGCAAGCCGATCAGGTCTGTTTTCTCGCTCTCCATGGCTCTACGCACCAGAAAATATTCGTCGCCCTGGGGCATCTCCCGAATCAGCCCTTCCACGCGCTCCTGTTCCGAGAGCAGCCGCTCCTGATCCTGTTCCAAAGAGCTCTTTAGTTCCTTGGTGGGCAGCTTTGCGTCTTTCGTTTGGAGGAGCTGGCTCTTGATTTGGTCGAAGCGCACGACCAGAAATCCAAGATAGGCCTCCTTCTTGGCCATCACGTCGTCCCGGAGGCTGGCCGCGCGGCGGATGCGGCGGCGCATTTCTTCGGGGTTGGTTCGGTAAAGATCCCGCTCCAGGTTGGGGTCGCTCTTCAGCCAGGCTTCTTGAGCGTCGCGATATTCGGATTCCGCAAGCGCCAGATCGGGCATCATGCGGACGGATTGCGCTTCGGCTATGGCCGTAGCTGTCAGTAGAATGGTCCAAAAAAGGGCTTTCACGGCTGTTTCTGAGTCTGTTTAGGACTGCTGGGCAGCGGGACACGGCCGCCATTGGGCTGCTTCAGATTGCAGATCTCCTGGGCGCTCTTGCGCTTGTCCTCGTAGAACGCTTTTAATCCAAGGCCGTACGACTCCAGGCTGGTGAGGTTTTGACGCATGTTGATAATGCGCGCGGCAATGGAAGTATTCATGTTCTTTACCTGCGAGCTGACATCGTCGTATTGCTTCTGCGCCTGTGCAAGCTTCTCTTCGCTATCTTGAATATCCGACACCAGGGCGTCGATTTCCTTTACGATCTCTTGCGTCCGCTTCCCTTTTTCGGTGTTCGCCTTTCTGCGGAGCAGGTCTTCATGATCCTTGGTTTCCGTCGCGATCAGCTCTTTGACGCGCTCCTGATCGACTTCCATGGTGGCCAGATTCTTCTGCTGACCGTCGACGCGCTGCTGCTCCACCTCGGCCCATTTTTTCCAGTAGGTTCTTTCCGCCTCGTGCCATTGGAGCAGCGCATCTATCGTGCGGTCGATCAAGCCGCCAACCCGCGCGATTTGGCAGCGCCGGTTTTTCAAAAGGCTCTCAACGTCTGCCATGTTCTTCGTGTCGGCGTCCACGTAGATCGCTTTCAGCCGGTCGGCACTCTCGCGCAGAGCTGGAAATCGGTCATCCTCCTGCGCGGATGGGGACGCTTGCGGAGGCAATCCTGGCGCGGCGGCCGGCTGTATCCCCCCGGGCTGCAAAGGCTGCGGTGTCTGTCCGGTGGCAGGGCAAATTGCGAGTAAGGCAAAAGCAGCAAGGAGTATTTTCGGCTGAGTCACGGCGTGATTCTAAAGACGACTGTCTTTAGCTCCTTGGCATCCAACCGCAGCGTGACCTTGTATGTCCCGGCTGTCGGTTCGTTTCCATATTCTACTTGCTGGTTTGGACTTACTTGTTTTGAGTCCATGCGAAGACCGTCGACGATCCAATCCAGAGTGAGTTTTCCTTTAGGCAGGGCACCGGTTGCACGCACCAGGGCTTTCAGATCGCCATGGCCCAGTTCGCCCAGAGTCGGATCGCCATAGGAGAAATTAAGGCCGTTTTCCAGCTTTCGAGTACGTGAGAAAACGGTCAGGTCGAGTGACGGCTCTGGCGTGGATGGTGGAGGCGGCGTACGGACTGGCATGGGATCGTCCTGATCGGGCCGCTTTACCGGCGCCACGGCGATTACTTTCTTCTCGGCGGTTGACGGAGAAACCAGCGGACCAGCGGGAGAGGGCTTCGACGAGGCGGGCGCTGCCGCAGGCGTACTGCCGACGCTCAATTGTTTAACGGGTGGAGTAAGGGTTGGGGTATCTTTTCTTGCGTCTCGCACCTCGCCCGCCGTTACTGATCCGGGCTGGGGTTTGGCTGCCACCGGCTTCTTATGAGACCTTCCGAAAAAAGCGAAGAGCAGAGCTGCGAGAAGCACGGCGGCGAGCAAGCCAGCGGCTGCGTACAGCGCCTTGGAGTACGATCCAGCTATAGGAATTGGAACTTCGGCCGGTGCCAAGCCAGCCTCCAGCGAATCCACGAATTCGGTGTTCGATGCGTAGCGCTGACCCGGATCGCGCGAAAGAGCTTTTCCCAATACTGCGTCGAGGCGACGCGGAAGCTGACGCCGAATGCTGGAAGCCGCCGCCATGTCTCCGGAAAGAATCGCGGAACGGAGATCGGTGCCTGCCTCGTCGAAGGGCGCGCGACCGGTATATAAGTGATAGGCAATGGCTGCGAGCGCGTACTGATCGGAACGCGGGCCGATTTTCTGCGGATCCAAAAAATGTTCTGGCGAGATATAGGCGTGGGCCCGATTGGCTGGAAGGGGACCGGAGTCCTGGCGGGCGCGCGGCGAGATCGCGAAGTCCGTCAGCTTGATGCTCCGGTCTGGCAGAACAAAGATATTGGACGGCTTCAAGTCGCCATGGACAACGCCTTTCTGATGCGCGTAGTCCAGCGTTGAAGCGATCCTGCGAAGCAGATAGTTCGCCTGCTCAGGCTGAAAGGATTCTCTCTTCAGCACCGGTTCCAGCGTATCGGAGGGAACGTACTCCATCGCGACGAACGCTTCGCCAGCCTCGTCGATCACCTCATGAATTTGAACAATCCGAGGCTGTACCAGCCCAGCCGCTTGCCTCGACGCAGACAGAAAATGCTGACGGTCGGCGGTCCAGCCCGGACTGCCTGCCGGAGATTGGGACTGAAACTGCCGGACGGCAAGCTGACCGGATCCGGTTTCGGACAGGTACACCGGGCCGGCAAGACCGTCGCCAAGCTGTTTAATTAGCCGGTAATCTTCGGAGTCACTCATGGGCGTACTGATTCAATTAGCCAAAAAAGGCTAATTGAGAGTCTCGATATTAGCATTTCCTGGAAGCGAAGTCATCCCGGCGAAGGCCCTGTTTGTCGTTACTGTTCCCGCGCTGAAACCTGCAGCAAAAGTTCGCTTCCGACCGCCAGTGCAAGATGCTCGCTACGGCCGGAGAGCCGGATCAGGCCTGTCTGGGACGGAGTCTTCCGTTCGCGACCTATCCCGCGCACAGCGGCCGCAATCGAACGCTTGCCTGTGCTCTCGGCATTCTGATCCGTTTCAAGGGAGACTCCGTCTTCGTCGCAGCCTTTCTTATTTTTGCTATTGCTAATAGCCTGCAAGTTTACGGAAATCGGAAGAGCGGAGCCGGAAAAATGCAGCGTATGAAACTGGAACTGGATAGCCGAAGGCTTAGTCGCTCCTCCGCCCGCATGCACTTCGCGAATCTCACCTTCGAGAATCCCTCCTTGAAGTCTGGCTGGATCGAGGACCTTCGCCGATACGATATCGCCCTTCCGGTTGAACTTAGTGGTCAAAGGGGCGAGAAGACTGACGCGCATTTCGGGGGTCTCCAGAACGGGAAGCTGGTCGGCGAGGAGCAAGGGGATCAGGAAGAGAATGGCAGACCTCACGCTGGAAAGGAATTATGACACATTGGAAGCCATGGACCCTCAATCGCACATTACGATCACCCGAAACTCCGCTGAAGACATGCAGCAGCGGCAGGTTATCGCAACGTTGGATGGCGAGCGGTTTGCGACGTTAATGTACGGCGAGTCCGCCACTCGCGCTATCACTCCGGGGCGACATAGTCTGCGCGTGGATAACACTTGGAACAAAAAGAAGATTGAGTTCGATCTGGCTTTGGGCGAACATGCTAAATTCCGAACGATTAATCGTGCTGGGCGTTTTACGTTTTTCTTAGCTGCCCTGGGTGTCGGTCCAATGTACGTTTCGATTGACCGCGAGCCGTGACCATCAACGATGCGCTCATTCACGGTCAGTTGTTCGCTGTTGCCGTCCAACTCAAATCACATTTTGCGCCGACGCCCCGATCCCTGGACCAACAACGTAGAGTAATCTTCATGGCTATGAACAATCGGCGTAACTTCTTCAGTATTGCGGCTGCATTATTCCTCGGCAGTCGTGCAAAAGCCCAGGCACCGGCACGAGCGGGAGCCAAAGAACTGGCTAGGCATGCATTGTCCGGGCCACAGGTAGGGATGGAAGCCATCCTGGTAGAGGTAACCGCGCGCGGGGGAGTTCCATCTACGGCCCATCGACACCCAGGCTTCGTCCTGGGATACGTGCTGGATGGGGAACTGAGTTTCGGGATCAATGCCATGAAGCCGGAAATTGTGAAAACAGGGAGCACGTTCTTTGAGCCGCTTGCCGCCTTACATACAACTGGAACGAGCGCGAGTCCCGTTGCTCCTGTTAGATTTCTGGCTTTCATAGTCGCGCCGAAAGGAAGTCCGGTGACGTTGCCCGCCTAAGCGGAGTCCTTATGCGAGTTTTCGAGTGCAATGGTCCCCGCACTTGGATGGGCGGCGACCATTGCCGAAATCACGCTCGGGGCTCTTCTCTTCCGTCCAGACCAATCAGCTCTACCCCTACTAGCGTGAGGATGAGGCCGTTGTAGGGGCGCTCTTTGCCTCTGACGAATAACTCAGGTCGGGACGGAAGCGGTACAAGTTCAGTTCCCGCTGAAGCGTGATCGCCGAGAGTTTCGCCACCATGCGCCGATACGCCTCCTCACCCATCGTTTTCGTAATACCTGGGTTCGCGATATCCGCAAAACCAGTGAGGCGAGTGGAGATGTAATAGTCGTGGGTGTGTCCGCCAAAGCGCACCCTGCGAGTAGTGAACGATGGGCTTCCGGCTTTGAGGTTGGCGGGCAGGAGTTCATCCTTAACAATCGCTTCGAATTCCGCCGTTTTATCGGGACGTATGCGGTTTCGAGCGAGGCGGATAATTTCCGGAGGCTCGGTGGGCCGCGTGGGCATGCTCAGATTCTGCAGCAGCTCCTCAATGATCATCGTGCTGCTTTCAGTGCAGCTTCCAATGCGCAGGTTAATCGCGGCCAGTTCCGCGTTTGCCACCAGCGCCTTCGTAACAGGGCTGGCATCCAAATCGGCCCACTTGTCGTAGTCGCGCACAAGCATGTATTGATGCGGCCCGGTCAAAGATTGAAACATCGTTCTCGACCTAACGCCGGGGATCTTGGCATACAGCGCGTTGGCCTGTTTGACGGCTGCCTCGAAATCGGCTGCCCGGTCAGGTTTTACGCTGGTCATCAGAACTCGTCTAATCGGTTGTCGCTGCGCCCATGCGGGGACGGAAAGAACGATAGCCGCGGTTAACGCCAGTACGGTACGGTTGCGCATAAGTCTCCTTCGGTGGTTTGAAAATTCCGCCTGTCTGAGGCGGTCTATTTGTACAAGCGCTGCGGAGCGGATTTTCCCGCCAAATAGCCCTGTTAAAATCGGGACATCATGGCAGCTACGACCAATCAGCTCATGACCGTCGAGGAATTTAGCAAGCAGCCTGAAGACTCCGGATCAGCCTATCATGAACTCCGCCACGGAGAACTGTGCAGTGTGAGCAGACCAAAGCTGAAGCATATCCAGATACAAAAGCGGCTGGAACGTCTCTTGGAAGCAGCGGCGGGCGAATCCGGGGTCGTAGTGATGGAATTGTCATTCCGGCCGGTCCCGGAATATGAACTGCGGGTCGCCGATGTGGCCTACGTAGCGCGCGATCGTTGGGAGCAAGCGGATCCGGAAGGCGACCTTCCTGGCGCGCCGGATTTGGTCATTGAAGTCCTCTCGCCATCCAACACCGCAGCGGAGATCTACGATAAGGAGAGGCTATGCCTCGAAAACGGTAGCCAGGAGTTCTGGGTTGTGGACCCGGACCGTCGGCAGGTGAAGGTCTCGACGCCGGACGGGCGAACCGCAACTTATCAGCGGGGACAGGACATTCCTTTGCCCTTGTTCGGGCATGCCAAGGTCGCGGTTAACGCCATCCTGGTATAAGCGCAAACGGGGCCTCGGTTTTCGGCAATCCGCTATAATTCATCTCGTACAACCGAAGAGAGCCCAAGCCACTCATGGACCGTATCGGTAGATTTGAAATCCAGGCGGAGATCGGCCGCGGCGGATTCGGTTGCGTATATCGGGCTTTCGACCCCAAGGTAGGCCGGGTGGTCGCCTTGAAGGTTCTCAACCCGTCGGAAGACCCCAGCACGTTGACTCGCTTCCGCAACGAAGCTACCGCCGCTGGAAGTCTCCACCATAAAAACATCGTCACTGTTTTCGAATGCGGAGACTACGACGGGACGCCGTATCTGGTCATGGAGTATCTGGATGGAGAGGATCTGTCCAGGATTTGTAAGCGCCAGGCCCCCCTATCTCTCTATCAGAAAGTCGATACGATGCGCCAAATCGGGCAGGGTCTTCACTATGCGCACAGCAACGGCGTATTGCACCGCGATGTGAAACCCGCCAACATCATCCTCCTGAAAGACGGAAATGTTAAGCTGCTCGATTTTGGCATCGCGCGGCTCCTGCGAGAAGAATCGACGAGGCTTACTCAGCAAGGGTTTCTCATGGGAACGGTGCTTTATATGTCCCCCGAAACCCTTCTGGAGGGCTCTTCCGACGTACTTTCGGATATTTGGGCGTATGGAGTGATCTTCTACGAGCTGTTAGCCGGAAGGAATCCATTTGAGTCGAACACAGCAAGGTCCGAGATGCTGCGGATTACAACCGAAGACCCGCCTCCTCTTCCGCTGGATGTTTGTCCCGAGTCTCTGCAAACCGTGTTGAGGAAACTCCTCTCTAAAGAGCGCGAGCTTCGCTGGCAGAGCCTGGAAGACGTGCTCTTTGAAATCGAGCCTATCTTAATAGATTTAAAGCGGACCGAAGCGGTAAAGCTGATTCCCGTGGCCGAGCGATTCTACCAGGAAAGTAAGTGGGACGAAGCGCAACAAGTGATTCGGGGCATTTTGGACATGGACCCCGAGAGCAAAACCGGGCGTCTGTTAAGGGAACGGGTGCAGCGGGAACTTAACCGCCCACGGATTCAATCGCTGATCGATCGCGCGGAACAGGAAGCGGCTCAACGACATTTTTCGGAAGCCATTCAGCTCTTCGAAGCGGCCAGGCAGCTTGACGCGGATGATTCCTCCATTCGGCAAAGGCTCGAAGATTTGGGGAAGGCAAAGCAAAAGAGCCAGGTTGCGGGCAATCTCCTTTTAAACGCCAGACAAGAGCTGAAAAACAAATCGCTGACGGGCGCTATTCAATATGCCAGCGAGGCTTTGACGGTGGATCCCGGCAACCCGGATGCAGCCAGGCTCCTCAGAGAACTCCAACGCGAAAACGAGACCCGCGACAAAGCTCGTCAACTGCAGGAGTGTCTGCGAAAAGCGCGCGGATTGATCGCCATGGAGGATCTGGACGGAGCCATTTCCACTCTTACCCAAGGAGACCAGGAAAATCGCGAGATCAAGGAGTTGCTTACGCGTGCCCTGGCATTGCGGTCCGAAAAGGAGCGGCGGCAGGAGTACTCAAACGGGCTTGAATCGGCTAAGGGGCTGCTGAGAGCCAATCAGCTCACGGAGGCGGTGGCCGTCCTGGAACGGCTGGCACGGGACTTCGCGGGCGAGGCGGAGCCGGGAGATCTCCTGGCATATGCTCGTCAGGAACTTCGGGACAGAGAGAGAACCGAAGCAGTAGAACACTTGAAAGAATCGGCCGGAGCCTTGATCCGGGATCGAAAGTTTGATGAGGCCTCAGCGTTGGTGCGGGATGGCTTGCGCATTTTTCCGGGCGAGGCGGAGCTTAGCCGCCTGTTGAGATCCGTTCTCGCCGAGAAGAAGATTCACGATGAGGAGCAGGCTCTCAAATCCGCGTTGGAACGATGCAAGGAAATGCGCGCGGCTGGAAGGCTTTCCGAAGCGTTTGCCTTGATTGCCGGGCTCCTGAAAGGGCATCCGAACCACCCCGCCCTTCTGGAGCAGTCCAGACAATTAAAGCTGGAGCAGGAACGCAAGGATCGCGATCTTGCGGTCGGGAAGCTGATCGATAAATTCCAAACGCTCCTTCAGCAGGGTCGTCCCGACGCCGCTCTTGACGTTCTCAATGCGGGGCTAAACTCTTTCCCGGATGAACCTCGGATCGAGGCTCTGCGGCCGCAAATTGCCGCCGAGCAGGATCGCAGGAAACGGCAGTACATCGCTGCCCAACTGGCGGCGGCCAAAGAGTTGGGAGACCGTAATCAATGGTCTGCAAGCCTGGAAGTGATCCGGCAAGCGCTGGCCCTTCATCCAGACTCTCCCGAGCTGGCTCAGGCACAAAAGAATATCGAAGCGGCGATCAAGCGCGCTGACATTGAACAGAGGGAGAGACTGGAACGCGAGAGAGAGGCGGAGAGAGAATCGCTCATCGATCGAGGCAGCCAAGCTTTGGGTGAAGGCAGGCTGAAGGATGCCGAAACGTTATTGGCGACCGCCCTCCAGCCCTTTGCGGCGCATACGAGGGTAATCGCGCTTGCGGCTGCCATCGAGCTGGAGGGGGCGCGGCGGGCCGAGTTATTCAAGCAGGAAGAAGAGCAGCGCAAAAAGATTTCAGACTGGCTGCGGAGCTTGAAAGAACTGGAAGACGCAGCCAACTGGACAGCGGCATTCGATCTCTTGCGCGTCGCCCGGCGGGAGTGTCCGGAAGATCCCAAACTCCGTCAAGCCGAGTTGCGCGTTGAGGAAAAGCAGCGTGAGGCCAAGCGCAAAGAACAGCTTGCGGAAGAAGCTAGAAATATCGAACGACTAGTGGCTGCGGTTCGAACCTCACTTCGCGAAGGCAAGCTGGGCGAGGCAGAGGAAGCCTTCAGAGCCGAGCTGGCGCAGTTTTCAGACCACTCCAGCGTGCGTGCCGTTGCGGCCGAACTTGCCCGGGAACGATCGCGGCGGATCGAGGCCGCTAAGAGCGAAGAAGCGAAGCGCAGCTTCATCGCCGATCAACTTCTAAAGGCGAAGAACTGCGGAGATCGCCGGGATTACCCGGGCGCTCTTGCCATTGTTAAAGCCGCGCAGCGAACCTATCCGGCGGAACCCGAATTGATCGAGGCTGAACGGGAGCTACGGCGTGCCCAGGAAGATTTCGATCATGAGCGGAAGAAAGCAGCGGCCCTCGCTGGAATTCAAGCTGAAATGAATCGCGGGGCGTGGGACGAAGCGATCGCCCGCGCCCAAAAAGCTGAAGTAGAATTTCAAGGCGATCCTTCTTTTGCCAAGTGTCTGGATCAGGCGAGGCGTGGACGCGACAAAGAGATCGAAGATCTGGTGGCACGCGCCTGGAGAGTCCTGAAAGCCGGGCAACTCGATGAGGCCGAGCTCATTCTGAGGAAGGAGCTAAGGCCGTACAGCAAGGAGGAGGCCGTACTTTCGCTGGTTGCGGCGATGGAAGCGGAGCGCCTTACTCGGGAAATTACGGCCGGGGCTCGCAGGCACATCGCGGCAAGGCGTTACAAGGAGGCTGAAGATGCGATCGAGCATCTTGCCGTGCGCTCTGCATCGAGCGAATCCATCGCCGAACTGCGGGCAGCTTTAGGCGCTGAACAGGAGAGAGAACGGAAGGAGGGGATGTATCGAGAGAGTCGCGTCGAAGCGGATGGATTGCTCCGGCGCAAGCTGTACCAGGAGGCGATTGACCGCTATGAGTACCTGCTGACGCAGTTTCCGAAAGACGTTCAGCTTGAACAGGACTTGGTGGCTGCCATTGCGGCGCGTGAACGGCAGGAACGGCTGGAAAAAATCGGGGCCGAAATCAAGCGATTGGAGGAGTTCCGCCGGATGGGGGATGCCGAGACGGTTCGCGCGGGCTCGCTCGCTCTGCTCCAGTCGCAAGAAGATCCAAGAGCGAGAGAGTTGCTGGCTTGGGCCGAGGCGAAATTGGCGGGCCCCCAAAAGGTTCAGACTGGCTGGCAGGGCCGGCGGCTTGCTTTGGTCGCGGCGGGATTGGTGGCTGTAGTGGCTCTGGGAGGCGCGTGGATGTACGTGAGCAGGCCGCCGCCGAAGATAGTCGAGACTGCGGTGACCAAGCCCCCTGTGGGGAGCACGGATCCTCCAAAGCCGGTGATCAAGGAGGAGCATCCAGTGGTCAAAGAAGAGAATCCCCTGACCATTAAGCCCCCAAAGCCGGCTCCTCCGAAAGAGAATGCTCCAGCAAGAGAGCAGCCGCCCCCCAACATTGAGCCAAAGAAAAAGCCCATAGACACAAAGACAACGGAAGTCGCTACGATCAGCGCTCCCCCTCCAGTGGTGGATCACCCCATCCAGCAGCAACCAAAAACTGAACCCACTCTCCCACGGGAGATCCCAAAACCTGTCCAGCCTCCCCCTCCGGAACCGGCCACCGTGGATATCTTTGAAAGCCCGTATGGCTCGCTCTCGTGGCCTGGACCGCTCGGCGCCAATGAGTCCCGCACAATTAAAGGACCCGGCGGACGACCCATCAAAGTCACCGAGGTCTCGCCTAAGTTTGTAAATGCCGAGGCGCAAGCCAACGGGCAAATCGTCGTACGCAATACTTCACCCAATCCGGTTCAATCCATTCGAATCAAATGGGAAAGAAAGTAAGATCTTCGGCTAAGCTACAATGAGCCTCTGTATATGCGATACGCGCTGCTCGGCCTGCTTCAAGTTGCTCTCTTGGCCAGCGCTGATGCCCAGACGGAACCATCTCTTCACGAACCGGCCGCGCAAAGCCGAAGAATTGCGTTAGTCATCTCAAATAGCAGCTACGCTCACCTGCCGCACATCCCCGGTGCAGTTGCCGAGGCTAAGTTGATAACCTCCGCGCTGGGTGCCGCAGGTTTCGAAATTATATCCATAGAGAACGCATCCTTGCAGGCTTTCGTCGATCTTCAAAAAAGCTTTTTCTCGAAACTCCAGGCGAAGGATGCATGCCTCTTCTACTTCACCGGTTACGCGATTCAGGCGGGCGACGATGATTTTCTCCTGCCGGTGGATTTCAAACCGGAAGTATCGGGAAGCCTGCGCAGCAGAGCCTACCCGGTCCTGCTCTTTGCGAAGACTTCCCAATTGAAGCAGGCCTCACCGAAGCTGATCTTTGTAGAGGCTTCTCGCCGAATCAACGCAACTCTAGCGGACGCAAGCCCTCCCGGCCTCTTGATTCCCGACATAACGGACGTGAATGAAGTGCTCATCGCACTGTCCGCGGGAGCCAATCAATTCGTGGATACCCGTCCCGATGAGATCGGTTACTTCACGCGATCTTTGTCGGAGTACATATCCACAAAAGGATCGAGCGTTCTGGAACTCATGCCGAAGGTCTTAAAGGCGGTGCGGGCCTCTTCCGGGGATCAACAACAGCCCGCATACAGCGCCAACATTACCGCGAACCTGCTATTCCGCGCGCCGGATCCGGCGATCGGGGTGGCCCACCAAAACCGGCGCGATCGCGAGCCTTATGTCTGGATTCCACCGGGCAAGTTTCTCATGGGCTGCGCGCCTGGCGACGATAAGTGTCAAAAAGACGAGAAGCCGCAACACGAAGTCACGATTTCGAAGGGATTCTGGATGGGCCAAACCGAGGTGCGCGTCTCTTCTTACCAACATTTTGTTGCGGACGGTCCAAAGAAAAGCCGTAAGATGCCGGACGCTCCCGACTGGAACAAGAAGTGGAAGCTGGACAACCGACCGATCGCCAACATGCGCTGGGAAGACGCCCGGGACTACTGCGCCTGGGCAGCTGGAAGGCTCCCGACCGAAGCGGAGTGGGAATACGCGGCCCGCGCAGGCAAGTCGAATGAGATTTACCCCTTGAATTCTGAAAACAGCCGGGACAAGGCTAACTTTCATGGAAAGCAGGGCAACGATAACTTTGACGATCCTGCGCCCGTGGGCAGTTTCGACGCGAACGCTTTCCAGTTATTCGATATGGCCGGGAACGTCTGGGAACTCGTGAACGATCTCTACAGTGAGACTTCCTACGCGCAATCTCCCGCCGTAGATCCGCAAGGGGCGAGCGGGGGGAAAGAGCGTGTCGTCCGGGGAGGATCGTACGACAGCGATCCCAAAGAACACCTTCGGATATCAATCAGGAGGCACTTTCGCGGAACTGCCAACGCGACGGGGTTTCGCTGCGTGCTTGACGACAGCGCTGCAACCCGCCGCACCCTGCAACTGCAATAAGTAAAGCTTGTGGTATAAAGAGGATCTTGCACTAATGAGGGTTTTCAAACAAATGCATAGACTGTTACTCCGCCGCTGCGCTAACTTCCTTTTTCATGTGGTCCTGGCGACCGGCATTGTTGGATCGCCCGCCTTCAGCCAGTTTAAGCCCGTCAGGGCGAATAGCTTCGAATTCGGCGGGTTTGTCGGGTCCAGTTATGGAATCGACAAGTATCGAGTTATGGGAGGCGGAAATATCTCATACGCGATCAGCAGACGCATTCTTCCCTATGTGGAATACAGTTACTTTCCCGGCCTCCCGAGATTTCAAACAACATTGCAAAACGGTGTCCGAACAGATACCGATGCTTTCTCTTACAATCTGCACGATATTCATGCAGGCGTCCATTACCGATTTACTTATCGCGAGTCGAAGCTGGTGCCGTATGCTGTATTCGGTCTAGGTCTGCTCCACTCTGGGACAGTTGAAGACACTGCAACCAATTACGCCGTGCCTCCTGGAGCCCAGCCCCAAGTTACTCATCCGACTTTCCCGGGTACAACCAGTTTCGCCGTAAATTTCGGCGGCGGGCTGCGGTATTACTTCGACCAGAGGTGGGGAATCCGCGCCGAAGCCAAGGCGTATAAGCCGACGGGGACTTTCAATCAAACCTTTGGCAAAGTAGAGTTCGGCGTCTTCTATCAAAAGTAGCCGGGTTATTTCACCGCCATTGTCACGGCCCGGCTGGTCTGTCCCGCGGCGGTAATCGTAACGGGCACTGCCGGTCCGGGCACAACTCCTGTCGGAACTACGGCCTGAACGACATATCTGCCAACAGCTCCAACGGCTAGGGCTGCCGATCGCACGGTCGCCGGCACTCCACCAATCGTTGCCGTGACGGTGGCTATGGTAGCCAAAGGCTTCGATGTCACTTCGCCAACGCCAATGGCGCCCTGCAACGCACCGAGGCCGGTGCAAATAATATTAACTACATCGTTTGCCGAAGCCGGCGCGGTCTGATCGACCAATTGATTTGCCTGATTCACTATGTCTCCTTGGCCGCTCCCGTCCCCAGTGACATACTGGCCGGAACCGTCTATGTGTCTGGTGAAGATTCCCGGCATAGCTTTTGCCACAGTGATTCGATCGGCTGTCGAAACAGCGGATCCGTACGAGACTGACAGCTCGAATTGATCGTTCACACTTACGTCGTAAGGTATCTGAGCGTTAATCTGACCTCCCTCCGCATAGCTAAGCGGGAGAAATCTGTCGCCTAGCTTCACCTGGGTCTTTCCAAGCGAAAGCGGCAGGTTCGAACCGTCCGGCACGGAGGACGCGGCGTCGCCGAGATTGCTTCCTTTCAGTGTGATGTAAGATCCCGGAGCAACCGGCAAGTTTGGCTGAAAGCTGGCTCCATTTTGAACTTCGCCGTTTTTAACGAGCGGGCTGGCAGAGGTCGATTGCACGTCTACCGGTATCATAAGGTGCGCATTGACAACCTTCGATTTGCTGAAGTTGAAACCCTTGGCGCTGACATAGGCTGTGATGCGGGTGGGCGCCTTGGATTTGGCCGCCCAACTCCTGTTCCATTTGCCTTGACTGTTAGTAAGCGGAAGAGGAGAAGTTTCTTCGGATGTTGCAGGGGGCAAGCCGTAAAAATCGACCGATACGGTAAGGTCCGTATTGGCTGCAACAGGTTTTTGGCACCCGTCCAGCAGATAGACTTCTATGTTGGATGAGAGCCCGGTTACGGCTGCAAGGGGTGGTGCACTGCCGGGCATGAGCGTCAAGCTCTCCGAACAAGAGTCGCCCGACGCGGCCTTGGCGGCCGATCCCTTTGAAGTCGTCGCTCCACCCGAATCCGCTACCAGTGCAGTCACTTGAACTTCGCGGCTGCTTCCATCGCTAAACTGCAGCGTGATCTTCCCGGAATACGGTCCGCTGTCGGAATTGAGGTTGGAATAATCGGGCTGAACCACCATGCTGAGAGGTTCTCCCGGATTCAATGTGCCGGTCGTGGGCGTCTGTATCAGCCAATTCTGTCCATTCGTGACGCGAACCGCTTGGTAATCGAGCGGCTGAGACTGAACGTTGGCAAGCGAAATCACTTGGGAACTCGGATTCTGACCGCTCGTTCCCGTAAAAATCAGGGCAGTCGAGGAAACGTCGGGCGGCTGCTTCGTTCCCGCTTTGAGAACATTCAAAACCGCAGTGACGGATTGGGTGGGATTTCCGTCCGCATGGACCTCGACTCTGGCGTAATAAGCGCCTGTAGCGAGTTGGGATGCTTGCGCTGGATCGATCGCCAGTTGCAGACTGGAAACGTCGGTGTACGGCTGCTGGACCATTCCGTTCATCGGACCCGCAAGCGCAAGCCAATCCTGGCTGAGTTGCAGGTCGGTTGATTTATTAGCGCGCCAAGCCATCGAACCCTGGCCCACGTTCACAATGCCCACCGTCCTCGGAAGCGGAGCGCCGCCGCCTTCCACCATAGTGAAAGTGATTCCAGAGTGGGATAGTTGCAACTTCGCCAGGGAAGCGTTTACGACGATGTTCACCGGCACGCTCGCTTGTCCAGCCGCTCCGGCATCGATCACCACTGCGTCGGAATAGGTGGATGGATCGAGCTGACTTGGATCGATGGCAACAGTGACCGATCCGGTCTGGTTCGCAGCGATGCAGTCGGAGGCGGCCGGATTCAGCCACGAACTGCCTCCGCTGGTCGCCGCCGAATAACATAACTTCCCTCCACCTGTATTCGCGACGCTGATTGTCTTAGTGGTAAGCGTGTCGCCCTGAACGAACGATCCGCTTAGCACCGACGCGCTCACGGATAATTTGGGAGCCTCCTCGGCGGCTACTTTGATTTGCACATTGACGGTGCGAGTGGGCGGGACAGCGCCTGACGCCGTAATCGTAATCGTTTGCTGATACGTGCCGGAAGCCAGGCCAGTGGGATCAAGCTGTACCTGCAGTCTCGCAGGCATGGCTCCAGCCACCGGAGTAATCTGCAGCATCGGACTCGATGACGACGCCGCATAAAGCAAACTGCGGACGGACGGGATGAGATCCAGCGCGACTGGATCGCTGATGGTGCCGTTCGACTTTGCGGAAACAGAAAGAGAGTTCGCGCTGGGAGCAAACGTGGCGGAGATAGGAGATGCCGTGCGAATGCGATTATTCAAAACGTCGGCGATATACAGGGTGGCGCTCTTGCGGTCAAAGGCCAAACCCCACGGGAAATTTAACGATCCGCTGGTTGCCAGCCCGCCGTCTCCGGAGTATCCGCCAATCCCGTTTCCGGCAACAGTGTGAATGATTCCATCCGGAGTCACCTGATAAACGAGGTTGCTGGGAGCGTCCGAGAAGTAGACGTTTTGGGCAGCGTCAACGACGATCCCGGCAGGTCCCAAAAGTTTGACGCTGGTGGCAGGCTTGCCGTTTGCCGCAGCGCCCGATAATTGCCCGTTGCCCGCCAGAAGCGTTGCATTTACGAGGTCGGGGCTGTATTTCAACACGCGCCCGCTGTGGTATCCAGTAGCGTACAAGTTGCCTTGGTCGTCCAGCGCAATGCCAGCCACTCCGTTCAACCCAGCGCCGAACTCAACCGTGGAGATGGTTCCATTGCGGGTGAACTTGCGAATTCGGCTATTTGCGAAGTCGGCGACATAGATGTTGCCTTTGCCGTCAACCACGGTTTGGACCGGCTCCAAACCAGCTTCCAGCGGATTCGCTCCTTGACTACCCGGATCGAAGCTTCCGTTACCCGCAATGATGTCCATCTGTCCGCCTAGCGTGAAACGGCGGACGAGCGCATTGCCCGTATCGGCGATGATGAAGCCGTCGCCGTCCGGCGTGGTGGCGAAAGGACTGTTCAAGCCCGAATCCAGTGCGGGGGCATGATCTTTATCGAACTGGTCGGCGCCATTTCCAGCGATGATTTTCAGCGATCCGTCCGCTCCGGATAGGCGCACCACGTTGTTGTCAGTGTCGGTAATGATCAGGTTCCCGGTCGGATCGAGACTTACGCCGAAGGGATCGAATAGCGGCACTTGAAGACGGGGGCTGCCATTTCCTGAAGAGAGCAGGAGTCCATCGCCCGCCACGGTGGCAATGTTTCCCTGGGTGTCGATCTTTCGCAAGCGGGAGTTGTCGCGGTCGGCGATGTAAAGTTCTTTGGAGACTGAAACCGCCAATCCAAAGGGACTCCACAAAATAGCCTGGCTTGCGCTCGATCCGTCGCCCTGAAACCCATAACTACCGTTGCCTGCGATGGTGGCAATGCTTCCTTGGGCGACAACTCGAATAGCATCGTTGTCCGTATCCGCGATATAAACGGTGTTGTCGCCGTCCACGGCGACGCCCGAGGGCGCACCCAGCGACGCTCTCGCGGCCGGGCCGCCATCTCCGGCGTAGCCATGCTTGCCGTTACCGGCTATGGTGATCAATCGTCCATCGGACGTGACCTCCCGTATTTTATTGCCCCCCGCCTCTGCAATATACAAGTTGCCGAATGCATCGGTCGCTATGCCCTCAACGGAGTTTATCGCCGAACCGGCAGCGTTGGGCCCGTCTGGAGAATCGGCGGATACATTGGTACCCGCGATGGTGTTGATGTTGCCGTTGGGCGCGATCTTGCGGATCCGGTAATTGCCCGCATCGTTGATAAACACATTCCCAGCGGAGTCGACCGCGACGGAAATCGGATTGTTCAAGGAAGCCCTCAACGGATCTCCGGAGTCTCCTCCAAAGCGCGCCTGCCCGTCGCCCGCAAACGTAGTAATCACGTTGTTTTGCAGGTCGACTTTGCGGATGCGATTGTTACCGGAATCGGCGATGTACAGATTACCTGCTGAATCGAATGCCACTCCGTGAGGTCGATTCAGCGAAGCGAGCGTAGGCGCACCGCCGTCCCCCGAAAAACCTCCTCCCGACTTTCCTGAAAGGCTGCCATCGTTTGCCTTTGCTCCACCTAACCCCTGAATATTGTTGCCAGCAATAACGCGAGCCGTTCCGTCCGTCTCAACTCGAAGCACAAGGTGAAAAAACGGATCCGCAAACACGGGACGTCCGGATGGATCAAGCGCAACCGACGTGATTCTTCCCAGCGATCCGTTAAGGGCAGATTTTCCGTCCGCGCGGAAGAACGCGTCGCCGCCCGCAGCAGTACCGAGAATGCGTTGGGCATAGGCGGACGGGATGGGATTCAGCAAGAAGGCAGTAATAAGCAGGGTGGATGAAAATTTGATCACAGCAGCCTCGAGTCATGCAAGAGCTTCTACATTAGTGTGGCGCGGAACCCAAGTTTTGTCCACGCGCTAAAAGCGAACTGGCGTAAATAGTCGACTCACCCATCTCATCCGTGAGACAGCACTAACTCAAAATCGACCGTAATATAGCCTAAAAGCCACCACTTTCGTCCGAAATATTTGCGCCAGTCTACTTGTGTGTAGTATATTCTACCAGACGTCTGCGAATCCAATACGTAACTTCAGGAGTTATCTTAATGCAGCTTGACAACATCGGGAAGCTTGGCAAGATGTTTGGTTGTTTGTACTTGCTCGCCACCCTACCCGCGTATCTCCACGGGGCTGAAACTCCCACTGCCGCCCAAGTGTTAGCCAAGTACGGAAACGTGCCTATCGGATTTGAAGCGAACAAGGGACAGGCTGACGCCAACGTTCGCTTTCTCGCGCACAACGGGCGGTCCACCCTCCTTCTCACGCCTAACAAAGCGATCCTGAAGTTCGATCAATCTCAGGTGAGCATGCAAATCGTGGATGCGAAGAATTCTCCCGAACTTGCCGCCGCGGATCGACAAGCTGCCAAGACCAACTACTTTCTAGGGAACGATCCTAAACACTGGGTGACCGACGTCCCGCGCTACGGGCGAGTGAACTACAGCGGCATTTACGACCGTGTGAATCTAAGCTTCTACGGCAACGGCCGGGAGCTTGAGTATGATTGGGTGATCCTGCCCGGCGGCGACCCGAATCGGATCAGGACCCGTTACGAGGGCGTAGACAGTCTGCGGGTGGATGCCAACGGCGATCTGGTGCTGAGCACGAAAGACGGCGAACTCCGGCACCGCAAGCCCTTGGTCTACCAAACCATTAACGGGAAGAAGAAACAGATCGAAGGCGTGTTCGCCCTGCGCGGGAAGAGCGAAGTGGGCTTCCGCGTGGGAGCTTATGACCGGACGCAACCTCTCACAGTCGACCCGATTCTCGCGTATGCAAGTTATCTGGGGGGCTCAAAAGTGGACCAAGCGTACGGCGTAGCTGTTGACAACAACGGTAGCGCCTACGTCACAGGCAATACGAATTCGCTGAACTTTCCAGCCCTGCCGGTTCAGTCGGCGCCGGCACACGTGAATGGAAGCTGCAAGCACGATTATTACAGCTCAACAAATCGAGACTTCACACTTCGGGAAACATGCAACGATATTTTCGTTTCGAAATTTAACCAGGACGGCACCCTCGCCTATTCAACCTACATAGGCGGCAGCGGAGACGACGGCGCTACCGGCATTGCAGTGGATGCGTCTGGAAACGCCTATATCGCCGGAGCCAGCGGATCCAGCGATTTTCCACCCGTAAACGCTGTTCAGCCGCAATTTCATAGCGGCCCGAACGGCGATGCAGTGCTTTTCAAGCTCGATCCAACCGGGAGCAGACTGCTGTTCTCGACGTACTTTGGAGGGTCGGGTTCAGATGATGCGAGTGGGATCGCGCTGGATGTTTCCGGGGTCTATATCACCGGCAACACTTTTTCTTCCGATTTTCATACGGTCGGTTCTATTTATCCATTCGTCGCGCCCGACCTTTTTGGCAATGCCTTCATCGCCAAGTTTAGAGTGGACGGGTCACTCATCTATTCCACTTTTGTTTGCGACCATTGCAAATCGAACTCCATTGATGTCGATGCAAACGGGGTGGCCTACATAGTCGGGGCAGTCCAGCCGAATGCGAATGCAATCCACACAAACGCCAAATCCTACCAGCGCAATTACGTGGGCGGGGATGATGACGCCTTTGCGCTGGCGCTGGATCCTGGAGCAACGACATTGCTCTATTCCACATATCTTGGGGGTGGCGCCGACGACGAAGCCAAAGTGATCAAAGTTGATCGTTCTAGCGGCATCGCGATCGTCGGCGGAATTACGTTTGGCCCGGCGACGTCCAACCCGCCGTTCAATTACACGCCGTTTCCAACGACCCCCACGGCTTTTCAAGCCAGTCGGAAGGTTTGCCTCTCCGGAGCTCCTTGCACAGGGAGCGGTGACGGCTTCGTGGTGAAACTTGGCCCCCCAACCGGCGCTCAGCCGGGCAACTTGCTGGCGTCCACCTTAATCGGTGGAACCCAAATGGCAAATAATTCCACCGGTGCAGCGGCTTCCACTATTTACGTGTCAAGCCAAACAGGCCAATATATCACCGGGTTCAATCAGAACGCGAACGTGGCGCTCCTGCCACTCAATATCTCGGGCCAGCCCATTTCAATAGCTACCGATTTGTCCGGCAATGTTTACACCGGAGTCTTCCCTTCGGGAGCTGCAGGCGACACGGTGCAGAAGTTCACTGCCGGCGGTTTATCGCTGGGAACTTTCGCCACCCTTCCCGCGAATGTTAGCGGTCCGTTTGGCCTCGCACTCGACCCAGCCGGCAACCTCTATGTCAGTTCATTGACCAACAACGTGATCGAGAAGTTTGACAGCCAAGGGCATTTTATAGGAACGCTGGCTGCCATCAACTCGCCCCGGGGACTGATGTTCGATCCGTTTGGAACCCTCTTCGTAGTCAGTTCTTTTGGAAGCGGCGCGGTATATGAGATTACCGACCTAACCACGCTGAATCAGAGTCCGAACCCCAAAATCACGACCGGTTTCGCCGACCCGCGCTACGCCGCCTTTGACCAAAATGGGGCCCTCCTCGTTTCCAATACGAATGGAGGCGATTTTGCCGGCTACATTCAAAAATACACCCTGGACAATGGAGCCATGACTGCTTCCACGCGCTACGCGTCGGGCTTGCGCGGTCCAAATGGCCTCGGATTCGATGCGCTTGGCAACTTATACGTAGCCGAATACTTTGGCAATGACATACGCAAATATAATGCCTCCGGGATCGACCAAGGGGTTTTCAAGAGCAACATTACAACTCCCAATGGACTCACAGTCATCAACGCTCCCGGCCAAGGCGTGCCTTTCGAAACCAAGGTATTCGGCCTCACATTCGATCCCCAGGGAAATATCTTCGCTTCCGGCTACACGATTTGCACCGATGCCATTTTCAACGTTGCCGCCGTCCAACCCGCCAATGCCGGAGGTGAGGACGTTTTCATATTGAAGTTCAATTCCAACCTGTCTGGCCCACTGCTGTTTTCTTCCTATTTTGGAGGAACCGGTGACGATTGGGCGCACGGCATGACATCGGATGCGTCCGGCGGAATCTACGTGGTCGGTTACACTACCCAGCCGACCTCGCAATCCACCGGTTTTCCGAGCACTGCCCGGTTGCAGACCACGTTCGGAGGGGGCCTGTACGATGGATTTATCGTCAAGCTTGCCAACGCGGACATCGCAATTTCACCTTTTACGTTCACGCGGTTAGCCACTTCATCCGCCGCCACCGCCGCTATTGCGGAAGCTCCTCCTCCGGTGACGGCATTCGGCCATGGTTACAACGGAAACGATAGCGGACGGACTGCTGGAGTTTCCACCGCCATCTTGAATATGGGCGGGGGCTCGGCGGCAGAGAATCCGGCCGGAACCGGGATGTGCCCGGATCATTCCAAGTGCACCTGCTCTTCCGAGACGGGCACTTGCTCGGTTCAAGACAATATGTTCACCGTGACAATGATGGGTTCTCTGCCGCAAGGCAGCAGCGTTCCGGTGAATCTAACTATTACGTTCGACAACACCGTGCCCGCTGGAAGCCCGATCAATCTTTCCATGACTGGCCGCTCGGATACCAACGATTCGAATACGTCGAATAACACGATGAGTTCACCCTCCACAATCACGGTGGGGGCGCTGGTCAATTTCCAGGTGAGCGGAAACAACGTGCAGCCCGGACTGAACCTTAATGTGGACGGAACTCTTTATCGGGCGCCCTTCGCCGCCAATTTGGACACAACGATCGCACACACGTTTTGCGCCCCAACTCCGCAAATCATCAACGGCGTAAAACAGGATTTTGTGTCCTGGAGCAATGGCATAACCTCTTTCGCAACTCCGTGTATCACCGTGCCTGCCCAGTCGCTAACCGCGTCGCCCATTTATACTGCCGCATTCAACGGGATAACCCCGCCACTTTCCGGATTGCTGTTCGTTCCGATCACTCCGTGCCGCATCACTGACACGCGAGCAGGTTCACCGATTCAGAGCACCCGGGATATTCCGATTCAGAGCTCTTGCAACATACCATCGACCGCTCAGGCGTACGCGTTGAACATTACAGCCGTGCCCAACGGCGAGATGGACTATTTGTCCATCTGGCCCATGGGGCAGCCTGCGGTAGTCTCGACATTAAATTCCTATGACGGGAGAGTCGTAGCGAACGCGGCCATTGTTCCGGCGGGAACGGGCGGCGCGGTAACCGTTTTGGTCAGCCAACCCGGCCACGTGATCATCGATATTAACGGCTATTTCATTCCGAGCAGCGGGCTTGCCTTCTATCCGGTTGCTCCTTGCAGAGTTACCGACACTCGGAACGGCAGCTTCCTCAGGGCAGGCACGCCTGTGAATGTTCCCATCTCCGGTTCCTGCGGTATTCCAGCCGCTTCGCAAGCGTATTCAGTCAATGTGACCGTAGTGCCGCACGGACCGCTGGGTTTCCTCACGGCGTGGCCAACCGGGCAACTCCAGCCTAACGTGTCCACTTTAAATTCGTACGATGGAAGCATCGTGGCAAATGCAGCCATCGTTCCAGCCGGAACCAACGGCGCGGTAAGCTTCTTTGCCACCAACGACACCGACCTGATCATCGACATCAACGGCTACTTTGCGCCTCCGGGAGGCTCAGGCGCGCTCACTCTGCATACTCTGCCCCCCTGCCGCGTCGTAGACACCCGAGGAGCTCCTGGCGCTTTCGGAGGCCCGACCATGTCCGCCGGAGCAACCCGCGGTTTTCAAATGTCCGCGAGTGCTTGCGGCATTCCGCCCAGCGCGCAAGCGTATTCCTTAAACGCCACCGTGGTTCCGCCTGGGCCGCTGAGTTTCCTTACGGCTTGGCCCGCCGGACAAGCGCAACCAGGGGTATCGACGCTGAATTCTTATGCCGGAAAGGTGGTCGCCAATGCGGCGATCGTACCCGCCGGAACGAATGGAACGATCAGCATTTTCGTCACGAATCTAACCCAGTTGATTCTGGACATCAACGCCTATTTCGCGCCTTAATCGTCGGATCCTATAGCGGCAGGAATCGGCTCGAACTGTCATTTGGCCGGGCGTGCAGATAGCGCCCGGTAGTCGTAATGCTCGCGTGTCCCAAGGTGTCTCGCACCAGGTGTATGGGCGCGCCGCGGTCAAGCGCATGGGATGCATGGGCATGCCGGAACCAGTGCGGCGAGACAGGCAGCTCGATGCCTGCGCGCTCCGCCGCCTTCCGGACCACACGGAGCACAGCCAGAGGCCGCAGACACCCGCCGTTTTTCAGCTTGCGTGATGCGAACACGGGATCCTCGGGTCCGCCCTGATCCCCCCGCAAATCGCTGACCAGCTGCCACACCGAGGCAGGCACCTGAATCGCGCGAGTCAGGCCACCTTTGCCGAGCACCGTGATCTGGCCGCCATCTCCATTGGGCTGCAGGTCGCGCCAGCAAAGCCCGCACAATTCGCTGACTCGGATTCCCGAAGCGTACAGCAGTGTGAGCATGGCCCTGTTGCGGAGGCTCTCCTCCAGGTTCAACATTCGATGCAGGGCCGCTTCCGGCAGAATCCGCTCAGCCAGCCGGTTGCGGACGGCAGGCAGCCGCAACGCGCGTCCGACATCGAAAGGCAGATAGCCTGTCCGCTGGCCGAACGCCAAAAGGGACTTGACAGCCGACAGCGTGCGGCTTCGGCTAGCCGGGGCTGTCCCGGCCAGCGAATCGGCGAAAAGCTGCAGGTCGGACAGAGTGATCGAGGGGAGCGGCTTCCCCGCCCTGGCGCGCAGTTTTTCGATGTCGCTGCGGTAGGCTCGTTGGGTGTGGGATGGGCGGCCATGCAGCCACACGTCGATTAGCCGATCATCGGATTGAAAGACCGCCAGTTCCTCGCTCATGAGCAGAAGTCTATCATCGACATTTTTGGCTGAACTTACAAGGTGTAACTCATGATCGGCCGAGCGAGGCACGCGACAAGCAACGGGTGTGAAATTCAATTTTAGGAACGTCGAGGCAAGCCCGTCCATGAGGAACTCGATGTGAGATCGGCATCGAGGGGCAGGCCTCCAGAGCCGGTGCCCCAGCAATCCAGGCGGTGGACCCTCTTCGACGATCCCGCGGAATCCTTGCTTGTTGGACGCTAGCGGTCTCTTGCGGTAGGCGGCACCAACGCGCCAGTACATGGCTATTTTTGCCCAACGCCTCCGAAAAGGTAAAATTGGCGGCGTTTCAATCACGCATCTTCTGATGCGATCATGTACGGACTCGGGATCTCGCCGGACGAGCTCGATCTCATGATCGTGCCTACCGGCAACCCGATCCGACAATCAGGCGGGGGCGCCCTGGTGCAATAGCTTAAGCGCCTTTCGACAACAAGAAGCCACTGCTCGCCTCTACTAGGGGTAGACCCAACAGTCGTGTCACCAGGGGCCATTTGACCGCGCCTGGGGGAGTTGGCAGCTCGGTAAACGCTATGGCGTCAGCCAGGACCGATTCCGGCTCACAAGAAACTGCCGCCCGCCCCGCGGGCATCTTGGGGCGACAGCATCTGCCACTATCCATGTTTCCAGCAGGGGGCCGCGCGGCTCAACTTCCAGGGTGTTCACAAAACAGTAGAAACTCTACACCAAACGTAGTAGAATATCTACACAATGCGAAGCGAGCCGCCGTCCCATGTTGAGCTGCTGCGAGGCACGCTTGATCTCCTTATCCTCCGCACACTCCTCGCCGGACCCAGCCACGGCCACGCGATCGCGAAACATATTCAGCGGACCTCGGAAGACCTTCTCCAGGTCGAGACTGGGTCCCTGTATCCGGCGCTCCATCGGCTGGAGGCGAGAGGCTGGATCGCCGCTTCCTGGGAACTGTCCGTTAAAGGCAAGCGGGCCAAATTCTACCGCCTCACACGACAGGGGCGCAAACAGCTCGTGGCCGAACAATCGAAGTGGGAGACATTCTCCCGCGCCATGCGATTGATCGTGAATCCAGCCGGACAGGAGGGACAATGAGCCCGTACCTTCAAAAGCTTCGATCTTTGCTGCACCGCCGCCGGAAGGAAGAGGATCTCCGCGACGAACTTCAGTTTCATCTCGAGGAGGAAGCCGAAGAGCGCCAGGCCGAGGGATTGCCCAGCGAAGAGGCGCGCCGCGCCGCGCGCCGCGACATCGGAAACATCGCCCTCGTACAGGAAGAGACACGCGCCGCGTGGACTTGGAACTACCTGGAACAACTGGCGCAGGACTGCCGCTACGGCTTTCGCACCATCGCAGCGAACAAGACGTTCAGCATGCTGGCGATTCTGTCTCTGGCGCTCGGCATCGGAGCCAACACGGCGATCTATAGCTTCATGGATTCGCTCCTCTTGCTCTCGCTGCCGGTCTCCAATCCTGAATCGCTGGTCGTATTGAATTGGGGTGCGAACCCCACCGGACGCGATTTCGTGATGCGGGCCATGAGCGGCAGCACCTGGAGTGATGACAGATTTAAGGAGATCGCCGGAATCTTCCCTTTTCCGGCCTTCGAGCTCATCCGGACCAACTCCCGCGGGGTTTTCTCGAGCGTCTTCGCTTATTACCCCACGCGTAAGGTAAACGTGATGGTAAAAGCCCAGGCCGAGCAGACGAGCGGTGAGTTTGTCTCCGGGGACTATTTTCGCGGCCTCGAGGTGTCGCCCGCTGCCGGGCGTTTGATTATTCCCGATGACGATCGGGTTGGAGCGCCGCCGATCGCTGTCCTGAGCTTCGCGTTTAGTCAAAGGCGCTTCGGCCATGCAGCGAGTACGCCCGGCCAATCCATCCTGATCAATAACGTTTCGTTCACCGTTGCAGGAGTGGCACCACCTGGATTTTTCGGTGTCGATCCAGCGGCAGCGCCGGATTTCTATATTCCTCTGCACACCAATCTCGTACTGAATGTAAGGAGAGGAGCGACCGATCCCAAGGTATATCTCGAACAGAACTACTACTGGCTCGAAATGATGGCGCGCCTGCGTCCGGGCGTGAGCCTGAAGCAAGCGCAGGCCGCCCTGGGCCCGCTGTTTCACCAATGGGTTGCGAGTACGGCCAACGATCGTGAGCGCGCGACGCTTCCCGAACTGCTGATCCGGGACGGCGCGACGGGACTCAATACGCTGCGGCGGCAGTATTCGAAACCCTTGTACGTGCTGCTGTCCATGGTCGGGCTGATCCTGGCGATCGCATGCGCCAACATCGCGAACCTGCTGCTGGCGAGAGCGGCGGCGCGCAGGCGCGAAATGGCGGTGCGGCTCAGCATGGGCGCGGGGCGATTCCGCGTGATCCGCCAACTTTTGACGGAGAGCGTGCTGCTGGCGTCGATCGGCGGCGCCTTGGGAGTGGCATTTGCGATATGGGGAATTCGATTCCTTACGTTCCTGATGGCGAACGGAAGAGAAGACTTCACTCTGCATCCGAATTTGAACTGGCACGTGCTGGGCGCGGCTGTAGCACTATCGCTGCTGACAGGGCTGCTGTTCGGGCTTGCTCCGTCGCTTCAGTCGACGCGGGTAGATGTGATTCCCGCCCTGAAAGAGGCGCGAGCGGGGCAGCTAGGCTTACGGCATTCTTTTTGGCGTACCAGCCTGAGCCAGTTACTCGTCGTGACTCAGATCGGCATCTCTCTGCTGATGCTCGTTGCGGCGGGACTGTTCGTGCGAACGTTGTCGAATCTGCAATCGATCCAGTTGGGATTCAACCGTGAAAACGTGCTGCTCTTCCGGATGAACGCTCGACAGGCGGGACATCGCGATCCGGAAATCATCACGTTTTACAGCGATTTGCAGAAGCGGTTCAGCGCGATTCCCGGTGTGCGCGGCGCAAGTGCTTCCCATTCGCCGCTGCTCGGGGAAGGCACGTGGTCGGGATACGTCGTGCCCGTCGGACAGCAACGAAAGTTGCCGACTCATATCTTGATGACTACACTCGATTTCTTTAAGACGATGCAAATCCCGGTGGTGCTGGGACGCGCGTTCGACGATCGCGATCAGCCCGGCTCTCAGGCGGTCGCCGTGGTCAGCGAAGCGTACGTCAAGAGAAACTTCCCTGATCGGAATCCGCTGGGCCAGCATATTGTCATCAGCCGCCGCCCACCCATGGAGAACCGGGACGTCGCGATCGTCGGCGTTGCGAAGGACGCGCGCTATGGCGCGCTAAAGGGCGAGTTTCGGGATGTCGCATATCTCCCATTCAACCAGGGTTCGTACTCTCCAGTCGAAGAGATGACGTTCGCCCTTCGGACCAGCGGCGACCCGCTTCGCTACGTCAACACAGTGCGCGCGATCGTGAGCCAGTCCGACGCGCGTGTTCCGGTGACCGATGTCAAAACCCAAGCGGCCCAGATCGATCAAATGATGAACCAGGAGATCATTTTAGCCCGGCTTTGCACCGCCTTCGCGATCCTGGCGTTGCTCATTACCTGCGTCGGCTTGTACGGCACAATGTCGTACACTGTTGCGCGGCGCACGGGTGAGATCGGGATTCGGATGGCGCTGGGAGCACCGCGGGGCGCCGTCGTCTGGATGGTGCTGCGGCAAGTCTTCATATTGGCGGCACTGGGGCTTGCGATCGGTGTGCCCACGGCGCTCGGCATCTCGAGATTCGTCGAATCTTTCATTTTCGGTGTGAAACCAAATAGCCCGGCTGCCTTGATCTTGGCAGTCGCCATTCTCCTGGGCGCCGTGCTTCTGGCTGGTTACGTGCCTGCGAGGAAGGCTTCTCGAATCGATCCGATGACTGCCGTACGGCACGAGTGAGTGGCATTACCGACCCCTTCGAATCCTTCTTTCCGGATGGCTCCTGGATGACGGGCTTTACCGGCCTCGGGATCGACCCTGGGGAAGACGGCTTTGTGGACAAAAGCGGGCCTATCAAAGACTAAAGTCACGAAGCAGCAGCCAAGCGATAAATCGTGGCCTCGTGGACGTTGAACGTCCTTGCTATGTCTCGAACTGCCTTGCCTTCCGCGAGCAACTGCGCCGCAACCTGAGCCTGATTCGAATTTAGTTTGCGCGGTCGTCCAAAGCGCACTCCACGTTGTTTTGCTGCTTCCCGACCGGCCCCGGTCCGCTCACGGATTAGATCCCGCTCGAATTCGGCGATGCCTGCAAAAACCGTCATGATCATCTTCCCTGTGTGTGTTGTAGTGTTGGCCCAAGGTTCCGATATCGATTGGAACTTGCCGCCTGCCTCGCTAATCGTTTCCATTGTGTTGAGTAGATCACGCGTGGAGCGGGCCAACCTATCGAGCTTCCAAACGACAATAATGTCACCTGGCCGGATCTGGTCCAGCATCCGCTGGAATTCCGGCCGCTGGCCGGCACACAGGGAGCAAGGAGGAAGAAGAAGCTCCAGTGGTTAACGAGGCACCCGGAACAGCACCCGCATTGCTTCTCCAGTTACGCAGTGATCCCGGCCAGCCAAGCCTCGCCAGCGTGCAGGACCAGTTGGCGAAGCTGGAAATAATCTGACAACTCGACCTGCCAGCAGATCTGTTCAGCCACGCGCTGCCGCATGAACTGGAGCGCTACAGGCAGCGCGTTGCAGTCGAAGCGCCTTATGAACTTCGGCGGCACCCAGAGACAAACAGACTGACCTGGCTAGCCGCCTTCGCCCATCTGCGTAGCCGCACCCTCATTGATGACTTGATTGATCTGCTGATCGAAACCATCCATCAGATTGGTGCGCGCGCCGAGCGCAAGATAGACCGCGAATTGTTGGAGGACTTTAAGCGGGTAACCGGCAAGCAGAACCTCCTGTTTGAGCTCGCCGACGCCACGCTCGGGAAACCGGATGGGATCGTGCGCGAGGTCGTGTATCCCGTGGTCAGCGAGGAGGCCCTACGCGATCTGGTAAAGGAGTGGAAGGCGACGGGACCGACTTATCGCATCACCTTACGCACGATGATCCGGAATTCCTACAAGGGCCATTACCGGCGTATGGTGCCACAAGTTCTCCAGGCCCTGAACTTTCACTCCAATAACGAGCGTCATAAGCCAACCATCCAGGCGCTCGACCTCGTAAAGCGCTACGCCGACACGAAAGTGCATACCTTTCCAGTTGAAGAAGAAGTACCTTTGGATGGCGTCGTGCGCGGACTGTGGCGCGAGGCCGTGATAGAAAAAGACGCGCAGGGACGGCAACGCGTCAACCGGATCACTTATGAGATCTGCGCCCTCGAAGCTCTACGTGAACAACTGCGCTGCAAGGAGATCTGGGTAGCCGGTGCCAATCGGTACCGTAATCCCGACGAGGATCTGCCTGCCGACTTTGAGGCGCAACGCGCACCTTATTATCAGGCGTTGAATCTGCCTGTCGAAGCGGATCGCTTTATTGCGGATTTACAGGCTGAGATGCGTGCTGCGCTGCAAACGCTCGATGCAGGCCTGCCAAATAATTCGTCTGTCCGGATCAGCCGGAAACACGGCAGCAGTTGGATTACTCTAACGCCGTTCGATGCCCAGCCGGAGCCGCCGAATCTGACTGCGCTGAAGGCCGAGATCACGGCGACTTGGCCGATGACGAGCCTGCTCGATATGGAGAAGGAAACGGACCTGCGGCTTGGGTTCACTGACGCGCTGAAAAGCCCGACGGCCTATGAGAGTTTGGATCGCTCGATTTTGCAGCCTCGACTGCTGTTGTGTCTCCATGGCCTCGGCACCAATACCGGTTTGCAGCGCATGGCCGGTCTCCGGTCTGGAGTGACATATAAGGATCTGGCCTATGTGCGACGGCGATACATCAGTGTTGACGCGATGCGCCGGGCAATCGCCATCGTTACCAACGGCACGCTGCATGCCCGCAACCCCGCGATCTGGGGCGACGGCACCACTGCCTGCGCATCCGATTCCAAGCACTTCGGCGCATGGGACCAGAACCTCACAACCCAATGGCACGTCCGCTACGGCGGTCGGGGCATCATGATTTACTGGCATGTCGAGCGGAAATCTCTGTGCATCCACTCGCAGCTCAAGTCGCCTTCCTCATCCGAGGTAGCGTCGATGATTGAGGGAGTCATCCGCCATTGCACAGAAATGGAGTGGATCGCCAATACGTCGATTCTCATGGTCAAAGCACAGAAGCTGTACCGGCCCGAGGCGGGTCTGCCGGAAGCCTACCCGCATTTACAAATGGTGTTGACGAAACCGATTGACTGGGAACTGGTCCGCCAGCAATACGACCAGATGGTCAAATACACGACGGCACTCCGGCTCGGCACGGCGGAGACGGAGGCGATTTTGCGCCGGTTCACCCGTTCTAACGTCCAACACCCAACCTACAAAGCATTCGCCGAACTGGGCAAGGCAATCAAGACAATCTTCCTTTGCCGATATCTCCACAGCGAGGCGTTGCGCCGTGAGATCAATGAAGGGCTGAACGTGATCGAGCAATGGAACGGAGCCAACGACTTTGTCTTCTTCGCGCGCCGGGGCGAGTTGGTGAGCAATCGCAGCGAGGATCACGAAGTCAGCATGCTGGCGCTGCACTTATTGCAAAACTGCATGGTCTACATCAACACGCTCATGCTTCAGCAGGTGCTGGCGCAGCCGAAGTGGGCCAACAAGCTCACGCCACGGGATCTGGCAGCACTGACGCCGCTGATCTGGGAGCATGTGAACCCGTACGGTCGCTTCGAACTCGATATGAATGACCGTCTGCCGCTCCAATGATCCCAAATGGCCCCTTTACCGGGGTTGTAAGCCCAAAACAGCGGAATTGATCTATATAGTTAATCGGGAGTGGGCCTATTGCAAGTTCACCCACGCAAGGATGGCTTCGAGATCGATGGGATGCTTGTCTCGGAAAGCGTAATGGCCGAGAAAGTGGA
>JBBRRB010000024.1:0-93283 GCA_038225555.1 Bryobacterales bacterium
CTAAGTGGCGAGAAGCAAATGGCTTGCACGCAGCGGCAATTAGGCGCTGCTCTTCCAAGTTTAAGGTCCGAGGAGCGACTATAGCCTCCAATCTCACTCTCTCAAGCCTTTCCGCCTCCGCCATGGATCTTGCTTCTGCCGCACGCGCTTCCGCCTCAGCGATACGTGCATCGGCAGTTTTAACCACAATGACGGCATTTCTGGAGGCCGCATCCAAGGAAGCTATTTGGGCGTCGTATCCCCTTGCTAGTGCCCGGGCCGATTCCGCACTTGCGCGAGCTTGGGCGACATCGACTCTTGCTGAAGCAATCTGAAGTTCGAACCCCTTTGCAGTAGCCTCCGTACGCGAAGTACGCTCACGCGTATCGGCTAGAAGAATATCGCTAAACGCCGCAGCCTTCTTTTCAGCCGAAGATGTAAGGCCTTCAAATACCAATTCTCCGGCAACACCTAACGATACAAGTATCCACCCAATTAGCGCTGTCCATTTAACCCATTTGGCGGGACTGGAATGTGATTCGGGGAAGTCTCCATTTCGGAACAGTTCCAGAGACTCATGCACAACTTCTGGGCCTTCCAACACAACACCCAAAACAACGACCGCCGCGCAAAACAATACCCAACCGAAGTACCAGTCTCGGAGTTCCAATGCATCCTTGCTGACTAACTCATCAAGTAATCGCAATGATTCCGGAGATACGTACATAGATCAGGTTTTTAATAGTGAAACCAGAGAAGCTCGAATTCTGGAAGTGTTCCTAACCTTCATTGCTGTGGTTGGCGTATGTGGTCTTGGGCTGATCGCAATTGCTCTATTTGGTGGTTTGCAGAGGAAAAGATGGAAAGGCCGTGGCTTATGATTTGGACGCACTTTTGCGTTTTCTCATCGGTTTCTGCCCTGGAGCGTGCGGATCTCCGTTCCGCGGCGACTTTTCTTTCGCTCACGTACCAGTCCCTCAAGGTGGAATTTAGGAACCGCGAGGACGCCGCGCATGACGTCCTTGAGCCGTTGGAACTAAAGTGTTGAGTCAAATGGCGCTTCCTTCTTACTCTCCCCACTAGGTCACGTATTCGCATCCCGCGTACCAGGCGGTTTCGGGGAGGAGGGTCCTTCGTTCACTCTCCGTTTTGCCAGTCAGTTCTTTGTAGGTCATTCGACGTCCGACAATCTGCCTCATGACACCAACAAATCGCTCTGCCTCTGTCATACTACGGTTATTAAAACGAAATGCTTGCTCGTCTGCTATCTCTCGTAGAGAAATACGCTATCTTCGTGCCGGCTCTCGCCTCCGTCATTCACCGCGAATTGGGCGCGATGCTGCTGACCCTTCCACAGTGATGCGCCGGCATACAACCCGTCTTTCCGAAGCGCGTAGAAGTTGATATCGAACTGTGCCAGGCGAGTCTTGTCGTTATCGAAATTGTGGGAGATTCGCTTCAGGGCATCCAGGCAAGCTTCTTTGGGAGTCATGCCGTGCCGCATGTTCTCCACAATCGTGTGCGCTCCGCAGATTCGAATGTTCTCCTCGCCTCGGCCGGTGGATCCAGCGCCGCCGTAATCCTGGTCGACATAGAGTCCCGCGCCGATGATGGGGGAATCGCCCACGCGGCCGGGAATTTTCCATGCCAAGCCGCTGGTAGTGGTGGTGCCGGACATCTCGCCCTTGGAATTCAGCGCCAGGCAGTTGATGGTTCCGGTAGGGGGATGCATGGCCATCTCCATGGCCCACGCGAGTAGGTTGTCGTCGGCGTGCGGGAACAACTGTTTCAGTTCGGAGGTTCGCCTCTTGGGCGGCGCGTCCACGCCGGGTCCCCAGTTGTTGTGGCCGCTCTTGTCGCGAAGCGATAGCTTCCAGGTCATCCAGGCCAGGCGCGACTCCTCAGTCAGCATGTCCTCTTCCTTGAACCCCATGGTCTTGGCGAAGCGCAACGCGTTATCGCCAACCAGCATGATGTGATCGGTCTGCTCCATCACCAGCTTGGCGATATTGGAGGGGGTCTTGATGCCGCGGATGGAGGCGACCGATCCGCAGCGGCGCGTGGGCCCGTGCATGACGCTTGCATCCAGCTCGACCACGCCTTCTTCGTTCGGCAAGCCACCATAGCCGACGGAGTTGTCATGCGGGTCGAGTTCCACGATGTTGACCCCGGCGACGACCGCATCCAGGGTGTCGGCTCCGGCTTTGACCATCTCCATCGCTTTCTTGCACGCAGCCAAACCGTTGGCACTGGAGATGACCAGCTCTTTGGGCGCCTGCGCCCTGGCCAACTGTGCTGCAGCCAGCGCCGCGCCCGCTCCGAACAATTCCCGTCTGTTTACCATAAGTATCCCTGTCAGCTACACTAGCTCTATTTGAATGTTTCAGCAAATTTCTCCTGCGAAGAGCGTGAGTGGCGCGATCACTCTACCCGGCGACAAGTCTATTTCGCACCGCTATGGCATGCTGGCAGCAATAGCGGAGGGTACCACAAAGATCAAGAATTATTCGACTGGTGCGGATTGCCAGTCCACGCTGGGCTGCATGCGCGCGATGGGGGTGGAGATTGAGAAGCGGCCAGACGAGCTTCTGATTCATGGCCGCGGAGCTAGCGGTCTGATTGAGCCTGCCGACATGCTGGACGCAGGCAACTCCGGCTCCACCATTCGCATGCTGACCGGGATCCTGGCAGCTCAACGATTCACGAGCCGCATCGGTGGAGATGAATCGCTATCCGGGCGACCGATGGGACGAATTATGAAGCCCCTGGCGGAAATGGGCGCTCTGATCGAAGCGCGCGATAGCCAGTATCCGCCTTTGACGATTCGTGGCCGCAAGTTGCAGCCAATCGAATATACGCTCCCAATGGCCAGCGCTCAAGTGAAGACCTGCGTGCTGTTTGGCGGGCTTTTCGCGGAAGGAAAAACTACGGTCCACGAGCCTATTCGCACTCGCGATCACAGCGAACTGGCCTTGCGCGAATTCGGGGCTGAGATCGAAGTGGACCGGAGGGCGATCTCAATTCTAGGGCCGGCCAAGCTGCACGCATGCGAGTTGGTGGTGCCGGGCGATCTGTCGTCGGCTGCCTTCTTCATGGTGGCGTGCCTGATTCTCCAGGACGCCAACCTGACCATTCATGGCGTGGGCTTGAACCCTACGCGATCGGCACTGCTCGACTTCCTGGCCGGCATGGGAGCGCAGGTGAAGGTGTTAGATCTTACCCAGGTGGGCGGCGAACTAATCGGCGATATTCAGGTGCGCAGCGCGCGCGTGAAAGGAGGCGTGCTGGAGAAGGCGCAGACTGCGGCGTTGATCGATGAAATTCCGGTGCTGGCGGTGTTGGGCGCGGCCAGCGAGAACGGCCTGATTGTGCGCGACGCAGCCGAATTGCGCGTGAAGGAGACCGACCGCATCGCAACCGTAGCCGAAAATTTCGGGCGAATGGGGATCAAGATTGACGTCAAGCCGGACGGGTTCGAGGTGCCGGGCAAGCAGAAATTCCACGCCGCCGAGCTCGACTCGTTTGGCGATCACCGGATTGCAATGGCACTGTCGGTTGCCGCGCTGGCCGCTGACGGTCCCTGCACGATCCACAACTCGGAGGCGGCTTCGGTTTCCTTTCCCGAGTTCTACGATACGCTGCGGCGAATCACTGAGTAGATAAAAATGGAGAAGGCGGATTTAGAAGGGATCGTCCACGACCTCAACAACGTTTTCCAGACTATCGGCGAGGGCGTCGAGTTGTTGCAGGCAGACCCGAAATGGGTCAAGCTGGCCGGTACCCTTCAGCGCAGCGCGGAGCATGGGCAAAGATTGGTTCGCGCCCTTCTCGAGAATAACCGGCCTGCGGGTGCGCCGTTCTCCGTTGTGGAAAGCGCGATCCAGTTCGCGCGCGACTACCTGGAGTGCGTGCACGGTCCCACGCTGCAGTTCACGCACTTGATCGAAGATGGATTTGAGTTAACTGGCGACTCCGCCGCTTGGGAGCGCGTGCTGATTAACCTGCTGCTGAACGCTGCGGAAGCCGGCGCGCGGAACGTGAATATCGAAGCGTCAACAGGCCGGCTGGTGGTTCGCGACGACGGGCCAGGCATCGCAGCGGAGTTGCTGCCCAGGATTTTTCAGCCCCATGTTTCCACCAAGTCAATATTTTCGGGGCTGGGGTTGTATGTGGTGAGATCCATTGTGGAGCAGAATGGCGGTGCTGTATCGGCAGGGAACCGCGCGTGCGGGGGCGCGGAGTTTCAGATTCGGCTGCGGGAATCGTAAGGTGGTAAGATCGCGTCCAGGTTCCTGCGAGGACACTTCTCAATGCGTGTGAATAGCGTTCTTCGATCCCTGGCACTCTTTCCCATCGTGCTGATGGCCCAGTCTTCAGGGCAGACCGAGGGCGATGCCTATCGGGGCGCGGCGGTCCTTGAAAAAGAGAGCTGCACCCAGTGCCATGCTATCCGCGGACAAGGAGGAAAGACGGCGCCAGACCTCGGCACGCGCACCTCGCGCCAGTATACTCCGGCGGTGATGGCGAGCGTCATGTGGAACCATGCGCCCGCAATGTGGTCAGCCATGAAGACCAAGGGAATCGCCAAGCCGAGCATGGGCGACAAAGAGGCGGCGGACCTGTTCGCTTACTTCTATTCGGTTCGTTTTTTCGATAAGCCGGGAGAGAGCGAACGCGGCAAGAGGCTGTTTGCGGCCAAGCACTGCGCTGAGTGTCACTCAACGGGGGAGGAAGGGAAGGGGCCCGGCAACCCGGTCCAGAACTGGACTGCGATGGGCGATCCGGTGATCCTGGTGGAGCAAATGTGGAACCACTCCTCGCTGATGAAGCGGGCATTCGAGGCCAAGAAGTTTGGGTGGGTAAGTCTGACGGGACAAGATCTGGTGGATTTGACGGCGTATCTGCAAGGTTTGCCTTCCATGCGTAAAAAGGCGAGCACGTTCTGGCTCTCGGGTCCGCAGGGAGGCGAGCTGCTGTTCCAGGAAAAGGGCTGCGCGGGGTGCCATACCGGGGCGCAGGCGCTGGAAGGCAAGCTGGCGAACCAGACGCTGCCTGACATCGCGGCGGATATGTGGAACCACGGGCCTAAGTTAACAACCACGCCCGTGATCAGCACTGACGAGATGCGCCAGATCGTGAGTTACGTGTGGGAGAAGCAGTATCTCGGTTCGGCTGGCAACTCGGAGCGGGGCGGACAAGTGTTTGAAAAAAAGAACTGCGCAAAGTGTCATACGGGCGAGGGAGGAGGTCCGAACCTGGCAGGCGGCGAGAGGAAATATTCTCCCGTGACCATGGTGGCGGTTCTCTGGAAACATGGGCCCGCAATGTTGGAACGCATGCAGGAGAAGAAGATCGCTTGGCCGCAGCTTACTCCGGGCGAGTTATCTGACTTAGTAGCATACCTGAATACGAAGCAGTAACTTCGAGTGGACAAAGTTACAGAACTGTACGAGCATCTGTGGTCGGTTCACGATGACTTTACCGAGATGGACGAGAGCTTAGCTCCGCGCCCTCCGGCGATGCTTTACGATGTGGCGGAACGCTTGGGCTTGTCGGCCAGCTTAATTTAGTGGTCGTCACTGCCCTGCTATGGGTAATCAGGGAAGCCTTTAGAGCCAGCGAATTGAAGACGGTTAGCCAGAGAGAGGCTTCGGCGAATGACGTTGGTCTGAGCGTTTCAAGGAGTGGGCGCTTTCCTATTCATTTCGCAAGGCCTCCATCGGAGCTATCCTGCAAGCCCGCAAGGCCGGAAGAAGCGCCGCGAGTAGTGCCGTTGCAACCAGCAGCCCGCACGCCAGTACGATGGTCGAGGGGTCTTGCGGCGTGAGTCCGAACAACAGGCTCGCCACGATCCTCCCCACGAAAATCGCCCCGGCAACTCCTGCCATACCGCCAACTGCCACGGTTGCCAAAGCTTCACTCAAAAGCATCCGCAACACCTGTAGCCGTCCCGCGCCCAAGGCCATGCGAATGCCGATCTCCTGGGTCCGGCGTAATACCGAGTAGCTCATCGTGCCGTACAGCCCGATGCCCGCGAGCAGCAATGCCAGTATCCCAAAGAAGCTCCCGACGGTAGCGAGCAGACGCTCACGGATCAAAGTGTCATCAATGAGCTTGGTTACACTCGTGATGTTCCTGAGGACAAACCCCGAGTTGGCGGCGGCCAAGTCCCGGCGCAGCGCTGGCGTGATTGAAGCGCTGTCCTGGCGCGTGCGCAACTCCACAGTCAGGAAGTTGAGATCCAGCTTGATGCCCGAGCCATGCTGGGGGAGCGGAAGGTAGACGAGAGTGGGCGGCGCAGTTCGCAGGCTGTCGTATTTCATGTCGGTCGCCACGCCGACCACCTCGATCGTCTCCGCCCCTGGAGGCGGCTTTGGTCCAAAGTCGTTCAGTTTACGCCCGATCGGGTTGTCGTTGCCAAAGAATCGCTGCGCCAGCCTTGCATTGACAATCGCCACCGCTGGCGCCGACGGCTCGAAGTCGCGAGGCTCAAAGTCGCGGCCCCTCGCGAGGCGCGTGCCGAACGTTCGGAAGTAGTTGGTGGAAATTGCGATAAACCAGGTGATTGGAAGATTGTCATTCCACGGCGTATTGGCAATTCTTATCTCGCCCGCTCGGCGCGATGGGACAAAGGGGCCGCCGGTTGAGGCGCTTACAGATTCCACGCCTGGAATCGCGGTGATTCGGCGCAGCAGTTCCTGCCACGCAAGAGTAAGCCGGTCCCCGTTCTCGGTGCCGCGAAACTGCACAATGGCCAGAATGATGTTATGGCGGTCAAATCCGGGGTCGAGCGTCTTCAGGTTCAGAAGAGTGCGCACGAACAGGGCGGAAGCCACCAGCAGAACAAGAGACAGCGCCATCTGCAGCGCCACCAGAATCCTGCTCTGCCGGACGTGACCTTGGCCAGCCGCGCCGGTGCCGCTCCTAAGCGCGGATTGTAGGTCCACCTGGGAGGCGCGCCACGCTGGAAAGATGCCGAAAGCGATCGCAGTGATTAGCGACACAGCGACGACAAACGCGAGCATCCGTGCATCCAGCCCGACCGCCAGTTGGATCGGCGTCTCGATCGGCGCAAGCATGGAGACCAATACCGGCGCGGTCCAACGCACCGCGAGCGTGCCCGCCACCGCCGCAACCGCCGTCAGCACAAGGCTCTCCGTGAGAAGCTGCCGAATCAGCCTCATGCGGCCTGCTCCCAGCGATTTTCGCACCGCCATTTCCCGCTGACGTGCGCTGGCGCGGGCGAGCAGCAGGCTGGCCACGTTCGCGCAAGCCAGCAGGAGAACCAGCCCGACCACCGCGAACACGATCTTGATAGGCTCGCTGTATTTCTCCCGCAACGGAGACATGCCCTTTGCCGCCGGCACGGCCTTCAATTGCGCCGCTCTCGCGAATTGGTACCAACGCGTGCCTGGAGCGGCTTTCCCGAATTTCCCAAACCTGTCCATGACAGAGTGGTGATACCAAATTTGGAGTGGGGCCAAAGCTTGGCGTGCGCTCACCCCGGCGTGCAGTCGCGCGATCAGGCGCAGAAACGTCGAGCGGCGCGGATCTCGCCCCTCCATGCTCGCTGGCGTCCACAGGTCTATCCTCGATCCAATTTCTAATCCGAAGAATGGTGGCTCGGCCACGCCGATGATCTGAAACTGGGTCTCGCCGATCCAAACGGTGCGGCTGATCACCTTCGGATCGAGATCAAAGCGGCGCTTCCAATATCCGTAGCTGATAACCGCCTCGGCATGCCGCCCCGGTTCGTTGTCAATTTTGGGTTCCAGCACGCGCCCCAGAACCGGCTTTACTCCCAGTGCTTCAAAGTAATTTCCTGAGACCGTCGAGTAGCGGACCGCTTCCTGTGCGCCGTCAATGACAACCGGCGTTGCATAGGGCGGGGCGTAGGGAGACGACTCGGCCACCAGGTCCGCCAAGGGCGCCACAGTCTGATTCATTTCCTGATAGTTCGCGAAGGTGAACCTGTCATTGTCGCCGGCCAGGCGAGAGTCCGGCGTCGACCCGGAGGGCGGCGGTTTGGGCTCCAGGATTTGAATCAAGCGCTCGGGTTCCCGCACCGGCAGCATTTTCAGCAAGACTGCGTCGGCAAGGCTGAACACGGTCGTATTGGCGCCAATCCCCAAAGAGAGAGTCAGTACGGTTGCAAGCACGAAGCCGGGCGAGTGTCTGAAGGTGCGTCCCGCATAGCGCAAGTCGTGGGCGGCGTCAACCAGCAATTGGGCGCCAGAGAGTCTTGAAAGAGGGCTCATTGCCTGCTCCTTTACCTACTGTGGATCGCCGCATTGATCGACCGGCGTTCCCTCTGCTATGACGGCTGGGCTGTGCGAAACGTGGAGGTCCAGGTACAGTCGCGGGCGGCTTAGCCTGCATTGCGCGCGGTTCGAGTCGATCCCACCGGTTGTTGGCAGCAACTTATCGCGGGATTATTTTGAGGACGCGACCCGGCAGGCTGGTTTACGTTGTTGTTCGGTTGAGCGGATAGGAAGCGAGCTGATCGAGTACTACGAAGAGTCGGAAGGCCGCGTGTCTTGCGAACTGATGCGCATTGCCAGGATGCGGCGTGGGGCATCGCGGTTCCAGGGGGTGCGGTATGAGAGCGCGGCGGCGGTGTATACCTGGATGGTATATCTGCTTTTGGGGAAGCTGGAAGGCGTCGTGATTACTTTGCAAAAGTGCGGGGACTGACACAGAGTGACTGATCCAAACCCTCCGACGAATGATGATTCTCTGAAATCAGCATTGCATGAACTCCGATCTGCCATTAATGATATCTGGGATAGATATGTCGGCGGCGCAGCGCCACCCAGGATTTACAAGTACTGTGACGAAGGGGGAATGCGCGGCATCCTTCAAAGCCGAGAAATATGGGCTACAGACGTTCTCACCATGAATGATGAGAAGGAACTCTTATACGGTCACGGAATGGCGGCAACGATCGTGGCAGAGCGAGGTACTGATGGACTTCCGCTCTACGTCGTATCGAGGATTGCTGACCTTGAGGACGTACGGGACGTTTGGAAGCAGTGGTGTACTCATCTGGCCTGCTTCTCGGTATCCTTTGAGATTGAGAGTCAATGGACGAAGTACGCCGACATGGGGAGAGGATTCGCGCTGGGCTTTGATAGTGTCAACCTTGAAACATCGTGTCACTCGATGGACGCAGTTCTGTTCCCAGTCGTGTACCATGTACCTTCCCAGGAGGACATGATCAAGGAATGTTTGCGGCGTGTGACTGAAATTTGGAAGAAGTACCCGCTGAATCAAGAGTCCCGCAGCCTCTACCTAACGGCGGCAATCAGACGATTGGTTACTTTGATTATCACCTTGAAACATCCCACCTGGACAGAAGAACAGGAGTGGCGCATTCTGGTGGTTCAAACCCATGAGGATGAACAAGCTAAGTTTAAGCGTTACTTTCAACAAGGCAACCGTTGTTACTTTAGACTTCCGCTTTGCACACCGGGCACCTTGAAACAGATCATCCTCGGATCCGAGAACCCGAGTGAAATCCCGACCATTCTTGAATTTGCACAGGAATCAGGCTTCCCCGATGTACAGGTCACACGGTACTCGAGTGCTTGAGCAAGCTGAAATCAGGGAGAGAGTTTTTTGGCAGTAATCGCACTACCGCTTTGATGAATGCTGCGACAACGGCGGAATGGGTAACGACGAAACACGTGTTGGTGGGCGAAACTCCGCGCATGCGGCAGATTTCAGCTCTGACCCAGAAGTTGGGCAAGACCGAGTGCCCTGTCCTCCTGCTGGGCGAGACTGGAACGGGAAAGGAAGTGGTAGCGCGGTCCATCCATGCTGTCCGCAGTGAAGGGCCGTTCGTTACGATCGATTGCTCGTCGTTGGTTGGACCGCTCATGGAAAGCGAGCTGTTCGGCCATGTGAAGGGTTCGTTCACCGGCGCGGTTGGCACCAAAATCGGGCTGATCGAATCGGCGAACGGCGGCACCGCATTTTTCGACGAGATCGGCGAACTTCCGCTGGATATGCAGTCCAAACTTCTGCGCGTCATCCAGGAAAAGGAGTTCCGGCCGGTCGGTTCGCTGACGCATCGGCGATCGGACTTTCGGGTAATCGCCGCCACCAATCGGGACCTCGCGCGCGAAGCGGAGAAAGGTACTTTTCGGAGCGACTTGTACTACCGGCTAAGCGTTGTCAACATGCGCTTGGTCCCACTACGCGAGCGCAAGGACGATATTCCTCTGCTCATCGATCACTTCCTGGCCCGCCATGGGCGCACCTACAGTTTGACGGCGGAGACCCTGGAAGCCATGATGTCCTATGACTGGCCCGGGAATGTGAGGGAGCTGGAGAATTGCATCCTGCACATGGTGGCCCTCAATTCAGGACCTCTGCTGCACACGTTGGAGCTGCCGTCAATGGTGCAGAATCATGTTCGTGCTCAGCGGTCAGCGCTTGTTTATGCCGCGGCGGGCGCAGGTGTTTCGACCGTGGCGTCATTTGCGCCTGCGCTCGCGCCTCTCTCATTCGCGGGTGAACCGTCCGCACCAGTGCCGCTGACTCAGCTCGAGCGGCGAGCCATTATGGAAGCGTTGGATTATACGAAGGGGGATCGGGGCGTTGCGGCTCAGATGCTTGGGATTGGGCGGACTACGCTTTATAGGAAGCTGAAGGAATATCACTTGGAGACGCGGTAGAAGCCGCCTGGAAAGGCGGCTGCAGGCAAGATTGCCTGCCCCACATGGCGGCTTTACCGCGGAACGGATTCGAGCTGGCCTAGCAGATCGACCATTCGCCCTGCAGCCTCCACCCTCCCGCCAAAGCGCAGGTCGTTGTATGCCAAGGTGATGTTCGACACTAGAATCGACAGCTCCCCATCCGTCACAGCGCGCGAGAACTCGACTGGGGTCAACCACTCCGGCTTCTCAATCCCTCGGCGCTTCAGGCACTTCAGCATGCGTTCGTAAAGCAGTGTCGCGTCGGAGCGATGCACCTCGCCCAGTCGCACTTTTCGCAAGCGAAGCCGAGCCTTCCACCACTGCAGGCCATCCCTGCCGTATCGGACCAGAAGAAATCCCAGGATGGCGATCGCCAGGCCACCAGCACCGTAGGTGGAACCGAAATTAGCCGCCTTCGCTTTCCACGGCGAATCCGGGTTGTTGAATTCGTCTATCCAGCTCCAGTGCACATTGCGGGTGGATTCATCCATCCGAGAAGCTAACTGGAGTTGCCGGTCCAAGTCATAGTTCAGGACCCAATCCTGCCAAAAGACTTCGGCGGCATCGACATAAAATCCCAAGCGCGAGAGCAGCGATACTCCTGGCGGATTCGGATCGGGCGGCGTGGGGTCGAAAGTCGTCCAGCCGAGCCGGGGAAGATACGCCTCCACCCAACTGTGCGCGTCCGAGGCGCGGACCACATACCAGCCGCTGATGGGATTGTAGACGCCGCCAGCGAAGCCGGTCACTACGCGCGAAGGAATCCCGACCGTCCGCAACATCACAGCCATGGCCGAAGCGAAGTATTCGCAGTGGCCCTTCTTGCGATGAAAGAGGAAATCTGCGAGAGGCTGGGACGCCTCGACCTGGGGCAGTTCCAGAGTGTACGCGTACGTCTTGCGGAGGTAGTTCTCGAGCAGTCGAGCCTTGAGCTCCGGAGATTCCCGAGCATCGGTAACTGCGCGAGCGAGGGTCGAGATCCGGCTGTCGAGAGGGGGCAATTGCAGATTGATTTGCCGGACGGCAGGCGTCAGCAGAACCGGAGGCGGATAGGAGACTGCGCCGATGGGATCCAAGCTGTTGGGCTCGAGATAGCTGAAGACCTGGTAGTTCAGTCCCGAGTAACCGCCTCCGATCAGGCGATAGCTATCGACGGCGGTATGGATGACCACAGACGCGTCGATCCGCAGGGATTGAGGGGTGCCGGCAAAGAAGAGCGTTCCGTCAGGGGCGGCGTCGTTAAGGTGCACCGCGTACGAGAGCCCCTTGCGCCGCCGCCAGGGACCAAGAGAAAGCTGCCCCCGCGAATCTGGGCGCAGCATCTCGCCGCGACCGGGTGGATTGAACCAGCGATGGCCGTCAAATTGAGAAAGCGCCGACCCGCGCCAGCGCAGGGTGCCCAGCAAGTCCGGCCGCGCGCCCATCTTAACGTGCATCACGGGCGTGCCCTGCTTCTTCACCTCGCCGATCTCTCCGAGATTCACTTCATTGGAGAACCCCGCGAGGTGATAGCGGTGTTGAAAGATGTGTTGCAAGGCTGCGCGCGCCGTTCGGGGCAGCAGGAAAAACAGCATTGCCGTGATGACGAGAATGCCGCCGGACACCGTGACTGCAACTCCAAAGAGACGCCAGCCCGTTCCCGAGGGGGAAGCTCGGATGACGGGAAACTTCTGAGCGGCGCGTCGAATCTCCGAGCTCATAAACGTCGCCACGCCCAGCACCAGAAAGAGCGCCAGGAACAGTGAAAAATTAAAGCTGGACGAGAGGACGCATGCAGCCAGCAATTCCATAAAGGCGATGATTTTGACAAAGAAATAATCGCGGTTGGTGGTGGCGGTTAGAATCTTGATCGAGGCTATGAAGAGAACTAAATGGACCGTAGCAGGCAGAAATGCCTTCGAAAGGAACGCATAGTCGAGCGGGTAAAAACCCATGTAGATCAGCGTGACGGCGGCAACGGCTTTAGAGGAAATTTCGAAGCGCGCGACTCCGCTGACGAGGAGGCCGCGCAACAGAAGAGCGCTCGCGGTCAGAAGGATGGTGGGAACGTCTAGATAACCGGATCCAACCACGGCGAGATAACCGCTGGTCAAAAGCCCCAGCAGCGAGAATTCGAAGAAACGTTCCACGGGTGAAGCGGGTCCCGGGGCGGCTCTGGTCATGTCTTATTTTATCGCGGGTTATTCAGTTGAACTCGGACTTGTGCTACCGTCCAAGAGAGTGCACGCTACCTTCATTCTGGGCGCTATGCTAAGCGTTGTGCTTTCGGCATCGGCGCGAGTTGCAAGTGGCCCTTTCGATCTTGCGGGCAAAACGCGGGATCCCTTCGCCGCGACCGGTCATGCACGGGTTTTCCTTTTTGTCCGCACGGACTGTCCCATCACAAATCGCTATGCGCCGGAGTTGCATCGGATAGCCGCCGAGTTTGTCGGAAGAGGCGTTGAATTTTGGTTGGTCTATCCAGACGCGAGCGAGACTGCCAGTGCCATCTCCGAGCACATGAAAGCCTATAACCTTCCGGGCGAGCCGCTCCGAGATCCGCATCACGTTCTAGTGAAGCGCTCGAAGGCGACTGTTTCTCCCGAGGCAGCCGTTTTCGACGGAGCGAACCGGCTTCTATACCTGGGCCGTATCGACGATCGGTTCGTCGAGTTAGGAAAATCGCGGCTGGCCCCGCAGACGCACGATCTCGAGTTGTCGATCCAGGCGGTCCTGGATGGCAGGCCAGTTCCCCAGGCGAGAACGCGCGCGATCGGGTGCTATCTCGCCGATATTCAGTAAACGCTGTCGTATAAACCCTGTCGTACAATTTGCTTAAGCTTTCATGTTGGCGCGCTGTTCATTGCCGTGTCTTGCGTTGGTGTCGTCTCTGTCGGTTGTGGCCGCTCCGAAGCCAGTCACCTTTTACCAGGACATAGCCCCGCTGGTTTACCGCGAATGCGCTCCCTGCCACCGTCCGGGCGAATCGGGACCTTTTCCGCTGCTGAATTACGAGGACGTCAAACGTCACGCTGCTCAAATCGCCGACGTAACCAAGCGAAGGTTCATGCCACCCTGGCTGCCGGAACATGGGTATGGCGAGTTCGCGGAGGAGCGCCGGCTAAGCGAGGAACAAATCGAACGGATCCAGGAGTGGGTGAGGCAAGGCTCGATTGCGGGATCGACCGCGCGCGCGCCTAAGCCTCCGGCCTTCAGTTCTGAATGGCAGTTAGGAAAGCCGGATCTGGTGCTTCAAATTCCGCATCCTTACGAGCTTGGCGGGGAAGGGCCAGAGGTGTTCTGGAACTTTATTCTGACGGTCCCTCTCAAGACTTCGCAGTGGGTGAAAGCGATTGAAGTCCGACCTGGCAACCCCCGAGTTTTTCATCACGCGAACGTGATCATCGACCGATCGCACACAGCGAGGCGGCTGGAGCGCATCCGAGGAGAAGGCTTTCCGGGGATGGACGTAGCTCTGGAGGAGGAAACGTTCGACCCCGATAGTCATTTTCTGTCCTGGAAGCCTGGCAGCAGGCCAGTTGTAGAACCGGACGGAATGGCGTGGCGAGCCGACCCCGGTATGGACCTGGTCTTGAACGTCCACCTGAAGCGGTCCGGGAAAACCGAGATCGTGAACCCAGCCATCGGGATCTACTTCACGGATAAGCCGAGGACGAAATTCGCGATGCTGGTGCAGTTGGAACGCGATAGTTCCATCGATGTCCCTCCGGGTGAGAAAGACTTTGTGGTCACGGACGATTTTCGCGCGCCGATGGATCTGACAGTGCTTGCCGTGTATCCGCACGCCCACTATCTTGCGAGATTGATGGAAGGGTACGCAACGCTCCCCGACGGCTCGCGCAAGTGGCTGGTGCGCATTCCGGATTGGGATTTGAATTGGCAAGGGGTGTACCGTTTTAAGGAGCCGATTGCGTTGCCGCGCGGGTCGGTTGTGTCGATGCGCTATCACTACGATAATTCCACCGACAACGTCCGAAATCCGAGCAATCCTCCTAAAGAGGTGAGAGCCGGCAATTTGGCCACAGATGAGATGGGGCATTTTTGGCTGCAGGTACTGCCGGTGGGAGAGGGCGATCGGCGGGCGGTACTCGAAGAGTCGCTCATGCTGCAGCGGCTCGAAAAGTATCCGGCGGATTTTTCGGCCAACTATAACATTGGCGATCTGCTGCTGAGTAAGGGGGACGCCGCGGGTGCGATTCCCTACTTCGAAAGGGCTTGGAAGACAGAGCCTAGCAGCGTGGTGGCTGCGACGGAATTAGGGGTCGCGTTATTTGGCGCTTCGAGATTGCCTGAAGCCGAACAGCAGCTGAAGCGGGCGCTTGGGGTGGATCAGAAGTACACCGATGCACGCTACGATTTAGCGAGCGTTCAGGCGTCGAGCGGGAACTGGGAGGCGGCAGCGAGTCAGTTCCGGCAGGTTTTGACCGAGCGGCCAGACGATGCGAAGTCGTGGCAGCATTTGGTGGACGTGCTTTCGTTGTGGGGCGAGGAGTTGGTGAAGGCTGGCGATTTCGAGCGGGCGGCGGCGAGGTTTCGCGAGGCGGTGGTCTATCGGCCGAAGGATGCGGGGCTGCGGATGAGCTTGGGCGCGGCGCTGGCGCGGATGGGAAGGATGGGGGAGGCGCGGACGGAGTTTGAGGCTGCGGTGCGGATTGATCCGGGTTTTCAAGCTGCTCGGCGGGCGCTGGCTGCTATGGAGTCGCAGACGGGAAAGTAAGCTCATGAGGATTTCCCATTCGGGGCTTCGCTTACTGAGGTGACTCAGATTGAAATTTCAGCCGCAGGTTATCCAGCACTTGCTTGGGGACATTGATATTCCCATCAGCCCCGCTCCCAAGCTGGATGTTGGGTTTTGCGCCGCCATGAAAATCGCTTCCGCCCGTGATCGCCAGATCGTACTTCTTCGCAAGAGCCAAATACCGCGCGGAATCGGACGCACTCTGGTCGGAGTGAAACACCTCTAAACCCAGCAAACCGGCATCGCGCATTTCCGCAACCGCTGCTTCCTCCGCCGCGTGCTCACGAATGCCCAGCCGAATGGGATGCGCCGCCACGGGAACTCCACCGCCCGCGATCACCCGATTAATCGCGATCGCGATATGCGGCGAGTCGCGCTCCACGAACCCCGGCGCCTCCTCTCCAATCAGGTCGCGAAAGGCATGCTGGATCGATTTGGCGTAGCCCTTGCTCACCAGGATCTTCGCGAAGTGCGGACGTCCAGCCAGCGAACGCCCCAGCGCCTCCACTTCCGCCAACTCAATATCTACGCCGAGCGACTTGAGGCGACCGATCAAGCGTACGTTTCTCTCCCGCCTGCCAGCTTGCAATTCCCCCAGCCACGCTCGAAACTCCTGCGAAGGAGGCTCCCACAGGAAATAGCCGAGTAGGTGAACTGTTTTTTTTCCGCCATGGGTCAAAGCCAGGCGGGTGCTGAGTTCAATGCCGCAGACTAGGTCGAAGTCGCGGGCCCTAGCTAGCGGAAGCGCCAGATCGTACCCGGCAAAGGTATCGTGGTCGGTGATCGCGATCGCATCCAGGTTTTTTTCCAGCGCCTCGGCCACTAGTTCCGCCGGTGTGTACGTTCCGTCCGACTCGTTTGTGTGCGTGTGAAGGTCGATCAAATTAACCCCAATCCTTCTAGTTTGGACCAGATTCGGTCCGCGCTTTGCAGGGGCGTTTCGCAAGAGGAGTCCACGCGGACTTCGGGGTTCAGCGGGGGCTCGTAGGGATCGGATATTCCGGTGAAGTGGCCGATTTCCCCAGCCAGTGCCTTCTTGTACAGGCCCTTGACGTCACGCTTGGCCAGCACCTCGATGGGGCAGTCGACGTGCACCTCAACGAAGTAGGGAATCTTGGCTCGCAGTTCGTCGCGCACAGCGCGGTAAGGGGAGATAGCGGCGGTGATCGCAATCACTTCGTTGCGGGCAAGCAACTCGCAGACAAAGCCTATGCGACGAATGTTCGTATCGCGATCCTCTTTGCTGAAGCCAAGCCCTTTGGAGAGATGTGTGCGAACCTCGTCCCCGTCCAGCAGTTCAACCTTGCGGCCCGCTGCCTTGAGCCTCTGGAAGATGATTTCGGAGATGGTGCTCTTCCCCGTCCCTGAGAGCCCGGTGAACCAGAGCGCGAAACCCGTCAATGCTGAAGAACCTCGGAGAGCATCACGTCCACTTTACGCTGCACTTGGCCGCCAGGCGAAAAATGAATTCCGCACTCCTTCATGCCGTCATTTTCCCACCACCAGCGACCGGATCGCTCGTCTTCGCCGATCCTGATTGCTCGGGTACATGGGGCGCAGCCGATACTTTGATAGCCCTGGCTATAGAGCGGATGTACAGGCACGTCGTTTTCTCGAACATACTGCCAGATTGCGGCGCGGGTCCAGTCAGCCAGGGGACTCAGCTTGGTGCGGCCATGCACCTCTTCCCCCTTGCGAATGTCCTGACGCGATTCGGATTGTTCGCGCCTCAATCCCACTGCGTAGGCGGACAGCTCCTGCAGCTTGCGTTCCAGCGGCCGGACCTTGCGAATCTCGCAGCACAAATTTCGGAGGGCATGCTCTTGCAGGAACAGGTTGGGTCCAAAACGGGTCAGCATGGAGGAAAGCTCGTTCGAATCGGGGGTCACAACTTCCACTGGCACGTTGTAGCGGGACCGGACTTGCTCCATCATCTCGAATGTTTCGGCGGGGAGGCGGCCCGTATCTAAGGTGATGACACGCACCTTAGAAGAAATGCGGCTTGCGAGATCGAGCAGAACCATGCCCTCGGCCTGAAAACTGGTCACGATCGCGAAGCGACTTCCAAACGATTCTAAGGCCCAGCGGAGAATCTGATCAGCCGAATTGATCTCAAAGTCTATCAAGATACTCTAGTATGACATACGGATGAGCGCAGCCCCTACCCACACTGCGAAATATCCCAACAGAACGCTGCCCAAGACGTTGAGGATTCCGACCCAAGGGACCCCAGACCGAACGGCCTGGAAGGTTTCGTATTCGAAACTGGAGAAGGTGGTGTACCCGCCGAGAACGCCTATCACCAGCAAGAGTCGCCAGTTTGGATGCGAATGTAAATGGGCGAGCACGGTCATGAGGAGACCGATGAGAAATGAGCCTGACAGGTTGATTAGTACGGTGCCCAGCGGGAACGGTCCGCTATATCTCTCCATAATGGCGTTGCCTGCCACATAACGGAGCAGCGCGCCGGTGCCGCCTCCGAGGAAGACCAATCCGAAGCGGATCAAGGGAACCGCGCTAGGCTGCGCACTCGCCGCGACCCAATTGCAGCGAGAAGCCTACGTCGTCGCCCCAATCCTTATAGATCTCGGGGAAGAGTTCAGCCGGTTTTGCCAAATCGCCGGTCAGAGCCCGGAACGTCTCGATTTTGAAGCGAAGCACGTATGCCCGGAAGGTTTCGCCCGCCTCCCGGTTGTCTACGTAATGATTCAACACCCTAGTCACTGCTTCGGGAATGAGCCTCGCGGGGATGCTTTGGATTGCCATGCCGAAACGCATGATGCCGGCATCCTCATAGCCACCGCCCAGCAGCATTTGATAGTAAGGAATCTCTTTTCCGTTGATCTTGCGAGCATTTCCGTAGAAACCCAAATCGCCGATCCAATGCTGGCCACAGGAATTCGGGCAGCCGCTGATGTTGATCTTCAGCTTTCGAGTCAGGGCGTCCGGGTGGTTTCGTACGGTCTCAGCCAAGATATCGCCGAGATTCATGGATTTCGTGAGCGCTAAATTGCAGCTATAGGCTCCAGGGCAGTTGGTCACGTCTTCAATTTCGTGGGCTCCGCCTTCAGCCAAATCGATCATCTTCAAGGCGGCGTAGACGCGTTTCAAGCTGTGCAGCGGGATGTATCCGAGTACCACGTTCTGGTTCATCGTGAAGCGCAGGAACCCGTCCCCTGCGTCCCGGGCAATGTTCGCCAAACCGCGCATTTGACTGGCAACTAAGTTGCCTTGCATTACCTTAACCGTGACGATCGCGTAGCCGGGCTGCTTCTGCTCTCGGATGTTCGTCTCCAGCCAGCGCTCATAACTCGGATCGGCTTGGCTATGATTGTTGTCGAGGATCGGCAGCAGATCGCCGGTGCCCAGCGGAGGCGCTTCCGATAAATAGCCGCCAAACCCTTCAGGGATGACAGTGGGAGTGGGAGTGCCGCCATTTTCAAGGATGTCGGCGTACTCTTTTTCCACCTGTTCGCGAATCCAATCGAACCCGCGCTCGCGAACCACAAACTTGAGTCTGGCTTTGTTTTTGTTCTTGCGGTTGCCGTGCTTGCCGAAGATGCGGATCACCGCCTCGATACGATTCACCAGGCGTTCCACGGGCACGAACTCATCCAGCAATTGCGCTTCGTTGGGTAGAGGTCCGAGTCCGCCGCCCACTACCATGCGGAACCCGCGCTTTCCGTCCACGATGACGGCGCGCAAGCCTACGTCGTTGATCGATCCGGCAATGCAGTCTTCCTTGCAACCGGAAAATGCGATCTTGAATTTGCGGGGCAGGCTGTCGGTCAGTTCGTTATGAAGAAACGCGAGCGCCACTTGACGAGCGTAGGGCCGGACGTCGAAGACTTCGTCCGGAAGCAATCCACTCAACGGGCAGGCGGTGACGTTTCGCACCGTGTTGTAGCAGGCTTCGCGCGTAGTCAGCCGGACATCGGCCAGCATGTGCAGAAGATCGGCGACTTGATTTAGAGGGACGAAATGATACTGAACATTCTGACGCGTGGTGAGGTGGGCCTTGCCGCCCGCGAAGACATCCGAAACCCGGGCTAGTTGGTCCATCTGCGCGGCAGTAAGGGTGCCTCCCGGAACCTTAGTCCGGATCATGTGGACGCCAGGCTGACGCTGGCCGTAAACCCCGCGGCGGAGGCGCCAGGGACGAAGTTCGTCTTCCGTCAAATCTCCCGCCAGATATTTCGACGCTTGATCCCGAAATTCCTCGATATCCTGTCGAACAATCCGGTCGTACTCGGCGGCGTTGAGACCGGGATCTAGAAGCGCTTCTTCAGTCATGCAATTATCTACTTGTCTATAGAGATTAACATCTACGGCAAATGGTTGCAATCCCGCACCATTTTTTGGGAGTAATAATTGAGCCCGTACTGGAAAGACCGGTTCTGGCCGTCCACGCCGGGATTCGGGTGAGTGCGCCAAAATTCTCGGGCGGATACGGTCCTGTCGAGAACTGGATAGGTGTTCCACACAATCCCGACTACCGAGGCCACAATCAGCACACCGATTACAGCCATCGCTCGATTCCGGAGGCCGTGCGCTTCCAGGTACCACATTGCGGTTGCTAGCAGGGCGGCGGGGATTAAGAACGCATAACTCGCCCGCAGGGGAGTTCGCGAGAGCCCGCTCTGCAAGGCTTGCGGCAGAATTTCGGTGATGGCCGGGATGAGACACAACAGAGCTGCCGTGGTCGCGAGCATCCAAGTGGCTCGCTTTGCACGGACGAGTCCCAGGCCTAGCAGGATGGCAAGGGCGGGCAAAAGAGGCAAGAGATAGCTTGGCAGCTTGTTCCGGGAAGCAGAGAAGAAAGCAAAACCGAAGCACAGCCAGGCGAGGAGGAACCATTCGCGGCGGCCAGCATACAAGGTGCGCCGGAATAGAGTTGCGATCAGGGGTGTCCACGGGAACACGCTGCCCAGCAGAACCGGCACGAAAAACCAGGCGGCCCGCTCGTGCTGCAGCGATCCGGTAGCAAACCGCGCGAGGTGATGCTTGATAAAAAACTCTTGGATAAATGGCATGCCGTTTCGAAGGGTCACCACGACATACCATGGGGATGCCACGAGGATCGATACGGCAACGATGAGAGCTGCCTGTCTAAGGCGGGAGCGCAGGTACCAAAGGGCGGGCAGGAACAGAACGAACGGAACCAATCCCTTGGCCAGGACCGCCAAACCCAGGAAGACTCCGGCGAAGATGGGGTTGCGGCCAGTCATCACCAGCAGCATGGCGACGCCGAAGCAAACGGATAGCGGAAGGTCTGTAACCGCGATGTGACTGAAAGCGATCCAACCGGCTGAGGTTCCGAGGATGAGAGTCGCGTACCAGGCCACTCGCTCGTCGTATTCGCGCCTTAAAATAACCCAAAAAAAGACAAGGAATCCCGCGCCAGCCAGAGCGACGGGCAGGCGCGGCGCCCAGTCATCCGGGAGGTGAAGCAGGTACGCCGATGCCGTCATCCAGTACAGGAGGGCGGGCTTTTCGAACCAGGGTTGGCCCCATAAGCGGGGCGTGATCCAATCGCCTGAGCGCGCCATTTCTCGACCGATGGAAGCGTAGCGCGGCTCGTCGGCACTGAGCAGGCCGGTGCGAGTTAAACCAAAGAAGTAGAGGAAGAAGATCGCCGCGCCAGCCAACGCCAGCAGTGTCCAGCGCGAGCGAAAGTAGGTCTGCAACATTTAAGTATAATGAAGGCACCGTGCGACAGTTTCTAGCTTTGGCTGGCCTCTTGGCTGCGGTGTCTCTGCGCGCGGACATAGTCTCTTGCGCCTGCGATCCCGCTAAACCCGAAACGCTGGAAGCGCGGCAATGCAGCTTGTGCCGCGAAGCCGAAAAGCAGCCCTCTGACAAAGCATTTTTTATTTTGAAGGACATTAATCCGACTAAGCCGGGACGCTGGCTGGCGGTGCTGCGCGCACATGACCGTTCACTCGATACGGTTCCTGCCGAAGTGCGCGCCCAGCTCTGGAGCGCGGCGGTTGCGAAGGCGAAGTCGCTGTTTCCAGACGAGTGGGCTGTTGCTTACAATGCACCCAGCGTGCAGACTCAATGCCACGTCCATCTCCATTATGGCAAGCTGATCCAGGGCGTAGAGACTGACCATTTCATCACGGTCACTAAGATCGAAGATATTCCGATTCCCGCCCAGGGCGAGGGCATCTGGGTACACCAGCAAGGCAATTTATTTCACGTGCACGGCGGCGAACAAATTACCGAAACTGTATTATTACGTTAGGACGGCAACACATGGGCCTGCTCGAAATTATTAAGCTTCCAACGGCGGAGAACGCCGTCATTCAATTGAACCCGGCGGACAATGTCGCGATTGCCCGCGTGCCGCTTTCGGCGGGCCAGACCATCCGCGTTGGCGACCGCAGCATCACGGTGGAGGACTCGGTTCCCCCGGGCCATAAAGTGGCGCTGAGGGCGATTCCGGCGGGCGAGCCGGTGATTCGATACGGACAAACGATGGGGCGAGCCCGTCTGCGGATTGAGCCGGGAAGGCACCTGCATACGCACAACGTGGGCTTTGAAGAGCTGACGTTCGCGTACGAATTTCCAGAGAAGGAGATTGAGCCGCGTGAGAGGTCCAAAAATATCCCGTCGTTTCTGGGATTCCCGCGTGAGGACGGGAGGGCGGGCACGCGCAACTATCTGGCAGTGGTGGCGGCCAGCAACTGCGCCGCGCACACGTCGGAGCTGATCGCCGAAAGCTTCAAAGACGAAAAGATGCCGCCAAACGTCGATGGCGTGGTGGCTTTTCCGCATGGCGAGGGCTGCGGGCAGAGCCCTGGGGCCGACCTCGTTCAGCTCCAGCGAACCTTGACCGGCGTGCTGAACCACCCCAACGTTGCGGGAGCGATCATCCTGGGACTCGGCTGCGAGGTGAACCAGATCGATCATTATCTCGGCAAGGGCGGCACTCGCACGGACCGTATTGTGGGGATGACGCTGCAGTCTTCTGGAGGAACTCGCGCGACTGTAGACGCGGCCAGGCAGAACATTCGGCAGATGATGGAGCGTGCGGCGGACGAGAAACGGGCGGAGGTTCCGGCTTCGAAGATCGTGCTGGGGTTGAATTGCGGCGGGTCGGATTCTTTCTCGGGGATCACGGCGAATCCGGCGCTGGGCATCTGCTCGGACATGCTGGCGGCGATTGGCGCGACGGCGGTGCTGGCGGAGACCACCGAGATTATCGGTGCGGAGCATCTGCTAGTCAAGCGGGCTCGCAATCGGCAGGTGGGCGAGAAGCTGCTGGCGATGATCCGGAAATATAAGGATTATTTAAATCAATTTGGCGGTAGCTTCGACGATAATCCTTCGCCGGGAAATAAGGAAGGCGGGCTGACGAATATCCTCGAGAAGTCGCTCGGGGCCGCGACGAAAGCGGGTGCTTCGCCTTTGATGGATGTGGTGGATTATGCCGAACGGATCGATTCTCCCGGGTTCGTTTTTATGAACACGCCGGGTTACGATCCTGCGTCGCTGACCGGGCTCGCGGCTGGCGGATGCAATCTGATCGCGTTCACCACCGGTCGCGGAAGCGCGATTGGATTCCCGACGATCCCGGTGATTAAGATCGCGAGCAATAGCGCGATGTATCGGCGGATGAAGGACAACATGGATATCAACGCCGGACTGATTGCCGATGGGGAATCGACGGTTATGCGAGTGGCGCAGGAGATATTCGATATGGTGCTGAGGGTGGCGTCGGGTGAGCGGACTTGCGCGGAACGGCTGGGACATAAGGAGTTTGTGCCTTGGCGGATCGGCCCGGTGATGTAAGCGATGGCAATGATTGCTCTGGCAACTTCGTTCCTGGCTGTGTTCGTCAGTCCGCCTAAACAACAATCGTCTGAATGACGTTGAAGGGAGTCCCCGACTATGGTCGAAGGGCCGGCTGAAAGCCGGCTGCAGCCAGGATTGCCTGCCCCACTTAAAACCGAAAAGCCCACTGCGAGTTGATCGCCGTGGGCTTTTCTGAGTTAGCTATTGATCAGACGGGCGGCGCTTCAAGGTCGGACGTTCGTCTTCGTCAGACTTGGGCTTCTTGCCATCTTCATCGGCGTCAATCGGGCCGGTGCCCGAGCCGGGAGTGCGGCGCAACTTGGGACGGTTCAAATCCTTATCGTCGATTTTGCGGTGATTGTGCATCGCCATCAGACGGCCCTTCACATCGTTAAACTCGGATGTGGTAACCACGTATTCCGGCTTTGCTTTCAGCAACTCCTGAATGTTCTTCTGAGCGTTGCGGATGCGATCGTCGGTCAGCGGATGCGTCGAGAACACCTTCGCCATGGTCCCGGGCTTCTTCTTTTCGAGCGATTGTATCTTTTCGAAGAAGTCGACGAAAGCCGTTGGGTCATAGCCCGCCTTGTACATGTACTCGAGACCCAACATGTCGGCTTCCGATTCAAACGCGCGAGAAAACGTTAAGAAGCCCACCGGGATCAAAACGCTGGCAGCTTGGCGAATCCCGTACCCGGCCCAGCCGCCCATAAAGATCAGAGGGATGGTGGCCAAGTTCGCGATCTGACCGCGGGTCGCTTGTCTGGTGCCGTGGCGAGCGGCCACGTGGGCGATCTCGTGGGACATGACTCCAGCCAGTTCGGCTTCGCTGTCCGCTTTCAGAATCAGCCCGGAGTTGACGAAAAAGAACCCGCCCGGCAGCGCGAAGGCGTTGACATCTTCGCTGTCGATCACCTTGATGGTGAAGGGGACCTTCGCATCGGAGTTCCGCACCAGATTCTGGCCGATTCGGTTTACGTACTCCGCAATCACGGGATCGTCGATAATCTTGGCTTGGCGTTCCACGTCCTGCGCCAGTTGCTTGCCGAGACCGATTTCTTTTTCGATCGAGTACCAGTTGACGCCCTTGCCGACATCGCGGCTTCCAATTTCCTCGGGGTCTTTCTTTTTGTCGGTGGCGAAGCTTGTGGTTGGCGTCAGGAGCGCGATGCCCAACAGCAAACCGAAACAGGCGGGGAAGAGTCGCTTCATTCAACAGCTCCTGGGCGGGACAGTCCGGCCCTGCTAACAGTATAAACGTTCACCTATATAACGTATAGTCGAGGGGATGAGTTTCGCAAAAATCAGCTCCGAAGCGGCTTTAGTTTCGGAGCAGCAGCCCGTATGGCTTCAATATCGCGACCAGTTTCCCGTCACTGAACGATACGTCTACCTGAATCACTCAGCCGTGGCGCCTCTTTCCCGCCGGGCAGCGGATGCGATGAAGCGCTTGGCAGATGACGTGTTGCTGTACGGCTCATACCACTACGAACAATGGTTGGATGCGTATGAAGGAGTTCGGGTTGCGGCGGCCAGGCTGATCGGCGCTCAGTCATCGGAAATCGCGCTGGTGAAGAACACGTCGGAGGGCATCGCCACCGTTGCCATAGGGATAGACTGGAGGCCGGGCGACCGCATCGTCGGGTTCCGGGAAGAGTTCCCGGCGAACCTGCTCCCATGGAAGCGCTTGGAGCAGAAAGGCGTGCAGGTTGAGTGGCTCTCGATCACTGATCCGCTTGAACGCATAAACGAAGCCACCAAAGGCGCGCGTTTGCTGGCCGTCAGCCACGTGAATTTCCTCAGCGGGCATCGGGTTGATCTCACAGCCATCGGGCAAATCTGCCGGGATCGGGGATGCTTCTTTTTTGTGGACGCGATTCAGGGGATGGGCGCTTTTCCGATCGATGTTGAGCTATCACACATTGACGCGCTAGCAGCGGACGGGCACAAATGGATGTGCGGACCGGAAGGCTGCGGCGTTCTGTACGTGCGCAAGAGTCGCCAGGACGAGATTGATCCGGTCGAGTTCGGCTGGACCAATGTCGCGAATTACAACTTCTACGCAGGCGAGATTACAGAGCTCCGCTCAGATGCGGGGCGATATGAGCCAGGAACTCTGAATACGATTGGCTGCTTCGGTTTACGGGCGGCAATTGAACTGTTGCTTGAGGTCGGGATTGAGCGCATTGCGCCCCAAGTGTGCGGACTAGCCGACCGGATTGCAGCAGGCGTTTTAGGTAAAGGGTACGAATTGCTGGGGGAGCGAACTGCTGGGAATGCGGCGGGAATTGTGAGCTTTCGCAAGCCTGAGGTCGACAGCCGGATGATCGTCCGAAAGCTTAAGGATGGGGGGATTCAGGCTGCTCCGCGGCAAGGCTGGGTGCGGACGTCGCCTCATTTTTATTTGAATGAGGATGATATTGACCGTATGCTGGCTGAACTGCCATAGGACGACTCCTGGTGCACGTCAACGAATCGCGGCTTTGACTCTCGCACTACGGCGGTTGCGACTGGAGCGATGGCCAGTTACCTGCCTGCGCGCCGAACGTCGCGACGCGAAGAATAGCCGCTGATTGTTGGAAACCGGCTGAAAGCCGGTTGCGGGCAGGATTGCCCGCCCCACAGCGCAGCATTGCCGCAACCTCGGTATATTTATCGGCATACAATAATAGTTTCTATGCGAGCTATTCTTCCCCTGATTTGTTTCACGGTCGGTCTCTCCGGCCAGTCTCTTCCGAAAGGCATCATGGAAGTCACATCCGTGGAGGGCATTACCGAATATCATCTCGATAACGGCCTGCGGGTTTTGTTGTTTCCCGACAACTCTAAACCCACCACTACGGTGAACGTCACTTATCTAGTCGGTTCGCGCCATGAAAACTATGGGGAGACCGGCATGGCCCATCTGCTGGAGCACATGGTGTTCAAGGGAACGGCCAAGCGCGGCAATATCATGTCCGAATTGAACACTCACGGGGCGCAGTTCAACGGATCCACTACTTGGGATCGGACGAACTACTTCGAATGGTTTCAAGCCAGCGACGAGAACCTCAAGTGGGCGCTCGACATGGAAGCCGACCGCATGGTGAACTCGCGCATTGCGAAGAAAGATCTGGACACAGAGATGACCGTGGTTCGGAACGAGTTTGAATCCGGTGAAAACAATCCCGGCCGAGTGCTGATTCAGCGCACCATGGCGGCGGCGTTTGAATGGCACAACTACGGCAAGTTCGTCATCGGAACGCGCTCGGATATCGAGAACGTGCCGATTGAAAATCTTCAGGGGTTTTATCGGAAATACTACCAGCCGGATAACGCGATGCTGGTAGTTGCCGGAAAGTTCGACAAGGCCAAGACTCTGGCCTGGATTGCGGAGGACTTCGCCCCCATCCCCAAGCCTACGCGCGTACTGCCGAAGATTTACACGGTGGAGCCTACGCAGGATGGCGAGCGCCAGGTAACAGTGCGCCGGGTTGGGGATGTGCAAGTCCTCGATATCGTGTATCACACTCCGGCCGGATCGCACCCCGACGATGCGCCGAATGAAGTGCTGGCCAGCATCCTGGGCGACGCTCCCTCGGGACGGTTGTATAAAGCCCTGGTTGATAACAAGAAAGCTGCCTCGGTGGGCGCGAACAACATGAGCCTTGCCGAAGCGGGTCTTCTGTTATTCACGGCCCAAGTTCGGAAGGAGCAGTCTCTCGATACGGCCAAGGCAGCCATGCTTACGGTCATCGAGGGCCTGGTAAAAGAGCCCCCTACGCCGGAAGAGGTGGAACGGGCTAAGACAAAGATCCTCAAGAATATCGAACTCGGTTTAAATGACTCGACCCAAGTAGGGGTCACGCTGAGCGAACCGGCGAGCCTGGGCGATTGGCGCCTGCTGTTCCTGGAACGGGACGAAGTGAAGAAGGTAAACCGCGACGATGTGATTCGCGTCGCCAAGACGTACTTGAAAGAGTCCAATCGAACCATGGGACTTTTTGTGCCCACGGCTGCGCCGGACCGCTCCGAGATTCCAGTAGCGCCCGAAGTCGCGAAACTCGTGAACGGCTACAAGGGTACAGAAGTTAAGTCAGAGGGAGAGGCTTTCGATGTTTCGCCTGCGAATATTGATTCCAGGACCGTGCGAGCCAAGCTCGCCAATGGCGCGAAGGTGGCCCTCTTGAGCAAGAAGACACGAGGCAATTCGGTCCAGGCATACCTTAACTTCCGGTTTGGGGACGAGAAAAGCGTCTTCGGCAAGATGATCCCAGCCCAACTAGCGGGCCAGATGTTGAACCGGGGCACCAAGAATCACAGTCGCCAGCAAGTCCAGGACGAGTTCGACAAGCTGAAGGCGCGCGTAAATTTCCTCGGCACGGCCACGGGTGCTTCTGTCAATATCCAAACCATTCGTGAGAATCTTCCGGCAACGCTCAAGCTGGTGGCTGAAGTGATGCGGCAGCCTGTGTTCCCCGATACCGAGTTCGACCAAGTCAAGCAGGCTAGTCTCGCGCGCGTGGAGGCAACCAAGAGCGAGCCGAACTCGATCGCGCAACTCGAGCTTACTCGGCACATGTATCCGTTTCCGCAAGGAGACGTGCGCGCGACCAGTCTCCCGGACGAGGACGTAGTTCAGTTGAAGAAGACGACGCTGGCTGACGTTCGGCAGTTCTACCAGGATTTTTACGGTGCTTCGAACTCGGAAATGGCGGTGGTTGGCGACTTCGATGCGCCTCAGGTTCTGAAGTTGCTGGGCGACTTGTTCGGCGATTGGAAGAGTCCCAAGCCCTATGCGCGGGTGCTGCGTCCCTGGGCTAGCGTGGAACCGATGAACAAGGCTATCGAAACCCCGGACAAGGCGAACGCGATGTTCATCGCAGGCTTTCGAGTGCAGATGAGCGACGAGGATCCCGACTACCCTGCGCTGGAGCTTGCCAATTTCATGTTCGGCGCAAGCTCGGATTCACGGCTCATGAACCGGCTGCGCCAGAAGGAAGGATGGAGTTACGGGGCGGGTTCGCAGTTTCGCGTAGGCACAAAAGATAAGAGCGGGGTGTTCATGGGCTACGCGATTCTGGCGCCGCAAAACGTCGTAAAGCTGGAAGCAGGGTTCAAGGAAGAGTTCGAGAAGGTGCGCAAGGACGGGTTCTCGGCGGACGAGGTGGAGAAGGCGAAGAAGGCCTGGATCCAGGAGCAAAACGTCCAGCGATCGAGTGATTCGGCTTTGGTGAGGGGACTGGCGGGCAATCTGTTTTTCGACCGGACCATGGCCTTCGATGCCGACGTTGAGAAGAAAGTGGCCGCACTCACGCCTGAGCAGGTGAATGCTGCGTTCAAGCGCAATATCGATCCGTCAAAGCTGACGATTGTGAAGGCGGGAGACTTTAAAAAGGCTGGGATTAGCTTCTGAGAGAAGGGGCGGCTCTCACCGCCCCCGAAGTACTTAACGACCGCCGAAGCGTCGGTTCTTGGCAGGATAGGAATTATCCCGTGAACCCCGTTGTTCAAACCGATTCGCATAAGGGATCGGCATGACGATTACCGGCGCGGCCGACTTCTTCTCTACAGCGATATCCGGAGAGACGGATTGGCGAATCAACTGAACCTTGAGAGCCCGCTCAATTTTTTGAATATCGCGCCGCTCGCCGCGCGTGCTGAACGTTGACGCGACGCCTCGAGCACCGGCGCGGCCGGTTCGCCCGACACGATGGATGAAGTCCTCGGGAACTTGCGGCAGATCGTAATTTACAACGTGCGCGATTCCGTCAACGTGGATCCCGCGCGCCGCTACGTCGGTGGCAACCAGCACGCGGTACTGTCCTTGCTGGAAACCTTTCAAAGCCTGATTGCGCTGGCTCTGGCTGCGGTCTCCATGGATGCTGGTCGCTTTTACGCCGCCCGAGATCAGTTTCTTCGAGAGACGGTCGGCTCCGTGCTTAGTGCGGGCGAAAACCAGAAAGGTTCCGATTTCCTTGCGCAGCATGTGCTCAAGTAAGCCGAGCTTGCGATCCTGCTCGATCTCGTAGACGTGGAGATCGACCTGCTCGACTGGTTTGGTGGCCGAGCCGATGGCTACGCGCACGGGATTTCGCAGATATTTATCGATCAAGTGAGCGACCGAAGTTTCGATGGTCGCCGAGAAAAACAGAGTCTGGCGCGTGGCCGGCATTTCGCCGATGATCTCTTCAATGGTGGGGAGAAAACCCATGTCGAGCATGCGGTCCGCTTCATCGAGCACCAAGTGCCGGACGGACCCCAGCTTCACGAGCCTGCGGTTCAGAAAATCGGATAAACGACCCGGGGTGGCGATTAGCACCTGCGCACCCTTGCGGATGTTCAACAATTGCGCTTGCTCGCTCATTCCGCCGACCACGACGGCGGCGCGAACGCCGGTGCCGATCGCCATCTTGGCGAATACTTCGTGGATCTGGATGGCAAGCTCGCGGGTAGGGCTCAAGATAACGGTGCTGACGCCCGCCGTCAACGGCTCCCGAGTGAGCGAATGCAGAATGGGAAGCACGAAGGCAAGTGTCTTACCGGTGCCGGTCTGCGCGGTCGCGACCACATCCTGTCCCGCCAACGCGGGAGGAATGGCAGCGGCTTGAACCGGGGTCGGTTCCACAAAGCCATGTTTGGCAAGGTTGTTCCCTAAGACAAGGGACAACGAGAGTTCAGAAAATTTATTCATTCAGAGTTTTTTTAAATTGAAGGAAGGACAATCAGCGAGCCGGAAGAGCAGAAGTGACTAGCAGACTAACTTCGTTTACAAACTCAGTATAGCGCATTCCCGGAACTGCCGCAAACAAAGTGCGGTTCCTGCGATTTAGCTTTGGGACAAGCTGCCGCCGCAACTTGACCCGCCGCCAGCCGTGCAACCGAAGCAATGCTCTCCGGTGGCAATCTCGTTACTCGGCAAAGCGGAGAACGATTCAATATTCCAAATCGTTTGCCAACCTGGCGCGGGCATCTCCAACATTTGATTGAAATCGCAATCGTAGATCTTGCCGTCCCAACTCACGCTAAGCAGGTCGCGGCACATTACCTGCGCGGCGGCATGTGGATTAAAGCTGTCGACCAGAAGTTTGCCGTACTGTTCCGAGCGCCCGGTTTGCCGGAGAAAATCCGCAAAGCGCTGGATGGGCATGTTCGTCAGTGTGAATAATCTGTTAAAGACAACTCCGAAATCCTCGTGGAGGCGCCGTTTGTACTCTAGCTCCAGCGCTTCCTGCGGAGGGGGCAGCGAAGCGCCTCCAGGGTTAAACATGAGATTCAACGTCAACCGAGCATCTCGTCCATAGCCTACCCGATTCAATGCGCGAAGGCCCTCGACGCTCTTCTCGAACACGCCCTTGCCGCGCTGGCGGTCGACATTCTCGCGAGTGTAGCAGGGCAAACTGGCTACAATCTCAACCTCGTGATCGGCGAGGAATTGCGCGAGATCGTTTTGACCAGGCTCGAAAAGCACAGTCAAATTGCAACGATCGATTACGTGCATGCCAAGCTTGCGCGACTCGGAAACAAGCCATCGAAAGCTTGGATTTAGTTCAGGCGCGCCGCCCGTGATGTCAACCGTCGTGATGCCGGTGCTTGCGGCGAGCAGCGCCATGACTCGCTCAGCCGTTGAACGGGCCATGATCTCCGTCCGCTTCGGACCCGCGCCCACATGACAATGCTGACAGGCTTGGTTGCAGAGCTTGCCCACATTGATCTGCAGAGTGGTTACCGCCGATCGCGTGAGGGTCAGCCCGTGATCTCGGAGGACTTGGTCAAATACGATCAATGATTCATTTTAGCCGTGATCGCTAAACGCGTCGCCGCCAGGGGTGCATCATCGTGGAAGATAACGGCGCGTCCGCTGGTCTCAATACCGAGCCGCTTCCAGAACGCTGGCAGGTCGACGCGGACCGGAGTGGCCTTCATCTCGGCATACAAATCGGCCAGAACGGTGGTTCCAGTCGCACGATCGCCAGTGTTCAGGGCCTGCTCGATGGGCCAGTCGTGCTGGATCGTTCCGCCAGCGTCCACGATGGCGCGCAACGCGTCCTGCAGCCCTTTGCGATTTGCGGTCCGTTCATGAATTTTCACATCGGCCGCAAACAGAAACAGCGCTCCGCCCCAATAGGTGCGGCCCCAGGTATGGGTGTTGTCCAATCCTCGATCGCCCGCTGCGGGTTCGCCTTGCGGCATGTCGCGCACAAAATCGCTCCAGAGGCGGACCGGGTCCATTTGCCCGGCCTGCACGCGGGCGATCGGCTCCAGATAGGTGGCGAGGCCCTCTTCGATCCAATGATGCTTGTCGGCGACCGAAGGAAAGCCCGTGTGGATGAGTTCATGGGTCATCATCCAATCATTGGCCAGCTCGGTTTCCTTGGTCCGCTGGCCAACTGAGATGCGGATGAATGCGCCGAAGTCGCGGCCCCAAGTGGTCCCGTGAAAAACGCCCGAGCGGCCCTCGGCGGGGTTTACACGGAGACGGACCTGCTTCACGGGAAAATGGCCGAAGTAGACCGTGACTGCCTGGACCGCATCCGCGATCCACTTGTGAACCATGACGGGCGGCAGGTCGAGGTTACCGGGCGCGTAAACGACATGGATGGTGGCTCCGCCGACCTTCAAGTCTTCGGTGGGCAGCACGGTCAGGGCGAACATCGCGAGCAAAGCGAACTTAGGCATCATTTAATTAGTGACCCTGCTCGATGTGACGCAGCAAGATAGGCCAAGGCACTTAAGTTTAATGAAGAGCTCGGGTCGGCATCTACTTTTCTACATCAGTGTGCCTTGACTGCAGATGATCGCCACCTTGAACGAAGCGGCGCCGAGCGGTGTAGAGCCGCTAATCCAAACGACCTGATGCTCGCCATCCTCTTAAATGGGTTCGAACATGTGCATCGTGCGAAAATCGGGGACTGTGACCTCAGACAAACGGTTCATCTCCACGAGCTTTCCTCGTTCTGCGCGATACCACCCCGAATGGGTTCTGGCCAGCGGCAGCGGCGGGGCGAATTCGCTCTGGCTGACGGAGTGGCTCACCACAGCACTAGACTTGCGGCCTGGCATGCGGGTGCTGGACCTCGGCTGCGGACGGGCCGCGTCGTCGATCTTCCTGCGCCGGGAATTTGGCGTGCAGGTTTGGGCGACCGACCTATGGTTCAGCGTCTCGGAGAACATCCAACGAATCCGGGATGCCGGCGTGGAGGACGGCGTGTTCCCTATCCACGCCGATGCCCGGTCGCTGCCTTTCGCAACGGAGTTCTTCGACGCCGTCGTGTGTATTGATTCTTTCTGCTACTACGGGACGGACGATCTCTACCTGAACTACCTCGCAGGGTTTGTCAAGCCAGGCGGCCAAATTGGAATTGCGGGCGCTGGGCTGGTTCAGGAAATCGAAGGTCCCCGTCCCGAACATCTTTGCCGGTGGTGGACCCCGGAACTCTCGAGTTTGCATTCAGCATCGTGGTGGCGACGGCACTGGGAACGAACAGGCATCATGGACATTGATGTGGCCGACACTATGCCCGACGGCTGGCAGCGGTGGCTGGACTGGCACCGGATGATAGCCCCTGACAACGAATTGGAAATCAGCGCACTTGAGGCTGATCGCGGCAGCTTCCTTGGTTATGTTCGCCTCGCGGGTCGCCGCCGGGGTCAAACAAATTTGGCAGATCAGATCGTGTCCGTGCCAGCTCAGTATACGAAAAAGCCGTTGCTCCGGGTGGAAGAATAGCAATTCATTCGGAATGAGATGAATTCCGTTGGGGGCTTCGTAGAAGCTTTCGCCAGCCTTGTAGATCGCCTCAGGCCCACCTTCACCTGCAGGGGGACTGAACCTGAGAAGGGCGATGGATCCAACGACGAGCTTTTTGCAGGCAGTCTTCGTTCACGAAGTGTTCTTGCCCGGCAACTGTCATACTACTCGTGCATGATGATAACTTGCGTTATCCGCTACCAGATCGATCCGTTTCAGCGGGACGGATTTAAGAAGTACGCCGAGAATTGGGGCCGCATTATTCCTCGATGCGGCGGCCATCTACTTGGGTATTTTCTCCCCTACGAAGGGACGAATGACGTGGCCTGGGGCTTGATTGCATTCGATAGCCTCACATCTTATGAGAACTACCGGGCACGCGTGAAATCGGATCCAGAAGCGCGAGAGAATTTTGTCATGGCGCAGAGCAAGCATCTGATACTCCGGGAAGAGAGAAACTTCGTGGAAGTCGTTGAGGGAACATTCGGCCTTCCCGCAACACTTCCGGGGACGGCGTGAACCGCCCATGTTGACACAAGCGGAAAAAGGACGGACCTTTCGTGCGCTGCATGAGCGCGACGGCGCTTTCATCATACCCAATCCGTGGGACGTCGGCAGTGCGCGTTTGCTGGCTCACCTGGGCTTTGAGGCGCTAGCCACCACCAGCGCCGGCTACGCCTTCTCCGTCGGGCAGCGGGACAACACGATTGGTCGCGACGCCATGATGGCGCACGTGTCCGCGATCGTGGCGGCTACTGAACTGCCGGTCAGCGCCGATTTGGAGAATGGCTTTGGCGACTCTCCTGAAATCGTTGCGGAAACCATTCGGCTGGGGGCTGCCGCAGGACTTGCTGGCGGTTCAATCGAGGATATGTCCGGGCGCACGGAACATCCGATCTATGAAAAGGAACTTGCCGCGGAGCGAGTCCGCGCGGCCGCCGAGGTAGCTCGCGCACTTCCCTTTGCCTTCACTCTGACGGCCCGCGCGGAGAACTATTTGGTCGGCAGGCCGGACCTCAAGGACACGATCGCGCGGCTACAGGCCTACCAGGAAGCGGGTGCCGATGTTCTCTATGCGCCGGGTCTGGTGGCCAAGGACGATATTGCCGCGGTAGTGAGCTCCGTGGACCGCCCGGTCAATGTCATCGTAGGACTGCAGGGGGTTCAATTGAGTCGCGCCGAACTCTCGGCGACCGGCGTCAAACGAATCAGCGTGGGGAGCGCACTCTCGCGGGCCGCCTTTGGAGCCTTTCTTCGTGCCGCCCGGGAGATGCAAGAGCGCGGCACATTTACCTTCGCCGAGGACGCTGTGAGTTACCGGGAGATCAGCGCGATGTTCATGGCATGACGTTGATGTCGCAGGTGTGGAAACTTCAATTCCAAGCGTTCGGTGTTCGTGAGAGGTCGGCGGCAGCGCCTTTTCAGCGCCGATGATATCGACGCGCGCCGGGCAGACTCCTTGGCAGACGCTATCTATTTATTGCCGCTATCGGCCTCAGCTCCACCACGCCTTTCGCGCGAGCGCAGGGCGTCTGCGCTACCAGCCGGACCGCCTCGTCCAAGTCGGCTGCCTCGATGATGCCGAATCCGGCTAGGGGCAGGTGTGTTTGGACGAATGCGCCGTCTGTTGTGATCGGTATTCCATCCCACGCCCGCACGGTTGTCGCCATCTGTCCCACAGCCGCTACAACGTCTCCCCGCTTCCGCAATACTTCATCCTGAGCGAGCAGGGCATCCTGCTCGCTTTTGGCGAGCGCTTTCCAGTCCTTCTCGTCCCCGTATGCCAAACAGAGAAATTTCATTCCACGATCTCCGGTTCCTGACGACTGCAACTATAACACGACGCTAGCAATATCGACAGTGGACCGGTGACCTTCCACGATCACAATCCCGCTCTCTGTGACGTAGTATTGTTCCCGGTCCCGTGCCAAGTCGTATCCGATGGTCGCGTCCTCTGCGACCCTCGAATTTTTATCCAGGATCGCCCTCCGCACCTTTGCGCGCCGCCCGATATCGCAGTTATCGAAAATAATCGAGTCCTCGACATAGGCACTTGAGTGCACCCGCACGCCGCGGCCTAGCACGGAGCCGCGGACCATGCCGCCCGACAGGATCGTTCCGCCCGAAACGATCGAATCCAGCGCCTCTCCCCGCCGACCCTCAAAGTCAAAAATGAATTTTGCGGGCGCATCGGAGTATCCAGCGGTGCGCAGCGGCCATTGCCTGTTATAGAGGTTGAGAATAGGCGAAACCGCGCGCAGATCCATGCTTGCGTCGAAGTAAGCATCCAAGGTGCCGACATCCCTCCAATAGACAGGCGCGCCCGGGGCATCCCCCGGAATCCGGTTCGTCTGAAAATCATACGCGTACATGTCGGCATGGCCGATCAAATTGGGCAGGATGTCGCGCCCGAAATCGTGCGAACTATGCTCGTTCTTCGCGTCTTTATAGAGCTCGTCAAGCAGTGTTCGCGTCGAGAAGATGTAGTTCCCCATGGAGGCGTAGACCCGGCTTGGGTCGCCCGGCATCGTCGGCGCATCCGGCTTCTTTTCATGAAAGCCTGTAATTGACCCGTCTTCCTCCGTTTCAATCACTCCGAACTCACTGGCTTGTTCCTTCTCCACTGGGATCGCCGACACTGTAACCTGAGCTCTTTTCTGTACGTGGAACTCGATCATCTCCCGGATGTTCATTCGGTAAATATGATCCGCGCCAAAAATTACCACGAGGTGAGGCTCCGCTTGCTCGATCAGGTTGATGTTTTGAAAGAGGGCGTCGGCAGTTCCGCGGTACCAGTCCTCTCCGGCGGAACGCATCTGGGCCGGGACCGGAATAATGAAGTTGTTCCGCAACAGTCCTCCCGCCTCCCAGCCTTCCCGGATATGTTGGAGCAAAGACTGGCTCTTGAACTGAACCAACACATAGATCGAGAAAATTCCTGAGTTGACCAAATTGCTCAGAACGAAGTCGATAATCCGGTACCGTCCGCCGAATGGGACTGCCGGTTTTGCTCGCTCCTTCGTCAACGGATAAAGACGAGTTCCCTTGCCTCCGGCAAGGACGAACGCGAGCACGCGCATCTGCATGGATCAGCCTCCAAAGCTGGTACTTACAACTGCCTTGCCTATTCTGGCAGATTTCTTTTCTGGAAAGCCTCAGGGTTGTGGAAGGCTCATAATTCTTGCCGTTAGACTCAAGCCGGAAGCTTGCGTTTCCGGGTCTCGATATAATGCCCGGTAGGCTATGCGGTTCACCATCATCCCAGGACTTGTGCTCGCCGGTCTGGCGTTTGCGTCGGCCGACAAGAAGCTGCCCCTCGAGCAATCGTCGAACGAATGGGTGGAGATCTCAGCGACCTTGTTGCTCGACAAGGATCAGGTGCGCCAGGAGCTGGGTTCCGAATTGGCGGGCATCGTCGTGGTTCGGGTAAAAGTTCGGCCCTTGAGCGAGAAGCCCGTGAAGATCGACCGTGACGATTTCGCGCTCCTTTGCACGAACGACGGACAGCGCTCCACGCCGTACGCTCCCAGCCAAATTGCCGGGAACAGCACGCTGGTGGTGGGGAGTCAGGGAACGCGCGGCAGCATGGCGGGCGGCAGCAATGGACCCATTTGGGGCGGCCTCGGCGGACGCGGGGCGCGCATGCCTGGCAACGGCGGGGGCGGGGGAGTGGTTAGCGATCCCGCATCGGCTACTTCGACGGTAAAGGTCGACGAAAAGCCGGAAAGCCCTCTCCTGAAATCTCTGAAAGAAAAGATCCTGCCCGAGAAAGAAGTGACCGAGCCCATTTCCGGATTGCTCTACTTTCAAATGGAAGGGAAAATAAAGGCGAAGGATCTGGAGCTTTACTATAAGACTCCGGCCGGCAAGATCGCGCTGAGATTCCGCCCGTGAGCGATTCAGCAATCCGCGTGGCCGACCTGGAAACGCCGGCGCTGCTGCTCGATCTCGATAAGATGGAGCGAAATCTCAAACGCGTGGCGGACTATGCGCACGATCACGACCTGCGCTTGCGTCCCCATACTAAGACTCACAAAACGCCAGCTCTCGGCCGCAAACAGTTAGATCTGGGCGCGGCAGGCCTGACGGTGGCAAAGGTGAGCGAGGCGGAGGTGATGCTCGCGTCGGGAACACCCGACCTGCTGGTTGCCTATCCGGTGATCGGGCGCAGAAAGCTCGAGCGGCTGATGGAAGTGGCGGCACAAACGAACGTGACCGTTTCGCTCGACAGTCCGTTTGCAGCGCGCCAGTTGTCCGACGCAGCCAGAGAATCGCAAAAGCACATCGGCGTTTTGGCCGAGATGGATGTCGGATTGGGCCGCGTCGGCGTGTTGCCGGGTTCTGACCTGATCGAATTGGTTCGGGGCATCACACGCTTGCCTTGGCTTCGTTTCGACGGCATCGCTTTTTATCCGGGCCACATCAAGGGTCTTGACGAGGAAAGCTTGAAAGCGATTGAGGCGCTCGGTCAATTGCTTGCCTTCACGGTTCGAGAGCTAAAGCAGGCCGGGTTCGAGGTGAAGATCGTGAGCGGCGGATCGACGCCGGCGCTGTTCCACTCTCACGAGATGGCCGGACTGAACGAAATCCGTCCGGGCACTTACATCTTTAACGATCGGAACACGATGCTGATGGGTGCATGTTCGCTGGACGATTGCGCCGGCTCGATTCTGACGACCGTCGTCTCGACCGCTAAAAAAGGTCAGATCATCATCGATGGGGGCTCGAAGACTTTTTCATCGGATCGGCCTGCGACGGCAGCCGAGGTGAGCTTTGGCCACATCGTGGAGTCTCCGGAATCCGTCTTCACAAAAATGAACGAGGAGCACGGGTACGTTGACATCCGGCGGGCCCAGCGCGAGTTTACGGTAGGCGATCGGGTGCGCGTGATCCCGAACCACATCTGCGTCGCGATGAACTTGCATGAGTGCGTTTACGGCATTCGCGGCGATCAGGTGGAAAAAGTCTGGAAGGTGGAGGGCCGCGGAAAGCTTCAATAGCGTGGGGCAACGGGTGTACTGTAAGAGTATGAATAAGCGAATCGAAAAGCGTCATAAACGGCAGGTGGAACGCGCGAAGGCGAAAGTGAAATTATCGGAACCCGACGTGAGAACGCCCGAGCAGATTCAGGCAGCCAAGGAAGCCAGCAAGCCCGACGCGAGCCGGGGGAACCAACTGCCAGCGATGCGCAACTCCTCGCGATCGCTGCGAAGCAGCGCGGTCACATCCACGGGCAGCTCGGCTAAGACCGGCGCGTAAAGATCCTCAACTGAGGGGGCACTCGCCCAAATCCACCCACGTTTTGTAACGCGTGGCCTGTACGAAGGTAAGCGTCTCAACTCGAAAAGTTCGTTTAAACGTGAACTGAGCCCAGCGGCTGCGGGCGACTCGGACCAATTCGTCCAATTCATCGCATTTCAGTTCCTGGGCCAGCGTGATATGCGGATGGTAGGGAAAGCGCTCTTTAAATCTTACTGCGCCTGCATCCATCGCATCGTGCATCCGGCGCATCTCATCCGCTCCCTTGCCAACGGAAATAAAGATGACTTCGGAAGAAGGGAATATCTCCACGCCGCTTACAGTCACCTCAAAGGGACGATAGCTTCGGGCAGCCTCGCGAATCTCGCTCAGTGCGACGTCCCACGAGGCACTCGCAGGACGAGGAGGAAGGACAGTTATGTGAGCGCGGAGAAAACAATTTGGAACCAACTCCTGACGCAAGCGATTCAGGAAGCCAGACATGGGCTCGGGAATATAGCTCACTAATGCAAACGAGTTGATCCGTTCCGTGGGGATCGGATCGGGACACATAAATTCTAGATAGTACCTCTTACCTCGGGCTCTGCGCCCGTGACTGGGGGCGGCTCCGGAACAAACCAGCGCGCCTCTTCAAAGCCTACATACTTGCAGATGCGCAGTTGCTCCCCTTCGCTCTCTAAAATATCACCTAGCTCCAGAGGACGCTCGGATTCGCGCAATCTTTGCCACGCTCCGTAAGGCGTATCGGATTCCACGGTTTCGGCTTTCTCATAGTCCTTGGGCTTCACCGAGGTGACTCCGCTGGTGTGCGGCGCCCAGCGAAACTGCTGGCGAGGAGCGTCCTTTAGACGGTGCACTTGATAACGTGGCATGCGCTTATACTGCTATTTTAAGCCAGACCGCAGGAGACTGGAAAACTGGGCGGCTGCGCTACTTTTTCGCCGGATTGGTGAAGGAGTCGTCCGGAACGGAATCCAGAATGTCCACGGATCCCATATTGATCGACATCCCTTGGTCGTTGGTGTGGTTGCTGGCGAGCTTCACGCCTTTATGTTCGCCGTACTGCCAATCCCACGATCCCTTGTTGCCGCTTTGAAGGGTGTACTCCCAGTGTTCCATCATGTGGGTCTTGGGAGAGACGAAGGCGTGGTACATATCGCCGGGCGTGAGGCCCACGTGGTCGAACGTAAGTTCCACGACATCGTAGCCCTTTTGCTGTCCTACATATTTCAGATGCACGCCGCTGTCCAGCCATTTCCAGGGCATCATGAGCCAGTAGACGTCGTTCGTATAAGAGGCGTACGCATCCTTGAGCGCCTTGGCGGACTCGGCCCCTTCGAGTTTCTTGCCGCCGACATAGACCGATCCTTCGCGATTCGCCAAGTTCATGAGGGCCGTGCGCGGCGCGCCCTCTTTCGTGCTGTCGTCCAGGCGGTATCGCCCGGTGCGCTTATCCCACAGATGAGTGCGGCTGGCGACTTCTTTCCCGCCTTTACTCACTTTGAAATCGAATCGCAGGAAGTGCGCGGAATTCCAGGCGTTCTGCCCGCCCATGGCCTGGACCATCGCCTCCGCGATCGCGACCGACTTGGCGTCGCTCTTAGCCGCGACCGCAGGATATGCCGCCCTCGCCAGACAAAGGCAGACAATTGCAAGAGTACGCATTCGAGTCATAGAAACTTCTCCGAATTCCTAATGTAACAGTCCGCCTGGTCGCACGTAAAATGATAATGATGCTCCCCTTGCTTAAGCGATCGTGGCTGCTTTTCGCCGCGCCCGTTCTTCTGGCCCAGACACAGGAAGTGAAGCCGCTAACGTCGCTGCCTTACACTCCGAGCCTGGATGTCCCTTCCATGGACCGCTCGGTTGACCCCTGCGTCGATTTCTACAAGTACTCTTGCGGCGGATGGGTGAAAAGCAACCCGATTCCGCCCGACCAGTCCGTCTGGGATGTCTATGCGAAGTTGGGCGAAGAGAACACCCGATTCCTGTGGGGACTGCTGGACGAAGCTTCGAAACCAACGCCCAAACGCAGCTCGGTGGACCAAAAGATCGGAGATTATTTTGCGTCTTGCATGGATGAGAAAACGGTGGACGAGCAAGGGTTCAAGCCGCTGCAGCCGGATTTAAACCTGATCGCTTCAATGAGAACGGTCCGCGACCTGCCGCACGTGCTGGCCAAACTCCATTTATCCACGGCCAGCGCCGGAATGCTTTTCGGATTCGGAGCCAATCAGGATTTCGACGACTCGAACCGGGTGATCGCCTTCGCCGGCGCCGGCGGACTCGGGCTGCCGGATCGGGACTATTACACCAAGACCGACGCCAAATCGGAAGAGATTCGGCAGAAGTACGTCGCGCATGTAAAGCAAATGCTGCAGCTTTTGGGAGACTCGCCGGAGATTGCGGCGTCCGAAGCGCAAACAATCATGCAGATGGAGACGGCGCTGGCGAAGGCTTCGCTAACCCGCGTGGAGCAGCGCGATCCGTACAAGCTGAAACACAAGTTGACCCGGCCGGAGCTGAAGGCGCTCACGCCTGCCTTCGATTGGGACAAATACCTGGCCGATTTGGGGCTATGGAAGATCGAGACGATCAATGTGACTGAACCGGAGTTCTACAAGCAGATCGATTCCCAACTCAAATCGCAGAAGGTGGAGAACTGGAAGACCTATCTGCGATGGCACCTCGCCCATTACTCGGCGCCATATCTCTCTTCCAGCTTCGTGAATGCGAATTTCGATTTCTACGCCAAGTATTTGCGCGGCGTTCCCCTATTGCAGCCGAGGTGGAAACGCTGCGTTCATTTGGTGGACCGCCAACTAGGTGAAGCGCTCGGACAGGCTTTCGTAGCCAAAACATTCGGACCCGAGGTGAAGGACCGCACAGTGCAAGTCACCCGCCACATCGAAGCGGCCATGGAATCGGAGATCAACCAGTTGGACTGGATGGGGCCGGAGACCAAGAAACAGGCGCTGGCAAAGCTGCACGCCATCGTGAACAAGGTGGGGTATCCCGACAAGTGGCGCGATTACGCTCCCGTGGAGATCAAGCGCGGCGATTTCACCGGGAACGTCGCCCGGGCGACTCAATTCGAATCCAAGCGCGATCTCGCCAAGATCGGAAAGCCGGTGGACCGCGGCGAGTGGGGTATGACTCCGCCCACCGTCAACGCTTATTACAACCCGCAAATGAACGACATCAATTTTCCGGCTGGAGTGCTGCAGCCGCCGCTGTTCGATTTCAAGATGGATGACGCGCCAAACTACGGCAACACGGGCGCGACCATCGGACACGAGCTTACCCACGGCTTTGACGACGAGGGTCGCCAATTTGACGCCAAGGGCAACTTGAAGGATTGGTGGACCAAGAAAGATGCCGAAGCGTTCGAGGCACGCGCGAAGTGCGTTTCGGATCAATATGCGCAATATACGGTGGTCGACGATATCAAAATCAACAGCAAGCTAACGCTAGGTGAAGATGCTGCGGACCTCGGAGGCACGCTGCTGGCGTACATCGCTTGGAAGCGAGCTACAGAAGGTAAAGACCTGCAGCCGGTGGATGGATTTGCTCCAGAGCAGCGCTTCTTCATTGGCATGGCGCAGTGGGCTTGCGGAAGCGAGCGTCCCGAGAGCAGGAGAGTGAAGGCCGTGACGGATCCGCATTCGCCGAACGAGTACCGCATCAATGGGGTGGTCGCGAACATGCCGGAATTTGGCCGGGCGTTCGCCTGCAAGGCGGGCCAACCGATGGTGCGCGAGAATGCCTGCAAGATTTGGTAGGTGGCCGGGCGGTTTCGTCCTGGCTTGTTCACTGGCTTTTTGCGCCGACACATTTCAACAACTGGAGAACCGGGGCAGGGAATTGAAGGCCAACGGGGATGCGGCGGGCGCGCTGGCTTCCTTTGAACAAGCTGCGGCCCTGCGCCCCAAGCTGGCGCCGCTGCAGGACGAAATCGGCTTCCTGCTCGCGGTCCTTCAGCGCAACGAGGAGGCGATCTCAAGATTCAAGGCGGCCGTGGCGCTCGACCCGAAATACGCGCCTTCGCATTTTCATTTGGGCATCGCTCAGTGGCTGGCACAGGATTACGCGCATGGCCTTCCCGAATTGCAGACTGCGGCGGCCCTTGCTCCGCAAACCTTCGATTATCAATATAGATTCGGAACGGCGCTGGTCGACGTGGGTCAGTTTAAAGAGGCTGTCGCGCCTTTAAAGGCGGCGGCGGCGATCAAAGCAAGCGAGCCCAGCGCGTGGTTCCAGCTTGGCGTGGCGCTCCAGAAGTCGGGGGATTTGGCGGGGGCGGAGAAAGCTTATTGGCAGGCTGTGGAGTTGAATCCAGGCGACGTGAATGGCCGAAATGCCTTGGGCTTGGCGCTGGTGAATACGCGGCGTCCCGAGCAGGGGATCGAGCAGTTTGAAAAAATTCTCGCGCTTGAGCCGGGGAACAACACGGCGAAACTGAACATTGGGTTTGCGTACTTGCAGAAGTCGGATCTAGAAAAGGCGATCCCGCAGTTTCGCGCGGTGATCGCAGCCGAGCCGGCCATGGCGAGCGCGCACTACGATCTTGGCGTGGCCCTGAAACAGAAAGATAGGTTGGAAGAAGCCAAGTTGGAGTTGCAAAAGGCAATCGAACTAGAACCGTCCTTGGCGGAGGCGCACTATACGCTCGGCATCCTGTATTGGCAGTCCGGTGAATTCGAGCGAACGGTTGCCGAGATGCAGGCGGCTGCGAGTCTTCGTCCAGACAATGGAGAAGCGTTTTTCATGCTCGGAACCGCGCTGAAGCAGAAGGGCGATTTAGCGGGTGCCGAATCGGCGTTGCGACAGGCGATGCGGCTGAATCCGGGAAATCCCGGTCCTTACAACACGCTCGGGCAGGTGCTGAGGCAGAAGGGCGATATTGCAGGCAGCAAGGCGGCCTATGCGGAAGGGGCGATCGTCAAACAAAGGGCTGAAGCTGCTCAGGCCGAACTGCTTAACAGAAAGCGATAGAGTTTAATCCCTCCGACTATGCCATCTGCGCGATTGTTTGCGAGGGTACGTAGTGTTACGCTCTTGTAACAGCAAGAGTGGGCATCTTAACATCCGGGTCGCGCCGTTATTATTTTACAAAGAGGATAAAATGAATCGTCTATCGCGCAAGTGGTTTGGTAATCGGCTAATTGCTCTATTCACTCTGACGCTACTGTTAGGAATCTGCTCCGAACGAGCGTTTGCCGACCAGTATTACCTGGCCACAGGGTCAAACGGCATTGCTGGCAGTCTCTATCTTATTGATCCCGCTACCGGCGCCACGTTGCAGACGATCGGGCCGCTCAAAGACAGTATTGGGAATGCCTACGGGCTCACAGGTTTGGCCTTTCAAACCGGCACCAATATTTTGTACGGGGCCACAACCAACAGCTCGCCCACCGCCCCCGGCCATCTGGTGACGGTGGATCGAAGCACAGGCTTGGTTACCGACATTGGTCCTTTCTTCGCGCTGAGAGCCTCTGGCACCTTTGGAGACATCACGTTCGACCCGACAACGGGGATTCTTTATGGTGCGCACGCAAATGGCACACGTGGGGATAATTGGCTATACACCATCAATTTGGCCACCGGAGCTGCCACTAAAGTGGGCGTTGGAAGCCGGACTGAATCAGGGGGGACGGATTGGCATCTAACGCTGCGGGAATGCTATTCGCCACGCCCGACGGCAACTCTGCGGTAACCACGCTGCGTTCGGTGGATAAGGCTACAGGCAATGAAACCGTAATAGCTCCCCTAACCGGAGGCAATTTGCCGCCTATCATCGATGCTATGAAATTCAACAGCACCGGAATATTGTTTGGCATTCAGACCGACCAATCGATTAGTCCGACCACAACCCATCTAGTCACAATCAATACCACAACTGGAGTTGTCACCAACCTCGGACCCACGGTAGGAGACGCCGATGCGCTTGCGATCTTGTTCTCCTCTCCAATCGCGTCCTATCAAGTCCGGTACGCGGCAAACCTGAATATCGGGGACTCGGTGATAGACATAACGAATTCCGGCGACTCGTCCACCGTCGCCCTTCCAACGCAGAACGGCAACTTGTGTGTGAATGCCTACACATTCTCGCCGGATGAGCAGTTGGTATCCTGCTGCGCTTGCCTGCTCACCCCAGACGGGCTTGTTTCGCTGTCGGTGAAAAACGACCTGATCAGCAACACGCTAACCCCGGGCTCTCCGACCTCGGTGGTCGTCAAGTTGATCGCATCCAGCGGGGGGACCACGTTTGGTTCCTGCAACGCGGGCACGGTCGGAACGGGGACCAATCTTCTCGCTCCCGGACTTGCTGCTTGGGGCACTACTCTTCACGCCCTGCCCGGAGCCGCGCCGAACACGTACGGCACTGCGGAGACACCTTTTGTGAATGCGACCCTCAGCACTTCGGAGCTGACCCGCATCACTACGCTTTGCAGCTTGATTCAGTCGAACGGCAGCGGTTACGGCATTTGCAAGGTTTGCCGGCTTGGCGGTCAGGGCGGAAACAAGCAGTAGTTATACCCCTTGATGAGCATACCGCTACTGGCCGTATCGGTATGCTAGACTACAAACTCCCGAGTAAATTTCTCCGGAGTTTTGTATAGGATGAATGTAAGCCTGCGGTCCGCCTTCGGAAACAAGGCTGGCGCGCTGGTCCTATGTTGCGGCGCTGCCGTGTTTGGACAGTGCGTCTTCGGTCAAAATCTGCAACATGGCGTGGTGTGGAAACAGACCACAAGCGCGCCATTGGGAACGCAAGGGGCAGCCGCTTTGCAAGATGCTCCCATTGCGCATTTACAATACTACGGCGGTCCCATTGTTCAGAACCCTGTCTTTGTTAACGTATCCTGGGGTCCGAACGTCGCCTCTTATGGCACCCAACTCGACGGCTTTGTAAGTCAAGTTGCCTGCTCGGCGGAGTGGACCAGCACGATGGCGCAGTATACGGGCGGCTCTGGACCCCTCACGCACATCGAGCCTGGCACCTTCTGGGGTTCGGTAGTGCTCACTCCCGCCAGCAACGCGACCACTTTAGACGACTCGGTAATTAAGACCCAAATAGCGAAATGGATTGCTGATGGAAAACTGCCGCCCAACGACGGCAACACCATCTATTCGGTCCTGTTCCCGCCTGGCATCAAAATAACCCAGGGCGGGACATCGTCCTGTGTTTCCGGAGGGTTCTGCGCCTATCACGGCACGGCCGCCGGAGCGAACGGCAAACACATTCTATATGCCGTATTGCCCGATCAGGGTCCGGGGTCCGGATGCAATTCGGGCTGTGGCAGCAATGCAACACTTCTCAATAACGTTACGTCGGTTCTGTCCCATGAGCTTGCGGAAACGATCACCGACCCGGAGGTTGGCCTGGCGACGGATTTCGCGCCGCCTCTGGCTTGGTACGACGCGCAGAAAGGGGAAATCGGCGATATCTGCAATGCTAATCAGGGAACGCTGTTGGGTTGGACCGTTCAAAAGGAATGGAGCAACGTGGATAATGCCTGTGTCGCTCAGAGTCAAGGCTTTGCGATCAAAGCTGGCTCTATTGGCATCGCCACTGGTCAAAGCGGTTCATCGACGATTACTACTCAATCGATCGGAGGCGGCTCTGCCCTTCCGATAAATTTTGCCGTTACTGGCTTTCCTACGGGCGTGACGGGGGGATTTGGTTCCCTCACGGCCAGCGCTGGCACCTCCTCGACGCTCTTTTTGTTGGTTGACGCGAGCGCGGTGCCCGGCGTCTATTCGGTCCCGATAACTGGCATCTCGGGAGGAATTCAACATTCCACCCCACTGACGCTGACTATCTCTGCCGGTTTGCAACCCCAATCACCGTTCTCTCCATCGTTCGCTGCCTTCCAAGTTCGTTATGCGTCGAACTTGGATGTCGGCGATTCAGTCATTGATCTCACGAACACCGGTGCCTCCTCAACCGTGGCAGCTCCAACGCAGAACGGGAACCTTTGTGTAAATGCTTACGCGTTCTCGCCCGACGAACAGTTGGTTTCCTGCTGCTCCTGCCTGGTGACGCCCGACGCTCTTCTTTCGCTTTCCGTCAACAACGACTTGCTCAGCAACACTCTGACTCCCGGTGTTCCGACATCCGTGGTGGTTAAGCTGATCGCAACCAATGGCGGCTCTTCGGCTACTTCGTGCAACGCTGCAACGGTTGGGACGGGAACCAACAGTTTAGCGACAGGGCTGTCCGCGTGGGGCACTACAATTCATACGCTGGCAACGCCGGGAACGTACGGCACAGCGGAGACGCCGTTCGTGGCGGCGACTCTGAGCACTGCAGAGCTTGCCCGGATTGCCAGTCTCTGCGGACTGATTGAATCAAATGGCAGCGGATACGGCGTTTGCAAATCTTGCCGGCTCGGGGGCCGGGGCGCGAGTAAGCAGTAGAATCAGGCAAGCGATACTGACGTCAATGGATGTATAGAGAGCTTTTCAAGGCAATCGATCAGGGTGCCACTGTACTGACCGGCAGCGATCGGCTGGCTCGGTCGCTCGCAGAATCGTTTACCGCGTTTCAACGCGATAAGGGTCGCTCGGCCTGGGAGACTCCCTCTATTCTGTCGCTGGGCGGCTTTCTGCATCGCTGCTGGAACGACTTGACTCTGCACGTCGCGGAGGCCGCGCCACTGCTGCTGAGTCCTGCTCAGGAGCTGGCAGTTTGGGAAAGCGTGATCCGGGATTCGCCTGAGGGCCAAGGACTCTTGCGAGTGCATGAGACTGCGGAACGAGCCATGGACGCCTGGAAATTGGTCCACGCTTATCGTTTGCCGTTTCAGCGGAGCGAATTTTCGGCCAGCGACGATTGCGAAGCGTTCTTCGAGTGGGCTTCCGAGTTCCAACGTCGACGAAAGGCTCAGGGCTGGCTCGAATCCGCGCTGTTGAGCGACGTTGTTGGCGATCGAATACGCGACGGGATCATCCCGCGTTCCGCCCCCCTGTTTCTCGCAGGGTTCGATGATTTGACACCTCAGCAACGCGACTTCTTTGATGCTCTGTGCGCGTCTGTGGACGGGAACCATGTCGCGAGGGACTGCTGCGCGGCGTCAAAGGTCTTTCGCGACACTGGGGATGAGATCCGAAACGCCGCCGGGTGGGCCCGTGAACGGCTGCAGAAGAACGCGTCGGCGCAGATTGGAATCGTCGTGCCGAACCTGGCGCAACTCCGTTCCAAGATCGAGCGGATCTTTCTGGAGGAGATGCATCCCGGAGCGAGTTTACAGCCGGTCCAGTCCGCATTCCATATTTCGCTGGGCGCTCCGCTTCCCCAGCACTCCATCGTACATGCGGCGCTGCTGATCTTGGATCTGACCGCTGGATCGCTTCCCGTGGAGCGCATGGGAATGCTGCTTCGATCGCCCTATTGGGAAGGAGCTCGGGAGGAGCAGTCCGCTCGCGCGTTGCTGGATGCCAAGCTTCGACGCAAAGCGCCTCCGGTGATCCGTATCGAGCAAGTGAGGCAATTCGCCGAGGCATGCCCGATCCTCAATCGCGCATTGGACGCATGCGAGCGGGAGATCGGCAAGTTGCCCGGCGAGCAGTACGCGAGCCTTTGGAGCCGAACGTTTTCGCGACTGCTAAAGACCGCCGGATGGCCAGGGGACCGCGCTCTTTCCAGTCGTGAATACCAAACTCTGGAGGCATGGAATGGAGTCCTTTCCACGCTGGCCAGCCTGGATGCGGTGGTTGGCCGCATGACCCCGGGGAGCGCTCTCGACCGGCTTCGGAAACTCGCCGCTTCCGTGAGCTTCCAAGGTGAAGACACAGGCGCACCGGTGCAAATCCTGGGGTTGCTGGAGGCGTCTGGTTTGCGTTTCGACCACTTGTGGGTAATGGGTTTGCATGACGGCGCGATGCCTCCGCCCGCTCAGCCTAACCCGTTTTTACCGCTTGCGCTGCAGCGCCAGCACCGATTGCCGCATTCATCAGCGGATCGAGAATTGGAGTTTAATACCAAGCTGATGGAACGGCTCGGCGGGGCAGCGCCGGAGGTGGTTTTCAGCTATCCAGAGTGGGAGGGGGATCAGCAATTGGGAGCGAGTCCGCTGCTCCCTCGCGAGCCTGCAAAAGCTGACCAATTCGCGCCCAAAGCTCGCTGGATGGATTCGATTCGCTGTGCGGCGGAGTTGGAGAGATTGGAGGATTCCACTGCGTCCGAGCTGCCCATGAATGCCGCACAGCGCGGCGGCACGTATGTATTGCGCGACATGGCTGCATGCGCTTTTCGCGCCTTTGCCAAGCACAGATTGAATGCGCGAGCTTTGGACAATGCCGATCTAGGACTCAATGCGCTGGAACGAGGCACGGCGGTCCACAAGGCTCTGGAATTGATTTGGAAGGAGTTGAGGACGCATGCACGCCTATGCGCGCAGGGTTCGGAAGAACTGCAGGCGCTGGTGGATCGATGTGTGGCGAGCGCGCTCAGCGAGAGCAAGAGTCTGGGCAGGTCGCTGGAGCAATGGCGCTTGGAACGGCTGCTGACCGAATGGCTCGAAATTGAGAAAGCCAGGCCGCCATTTACCGTGGTGGGCTTCGAAGACGAGACGCCAATCACCATCGGAGGACTGAAGATCGAAACGCGTATTGACCGGGTGGACGAGTTGCCGGACGGAAGACGCGTGATTTTGGATTATAAGACGGGAGTTTTGAAGACGTCGGCATGGTCGAGCGACAGGCCGGATGAGCCGCAGGTGCCGCTCTACTGCTCGATGAGCCAGCATTCAATCCCGGCGGCGGCTTTTGCAAAAGTGCGGAAAGGCGATCTGGAGCTGATCGGAGTGAGCGACAACGGAGAGCTCGGCAAGATGCGGCCGATGAAGGTGGAGAAGGGTGCCCGGGTCTCCGAGCTCATCGAAGATTGGCGCCGAGTGGTGGAGAACCTGGCCAACGATTTTCGGACTGGCCAGGCGCAAGTAAACCCGAAGAGCCGGTCCACTTGCGACTATTGCGGCCTTACGGCGCTTTGTCGTGTTCGGGACGTGCAGGCGGCGGAAGAGGGCGATGATTGACGACTTAGCCGTGCGCCTCCGTGCGCTCGACCCGGCTACTTCGTTCATTGTGCAAGCGCCCGCGGGGTCGGGTAAGACCGAGCTTCTGATCCAGCGCTACTTGAAACTGCTTGCGCGGGTCGAGTCGCCCGAATCGGTAGTGGCCATCACGTTCACCAAGAAAGCCGCAGGCGAGATGCGCGCCCGAGTGTTGGAGGCGCTGCGGACGGCAGCCCGCGGGGTTGTTCCAGCCGCGCCTCACGAGCGCGAGACGTTCGAACTCGCGGCGGAGGCCTTGGCCCGCGACGCTGCCAGCGAGTGGCATCTGCTGGACAACCCCGCGCGCCTCCGAATCCAGACCATTGATGCCTTGTCCGCATCCATCACCCGTCAGATGCCTTGGCTGGCTCGCTTCGGTGCACCGCCAGACATTACGGAGAAGGCCAGCGATCTGTATCACGAGGCCGCTCGCAACACTCTCAGAATGGTCGAGGTGGAAGAGCGCAGGGGCGTGCATGGCTCGCTCTCTCTGCTACTGCTCCACCTCGATAACAATTTCAGGCAGGCGGAAACTCTGCTGGCCAGCATGCTGGAGAAGCGCGATCAGTGGCTCCGGCATACCGGCGTGAATCCCGACCTGGCCCGCGTGCGCGCCGAGTTGGAGCATTCTCTTAGCGCGCTTATCGAGAAGGAACTGATCGGTCTGCGCGACTCAATTCCTTACGATGCAGTCCCCGATATTTTGTGCATGCTGGAATTCGACGAACTGCCAATGGCAACGGCCGAGCATCTGGCAGATTGGCTTCGTTTGGCAGATCTGGTTCTCACAAAAGACGGCAAGCTGCGAAAGAAAGCGCCTCCCGATCAGTCGCGTGAACGATGCGCTCGCCTGTTCGATGTGCTTGGCCGGAATGAAGCGGTGCTGGCGCGATTGAAAGAGCTGCGCCGGCTGCCGCCTGCCACCTTCAGCGATACGCAGTGGCGGACGATGGAGGCGCTGGTAGATACGCTGCCCAAAGCCGTAGCCCAGTTGCAACTGGTGTTTCGAGAGCGGGGCCGGGTGGATTTTGCGGAGCTTTCCATTCGGGCGTCGGACGCGCTGGGGCGGTTGGAATCGCCCGCCGATCTGGCGCTCTCGCTCGGATATCGAATCCGGCATTTGTTGGTGGATGAGTTTCAGGACACGTCGTATACGCAGTTCGATTTGCTGCGAAAGCTCACGGCGGCTTGGGAGCCGGAAGATGGTCATTCGCTCTTTCTGGTTGGCGATCCCATGCAGTCGATTTATCGATTTCGCGAAGCCGACGTTAGTCTGTTTTTGAAGGCGCGGCGCGAAGGTATAGGCGAGGTGCGCCTGGAGCCCCTCGCGCTTACTACCAACTTCCGCTCGGATCCGGCAATCGTGGATTGGGTAAACCAAATTTTCTCCCACGTATTGCCGGCTCATGAGGACATCGGACGCGGCGCGGTGAGTTACAGTCCATCGATTGCGCATCGCGCAGCCTCGGAGGTGGGTACCAGTCCTCAAGTGCACGCATTCTTGAACGAGGGCCAAGCGGCGGAGGCGAAGAAAATCGTGGGATTGGCGGCGCAGGCGACCGGCACCGTAGCAATTCTGGTCCGTGCGCGCAGCCACTTGGTCGCTGTAATTACGGAATTGCGGACCCGCTCAATCCCGTTTCAAGCGATTGAAATCGACCAGCTTGGCGACCGTCCGATCATTCAGGATTTAATGGCGCTCACTTTCGCTTTGATCCATTTGGCGGATCGGATTTCATGGCTCGCGATCCTGCGGGCACCCTGGTGCGGCCTGTCGATCGAAGACCTGCAAGCGCTGGTCGCCCGGGGGCATGCTTCCACGATTTGGGAGCTCTTGAATTCCAAAGACAAGCTCTTAACGCGCGACGGGTCGATGCGCTTAGAGCGATGCTTGCCGTCCATCGCTGAAGCGTTAAACGAGCGCGGCCGAGTGTCCCTGCGCAATCTGGTGGAACAGACCTGGCTGCGACTGGGCGGACCGGCTTGCGTTGCCGTGGATTCCGATCTCGCCGATGCAGACGCGTACTTCGACCTGCTGGAAGGCTTGCAGGAAGCGGGGGATCTCTCCAATTTCCAAACTCTTCGCGAGCAAGTCTCCGAGCTGTTCGCCCAGCCTGATACCCTGGCCGACGAACGCTTGCAGATCATGACGATCCACAAGGCTAAGGGTCTGGAGTTCGATACCGTGATTCTGCCAGGCCTGGGACAGCCTCCTCGCGGGGAAGAGAATAAGTTGCTCGTCTGGCAAGAGCAGGAAGGCGAACTGCTGCTTGCGCCTGTAAACGCGACTGGCGAAGAGAACGATCCGATCTATCGATATCTCACCCATCTTGAGCACGAGAAGGTGCGGCAGGAGGATGCTCGCTTGCTGTACGTCGCTTGCACGCGAGCGAAGAATCATTTGCACCTGCTGGGCTGCGCCTTTGTGAATGAGAACGACGGCGAGTTAACGGCCCCCAAGAAAGGTTCGTTCTTGAAGTTGCTATGGCCTGCGGTTGGTCCGCTATTCGCAGAAAGGGCGCGGGAGAGTAAGGAAAAGCACCTCGCGCTTGCGACGGATGAACAGCCGACTCGCTTGATTCAGCGACTGCCGGCTGCGTGGACCCTTCCTCCGCCTCCGCCACCGGTAGTCTGGCGACGCGAATCACCTGGATTGATCGAGGCGCCTGCTGTAAGCTTTGAATGGGTCGGAGACACGTTGCGGCATGTGGGCACTGTGCTGCATGCATTTATGCGGCGGATCGCAAAAGAGGGTGTAGAACAATGGGATGCGGCGAAGATCGGGCATTGCCGTCCCGCCATCCAGAGCATGCTGGGTGGATTGGGCGTGCCTCCGTTGGAGGTGGCTCAGGCAACGGATCGAGTGACGAAAGCGCTTGGCCAAACCTTGCGTGACGATCAGGGTCGTTGGGTGCTGGCAGACCATGCCGAGGCGGAATCCGAATATTCGATCACGGGATTGCTGGAGGGAAAAGTTTATCGCGCGGATCTGGATCGAACCTTCGTGGACGAGATGGGCGTTCGGTGGATCATCGATTACAAGACCAGTTCGCATGAGGGTGGCGGGCTTGAGAATTTCCTGGAAGAGGAGAAGCGGCGCTATGGTCCTCAGCTGGGGCGGTATGCCCGGCTCATGGCGCAGCGGGACGATCGGCCAATTCGTCTGGCGCTTTATTTCCCTCTGTTGACCGCGTGGCAGGAATGGGCGGCTCCGACGGTGAAGCGAAAGCAGGCGTCGTTGTTTGAATAGGTGAACATGAACTTGAAAGTGCTATCCCTTTGGGCGACCGTGGTCTTGATTGGGTGCGTCATTGCGTTAGGGGCATTGCGGTCCATCTTGGGAACCGGGCCAATCACGATTGCCATCCAAGTCGCCGCCATCGTTTTAATGATCTGGGCTCGTCTGACGTTTGGGATGAGAAGTTTTCATGCGACTGCGAATCCGACAGAAGGAGGGCTTGTCTGCACTGGTGCCTATCGGTATGTGCGGCATCCGATTTACGCGGCGGTTTTTTACTTTTTGTGGGCTGGCGTGGCGGCGCATTTATCATTGAAGGTCGTTTTGATAGGGCTGCTGGCGACGGCCATGTTGGGAGTTCGGATCTGGAGCGAGGAGAGTTTTCTAACAGCTGCGTATCCCGAATACGCAGTGTACTCTCGGAAGACTGCCCGCGTGTTGCCCTTTTTGTTCTGACCCGAGCTGCTCTATAAGCGATCCCTAAGAAGTTGTTCCACGTCGCGGTAGCCGTGGAGAATCGCGACAACTTGCAGCGGCTTTGTCCCGGGCCTATATACGATCAAATAGGAGTAAGCCGAAAAGAATTTAACGTGTTCGTCCGTCAGACCTTTGCGCCAATGTCCGCAGCCGGAGGTTTCCGCAAGAAAAACGATCTTCTCGCGGATGGTGGATTCAACGCGATCTGCTACCTCAGTGCTGGCTTTCGTTTTGATGTACTTCCAAATCTGGACGAGATCGAGCGCGGCCTCGGGCGCAAGAGTGTAGCGACGCCTCATCCCTACTGTGTTTTGAGTTGTGACAAGTATGCGTCTAACTGATCTTCCGGGATTCCCTCGCCCCGGTCGAGCTGCTCTATCCCTCGCCGAATTTTGACATTGATCTCCTTACGGTTCTCTGAGAGCCAGCGATCCTGTTCTTCCTGGGTATCAAGAAGCCGCAGCAACGTCTCCTCCGCGCTGGCCGCACCGGTGGCCTGCATTTGCTTTTTAATTCTGGCCTCCAGAGTAGTGTCTTGAATTTCAATGTGCATGGGTTGACCCTGCCCACATCTTAACAACCCGGTTAACAACCCCGGGGATCGGCCCCCAAAGTGCCTCTATTCCCGGAATCGTCGTGGCCTATTGCCCAACCTCAAGGAATCAACCACTTAGATGAGCGAGACAGCCGAGCTACAAAGGAAAGGGTGGAGGGAACGCCTCGCCGCCCTGAAAAATATTCCTCCCGTGCTCAAGTTGGTCTGGCAGTCTGGTCCTGCCCTGACCGGCACCGCGCTCGCTTGCCGCGTGCTCATCGCCTTGGTTCCAGTTGGAGCCTTATGGGTCGGCAAAATGATTATCGACACGGTGGTAGGCACCCTCAAAAACGGGGGGCCTTTCCCGCAGCAGATCTGGCTGCTCCTCGGCGCGGAGTTCGCCCTCACGGGAATCGCCAGCATTCTGAATCGCGCGTCCGACTACGCCAACGCCCGCATCGCTGACCAATTCACTCGAGAGGTAAGCCTCAGGATCATGCGGCACGCCGCCACGCTCGACCTCGCTTCCTTCGAAGATCCCGTATTCTACGACAAGCTGGAGCGGGCACGAGTGCAAGCCACTGATCGCGTGGGTCTGCTCAGTGCGCTCGGGCAACTCATGCAGCAGGTGATCACTCTCATCTCACTTGCTATCGGAGTTGTAGTTTTCTCTCCTATCATTTTCCTGCTGCTGCTGGTCACTGTGGTTCCGGCCTTCCTGGGAGAGAGTCACTTCGCCTTTTTAGGTTACACTCTAGCGTTCAGTCTCACGCCTTTGCGCCGCGAGCTGGACTATCTCCGCGTGATCGCAACAAGTAAAGAGAGCGCCAAGGAAGTGAAGGTCTTCGGCTTGGGCGATTACCTGCGCCAGCGATTCGACGGCATTCAGGGCGAACTCATCACGCTCAATCGCCGATTGCAGAAAAAACGCCTGTGGGTCGGCGCGCTGCTTGCGTTGGTTAGCTCGGCCGGTTACTACGGCGCTTATGCTTACCTGGTTTTCCGGACTCTATCCGGCCATCTTTCTGTTGGCGATCTTACGTTTTTGGCTGGCGCGCTCATGGGCTGCAGCAGTCAACTTCAACAGATCTTCTCCACCTTTACCGGCATTGCCGATCAAGCGCTTTTCCTGACCGATCTGCTCACGTTCTTCGCCGTCCAGCCGAAGATTCGCTCCAAGCCGAACGCTGTTCCAGCACCGCGGCCCATCCGCGAAGGTTTCGAATTTCGCAAGGTCTGCTTCGAGTATCCCGGAACCAATCGAGTCATCTTAAACAACGTCAACTTTCGTCTGAATCAAGGGGAGCGGATTGCGCTGGTTGGAGCCAACGGACAGGGGAAAACCACGTTCGTGAAACTGATGGCGAGGCTGTATGAGCCGACGTCCGGTCAAATTCTCCTGGATGGGGTAGACTTGCGCGACTATCGGCTGGAAGATCTGCATAAAGAGATTGGCGTCATCTTTCAAGATTTCATGCGCTACGACATGACGGCTCGCGAGAACATCGGCGTCGGTCGGATAGACCAGTTGCAGAATGAGGATCAGTTGCGCGAAGCCGCTAGTAAAAGCAAGGCGAGCGAATTGATAGACCGATTCCCGGATGGTCTTGATCAAATGCTGGGCCGCAGGTTCGAAGGAGGGCTGGACCTCTCCGGTGGAGAGTGGCAAAAGTTCGCCCTGGCGCGCGCCTATATGCGCGACGCTCAGGTGCTGATACTCGACGAACCCACCGCAGCCCTTGACGCGATGGCTGAGTATGAGGTCTTCAAGCGGTTCGCGGAGCTCACTAGCGATCGGATGGCGGTCATGATCTCGCATCGCTTTTCGACGGTCCGCATGACGGACAGAATTGTCGTTTTGGAAGATGGCACAATTCGAGAACAGGGAACGCACGATCAGTTGGTTGCGCGCGGCGGACGCTATGCGGAAATGTTCGAATTGCAAGCCGCGAATTATAGGTAGAGCATGGGATCTAACGATCGATTTTTGCAGATGGAAGCCCGCGAGTTGCGCGAGGCGCTGTCTCCGAAATTCTGGCGAAAACTGGGCGGCGGGAGACAGGACCCGCGCATCTACAAGCTGGCGGTAGAAGCCGTTGATCGTTATGCGGGCGAACTAAACTTAGCGAACCTGAACGAGTTTTTCACCGAACGCCAGAGCGCGGCGGTGTTCTCGCTCGCCGAATTGTGGGCGATCCGGCCCGTGCTGAAAAAGGCGCTGCTCGCAAGAATCGCGTCGTCGAAAGTCGAAGACCAAGCCGCCATCCAAAGCCTGCGCAAACTGGATGAGCTTCGCTGGAACGAGTTCATTGAATCGTTGTCGGCTGTAAACGGGATCCTATCTAAAGATCCGGCTGGCGCGTATTCCCATATGGATTTCGAAACGCGGGACCATTATAGGGGGCAAGTCGAAAGGCTGTCCGGGAAAGGCAACCAACCGGAACAACAGGCTGAGAAAGAGGTGCGCACGGCGAACTCGTTCATCGCCAAGGCTCAACAGGAGAATCGGCACGTCGGCCACTACTTGCAGCGGCCGGTCCGCTACCCTCATCTGTTCTACTTCGGCGGACAAATCGTAATCATGGGGCTGCTCCTTTACCTGGCCCATTCGCTGCTTGCGCCTATCTCCGTTTTGCTCCTGGCGATTCTCGCAATTCCTTTGAGTCAGATCGCGCTCGCGGTGGTAAACTCGCTCGCTACTCGGTTTGTGCCTCCGAGCCGTCTTCCTCGCATGGATTTTTCAAAGGGGCTGCCGGACGACTGCCGTTGCTTTGTCGTGGTGCCGACCCTTATTCTCTCCCAAGCGGGAGTTGAAAAGCTGTTGGAGCGGATCGAAATTCACCACCTTGCCAACCGCGATCGGAATCTCCTCTTCGCGCTTCTCACTGATTTCTCCGACTCACCGACGCAGCGCACCGAGAGCGACAAACTCATCGATCTATGCGCGCAAGGCATTCGCGCGTTGAATGCTCGCTATGGCTCAGGGGGTCGCGGTCCTTTTTTCCTGTTCCACCGCCCACGTCAATGGAATCCAGCGGAAGGCGTATGGATGGGCCGGGAGCGCAAGCGCGGCAAGCTGGACGACTTCAACGACTATCTACTCGGTCGGGCCGACGCATTTGAGATAAAGGTTGGCGACCTCACTCAAGTCAACGGCATTCGGTACATCATCACCCTCGATACGGACACGCAGCTTCCCCGCGATACCGCCCGGGAACTGGCGGCTGCCATGGCTCATCCACTAAATCGGCCAGTGCTGGATAAATCCAATGTCGTGCGTGAGGGTTACGCTATTCTGCAGCCCCGAGTCAGCATCAGCATGGAATCGGCACTCCGATCGCGCCTGGCGAATCTTTATAGCGGGCAGACTGGACTCGATCCGTACACCAGAGCCGTTTCAGATGTTTATCAGGATCTGTTTCGCTTAGCATCCTACACTGGCAAGGGCATCTACGATTTGAATGCCTTCGCACAGGCTACGCGCGGACGCTTCCCTGACAACACGCTTCTCAGTCACGATTTGATTGAAGGGGAACATGCCCGCGTGGGCTTGATCTCCGACATCGAAGTGATTGACGATTTTCCGGCCACGTACGAAGCGTTCTCCAAACGAAAGCACCGCTGGGTCCGCGGCGATTGGCAGATCGCCCCCTGGCTACTGCCCGTGGTGCCTGACTCGCAGTGGCACTGGAGCTCGAACCCTTTGAGCCTGTTGTCGCGCTGGAAAATCTTTGACAATCTGCGGCGAAGCCTTTACGAGGTCTCACTGGTGGCCTTCTGCGTGGCCAGCCTATTTGGGGCGCACCCGTTAAGATCGACTGCTGCGGTCGTCTTCGCCCTCCTTTTCCCGGCCTTCGCGCAAACGCTCTTCAGCTTGTCCCGTTTTCCTCCATTCCGATTTTGGCGCGTATTCCTGAGGGAAACCGCTTTCCAATTGGTGCGAGGAATTTTGGACGCGCTGCTTCAGCTCACGTTTCTATTGCATCAAGCTTTGCTGATGCTGGATGCCATCGTTCGCACTACGATCCGGCGCTTGGTAACGCATCGCAACCTTCTAGAGTGGGAGAGCGCGGCGCAAGCGGAATCGGGCAGCGGGACAGGCTTGAGTCTAACTTCGATATATTTGATCGCCTGCCCGATCCTGGCCACCGTACTCTCCCTTATCGCAGCGCGCGCTGAAACGGGAACCGAACTCCTTCCTATTGCTGTGATGATTCTCTGGGCCGTCTCCCCTTTAACGGCCGAGTTCATGAGCAGTCGCCCGCGCGCCAATGGAGGCCGAGCGGACCTCCGCGATGTGCGTTTCCTCCGAAACATCGCCTTAAAAACATGGCGCTACTTTGTCGACTTTGGCGATCAGGAGGACAACTGGCTGGTCCCGGACAATGTTCAGGAAGATCCATGGGCGGTCGCGCGTCGATCGTCGCCAACCAACATGGGGCTTCAACTGGTCGCCAATATCGCCGCCGCCGATTTCGGGTACTTGACTCAGTTCGAGTTGTCGACAAGGCTGGAAAAGACCCTAACCACACTGGCGCGACTTGAGCGCAGCCATGGCCATCTTTTTAACTGGTACGACACTCGCACCCTTCAGCCGCTGCCACCGCGATACGTCTCAGCCGTGGACAGCGGGAACTTTGCAGCCGCTCTTGTCACCCTAAAGCAAAGCTGTGCCGACAGTCTTTTAAGTCCGGTGCTGTCGCCGCAGTTATTCAGCGGGCTCAGGGATCATATCGAACTGCTCCAGCTCTCAATCCCAGCGGAGGGCCGAACCGCGCCCATTATGCGGCTCATTCATTCGCTCTGCAAACAAGTCGAATGCCAGCCGACCGGACTCTATCATTGGAAGGGCGTGCTCGGCGAGGTTCTAAAAACGGGAACTCAGTTATCCGAGAACATCGATTGGCTGTGCGATCACTGGCGTTCGCGCAATCGCGAGTCGCTCGATCAAACGCGTTACTGGATAAAATCCTTGACCCGGCGTGTCGATGCCATGCTCGCTGCCCTGGGCGAACTCGCGCCCTGGCTCACCGGACCGCTCGAGCAGGAGCTACGCGTGCTCGCGTCGGATCCTCGCATGAAGACGCTCATGCAGGAAATGAGTCGGGTTGGAAAGCTGTCGGAAGTGCCCAGCCAGTATGATTCAGTTGATCGTGAAGCCGGCCTGCTACTTGCTGCGGACACGCTGATGCCCGCATCCAGGAAGGCGCTGGAGGATCTGCGGGCGGCGCTTGGTCCGGCACAGCGTGGCGCGACCGCTCTCATCGCAAATTTCGAGCGGATGGGTTCTTTCGCCGACCGCATGTTCCGCGAAATGGATTTTGGATTTCTGCTGGATCGGGAACGAATGCTCATGCGCATCGGCTATGACGTGGAGACTGGCAAACTGGACGACTCGCGTTACGATTTGCTCGCGTCCGAAGCGCGGACCGCCGTGTTCCTGGCTGTGGCCAAAGGGGATTTCCCGCGCGAGGCTTGGTTCCGCCTTGGCCGCAAGCTGACCACGTACCAAGGCTGCCGAACGCTGCTGTCGTGGAGCGGCACGATGTTCGAATACCTGATGCCTCCGCTGTTCCTGCGCACTTTCGAAGAAAGCCTGCTTGGGGAGAGTCAGAGAGGTGCCGTGAGGATACAACAGTTGTATTGCCGCGCGCTACGCGTGCCGTGGGGTGTTTCGGAAGCGGCGCACAGCGGACGCGACGAAAGTCAGAATTATCAATATCGCGCGTTTGGCATCCCTGTAATGGCGCTGCAGCAACTGCATCGGCGCGATCTGGTAATCGCTCCGTATGCGACCCTGTTGGCGCTGCCGATTGATCGGCGGGGGTCACTTGCGAATCTGCAGGCGATGGTGGAGCGCGAATGGCTTGGCGATTACGGATTTTTTGATTCGATCGATTTTATGGGGCATAAACCAGTAGTGGTGCGCTCGTTTATGGCTCACCATCAGGGGATGGCCTTCACGGCGCTGGCCAATGCGCTCCTGGACAATCCGATGCCGCGCCGTTTTCACTCCGAGCCGATGGTGCTGGCCACCGAGTTATTACTGCAGGAGCGCTTACCGGTAATGATCGATGAGCATCCTTCGGAAGAGCAACTCGCAACTCCCAGCGAAGCGGGAATCGCGGCAGTCGCATTCACGTAAGCCTCCACCGCATTGTCATCCGATCGTCACATCGAATTCATTCAACGCTAACAGCAAGACACTATCCTCAACGAGGTTAGCTTTCGCACGCACTTACTATAAATGGAGTTACTTTGAAAATCGTTAGACAAAAACTCAGCGCTGTGTTCTGTCTCGTCGGGGTTCTGGCTGTAAGTTCGACTGCTTTCGCCGAAGACTCCGCATTGAGCGACGATGCAATTGCGGCGTTGAAGGCCCAGCTGGCCGCCCAGCAAACACAAATCGAACAGCTTCGGCAAACCCTGGAAACGCAGCAGCGGCTGCTGGATCGCGCTCTCAAAACCTCTGTTCCGGCGGAGTCGGAGCAGGCGAATAACGTAGCGCCCTCCCCCTTCCTTAAGCTCGGTGAAATCGCCAGCCGCACCCCGATCATTCCCCTCGGTGGCTCCTCGTCGTCCGCGTTGCAAAAGCCAGGCGCTGAAGGCACGGACAAGCCGTCCCCTCTCTATTTCAGCATTGGGGCCGCTCACTTTACTCCGTTCGGTTTTGTCGACCTGACGCAGGTCATCCGGTCCACCAACGCCGGGGGCGGGATCGGCACCGGCTTCAACGGCATCCCGTTCAACAATACGGTACAGGGAAAACTCTCCGAGAGCCGCTTCAGCCTGCAGAACTCGCGTGTCGGGCTGAGAGTGGATTCGAACTTCAAGGGCACCGACGTCACGGGTTACTTGGAAACCGATTTCCTCGGCAACGCCCCTAACAATCTTGTAGTGACCAGCAACTCGGCCACAATGCGCCTGCGGCTGTTCTGGGTGCAATTCAAGCGCGAGAAGTGGGAAATTCTAGCCGGCCAATCATGGAGCATGATGACGCCCATGCGCAAAGGCATCTCTCCCATTCCTGGCGATATCTTCTACAGCCAAGACGTGGACACGAATTACCAGAATGGCCTCACGTGGTCGCGCCAGCCTACGATTCGCTTCGTATACAAGCCAACTAAGGCAGTCACGTGGGGTCTCGGTCTCGAAGCGTCCGACCAGTATGTTGGGGGAGCAGTCACCCTCCCGTCCGCTCTGGCCGCTAGCTATGCCACGATCTTCGACAACGGCAACACCAACCCGACGGCCACTCCGAACCTGACTCCGGACTTCGTCTCCAAATTGGCCTTCGATGCCACTCCCGGTGGCAAGGCGATGCACGCTGAAATCGGTGGAGTGCTGCGCACTTTTCGCGCGTATAACTCACTGACGAACCAGCACTTCACTAGCCTCGGCGGCGGCGGGCAAGCCGGCATTAACCTGGAATTGGTGAAAGGCTTTCGCTTGATCGCAAACGGTTTCGTGAGCGATGGCGGAGGACGTTACATCTTCGGCTCGGGTCCCGACCTAGTGGCCAAGCAGAACGGCGACATTTCGCTGGTTCACGCCGCCTCGACCGTCGACGGGTTCGAGTATTCCTGGAAACCCAAAGAAAATCCGAACGCCAAGGAAACCCTCTTCTACACCTACTACGGCGGCGCTTACTTCCGCAAGAACTTTGGAGTGGACAACAGCGGAAAGACCCCGGTCTTCTTCGGGTACGGCTACCCAGGCGCTCCTCTCGGCGCCAACCGGTCTATCAATCAGTTCACGTTCGGCATTCACCAGACGTTTTGGAAGAGCGCCAGCTATGGCGATGTTCGCCTGCTTACCCAATATTCCTACTTGAGCCGCGACCCCTGGTCAGTTCCGTCTAGCAATTCGCAACGCAATGCCAACCTTAATATGGTGTTCATTAACCTGCGTTACGACTTGCCCTAGAACAATTCAACAGGGTGTCACGGAAATGTAATCTTGCGATGGGAGACTTGGAACAGAAGGAAAAGGATATTCGATGACAAACAAACACTTACATTTGCTCGGCTTTGCCGCCGCGGGCATGCTGATGATTGGCACCGGCGCGTACGCGGCGGTGAAGCTGCAAGGTGCTGGGGCAACGTTCCCTGGCGCGATTTACTCCAAATGGTTTGACGAGTTTCAGAAGCCGAAAGACGCCCCTCAGATCAACTACAATCCGATCGGTTCCGGCGGCGGCATTCGTCAGTTGACGGCCGGCACCGTCGACTTCGGAGCTTCGGACATGCCCATGAGCGACGAAGCGATCAAGGCCGTTAAAAAATACCACGTGCTGCATTTTCCCACCGTTCTGGGAGGCGTAGTTCCAACCTATAACGTCGAAGGAGTGACGGGCGACCTGAACTTCACTGGTCCGCTGCTGGCCGACATCTTCTCGGGCAAGGTGGCCAAATGGAACGATCCCGCCATCGCCAAAGTAAACGCGGGAGTCAAGCTACCGTCGAAGGATATCACCCTTGTGCATCGCTCGGACGGAAGTGGAACCACGTTCGTCTTCACGGATTACCTGTCAAGCGTTAGCCCGGAGTGGAAGTCGAAAATTGGAGCGGGCGCAACGGTGAACTGGCCCGGCGGTTTGGGTGCGAAGGGTAGCGAAGGCGTTGCCGGACAAGTGCAGGGCACGCCGAACTCGATCAGCTATGTGGAACTCTTCTACGCAATCCAGAACAAGATGCCGTACGGCGCCGTTCAGAACAAGTCCGGCAAGTTTCTGAAGGCGTCGCTCGAGACTGTGACAGCGGCTGCTGCCGGCGCAGCTCAGGCGATGCCGGAGGATTTCCGGGTGTCGATCGTGAACGCACCGGGCGCAAACGCCTACCCAATTTCCACCTTCACCTGGCTGCTGATTCCAGATAAGTTTGAGGATGCCCAAAAGAAGAAGGCGGTGGTCGATTTCCTCCGCTGGATGCTGGTCAAGGGTCAGACTTATGCATCCGCCCTCAGTTATGCCCCGCTTCCAAAAGAGGTGGTCGCCAAAGAAGAGAAGCAAATCGCTAAAATTCAGTAATGGCTACGACCTCAGCCGCGCCTGCGCCCTCGCACGGAAGGGCGCATTCTTTTCTTGGCCGATTGCGTAACGGGGATGAAGCGGCTCACCTTATTACGCTGATGTTCGCGTGCAGTGTGCTTGCGATCGCGCTCCTGCTCATCTACGAGTTGTGGATCCACTCGTCGCTATCGCGCCGGCAGTTCGGCTTTCATTTCTTTTTCACTCAAGTCTGGGATCCGATCGCAGGCCAATTCGGGGCTCTTCCGTTCATCTACGGCACGCTGGTCACTTCCATTCTGGCTTTGGTGATTGCAGTGCCGCTTGGGCTGGGAGCCGCTATTTACCTGGCCGAACTCGCCCCCGCGCGTCTGTCCAACGTTCTGACGTTCTTGGTGGAGCTGCTGGCTGCGGTTCCCAGCGTCATTTATGGACTTCTGGCGTTCTTCTCGCTGGTTCCAATCCTGCGCAACTACGTCGAGCCCTTCCTGAAATCTACCCTTGGCTTTTTGCCTATTTTTCAAGGGCCGATCTACGGCGTTGGATTTCTCGCTGCAGGCCTGATTCTGGCTATCATGACATTTCCATTTATCATTTCCATCTGTCGCGAAGCTCTTCTCGAGGTGCCCCGCGAGCAGCGTGAAGCGGCGCTTGCCCTGGGAGCGACGAAGTGGGAATCCACTTGGCAAGTGGTTGTTCCATACGCCAAACTCGGCATTATGGGATCGGTGTTTCTAGGCTTGGCGCGCGCGTTGGGCGAGACCATGGCTGTGACGATGGTGATTGGGAACGATCCTCGTATCAAGGCATCGCTGTTCGCACCTGGGTATACGATCGCCGCGGTAATTGCTAACGAGTTCACCGAGGCCACCGGAGATTTATACTTAAATTCGCTGATAGAACTTGGCTTGGTGCTATTTCTGATCACGATGATTATCAACGCGGGTGCGCGATTGCTCATCATCGCCACCACCAAAAAGGGAAGCGCGCGCGACTAATGAACCGTACCGAGCGAAGGAAGCTTGTAAGCAACGTCATGCTGAGCCTGACCGGCATGTGCGCGTTCTTGACCGTGTCCACTCTGTTTCTCATCCTGGGTTATCTGCTGTGGAACGGAGGCCGGTCAGTCGATTGGGCCTTTTTCACGCAGCTTCCCAAGCCACCGGGCGAAACTGGAGGCGGGATGGCAAACGCAATTGTCGGAAGCGGACTTATCGTGGGAATGGCTGCCCTGATCGGGGTACCAATCGGGTTTCTCGGCGGAATTTATCTGTCTGAATTCGGCGGAAAAACACTTTCCTTCTTCGTGCGCTATACGGCCGACCTGCTGAACGGGGTTCCGTCCATCGTGATCGGAATCTTCGCCTGGACAGTCGTGGTGGTTCCGACGCGCACTTTTTCCGCGTTCGCTGCGGCCTTGTCGCTGGCCGTTATGCTGATTCCGATCGGGCTTCGGAGCACCGAACAATTTCTCCGCAGCGTGCCCACTGCGCTGCGGGAAGGCTCTCTCGCTTTGGGGGCAAGCAAATGGAGAACGATCGCGAGCGTCGTCGTTCCCGCTGCCACCAAAGGAATTCTTACGGGTATGATTTTGGGCGTCGCTCGCATCGCTGGCGAGACCGCCCCGCTGTTGTTTACAGCCATGAACAATCAGTTTTGGAGCTCGGGCTTTAACGAGCCCGTTGCCACGCTTCCCGTGATGATCTATACCCACGCGATTTCGCCTTATGAGGATTGGCATCGACAGGCTTGGGCGGCCGGACTCGTGCTGCTCGGCATGGTCTTGATCGCCAACATCTTAGCCCGGTTTATTCTTTCCCGAGGAGCCGCTTCCCAGCGGGCGTAGCCTATTAATATGAACGCAGTTCCAGAATCCGGTATCAGGATGCGAACCATGAACGAAAATATGCCGCCCAGTCACGAATTCGTGGAACTGCCTGTAGGCGCGCAGCCGAAGATGAAGGCGACGAATCTAAATTTCTTCTACGGCAGCTTCCAGGCTCTGCACGGGATCAACGTGGCGATTTCGGCGAAACGCATCACCGCTTTGATCGGGCCATCCGGCTGCGGCAAATCAACCTTTCTTCGAACGCTGAACCGGATTAGCGAAACCATTAGAAGCAGCCGGGCGGAGGGGCAAGTTCTACTGGATAACCAGGATGTGCGCGAGGTGGATGTCACCGATCTGCGGCGTCGGGTGGGAATGGTTTTCCAGAGGCCGAATCCATTTCCAAAATCGATCTTCGAAAATATCGCCTACGGAGTCCGCGTGAACGGCCTCAAGGGAAAGAGCACCATTGAAGAAGTAGTGGAGCGGAGTCTGAAACGCGCCGCTCTGTGGGAGGAGGTCAAGGATAAGCTGCACGAGTCGGCGTATTCGCTGTCTGGGGGCCAGCAGCAGCGGCTTTGCATCGGTCGGGCGCTGGCGGTGGATCCGGAAGTTCTGCTGCTGGATGAGCCGTGTTCCGCTCTGGACCCGATCGCGACGGCGAAGATCGAGGATCTCCTGTTTAGCTTGAAAGATCAATGTACTCAGGTCATCGTGACCCATAACATGCAACAGGCTGCCCGCGTTGCCGACTACACGGGATTTTTTTTGTTAGGCAAGCTGATCGAGTTCGACAAGACGGATGTAATCTTCAAACGTCCCAAGAAAAAAGAGACCGAGGACTACATTACCGGCCGCTTCGGTTGAGCGCGTGCGTCATAGAACAAGGAGCGTCATTGCGGCATTTTAGAGACGAACTGGACGAGTTGCAAAGGCGGCTGCTGGAAATGGCCGGATTGGTGGAGAGCGCCATTCACAGCAGCATCATGTCGCTCGTGGATCGGGACGAAGAACAGGCGAAAGAGGTTCTTTGGAAGGAAGCCCAGATCAACCAGAAAGATATCGAGATCGACGAACTGGCGACGCGTCTGCTCGCCCTTTATCAGCCCATGGCGAAGGACATGCGGTTTCTCACGGCGGCTATTAAAATCAATGGCGACCTGGAGCGCATGGGCGACTTGGCCGTGAACATTACCGAACGGTCATTGTCACTGATGCGCGAGCAGCAAGTGAAGCCGCTGGTGGATATTCCGAAGATGGCCGATCTTGCGGAAACCATGGTGCGCAACAGCTTGGATGCGCTCGTGAAGCGCGATCCAGACCTTGCCAGAACGGTTCTGCTGGCTGACGACGAAGTGGATCGCCTGCGTGACGCCGTCTATCAGGAACTACTCCAATTCATGCAGGCCGAGAGCACTACGGTTCCTCGCGCAGTGGACCTGATGTTTATCGCGCATGATCTGGAGCGGATCGCGGATCACGCCACGAATATTGCAGAAGATGTTTTATTCCTGGTGAAAGGGATCGATGTACGGCATCATGCCGAAGTTCGCGAGTAGGGATGGACGATCAGCCGATAGACCTTAGCAAATACGGCGAACTGCTTCTGCGCGCCCTGCCGTGCATGATTGAATCCGAGGAGGAGCATGATCGCATGCTCACGTCGGCCGAAGCGCTGATGGACAAGGGCGATGCGCTTTCACCGGAAGAGCGCAAACTGCTGGAACTGCTGGTGCTGATTATAGAAGTGTTCGAGCGCGAGGTAGAGGAACAGGAAGAAGAGACCGAGGTGGAAGGCGAACCGGAACCGCATGAAACGCTGTCCCGGTTGCTCACCTCCCGCAAATGGGAGCGGGAGGTGTTGAACGACATTTTCGGAAATCCCATGCTGGCGGCAGAAGTTCTGGCCGGTCGGCGCGCGATTTCGAAAGGGCAAGCGAAGGCACTCGGCAAACTGTTCAAAGTGCCTCCCAAACTTTTCTTCCATGATTACTAACTAGCAACCGATTCTTGGTGGGGCAGCCAATCCTGGCTGCAGCCGCCTTTCTAGGCGGCTCGACACGCTGGAAAGCGTGTCAGCAGGCAAGATTGCCTGCCCCACATCTTGCGTCACCGTTCAAAGTGTTTCTTCCGAGCATCCAAATAATCGAGGATCGCGTCCTCCAGCGGCGGCATCGGCTCCACGCCGCACCGTTCCATTTTCCCGTTCGATAGCGCCGAATATCTTGGCCGCCTCGCAGCCGTCCGATACTCGCGCTCATGGGTGGCCTGCAGTTCCGGCTTGAGGCCCGCCGCCTTGAAAATCATCGCCGCGTATTCGAACCAGGAAATCGCAGTTCCCCCACCCACATGGAACAAACCCGTTAGCCCGCGTTGGACAATGGCCGCTGTTCGCTCTGCCAAAGCCGGGGCATACGTGGGAGACGCAACATGGTCCTCCGTGACGCGAATCGGATGCTTGCCTGCACTCAGCCGCAGCATCACTTCAATGAAATTCCCGCGCGCCGTATTCAATCCGCCTGGCCCGAACACGCCCGACGTCCGAATCACCAGCGCCCGATCCAAATAGGCCTGTGCGTATAGCTCGCCGGCCAGCTTCGAAACCGCGTAGGCGCCCAGCGGATGAGTAGCGTCTTCCTCCGTGTAGGATCGCCCCGCCGTGCCGTCGAAAACGTAGTCGGTGGAGAAATGCACCAGCAGAGCGTCCACCTGTCGGCAAGCCATCGCCAGGTTGCGAACGGCGAGAGCGTTGGCCATGTAAGCCGCGACAGGCTCCTTTTCTGCGACGTCCACCTGATTGTATGCGGCAGCGTTGATCACCATGGCAGGGTCCACCCGCGCAAGAGCGTGTTCTACAGCCGTGCTGTCCGTAATATCAACCGATGACCGGTCGAAAGCCGTAACTTCGAACCCGCGTTGCTTGAAGACGCGGACCAATTCCACCCCGAGTTGTCCGCCGCTCCCGAAAATCACCACCCTCTTGGTATGCACTCATTTGGTAGGATAGCGAAGTCTCGCGAACGACAAGCGAAACCTTCAAGTTCAATTTGTCATCCGATCTCTGGAGATTAATCGTGTCAATTTGGCCGGTGGTGAAACAGATCAAAAATCGCGACGTGAACGCGTTCGGCAGCAACTCGTTTTCATCGAGAACCGAGCACCTGCAGCCTCGCACGAAGCAAGCCGACAAGGTCGTCGCTTCCATTTGTCCTTACTGTGCCGTAGGCTGCGGGCAGCTTGTTTACGTGAAAGAAGGAAAGATTTTGGATATCGAGGGCGATCCAGCCTCGCCAATCTCAGCCGGGTGCCTATGTCCCAAAGGAGCCGCCACCTTCCAGCTTGTCACCGGTTCGCATCGCGTAAAGAAGGTGTTGTACCGGCGGCCGCATGGAAAAGCGTGGGAAGAGATTCCTCTCGATCAGGCCATCGAGATGGTGGCTCAGCGCGTGAAGAAGGCCCGCGATGAAAACTGGCAGGACGTCGACCAAGAGGGCAACGCGCTTCGCCGCACCATGGCCATCGCGCACCTCGGGGGCGCCACGCTCGACAACGAAGAGAACTATGTCATCAAGAAGCTGTTCACCGGGCTAGGCATCGTACAGATCGAAAATCAGGCCCGTATTTGACACTCCTCCACCGTCCCCAGTTTGGGGACCTCGTTCGGAAGAGGCGGCGCCACCACGTTCCAGCAGGATTTGCAGAACTCGGATTGCATTGTCATCGAAGGTTCGAACATGGCGGAATGTCATCCGGTCGGTTTCCGCTGGGTCATGAAAGCCAAGGAGCGAGGGGCCACTATTATCCACGTCGATCCCCGGTTCACTCGCACCAGCGCCGTTGCGGACATTCACGTTCCGATACGGGCCGGCTCGGACATCGCGTTTCTGGGAGCGATCATCAACTACATTGTCAGCAACGAGCGCTACTTCAAAGAGTACGTGGTCAACTACACCAACGCGCCCGCTATCATCAGCGAGAAGTATGCCGACACGGAAGACTTCGACGGGCTGTTCGGCGGATGGGACGAAGAGAAGAAACAATATGATCGCACTACGTGGCTTTACGAAGGGGTGGACCCGGATGCCGCGGGCGGAAAGAAGCCAGGACCGAGGCAACCAATCCGGCCTGAGTACACCGACCCCACTCTTCAGCATCCACGCTGCGTGTTTCAAATCTTGAAGAAGCACTTCGCGCGCTACACGCCCGAGATGGTGGAGAACATTTGCGGCATCAAGCCTGAGCTATTCCAGAAGGTGGCGGAGACTCTCTGCAAGAACTCGGGACGCGAGCGCACGTCGGCATTCTGCTACGCGGTTGGCTGGACGCAGCATTCTGTGGGCGTGCAATACATTCGGACGGCGGCGATCATCCAACTGCTGCTGGGCAACATGGGCAGGCCTGGCGGCGGCATTATGGCGTTGCGCGGCCATGCTTCCATCCAAGGCTCCACCGACATTCCCACTCTTTACAACTTGCTGCCGGGCTATTTGCCGATGCCCAAGGCGAAGCACGACAAAGACTTCGACACTTACATTCGCTTCAACGAATCTCCTTCGGGATGGTGGGGCGAATTCAAGAAATACGCGGTCTCGCTGCTGAAGGCGTATTACGGCGAGGCCGCGACGCAAGAGAACGGCTGGTGCTTCGATCGGCTGCCGACACTGGACGGCGATCACTCGCACATGAACACGGTCGCCAACATGGCTGACGGGAACGTGAAGGGCTATTTCGTGGTGGGCGAGAACCCAACCGTGGGGTCCATGAATGGATCGCTCCAGCGGAAAGGGTTAAGGGAACTCGAGTGGCTGGTGGTGCGCGATCTAAATTTGATCGAGACGGCCGAATTTTGGAGGGACTCGCCCGAGATTGAAAGGGGCGAGTTGAAGTCCGAAGACATAGCCACTGAGGTGTTCTTTTTTCCTGCTGCCGCACATACCGAAAAAGAGGGTAGCTTCACAAATACGCAGCGACTGCTTCAATGGCACCACCAGGCGATCGATCCGCCTGGCGACTGCCAAAGCGAGCTCGATTTTATAAACCAGATCGGATTGCGGCTCAAGGAATTATACAGGGATTCCACGTTGCCCCGTGACAGGGCGATTCAGGATTTGACTTGGGATTATTCGAACGCCGAATCGGTCTTGAAAGAGATTAACGGCTTCACAATCGCGGACGGCAAGCCGGTGGAAGGATTCACATCGTTGAAAGATGACGGATCCACTGCCTGCGGCTGCTGGATCTACTCTGGCTCGTATCGCGATGGCATCAACATGACCGCGCGGCGCAAGCCTGGTTCGGAACAAAGCTGGGTCGCGCCGGAATGGGCCTGGGCTTGGCCCCACAACCGCCGCATGCTGTATAACCGGGCGTCGGCGGATCCGGAAGGGAAGCCCTGGTCGGAACGCAAGAAGTACGTCTGGTGGGATGAGGAGCAGAAGAAATGGGTTGGGCACGATACGCCTGACTTCATCGTGGATCGTCCACCATCCTACCGGCCTTCGAAAGAAGCACGCGGCAAAGAGACCATTTCAGGAGTGGACCCATTCGTGATGCAGGCTGACGGAAAGGGCTGGATTTTCGCCGCGGCCGGTTTGCAGGATGGTCCGCTGCCCACCCATTACGAGCCGGAAGAGTCCGTAGCTCGGAACCTGCTATACGATCAGCAGTGCAATCCGACCCGCATGGAGTGGAGGCGCAAGGACAACCCATATCATCGCGCGTACAGCGATCCGCGCTTCCCGTACGTGGTCACCACATACCGGATCACGGAACATCATACAGCCGGTGGAATGAGCCGCTGGCTTTCATGGTTGTCAGAATTGCAACCTGAAATGTTCTGTGAAGTGTCGCCCGAACTGGCGGCAATGCACGGATTGAAAAACGGCGGTTGGGCGACTATTTGGACAGCTCGCGGGGAGATTGAGGCGCGGGTGCTGGTTACCAATCGCCTGCGTCCTTTGCGTATCCAAGGCGGGGATATACATCAGATCGGCTTGCCTTACCATTGGGCAAGTCGCGGACTGGTGCGCGGCGATTCGGCCAACGAGCTGATCGGATTTGTGGGCGATCCAAACGTATCGATTCAAGAGTCCAAGGTTTTTACCGCGATGATCGCGGCAGGCCGCAGAGGCAAGCGGCGGGCGGTGAAACAGATTGATGAGATGGCGTGGGAGCGCGATCTTCCACCAGCGGAAGGCGATCACGAATCGTCGCACAATTTCAAAGCGGAAGAGAGCAAGGAGAGCAACGCTTAAGCCATGGGTGCCAAAGGCTTCTTCACGGACACCACGATTTGCATTGGCTGCAAAGCCTGCGAGGTGGCATGTAAGCAGTGGAACCAGTTGCCGGACGACGGCTTCTCGCTTACTGGGATGTCGTACGACAATACCGCGGCTCTCGGAGCATCCACGTGGCGGCACGTCGCGTTTATTGAGCGTCCGGTCGCTTTGTCCAACCAGATGGCCGACGGTTTTTCGTGGCTGTTCTCATCGGACGTATGCAAGCATTGCGCGCGAGCCGGTTGCTTGGAAAGTTGCCCGACCGGAGCCATCGTGCGCACCGAATTCGAAAGCGTGTTCGTCCAGCAGGACATCTGCAACGGCTGCGGCTACTGTGTGGTGAACTGTCCGTTCGGAGTGATCGACCGTCGCGAGGATGATGGCCGAGCGTGGAAATGCACGCTGTGTTATGACAGGTTGAAGAACGATATGACGCCGGCCTGCGCGAAGGCGTGTCCCACGGCTTCGATCCAGTTTGGCGACCTCGACGAGTTGCGCCATCGCGCCCGAGGCCGCGTCGAGATGTTGCATGAGCAAGGCATGCAAGAGGCGTATCTATATGGAGACAGCGCCGCGTCGCAGCCAGGCACCGAAGGGCTGAACGCTTTCTTTCTCTTGGTGGATAAACCTGAGGTGTACAACCTGCCGCCCGATCCCGTGGTCCCGACCAAGAACGTGGGGCAGAGTTGGTTATCGATGGCGTTCGCGGCTTTGGGTGTGGCGGCGGTGGCGCTCGGTTCAGTGGCTGCAAGCAGACACGGAGGCGCACGGTGAAGAACGACGGGCGCGACATCGATCAGTCGCTGGGCATGCTCGTAGGCGAAGGATCCAGCCAACAAGTGAGACGCAACGACGAGCGCATGCAGGCTGTGCTGCCTCTACCGTGGGATGAGACTCCGACCGTATCGCAGACCGACCCGACTTACTACGACCGCCCTCTTTTAAAGGAGCCTGTTTGGAAAATCGACATTCCGGTTTATTACTTTTTGGGCGGTGCAGCAGGCGCGGCGCTCGCTCTCGGAGCGGCGGCTCAACTTGCGGGGGATGGAGAATTGCGGGAGTTCGGCCAGCGCTGTCACTGGGTTGGGATCGTCGGCTCCAGCGTTGGCGGAGCGCTATTAATCCATGATCTCGGCCGTCCCATGCGTTTTCTGAACATGCTGCGCGTGTTTCGTCCCACGTCGCCTATGAACGTGGGCGCTTGGATTCTTTCCGCAGCCGCTCCGCTGGCGATTACAGCGGGACTGTTCAGCCATCGCCAAGGCCTTTTAGGGCAGGTCGGATCAGCCGCAGGATATGGTGCGGGCCTGTTCGGCTTGGGATTGGCCGGGTACACAGGCGTCCTGGTTGGCAATACCGCGATCCCGCTTTACCAAGAAACACGCCGCTTAATGCCGGCTCTGTTTCTCGCGTCCGCAGCGGCGAGCGCGGCTTCGATTCTGGATATTATGTTCGAAGATCGGCGAAGTTCCAGGATCACGTTCCTCTTCGGAACCGCAGGCCGACTCGCAGAACTCACCTGCGGGTTCGCAGTCGAGAATGTGGCTGGGAGCGTGCCGCAAGTAGCCAAGCCGCTGCGTTCCGGAGCCAGTGGCGCCTTGTGGCGAACGGCGACAGTTTTGACCGCTGCCAGCTTGGTGGTGTCGCTGATTCCTGGCCACTCGCGATCACGGCGCAAATGGGCCGGTGTCTTGGGCGCACTTGGTTCGCTCGCATTGCGTTTCGCAGTGCATTACGCCGGTGCTGCATCGGCTCGCGATCCGCGCGCATCATTCCGACAGCAGAGAGCGAAGATGATAGCTTGATTACGATGCCGTCCTTCGTGAGCTTACGCGCTCTCTCAATTGCCTTCTGCCTATCCGAGTTCGCGGCCGCGCAAACCGCATATCACGAGCTGTACCGCCCCCAATTCCATTTCTCCCCGCGGGTGAATTGGACCAATGATCCCAACGGGCTGGTCTATTTCAACGGCACCTACCATCTCTTCTTCCAACACAATCCCTTCGGAGACACATGGGGCCACATGAGTTGGGGTCACGCCACCAGCCAGGATCTGGTGCATTGGCGTGAGCAAAAGGTAGCCCTGCCGGAAGAGGGCGACGTGATGATCTTCACCGGCAGCACTGTAGTTGACCAGAACAACACAAGTGGGTTCTGTGCGGGGAAAGCGCCATGCCTGGTCGCCGTTTACACCGGTCACACGATGAAGACCGACCGCAAGCCAGCGCTCCAGACGCAGAACCTCGCCTACAGCAACGATGGCGGGCTTTCCTGGACCAAGTACACGGGCAACCCTGTGCTCGACCTGCATATGTCCGATTTTCGCGATCCCAAGGTGTTTTGGTCAAAAACGAGCAAGCAATGGATCATGGTGGTGTCGCTGCCGGACGACCATAAAGCACGCTTCTATGGATCAGCCGATCTGAAGAAATGGACCCAGTTGAGCGAGTTCGGCCCGCAGGGGGCAACGGGAGGGCAATGGGAGTGTCCCGAGTTGTTCGAACTACCTGTGGACGGCAAGCCGAACCAGACACGCTGGGTGCTGAAGATCGGGCTCAACCCGGGCGGTCTGCAGGGCGGATCGGGCGAGCAGTATTTCGTGGGCAAGTTCGATGGCGTGAAGTTCACCAACGAAAATCCTCCGTCGCTGACGCTGTGGACCGACTATGGAAAGGACTGCTACTGCGGCCTGACATTTAATAATCTGCCCGCCAAGCAACCCCAGGCGATGATCGGGTGGATGAACAATTGGCAGTACGCGAACGTGGTGCCCACCAAACCTTGGCGCGGGCAAATGACCGTTCCTCGAGCTCTGTCCCTCAAGACTTACCCGGAAGGAATTCGGCTGGTGCAACAACCGGTGGAAGCATTGAAAAAATTGCGTGGACGGCACTATGCTTACCGCGACCTAAAGGATTTTCGAAGCCAGACACTGGAACTGACGAGCATGATCGGGATCGGTCAGTCTTCTGAAGTGGGCTGGAAGCTGTTGGCGGACGACGGCACTTACACGGCGGTTGGATACGATGTGCGGGCGAGTCAGATATTCGTGGATCGGACGCATTCGGGAAACGTGAGCTTCAGCGACAAGTTCGCAGCCCGGGTGAGTGCCCCGTTTAAAGCTGGCGGCGAGCTGCGGCTGCATGTGCTGGTAGACCAATCTTCAATCGAAGTGTTCGCTGGCGATGGTCAGGTCGCTTTGACGAACCTGGTCTACCCTCCCGCGAACGGAACAAAGGTCGAATTCTACTCCGTGGGAGGGACTCCGGGCGCCGTAGGCGCCGACATATTTCCTCTCAAATCGATCTGGTAGCTACAACTTTCGCCCGAAGATCGCGTAATCCAAGCTTCCAAAGAAGTCCTCGCGAAAATCGTCCGGCAGCGACGCGAGCGACGGCATGCTGCGAATAGCAGGTTCCAGCGGAAGCGTTTCCAGCGTCCCGAATCCCGCTTCTTCCAGATAAAATGCCATCAGGGCCGAGGGCACCGGTTTGGCGTGCGTCGGGTCCAGATAGAAGTGCCGAGCAAAAATAGCAAGACACGCAGGATTCGGAGTCTCAATGGCCATGAGCGACCCGGTCTTCAGCTTGGAGTGCGCCAGCGAAACAAATTCAGGCAGCCGTGCTGGCGGCAGGTGCTCTACCACTTGAAGGCACGCCAAGCCTCCGAGCGACTTGTCGGGGAGTTCCTCCAGGTAGCTGAACAAGTCAGCTTTTTGGACTGAGAGCCCCTTGCCCTGACACATGGCGATGCATCCATCATTCAGGTCAATCCCGGTAGCTTGGATGCCATGTTGTCCAAACACCTCTAGCAACTCGCCGCGACCGCACCCAATATCGAGCACATTGGAGCAGCCTGCGAAGCGCTCTACATAAATTGTGAAGTGCCGCTTCACATACTCTTCCGTGCCGCGAAATTTCTCCGCAAATTTCAGCCAGTCCAGCGAGATGGCCGGGTCTGCTGCATTCACGCGCGAAGCCGCTTCCGAACCAGCCTTCATCAGCGAAGATTTCTGTCGGATCAGCCGCAATTCGGCGTGTATGATCGTCTCGTATTCCACCCGGATGCGATCGAGATCCGTCCACAACCTTTTCTGAACCACTTCCGCTGAACGGTCGATCAACCCCTGAAAATCGGCATGCAGCGCCTTCATGGTTTCGCGATGTTGCCCGTCCATCAGAGTCACGCGATGCTGCCAAGCGCCTTGCAAATCCGAAAGCGAGCGTAGAAACTGAATTTCCGTGCTCGACAGTTTCGCTTCCCATTCCTGGCGCCACTGGATCCAGTGCGAGCGCATGTCATTGGTTTCGCCGACCAGCGACTGAGTCTGATTCATGCGAGCGGCCAAAGCAGCCATTGTGCGATTGCTTTCGTTCAAGGTCTCAATAGTGGATTGCACGCAGTTCATCACTGCGCGGTTGAACTCCACCTGCTCGCGGATGTGCCAATCGAGCGCCCTGGCAACAACCCGCTTCAACTTCTGAACGATTGAGTTGGCCAGACCCCCCGCCCGGGGATTCACCGTGCCGATGCTTGCCACCTTACCTTCGGCCGCATCGCGGGCTTGAGCCAGCGGACGCAGGTCGGGAAGCGCGACATCGCCCAAAACCGCACCCTGGGGGTGGCGCGCACGCACGCGTTCGCGAATTTCGTGAATAGCGGCGCTCAGCTCTTCAGCCTTTGCGTCCACTTTTGCGGCTCCAGTTTGCCGTGATTTTGCTGTACACTCCGCCGCGCGGCGTGAACTCTCCGACCACTGTAATCGATACTGGCTTGGCGGCCTTTACGACGTCGCGCAAGAAGCGATTTACGGCGTTCTCTTGGAAAATACCCAGATTCCGATAAGCCAGCATGTACATCTTGAGCGACTTCAGCTCCAGGCAGCGCTTATCGGGAACATACCGGATCGTAATATCGCCGTGATCGGGCAAACCCGTTTTCGGACACACCGAGGTAAACTCAGGCATCGAGATTTCGATCTCATAACCGGGATACTGGTTCGGCCAAGTCTCAAGCTCGGGCAGTTCAGCATGGACACCCGCTTCCGCGTGTTCGTCCGAGTATTCGCGTTTCATTTAGCTTCCAGGTTGCGGGCCAGCATGTCGAGAAAGAGTCCCACGTCGGTGATCACGCCAACCGCTTGACCCGTGCCGCGATCGCTGACCTTCGTCGCGACGGCAGGATTGATGTCCACGCACACAATTTTTACCCAGCTCGGAAGCATGTTGCCCACTGCAATGGAATGCAGCATGGAGCCGAGACAGAGCACCAGCCCCGCGCCCTTGAGCTGCTGCGCGTACGCGTCCTGAGCTAGATTCATGTCGGTGATCGTGTCAGGAAGAGGGCCGTCATCGCGCAGACTGCCTGCCAGAACGAACGGAATCTTCGCGCGCACGCACTCGTACATCACGCCGCTTTGCAGACGTCCACTTTCGACGGCGCCCTTAATGCTGCCCGCGTGATAAATTGCGTTGATAGCTCGCATGTGGTTGCGGTGACCATGCTCTTCCTGGCGTCCATCCGATTGGCGAATGCCGAGTGAAGTGCCCAGCAGGGCCGACTCGATGTCGTGCACGCCCAACGCATTCCCGCTAAGCACCGCGTCCACATACCCGTTGCGTATAAGAGCCGAGAGCGGACCGACGCCGCCGGTATGGACGACCACAGGACCGGCCACTACGACAATTTTCAGCCCCGCCGCCCGGGTTTGCTGAAGCAGCGCCGCCGTTTGGCGAACCGCAGTTTCCACCTGTCGCTCGGATGAGATGCCGTTGCTCATGAACGCGAAGGCCAAGCGGTCTCGCTCCTTGGCTTCGGGAATAACGCGAATGCCCCGCATACCCACCACAGCCCGATCTCCAGCGCGCACGTCGCGCAGGCGCCGACAGAATGCCTCCTCGTCCTTCACCACGATGAGTGCGTCCATGCGCTGGTTTTGCACGTCGATCCACTTCTGCCCAAGCCTGATCTGCGTACGGTGATTGGTGGTGGAGTAAAAGTCTTCCGGGGCGCAGAAATCGCGTTCCACGCCGCGCAATTCGGCGTCGCTGAGATCTACGGCCGAACAGCCCAGTCCCAGCAGGGTAGAAAGAAGCTGCTGCATCGCTTCGGCGGAGGGCGCGTCCACCTTGAGGCGCAGGTACGACGGCTCCCCGTTGGTCCTGCCGATGCGGAACTGCTCCACCTCAAATCGGCCGTTGAACTCCACCACCGCGTCGAAGATTTGCTCCATGATGTGGGAGTCGATCAGGTGACCCTGCGCTTCCACCACCTCTTGTAGCGGGAGCGCAACTATGCTGGCATTCATGTCTATTCACAGGATACAGGGTGCCCGACCGTCCAGCGCACGTCCACCGTTACAATCGATCATAGGCATGCCCCTAGTCCTCGGTTGTCAAGCCGTCAGCAAAACCTTCGGCGTTAAGCCGCTGTTTGAGAATATTTCGTTCGGTCTTTCGGACGGAGACAGCGTTGGTCTTATCGGCCCCAACGGTTCGGGAAAATCTACTCTCCTTCGAATCCTGGCCGGTTTGATCGAACCCGATAGCGGCATCGTCTCAGCTCGAAAAAACCTGCGCTTCGGCTATGTGGCCCAGCAATGGGAGGAGCTTCCCGACTCTTCGATTCAGCACGTAATCGATGCGGTCGAAATTCCCGGCAACCTGTCCGATAGCGAGCGGATCGCGCGGTCCAACGAGGTGCTGGGAAGAGTAGGATTCTATGACAGCTCGGCGATGGTCCGCACTTTATCAGGCGGCTGGAAAAAGCGGCTCTCCATCGCGGTGGAACTGCTGAAAGACCCCGAACTGCTCATCATGGATGAGCCCACCAATCACCTGGACCTCGAAGGGATTCTGTGGCTCGAGAAGCTGTTAAAGTCCTCGTCCTTCGCATCTATCGTTGTCAGCCATGACCGCTATTTTCTGGAGAACGTGGCCAGCCGGATGATGGAAATCAATCGCCTCTATCCCGAGGGTCTCTTCCATGTCAACGGGAATTACAGCGAATTCCTGGTAAAAAAAGACGACTTCCTGCACGCTCAGGCGAAGTACCAGGAGTCTCTCGAAAACAGAGTAAGGCGCGAGATCGAGTGGCTGCGTCGCGGGCCCAAGGCGCGGACAACCAAATCCAAAGCGCGCATCGATTCGGCGGGCCGGATGATCGAGGAGTTAAGCGACGTCTCGTCTCGCACAGCCAAGCGCGGCACGTCCATCGATTTCTCCGGAACCGAACGCCGCACTAAGCGGCTGGTGGAGGGTGCCGGAATTTCGAAGGCGCTCGGAGGCAAGCAGCTTTTTCGGGATCTCTCGTTCGTGCTTTCTCCGGCCTCGCGGCTGGGGCTCTTGGGTCCGAATGGAAGCGGAAAGTCTACGCTGCTGCGGCTGATCACGGGTGAAGTGGAGCCCGATGCGGGCGAAGTCAAGCGCGCCGATCTCTTGAAAATAGTGTATTTCGACCAGAATCGCGAGCAACTCGATCCCGAGGTTCCGCTTCGCAAGGCCCTTGCTACTGAAGGCGATATCGTGATCTACCGCGACCGCCCGATCCACGTTGCCGGTTGGGCGACGCGTTTCCTCTTTCGAGCAGACCAGCTTGACGTGGCGGTGGGCCGCCTTTCGGGAGGTGAGCAGGCACGCGTGCTGATCGCTCGGCTCATGCTCCAACCCGCCGACGTGCTGCTGATGGACGAGCCGACCAACGATCTTGACATCCCCACTCTCGAAGTTCTCGAAGATAGCCTCCTGGACTTTCCCGGCGCGCTGGTTTTGGTAAGTCATGATCGCTATCTGCTGGATCGCGTGTCGACCAGCATTCTGGGGCTGGACGGCAGCGGCAATGCAGGCTTGTACGCCGATTGCGAACAATGGGAACAGGACTTGGCGCGGCAGCGATCCGAGGCAAGGAAGGCGAAGCCGGCAGCGGCGAGTTCAGCGGAAAAAGCGAAGGCGAATGCGCGCAAGCTGTCGTATCTGGAGACACGCGAGTGGGAGGGCATTGAGAGTCAGATTATGGAGGCGGATGCCGCGCTCCAAGCGGCACAGCAGGAGTTGCAGAATCCGGTGGGGGCTTCCGATCCAGCGGTGATGCATGCCCGCTACGAGGGCCTATTGGCCGCCGAGATTGAGGTGAATCGGCTGTTCGCTCGCTGGGCTGAACTCGAAGCCAAGCTGGCGGTTTAGGGTGACTGTGGCCACAGTCGACAGTCCCCGTTTCTACACTGTGCAGGCCGGAGCGTGGCCGCAATTCTGGAATCTGTTAAGGCGTACGCTCATGGCCGCTTACGAAGATAACTTCCTCGGGATCGCGAAGGGAGCGGCTTATTCGGCGCTCACCTCTTTTTTCCCGGTAATCACGTCGCTGACCGCGATTCTTGTTCAGGCCAATGCGGAAGCCGTATCGCGCGTGCTTTCGGAGTTTCTCTTCGAAGTGGTCCCGCCCGGCTCAGAGGATCTCGTGCAGTACGAATTTACAGTGCGCGGGCAAAGGCCGATCTGGCTGCTGGCAGTTGCGACGGTTTTCTCAATCTGGGCGGCGTCCGGCGCCATGATGAGTCTGATGGAAGGCTTCCAGGCGGCCTATCGTCTGCCATCTGGACGACCGTTCTTGAAGCAGCGCGGCATGGCGGCCTTGCTGGTGCTGATCGTGGCCATTCCTGCCGTAGCCGCCTCGCTGCTGATCCTTTTTGGAAGCCGGGCGCAAACCCTGTTCATCGAGTGGGTGGGCGGTCCCGATTTGCGGGGGCGCGTGGCCCTCGCCAGCACGGTTCTGCGATATTTGATTGCTCTATTCACCATCGTGTTCGTGGCTGGTCTGCTATATTTTTTCGGACCCAATCGGCCCATGAAGTTCGGTGCGGTTTGGCCCGGCGCCATGATCGCCACCCTGCTTTGGCTGCTGGCGACTTCCGGCTTTGCCTGGTATGTGAGGAATATCGCGAATTACAATTTCTTGTACGGCAGCATCGGAGCTGTAATCGCGTTGCTGATCTGGATGTACTTATTGGCGGTCATCGCTCTGTATGGATGCGAGTTTAATGCCGAGCGCGAACGGGTTGGCTTCAAGATTCCGTTGGCGTGACAGGAGTGCACCCGGGAAATGGGAAAGAGTCTATAATGGCCGTAAAGGCCCAGGTCGTCTCACCATGACAAACCAAATCATTTTTCGCGGCTGCATCGGGCTCGCGATGAGCACCGCTCTGCTCGCTCAAGCGACCAGGGGATCGGCCCCGGTTGCCGGCCCCACGACGCCAACCGTAGGGCGCACTCCAACCAACACTCAGCCCAACGTCAATCAGCCAAACAACACGATTCCCGACATTCAACGCCCCATTTACATCTCCGGGAAAGTAGTTCTAAACGACGGCACCCCCCCGTCAGAGCCAGTCACAATGCAGTTGGTTTGCTCTGGATCTCCCCGGGCGGTGGGTTTCACCGACTCGAAGGGCCGTTTCAGCATCGACCTCGGACAACGCAACAACAGCGCGGTGTTCGCCGATGCCAGTCAGAGCGGCTTCGGGCGTTTTGGGGACACCACGCAGTCTTCTCAGCCTTCGCGGACCACTAATTCAGCCAGTTCGGGCATAACCGAACGAGCCTTCATGGGATGCGATCTGCAAGCGTACCTGCCGGGCTTCCGCTCGGATCAAGTGAGCCTGTCGAACCGCCATTCGCTGGATAATCCCGAGGTGGGAACCGTGGTGCTGCACAGGCTTGGCAATGTGGAAGGGTTCACGATCAGCGCAACCAGCGCGTTAGCACCCAAGGACGCCAAAAAAGCCTTTGAGAAGGGTCGGGGCGAGGCGAAAAAGGCCAAGTGGGAAAATGCCGAGAAAGAGTTTCAGAAGGCGGTGGACGCTTATCCGCAGTACGCAGCGGCTTGGTATGAACTCGGTTTGGCGCAGCAGCAGCAGAAAAACATCGAAGGTGCGCGCAAATCCTATGCGCAGGCCCTGGCGGCAGATTCGAAACTGGTCAGCCCGTATCAACAGCTTGCGCTGCTATCCGCCAAGGAGAATAAGTGGGAGGACGTGGTCAGCACCACTGACCGGCTGCTGCATTTAAACCCGGTCGATTTTCCGCAGGATTGGTTCCTGAGCGCGCTGGCCAACTACAAGCTTCACAAGTTGGACGCCGCCGAAAAATCCGCTACTAGCGGTCTTGGCGCTGATAGCATGCACCAGGTTCCCAGGCTTCACCAGGTAATGGCCATGGTGCTCGCCGACAAGCAGGATTATTCCGGAGCGAGCGAGCAATTGAAGATGTATCTCAAACTCGTCCCGCAGGCGCCAGACGCCGAACAGGTGAAAAAGCAGCTTGCCGAGGTTGAGAAATTCACGAAGCCACAGGCAGCCGCGAAGACCCCGGAAGTAAGTCGACCATAAAAGACTAGTACCTTCAATCTTGAAGTACTCTTGTCGGAGTCCGCTGATTTGGGAACACTGGTTGTACTAACAACCAATGGACAGAGAGCTCGAACAGTGGAAAGCGCGAGAGGTGGCCCGCCTTCTCGCGCTAGTGGAAACCGAGCGCCGCTACTACCAGGAAATTGTGGCAGCTCTGCCTGTGGGGCTTCTGGTCCTCTCATCTGACCTGAGCATCGTGTCTTCGAATCGCGAGATTCGCAAGATCTTCGGCTTGCGCGCGGGTGAGCCCTTGCGCGGACGGCTGGACACCTTTGTGCCGCAGTCCCTGGTTGAGATTGCCCGGGAGGTAATCGGATCTGGCGAGCCGCGAAACAATCTGACCGTCCACGTGCCGGGAGAATCGGGACGCACTCTGCGCGTCAATATCCGGCAGATTCAAAACTGGGACGACGATCCTCAGCACGAGGCTCTCCTGACTGTCGAGGATAACTTCGACCCAAGTTCGAACGGCAACACGCGCAGGGCCCGTGACGAGGAGTCGATTCCTGCCTCCGAGCTGCTCGACAATTTAGATGGATTGGTTTGGGCCGTTGAGCTCCCGAGCAAACGCTTCCTGTACGTCAACGATAAGGCCGAAGAGATGCTCGGATATGCCGCCGAGAAATGGCTAAGCTCTCCCAGCTTTTGGAGCGATCGCGTCCATCCCGACGACCGCGACTGGGTGCTCGAATCCTACGACCGTTCGATCGAAAACTGGTCCCGCCACAGTTGCGAATATCGCGCCGTCAGCTCCTATGGCAAAGTGGTTTGGCTCCGCGAAACGGCGCGGCTGCTGCAGGATGCCGACGGACGCACGCGCCATCTGCTGGGCTTCGGCATGGAAATAACCCAGCGCCACCTGCTTGAGCGTCAGTACGTGCAAGCTCAGCGGATGGAAGCCTTGGGTACGCTTTCAGCCAGGCTTTCGACCGAAATCGCGAACCATGTAACGGTTGTTGAAAGCTCCATTGACAAAGGCGATCGGAATAAAGTTGTCGCCGCCACGGCACGCCTTCGGACTCTGGCCGACCGACTCTCCTCTTTCAATCACTATGAGGCGCTGCCGTCTGAAGCCCTGGATCTCACGGAACTTCTACAGGCGATCGCGCCGGAGATCCAAAAGGCTGTCGGCGGGTCGATCGAGTTCGAATTGACTCTCTTTCCGGCGATCGTGGGGGTGCGCACAAATCCCGTCCAGTTGCAAGAGATCCTCACGACGCTGGTTCAACGCGCGGTCCGCGACATGCGAGGAAAGGGGAAGCTGACCGTGGAGTGCTCTCCGGCCGAGATCGACGAAGTGCTGCAGCGTCCCGAAGCCATGCTGCCGGCTGGCGTTTACGCTGTCATCACGGTGGAAGACAATGGCGCCACGATGGATGCCAAGTCCCGCGCCGGTGTTTTCGAATCGTTCCTTCCGGCGCAGAACAGCGTCGACGACTTGGGGCCAAAGCTAGCTCGGGTTTACAGCTTGGTTCGGCAGTGGGGCGGCGACCTCTTGATATCCACGTCCGTTCCCCAGGGGAATGTTTTTCAGGTATTTCTGCCGCGTGTGGGGGAGCGGATTGAGGTCCCCGTCCAGGAGCTTCCCACACCGGCACCCGCGGTCGCGCCCCCACCGACCCCCGCGCCCGATACTGCCCCTCCGACTGCGGATCGACCTCAGACCATCCTGGTTCTCGAAGCGGATCACGGCATCAGAGCCCTGGTTCAGAAAATGCTCAAACGCCAAAGCTACACCGTGCTGGAAGCGAGCGACGCCGCTTCGCTGCCGCAGCGTTTCGAGGAACATGCGGGAGCCGTGGACCTGCTGATTGCGGATGTTCCGACCGGGGACGACACGGCGCATCAAACTATTGAGGGTCTGCGAAAGTGCCGGCCCAAGCTGAAAGTACTGTTCCTTTCGGAGCACGCCGGGGTCAACGAGGCGAGCCTTCAGAAGCCTTTTACCCTTGGATCGCTAATCGGAAAGGTGAAGGAAATCCTCGCCGATCCCCGGCCGCTCTGATATGATCGACGAAATATGCCGGGATCGGCCGCATTGGGCGAGATCGAGGAGATGGTGCATCGGGAGACGCGTGCCTGGGATGCGCGGGACGCTGAGGCGCTGGTGGAATTATTCCATCCAGACATGGTGTGGCCCTGGCCGCCCACGGCACTGTCCCACGATCCTATCCATTGGGTGATCCCGCAAGGCCGCTTCCACCGTGAGCGTTGGAAACGCGGCTGGCAAGATCTCTTCGATAACTATTCTCTCCGGCACAACCGCCGCGTCATTCGAAAGATCGAACTGTCCGCCGAAGAGGACGGAGGCTTCGCTGTGGTGGACATCGACACGCTGTGGCTCGATCGCGAAGACATACAGTCCCACTGGAATGGACGAGTGTGCAAGGTATACACAAAGATCGCGAGCGGCTGGAAGCTGATCATGCACACCGGAGTTCTGCAATACTGAACCGGGAAGCGGGTTATTGCTTTTGCTTCGCGAGCGTGTCGAGATAAGCCTGTTCCCGATCCCGAATGTACGCGCGATAGCCCTCGGGATCTACAAATGGGTTCGTTTTGCTATCCTTCTGCAAGCGCGCATACTTCTCCTCCATTCCGTAATAGCTTCCGTGCGCGCCCAGGAAAATGTCGCACGGCAGGGACTTAAGCACTTGAAAGGTTCGGGCGAAGTCGGCCGCGATCTCTGGATAGTCCTTATTTCCCACCAGCTGAAAGCCGGTGTTCACGTTCGGGCTGCCCACAATCACGACATCGTAGATCTTGCCGGCATCGCGGGCCTTCATGGTCCAAGTGGTGCATCCGCGCGTGTGGCCCGGAGTCAAGTGGGCGGTAAGGGAAATGCCGCCCAGGGTGACGGTCTCGCCGTCCTTCAGCACGCGACTCACCTTGCAAGGCTTCCAGCGTTCTTTGTAGAAATACTGGCCGGCGCCTCCGCTGGAGATCACCTGTTCGTCGCCTTGCATGGCGTAAACTTGCGCGCCGCTGAGCTCTTTCATGAGAGCATTGCCCGCTACATGGTCCCCGTGGGCGTGGCTCGCCAGCACGATCTTCACGTCAGTCAGCTTGAATCCAAGTTTCTCGACGTTCGCGCGGATGATTGGCACGGTCCGCTCAAAGCTCGAATTGATCAGGATCGAGCCTTGAGGCGTTGTGATCAGATAGGTCGATAGGCCCTTGGACCCGACGTAGTAAAGGTTGTCGGCAATGCGATGAGGAGGAAAGGGATCGTCCCAATCGTTTTGCGCGAAGGTAAGCGCCGCGAAGGCGAGGAGAATCGGAATGAGTCGAAGGAGCACCTCAACATTATCGTCGACGAAACAGAAAATAGCACAGCGCCGCCGCAAGAAAGATTACGCCCGCTATCTTGAGGTTGTGCTCTACAACCAGCAGGACCGCCCGCCATCGCTCCCCAAAGTGGTACCCGATAAACAGGAACGTTCCGACCCATACCGCTGCTCCGCTGTAGGCGTAGAGCGCAAACGATCGGAATTCCAGTGCGGATGTGCCCGCGATCAAGGCCGTAAAATGCCGCACGCCGGGGATATAGTAGCCGATGAAGAGAGCCCAGTGGCCAATTCGGTCAAACCAGTCATGGACGGCGTGAATCTTGGCATCGTCAACATGCACGTAGCGGCCGAGCCGGGAATGCAGCAAGGGAAGCCCAATCTTCCGTCCGATGAAATAGCTGCAAGTGATCCCGCACAGGCTGCCGAGCAAAGCGGAGGCGATGACGCCGGGAGCGCCCAGACGACCCGCGTAGATTAGATAGCCGGAAAAAACGAGGAGCCACTCATCCGGCACAGGCAGCCCTACAATGCCAAGCACCAGTAGAGAGAAAATCGCTGCGTAGCCATAAGTCGAAACCCAGTCGAGAACGGCTTCCAACTTCAGAGCATACCTGATTTTCCGGATTGTTACGCCGTTTTCTTGCCCTCGCTGACCGTCAGCCGGTTAGGTGCGACCGAGAAGTACTCGAGGAAGCGCTTTTTCGCCTCCGGACGCGCCGCTTTCGGACGAGCTTCCACCATGGCCTGAGCCAACAGAGTGAACTGCTTGCCCAAATCGGTGTCGGGCTCCACCCAGCGGCCGAAGGTCAAGGAGCGATGTACCCCCTGATAATCGTTCGGAAAGGTCATCTGCACCGGAACGCCCAAGAGATCCTCGATCTGCGCGGGTGTGATCATCGGGCGCTTCTGACAGCGGTTCAGCAGCACGCAGACGCGGTCATGCAGGTCGAGGTGCTTGAGATAGAGGTACTTCTCACGGGCCAAGTGAAGCGATGGAATTTCCGGAGTGCAGACCAGGAAGATCTTTTTCGCTTCATGCATGATCTCAAGCGAATACTTCTCCAGGTTGCCAGACAGATCGAAGCACCAGGCCTGATAGTTCCGGCGCATGAAATCCATCATGTGGCGGATCTGCGCGGGTTCGATTCGGAACTCGGGATTCAGCCGCCCCGCATGCAGGACGTCCATGTTGTCGATGCTGGTAATTAGAGGCGGCCACAGACTTTCATCCATGTTCAAGGCGTGCTCGGCCGCATCCACAACTCCGTAGGGATTTTCCAGCTTCAGCATGAAACGGATCATGCCCGAGTTGAGGTCGAAATCCGATAGCAGGACGTGTGTCTTTGGGATGCGCGATACTGCCACTGCCGCGTTCAGAGCGATAGTGGAGGTGCCCGCCCCGGCCTTTGACGGTAAAAATGCAAATACGTTGTCGGTTGTTGCGATTTGCGGGGGCTTGGCCTCCACGGCATCGCTCAGCCGCATCAGCACTTCCTGTGTGGTTTGGCGATCAAACGGAAGCGAGACGAATTCGCGAATTCCCGCGCGCATAAGATCGAGAAGTACATGGGAATCGCATTGCCTCCCGAGGGCGACAATTTGGACGCCGGGGGTCTGCTTCTCGATTTCTTGAACGATCGCCAGCATCTTCGGGATGGATTCCACCCCAAGGAACACGACATCGGGCGCATGCGCCCGCAAGAATCGCAGGAGTTCAAAAGAATTCGGATGGTGATCCAGCGCTCGCGTGACGTGGACCAAGCCCACTTCCGCGATCAATTGCTGGAACCTCTCCGTAAGATCGACGTCCGAACAGATGATGATGCCCCGAAGCATCTAGTCACACTCCTAACTCAGCCTACGGCTTAGGCGCTTCGGCTACAATCAGACCTTCGTACTAATTTTTGTAATCCGCTTACTTAGTACCCTGTAGCATTGCGGGCGTACAATGTAGGTTGAACCCCGATTCAAAGCCACGCGTTTGCGCCGTCAGCTACCTGAACACCGTTCCTTTGGTGTGGGGCATGCTGCATGGCGAGCAACGCGATCTGTTTGATCTTTCGTTTTCCATCCCGTCGGAATGCGCGGATAGGCTGGCGCAGGGCCGGGCCGACATCGGCCTGATTCCCTCCATTGAACTGACCCGCCAGAAACTGAATATCATCCCCGGCGCGGGTATCGCTTGCCGTGGCGCCGTCCGCAGCATTCTGCTCGTTTCTAAAGTGCCTTTCGCGGAAATTGGAACCTTTGCTGTGGACTCCAGTTCACGAACTTCAGTAATGTTATCGCGCGTAATCCTCGCAAAAAAATACGGCGTGGAACCGCTGCTGCTGCCCCGCAGTCCCGACCTGGTTGCGATGCTCGACGCCGCCGACGCATGCCTCATCATTGGCGATCCTGCCCTTCTGCTGGATCCAGTCAATCTCCCGTTTCATGTGCTCGATCTCGGCGCCGAATGGGTGCAAATGACTGGACTCCCCATGGTTTTCGCAGTGTGGGCCGCGCGGGCTGCCTTGCCGATACAGGACCCCGCCCCTTTCATCGATTCCCTTCGTTTTGGGGTGCTCCAAATCGATGAGATCGCCGATAGAGAATACATGGCTCGGTCGATCTCTCGTCAACTCGCACACGAGTATCTCACCCGCAACATCGTTTTTGAATTGCAGGAGCCGGAATACGAAGGGCTCTCGCTTTTTTTGCGGCTCGCGGGCGAACTTCAAAATCAAATTGACTTGAGGGCAGTAACTGCATGATATCCCGCCAAGACGCAATCGAGTTTTTCCGCTCCGACGACCTGATCGGCTTGGGGATGGCAGCTGATTCGGTTCGCCGCAAGCTGCACCCCGAGGGCGTCGTCAGTTACATTGTCGACCGCAATATCAATTACACGAACTTCTGCACGGAGTACTGCAGTTTTTGCGCCTTCTATCGCCCCATGGGTCACGCGGAAGGCTACATTCATCCCAAGGACGTCATCTTCGACAAGATCCAGGAGACAATCGACCTGGGCGGGACTGGCATTCTGATGCAGGGCGGCCTGCATCCGGAGCTGAAGATCGAGTGGTATGAAGACTTGCTGCGCTCAATCAAAGCGCGCTTCGGCGACAAGATTTGGTGCCACTGTTTTTCCGCGCCAGAGATCGTCAATATCGCTGAAGTGAGTGGCCTTACGTTGCGCGACACGCTTGCACGGCTTCAGGATGCGGGGCTGCAGTCGCTTCCGGGCGGGGGCGCCGAAATCCTGGACGACGATGTGCGCAAGCGGATTAGCCGCCTCAAGTCGTCATCGCAAGATTGGATCGACGTGCATCGCGCCGCGCACTCGCTCGGCATGCGGACCACGGCAACCATGATGTTCGGATGTGGCGAAACAATCGAACAGAGGATGAATCATTTCGACATCGTGCGTCAAATCCAGGAAGAGACCGGCGGGTTTACCGCGTTCATCCCCTGGTCTTTCCAGCGCGAAAACACATCTTTGGGACGGTTCGTGAAGCACGAAGCCACCGCAGTCGAGTACTTGAAAACGCTGGCTGTTTCCCGGCTTTATCTCGACAATATACTGAACGTGCAATCGTCCTGGGTAACGCCCGGACTCAAGACGTGCCAGATTGGACTGCGGTTCGGGGGCAACGACGTTGGCAGCACCATGATCGAGGAAAACGTGGTCTCTGCCGCAGGCGCGCACAATCAGGCCACCGAAGAGGAGTTGCGCAGGCTCATTCGCGATGCGGGCTTCATCCCGAAGCAGCGTGATACGCTCTACCGGACTTACTTCCTCAACTAATCCCCTGCCACGAGCGCACCTGCTTTTCCCAAAGCGCCAGCAGGACCAGTCCGATGATAGCCAGCGCGACGAACAGGCCGGTCCAAATTCCCACTGCGCCCTGATGAAAGTGATTGCAGAGAACGTATCCGAGGGGCAGCCCGATCACCCAGTAACCGACCAGGTGGCAGTACATCGGTGTTTGCGTATCTCCGGCTCCCCTGAGCGCGCCCGCGACAACCACCTGGGTTCCATCAAAGATCTGGAATAGGCCCGCGACAAAGAGCAGCGAAATGCTGATGCGGATCACTGTCGGGTCGCTGCTAAAGAGTCGAATCAGGTACACGGGCAGTGTCCAGAATACGACCGCAGCCATGGCCATAAACGCCACTCCGAGTCCTAGAGCGGTCCAGCCGGACACGGCCGCCGCGCGCGGATCTTTCCGCCCAAGCGCTTGGCCGACACGCACCGCGGCCGCCGAACCGATCCCAAGCGCGACCATGAAGGTGAACGAGGCCGCACTCAGAGCGATTTGGTGAGCTGCCAAGGATGGCGAATCGAGCCTGCCTATGAGCACGGCCGCGACGGCGAACACTCCGGTTTCGAGTAGAATCTGAGCACCCGCTGGCAGACCTAGCGCTAACAAACCGAACATGCGGGCGAGATCCGGCTTCAGGGGCCAATGCCAGCCGGGTTTTTCGAGCACAATCAAGGCCGCCACCAGCACCACCACCATATACACGCGCGATATCACCGTCGCCCAAGCCGAGCCAGCAACTCCGAGCGCCGGTGCCCCCCACTTCCCGTAGACCAGAAGCATGTTGGCTCCCAGGTTGACGAGATTCGCAGAAACTAGCGCGAACATCACCGGCTTGACCACGTTGATTGCCTGTAGATAACGTCTCAGCCCGAAGTAAATGAGCAGCGGTAAGATGCTCCACGTCAGCGTGGCGAGGTAGGGGCGCATGAGCCCCATTACCTCGGGTCGCTCGCCTAAAGAATCGAGTAGAGGCGTGCAGCCCCAGAGGATCGCCATGAACACCCCCGACAACGGGACCGATAAGTACATGGCGTTTATCAATGAGCAGTGGCCGTCCTCCCTGTCGCCGGCCCCAAAGGACTGCGACACCAGCGTGTCCAACCCAAGCAGCAGTCCACTGCCGAAGATCGCGACCGTGTAGAAAAGGATCGTGCCCAGACTCACTGCCGCGATCGATTCCGCGCTGTTCGGCAGCCGACCGACGACAATGGTGTCGACGATTCCCATCGCGATCCAGCCTATTTCGGCGAGCACGATCGGCCAAGCCAGACGGAGCATGGGGCGCAGTTCGTCTTTTAGGGAAGCCAGCACTCCCCTGTAGGATACTCACCTGACGAAGCTCGCCAAGCCCTACCTGGCGACCTCGGTCCTCTACAGCCCCCGAACGGCGGCGTCGGCCTTTATCGCAAGACCCATCATGAAGTCCAGGAATTGCTGACTCTGACCCTTGAATAATTTTGCGTTGGTGCCGCTTACTATCTGATGTACTGCCCCGGCATTTGCCGTGGAGATCGGACGGATCACGCAGGTCTGCGGTAGTCCGGGCTGAAGGAACTTGCTGTTGCGCGGAATATGATGCCCCCCGAGGTGATCGATCTTCACGTCTGGGAAGACCAAGCCGTCGCCCGAGATTGCGGGCAGCCCTTCAAGCGACTGGTGGAACGCGGCGAAGAAATAGGCCTCCGTGGGTCCGATGCTGAGGAGAATCCGAAGGACCTCGATGTTTGTGACTTTCTGTGCCAAGGCCGGATAGATGCTCGTTCCGAGTTCTTCAGAGTTCGCGAAATGGAACGCGGCGGAGTTGGCGATGAGTTGCATGGACTCCTCGGAGATGTGGTCCGAGGGTGGAATAACGGCCCTGTCTTTAATTTCGACGAACTGGGGGTAGGTATCCCCGAAGTCGGGATTCCCGGGGTCGCGATAGCGCAAATACCAGCTCGTATCCACCGTTAGCTCCATGAGATTGGTGAGTCGGCCCAGATGTTGCGCCCCGGTCGCGTTACTGCTCGGAAGCGTACGGAAGTCATCGAGGCTGACCGGCGCGTTGCCGTTCGCGACCAGGAAGGCGTTGATAAGCTGCTCATGGCTTCACTCGTTCGCGGCGACGTCGCACGTGTAGGTGACTAGTTCATCCTCGATCCTATTCAGTGCCCGTCCATACGCCTCATTACCAGCGGCCAACTCCCAGTCCTGGTCCCAGAGATCGGTCTCTAGAGTCTCGGCGGCTGCAAGGAACCTAAGGATGTCCACGTCTCCCGGGGTTATTCCAGGAACCGGGGCTGCGACGGCAGGCCTCCCCCCCGCCAACGTACCCAATCCCAAACCGGCACCCCCAAGGGCTGCTCGCTGGAAAAATGAGCGGCGGGATGTCGGCCCCTTTGTATCGTTTTTCATTCGTATCTCACCTCTTAGTGGAATGAGCCGCCTGCATTGCCAAACTGCACGGCTTCGCTGCTAACGTGTACCGATTTGCACTCGCAATATTCCCGAATAGAGCGCTTGGGGGGAACTATTTCAATTGCCGGAAGCCTTCAGGTAAGCGATCAGATCGCGCCGTTGCTCCGCCCTCGCTACATGAAAGTACATGTTGTTCATCGGAACCGCCGCATCCGGGTTGGCCAGCCACTTGTCCAGCGATTGCTCATCCCATTTCACCGCCGCCTTCTTCAACGCGAAGGAATAGAGGAATCCAGGCGCTGTGCCGCTCGTCCGGCCAAATACACCCGCAAGCTTGGGCCCCTCCCGGTGCTGCTCCAATGTGTGACAGCCTGCGCAGCGGGATGCAAAGACCTGCTTTCCGCGTCCCGCATTTCCCGACCCGGCATCTTCCGGCGTCTTTTCCGGCTCGCCGAGTTTGCCAGCCACATTTCCTCGTGCCCAGTCCCTCAACAGCCTGATGTCCTCGTCCGTTATCGCCACGTCGCTATGCGCCAGTCGGTACTGCAGCGGAGGCATCGTATGCGCCCGCGCCACGCCCGCGATTTCCGCGCGCAGCGTGAGGATCTCTTCGTCCGGCAAAGACTCCCATTGCGAGAGGTTCATCTGTTCTTGCGCGTCCGTAATATCGCTCTCCATCAGCCAGGATGCCGGGGCGAGACGCGCATACCACGGCCAGCGCGTTTGCGTGGAGTGGCAGTCGCCGCATTTTTGCCGCAGCACAGACTTCACTTCCACTGGAATTAATGCGTGTTCCAACAGCAGCGTGGACGGCGCGTCCGTTGCAGCCGTAGTAGTCGCTCTCGGATTGCCAAACGGATGCGCCAAGCCCAGAGCAAGCGAAAGCGCTACCAGCACTGCGAAACCCGCCAGCACCACGATGACGCGCCTCACGCTTTCACCGCCAGCGAGGAGTCCACGATGGCGAGAGCACCAGCTTGCGTCACATAATTCACCGTGGTCACTCCTAACACAGTCTCCAGTTGTCCGGCCGGCACTACCTTCGGTCCTGCATGCTGAGCCGAACCCGGTGCCGGTTGTGGAAACGCGGTGGACATCGCGGTATGGAAAGTCACATTGCCCTCCACCTTCTGCACGATCTGGTGGATGTGTCCGTTCAAAACAGTGACCGAGCCAAATCGCTTCAACAATGAAAGCGCTTGCGCCCCATCATCCGTTCCCCAGCCCCACTGCGGATAGATCATCCAGAGAGGAATATGCGCGAAAAGAACAATCGGCGTCGAAGAGGAAAGGCTGGAAACATCCTTCTTCATCCAGTCAAGTTGTTGGGGTCCAAGGTCTCCCAACGAATCGAGCATTAGTACGTTGTTGAGGCCCATGAAGTGGACGCCTTTGTGGTCGAAGCTGTACCAACCGCCGCCTCGCGTTCCTTTGCCGAAATGCTCTCGATACAAAGCACCGCCGTCGATAGAAGTGTCGTGCTCGCCCGGCACATAGAACACGCGATCCACCTTGGCGCCCTTGATCACCTGTTCCGCAGTATCAAACTGAACAGGCTTCGATACATGGCTCACGTCGCCGGTGTGCAGGATCAAATCGGCGGGCTGTTTCGACTGCGCAACGTTAATCTTGTCGATGGCCGCCTTCAGTGTCGCAGTCACGTCCATGTTGGCGGGTTTGCTGAACCCGATGTGGCTATCGCTAATCTGGACAAAACTAAACGAACCCGCGGGACTGTGCGTCTCGGCAACAAGACGGGAGGTCGGCACTCCCCCGCTGAAAGTCCAGAGCAGCCCTGTTCCCGCCCACGCCATACAGTTCAGAAAGCCGCGACGGTCGACCCCGTCGTTGTGCGTACCGCAGGATTGGTCTGGAATTTCAGGGTGCGTTTTTTCGGTGTTCGGCATCTTGAGGAGTCTCTCTTCGCTTGGACAGCCTTGCTGCCGATAATGACCGAGAAACGGAGGAGTTTATTCCTGGAATTTGATTAATTCTAGGTGGCACTTTGCAAATTATCTGGCGTAGAACTTTGCGCGGTATTTGGCGTACCGAGTCCGGGAAGAGGAGCGGCGCAGCCAGTGCGCAAACCTGTCGCCATTGCTGGCCGAAACGCAATACAGTTTCGCAACGACGAACTCAAGCAAATCGCGAGAGCGGCGTTGCGTTGCAGAACCCAGCAGCCATCCCGAGGCTCTTTCCGAGTGGCCGACGATACGGACGGTGCGACGGTAAACGCTGTGCCGTCAATCCGTGTTGTATACTGAACCGTATGGTTCAGTATTACCAGCCCCGCTTCGATGCCTCGTTCGGTGCGCTCTCGGACGCCACCCGGCGCGGCGTTCTGGAGCAGCTCGGGCGTGATGACGCTTCGATCACGGCCCTTGCCGGGAAGTTCCACATGACCCTCACGGGCATGAAGAAGCATGTAGGCGTCTTGGAGCATGCGGGGCTGGTCACCACGGAGAAGGTCGGGCGCGTTCGGACCTGCAAGCTCGGCCCACGCGGACTGCAAGAAGAAGCGGCATGGATCGAGATGTACCGCCAGCTCTGGGGCGCACGCTTCGACGAGTTGGACAAGGTTGTCAAAGAATTGAAACAGAAGGAGAAAGTCGATGGACGAAAGAAGATAAAGTGAAGCCACCCCCACGAAGAACCTCCCGGTGGTTGAACGGAAGTCCGAGCTCGAACTCGTCGTCAAACGCACCGTCAAAGCGCATTCTAGCCTCGTGTTAGTGTCGTGGACAAAGGCAGAACTATTC
>JBBRRB010000025.1:0-92520 GCA_038225555.1 Bryobacterales bacterium
GATCAGGCCAAGATCCCACTGATTATCTATAACTGGCCGCAGGCTACCGGCGTGGATATACCCGTCGAGGCGGTCGCGGAACTCTCGCATCACCCCAATATCATCGCGATCAAGGAGAGCTCCGGCAACCTAGAGAAGGTCATGCAGATGATTCGGGAAGTGAAGAAGGGTTTCCAGGTGCTGGTTGGATCCGCGCCCACGCTCGCGCCTTCACTCGCAATCGGTGCCGTGGGCGCGGTGCTGGCCTTTGCCAACGCAGCTCCCTACGCGACGATCTCCATTTGGGAAGCACACCGCACCCGGGAACCGGAAGCCGCGCTCGACTGGCAGAACCGGATCGGGCATGCGGCTGCTCTTGTCACCACCAAGTATGGCGTGCCCGGGCTGAAGTTTGCGATGGATCTCGCCGGATACTACGGAGGCCCGCCGCGGTTACCGCTGATTCCACCGAGTCCGGCTGCTAAGAAGGAGATCGAAGTGGCGTTCGCGGACTTAAGGGGGTAAAATGATCGCATGGCAACGCTCGCGACGCGGCTTACGGTAGAGGAGTTTGACCGTCTTCCGGAACTCTTTGATGGGAAAAGGGAATTGGTGGATGGTGAGGTGGTTGAAATGGCCGGCGCACTTTTTGGACATGAGCTGATCAAATCCGATGTGGCCGCCGCTCTAAACATGTATGCGTCCCGGCATTCGGGTTGGAAAGTGTTTTCTGAAACTAAGTTTCGATTAACCCCGTTCGATTCGCGCCAACCTGATGTCGCGTTGCTCTCCACCCTTCGCGTCGGTCAGACCGCTCGAGACCAACATCCAGAAGGAGCTCCCGAGCTTGTCATAGAAGTTGTCTCGTCTGAAAGCGCTTCCGATTTGGAATCCAAAGTTGAACTCTACCTTGCAACAGGTGCCAAGCAGGTGTGGGTAATCTATCCGGAGCAACGGGTCGTATGGGTTTACCGGGAAGGCTCAGTAGTTCGGCTACGCCATACCGATACTCTAGAAACTCCCGACTTTCTGCCGGGCTTCTCACTCCCCCTCCAGAACATCTTCAGCCCTCAATCCGTCGAATCACCGCGTCAGTAACCTCGATAGTGGTGCCCGACCCGCCCAGATCCGGAGTCAGCCCCACGCCTTCTCCCAATACCGCAGCAACGGCCCGCTCCACCTTCAAGCCCGCCTCTTCCAGACCCAGATGCTCCAACATCATGCCACCCGACAGTATCTGTGCCATGGGGTTCACGATACCTTTGCCGGCGATATCCGGTGCCGACCCATGCACTGGCTCGAACATCGAGGGGTAACGCCTGGTAGGGTCCAGATTCGCGCTGGCAGCCAGCCCGATGCTCCCTGCAATGATCGCCGAAACGTCGCTCAAAATATCGCCGAACAGGTTCGACGCAACCACTACGTCGAAACTCGCCGGCCTGCGGATGAAGTTCATCGCGGCCGCGTCCACCAGCAGCGACTCGGTCTCGACATCCGGATACTCCGCCGCCACCATCTGAAATACACGATCCCAGAGCACCAAGCCGAAACCCTGCGCGTTCGACTTCGTAACAGACGTCAGCCGCTTCTTCTTGTTCCGTTTCCTGGTCAGTTCGAAGGCGAAACGCACAACGCGCTCAATCCCGTGACGCGTAAAGACTCCTGTTTGGATGGCCACCTCTCCCGGATGGCCCTGATGCACGAAGCCGCCTACTTGTGCATACTCGCCTTCGGTGTTTTCACGCACCACCAGCATGTCGATTTCGCCGGGATTTGAGAGCGGGGATTTCACGCCCTTGTATAAGATCGCCGGGCGGACATTGGCAAACTGGTCGAACGTGCGCCGGATCGGAAGCAGCAGACCATTGAGAGTGATGTGGTCCGCGATCTTGGGATGGCCGATCGCCCCGAGAAAAATCGCATCCTTACCTCGCAGCAGATCGAGGGCGTTTTCGGGCATCATATGGCCGTGGCGAAAATAGTAGTCGGCCCCCCAGTCGAAATGTTCGTACTGGAGGCGCGCATGGTACCGGACACCCACAGCATCAAGTACTCGAATCGCTTGCGGGACCACCTCTTTGCCTACCCCGTCTCCCGGGATCACAGCGACTGAAAAAGTTTTCATGTTAGCATTCTATTCTCGCTCACTTTTTTCATGGCTCTACTCACAAACAAGACCGCCCTGGTGATCGGGGCAAGCCGTGGGATCGGCTTGGCGATCGCACGGGACCTCGCCTACGCGGGCGCGCGCACCATTCTTGCGGCCCGCTCGATGAATGTGCTGGAGCGGGAGACGCTGGCATTGCGGGCTTCGGGCATGCAAGCCGTTCCCATGCAGATCGACACCTCTCATCCGGATGCGACCACCCAATTACCCGATTGCGACATTCTGGTGAATGTCGCCGGCACGAATGTCCGAAAGGCATTTACAGACTATACTCCGCAAGAGTACGAGCACATTTTCCAAACGAACCTGCATGGAATCGTGAACATCACACGCCGTTCCGGTGAACGCATGATCGCTCGGGGACGCGGAGGAAAGATCATTTTCATCGGCAGCATGATGTCGCTGCTTGGCCTACCTTACGTGACTGTTTACGCTATGACCAAGAGCGCCTTGGCGGGGCTGACGCGTTCATTAGCTGCCGAGTGGGCCCGGCACAACATCCAGGTGAATTGCATCGCTCCGGGCTTCATTGTGACGGATCTCAATCGGGAGATGTGGCAGCGCGAGGATATGAAGAGCTGGCTCGCCGGCGCTCAGGCGAATCCACGCACCGGAACTCCGGCCGACATCGCTCCGCTTGCAACATTCTTAAGCGGTGCAGGTTCGGATTATATTACTGGGCAGGTGATTGCGGTGGACGGCGGGTATTCAACCACTGCGAATTGGCCTTATCAGCCGTAGATTGAAGGACCAGAGCTTATTCGAACATCGCATTCGCTGGCGTACTCGAGCGTTTCGCGGTGGCCGCCCGCACGCGCAAACTCATAGCTCGCATGGACATCTTTTCGGCATTTGCATAGTCCTGGGTAAGCTTGAGCGAGTGCGAGAACTGGTCTAGCAAGCCGATCTCGGTCGCCGGAGGCAGCCCCGTTTCGTTGCCCCAAATCGCGAAAGCGCGCGTAAAGAGTTCGGCCGCTACGTTGAACCGTTTCTTAGTTACGTTGAGCTCGGCGATATTAGCCAGCCGATGAGCCACTACGCCGCTATCGAGTCCAAAGGCTTGCTCATCGATTGCCAGGGAGCGGCGGAAGAGAGTCTCCGCTTCATCGTAGTGCTTCCGCTTAACCGCCAGTACGCCGAGGTTATTGCAATCGAGAGCAACCCTCCAATGATCGGGTCCAACCACTCTTTCATCGATAGCCTTGGCGCGCAGAAGCGTTTCTTCAGCGAGCGCAAATCTCTTTTCGTCCATGTAGGTAGCGCCGAGGTTCGTCAGGATCGATGCTTGATCCGTGTTGCCCGACTGACTGACGCGATCCCAGAGGCTTAGTGCGCGCTTGTAGCACTCTTCTGCCTCGCGGAACCGGCGCCGTGATGTATATAGCTTTCCCAAGTTGTTCAAGGCGGCGGTGAGCGGGGTGAAGGATCCCGAAGGAGTAACGCCGAATAGTTCAATCGTCTGTCGCCAGTGAGCTTCGGCTTCCACTGTTCTCCCCGTTTTCTCCTCCACGGAAGCGATGTTGTTCAGCATGCTCGCGCATCGGGGTGTGGGCCCCACTGCAGTCGTGCACAGAGCATACGCCCGGCTCAAGACCTTTTCGGCCTCTCCATAACGCCCCTTGGAATCCAGCACGTGACCAAGGTTATTCAACGTGACGGCCGTCTCGATATGCGTGGGGCCGCTAATGGCCTCCCGTAAGAGTACTGCTTGCCGAAGCAAATCTTCGGCTTCGGGCCGACCCAATTTGTCATACAGCACGCCCATTTGATTGAGCGTCCCGGCCCTCTCGGTGGTTCTCGGATCTGCCGCACTCAATGTTAATGCCTGTTGCAGCAACGAGTCAGCTTTCTTGTAGTTGCCCCGCGCGACGGCAATCGTGGCCAGGTTGTTCAGGCTCCGAATTAAACCGCCCTTATCAGCGGACGCACGCTGCCAAGTTTCGATGGCCCGTTCGTATAAAGCTTCAGCGGCGTCCAGCTTTCCGACCGATTGGCTCAGAGACCCTAGATTATTAAGCGCTGACGCTATCCCCGCAGGTTGTGAGGCGTCTTTCTCGAAATAGCCCAACGCCCGCTCAAATAGCGGTCGGGCTTCCTCATATTTACCTTGTTCCCGCAGGGCGATCGCCAGTTCGGTGGACGCATTGCCGAACGCCTGATTGTCGCTCGAACCTTCCAGACAGGCCAACGTCTCCGTTTGAATTCGCTCCGCGTCACGGAATCGAGCCTCGTGCGAAGCATCGCGCCCTTGGTTGAATTTCTCAGTGCAACTCTGGGTGTTGAAGCTATATAGGCCCGCCGGGGCTAGAAACGAAGCGGCGAAAATTATTGGAAGGGTACGACTCGGTTTCATGGCAACTCCAGAATCCGGCCAAGTTCCAGATTCAGCAACACAAAGGGGACGAGCCGTGCTTAAGTTGCGGCGAGACGGACCAAGTCGGCCGGCCGCACTGCCGAAAGTACGTAACAGCCCGGTCCATGCGGCGTCCACTTAGTGAAGGAGTATTAATATGGAAAGCATTAAAGATTTTGTTTCGACGCTGAACAACCTGGTTGAGACCTGCAAGGACGGCGAGGAGGGCTTTAGCAAAGCTGCAGAAAACGTAAAACTTTCGGACCTGAGAACTCTTTTCACCGAGTACGCCCAGCAGAGGCAAAAGTTCGCGAGCGAACTTCAAATGGAGGTCTCGCGCATTGGTGGCGAGCCGGCAACCGGAGGAAGCGTGTCAGGTGCCGTTCATCGCGGATGGATCGACATAAAGGGAACGTTCACCGGTAAGGACGATCATACGATTCTGGAAGAGGCCGAGCGTGGCGAGGACGTGGCCATCAGAGCGTATCAGGAAGCGTTAGCGACTGACCTGCCTGCGGATTTGCGTTCAGTGGTGGACCGGCAATATCAACTCGTCCAGCAAGCGCATAGAAACGTCCGATCCCTGCGTGATCGCGCGAAAAACAACATACGGGAAACTGCTCGGACGCTTTAGTCAATCCAAGTTCTTGTTTGTTCCCACCCAGTAGCGCGGGTCACGCGTATAATATTCAGCGTGACCCGTTTACTGTTTCTGCTATCGGTCTGCTTCGCTTGTGCGCTTATGGCTGACGAAGAGGGTGCCGCTCTCTTCAAGAAAAACTGCGCGTTATGCCATAAGCCCGACGCTGAAAATCGTACTCCTACTCCCGACGCCCTCAAGCGCCTGACGAATCCGACCATAGTGATGGCTTTGGAGTCGGGCGTGATGAAGACGCAGGGTTCCTCACTCAGTCCAACCGAGCGCCAATCCATCGCTAACTTCCTGGTCCAGAAAGTCACAAGCGATGCCGTCCTGCCAATGAAGACTGCTACGTGTGATGCTGGCGCTCCTCCGCTTGCAAGCGTCCTCGGGTGGAACGGGTGGAGTGGCGATGCCACCAACAGTCGTTTTCAAGGTGAGAAGATGGCAGGCCTTCGAGCAGCCGACATTCCCAACCTGAAACTAAAGTGGGCTTTTGGGTTCGCGAATACTTCCTCTGTGTTTGGACAGCCGAGCGTTGCGGGCGGTCGACTTTTCTTCGGTAGCGGGAATGGCACAGTATACTCGCTTGACGCGAGCACGGGCTGCGTTTATTGGACCTTTAAGGCTCCGACTACTGTACGAACCCCTGTCACCGTGGCACTGAGCAACGGCAAGTACTTGGCCTATTTTGGGGACGGCTCCGCGAATGTGTACGCGGTTGACGCCCAGTCCGGCGAGCTTGTCTGGAAAACCAAGATAGACGATCATAAGCTCGCCGGCATCACCGGTGCGCCTCAGGTCTATAATGGTCGCGTCTTCGTGCCGGTCAGGTCGGGCAGTGAGGAGATGATTGCTGCGCAGTTGAATTATGCTTGCTGCACTTTCAGAGGAAGCTTGGCGGCTCTGGACGCGCAGACCGGCAAGCAGATCTGGAAAACCTATACGATTCCAGATCCTCCCACCGTGGTGGGCAAGAACACTTCGGGAACGAATCGTTTCGGACCGTCGGGCGCGGGGATTTGGTCCGCTCCGACTATCGACGTCAAGCGCAAGGCGATTTACGTCGGCACGGGCAACAATTATTCTGATCCGCCCACTAAGTACGGGGACGCGATTCTTGCGTTCGACCTGGAAACCGGGTCGCTGCGGTGGTCGAAACAGATGAACGAGGATGTCTGGAACTATAGCTGCTCCCAGACGAATAAAGCGAACTGCCCGGAGAAGCCTGATCGGGATACGGATATCGGAACTTCGCCTATCCTGCACAAGCTTGCGAACGGCAAGGAGGTTTTGTTGTTCGGCCAGAAGTCGGGGTTTGTGCGAGCCATCGATCCGGACCACCGCGGCGCGCTGGTGTGGGAGAAGCAGATCGGCAAGGGCGGCGCGCTGGGCGGGATCATGTGGGGGTTGGCGGCGGACGCTGATAAAGTTTACGCGCCGCTCTCCGATATAACGCCCGGCCCCGCTGGCGGCCTGTACGCTTTCAAGATCGGCACCGGAGAACAGGCTTGGTATGCACCCCCCGCCGAATTGACCTGCAAAAGCAAGCCCGGCTGCAACGCTGCCCAAATGGCACCCGCGACCGCAATTACCGGCGTGGTGTTCTCCGGCTCGCTGGACGGCCATTTGCGAGCCTATGCATCGACCGACGGCAAGGTGATTTGGGATTACGACACTCTGCGAGATTTCGATACCGTGAATGGGGTTAAGGCCCATGGCGGATCGCTAAACGCCACGGGCCCCACCATCGCAAACGGAATGCTGTTCGTCAATTCGGGTTACAGCCAGCTTACGGGGATGGCCGGGAATGTGCTTCTCGCGTTTGAGAAATAGCTAGTACCCTTTCTGCTTATCTACAATATTGACTAGCGTCCTGCCGTCGACGAATCGAGCGATGTTGTCTTTGATTGTTCCAATCATGCGTCCGCGATCCTTGTCGGACCGGCCAGCGATGTGCGGAGTGATGATCGTATTCGGAAATTTCCAGAGCGGATGACCGGCGGGGAGCGGTTCTGGATCCACTACGTCCACCCCGGCACCTGCCAGTTTCTGCTCGTCTAGCGCCTTTACTAAACTCGGCATATCGTAGATTCCGCCCCGGCTGACGGCGATAAAGTACGCGCCTTTTTTCATAAGATCGAACTGCTTGGGTCCCACCATTTTGTGGCTCATCGGAGTGTCCGGGGCTGAAATGAATACAACGTCGGCATCGGCCATGACGTCGTTGATCTGATCCGGCTTCACAATTTTCTTGATCATGGGGCTGAACGGCTTGTCCTCCGGATCCACCCCCACTACGTTCATGCCGAAGGCCCACGCCCTGGTGGCGATCTGCATCCCGATGCCTCCCATGCCGATGATCAGCGCATTGCGGCCCATCAGTTCAATACCTTTGTAGGGCTGTCCGCGCCAGGTTTCGGTTTGTTTACTGGCCCAGTACGTGGGCAGGTCGCGCGATAGGGCGAGCAGCATCGCGAGGGCGTGATCGGCGATTTCAGGACCCTGAACCACTTTGTTATTGGTGAGCACGATGTTGCTATCGCGCAGATCGTTGCCGCCGGACTTCATCAGCACGTTCTCCACGCCCGCGCTCATCACGGCAACCCATTTCAGGTTCTTGCCAGCTCGCACCTCTGCCGGAGTAATGTTGCCGATCAGCGCGTCAGCGTCTCCAATCTCCTGCATAACGCTATCGTTGGTAACCGCAACGACTCGCGCTTTAGGAGACACGCTTTGGTAATCCTTCACCATGGCCGGATCGGCCCCTTTCACAAGAATCTTTTTGGTCTGAGCGGTGAGAGCGCACGCGCAGAGCATACATGGAAATAAAACTCGGTACATGTTTGGAAATTTTATCGCAGTTCGGGCACCGCATGTTGTATATTCAAGCTGGAACTTATGGCGTCTCCGGCTGACATGAAGGCGTATTACTCCGCGGCGCCAAAACCTCCGGGGCCAAAGGCGACTGACAAGGAGAAGGCGGCCTTTGAGAAATCCAAGGCCGATTTCGAGAAGAAGGCTGGTCCTCCTCCTGAGCCAAGTCCTATGCCTACGCCCGCTCCGGGCGCCAAACTGCCCGCGGCCCGAATCGGCGACATCACGATGCACGGCGGCACCATCGTCGTGGGAATGCCGACCGTTCTCATCGGCGGGATGCCTGCCGCACGGATTACGGACATGCATGTGTGCCCCATGGTGACGGTCATTGTGCCGCATGTGGGCGGCCCGATTATTCCTCCGACGTCAATGACGGTTCTGATTGGAGGTCTTCCGGCGGCCCGGATCACTGACCGGTGCGTGTGCGTCGGCCCACCGGACATGATCGCCCTCGGCTGCTTTACGGTGTTAATCGGCTAGGGGCAAATTAAAAATTTTGGCGTAGATGTCGGCCAAGGAAACCGTACATCCGATCGACGGCAAGGTAACCGCGCTCTCAACACCGAGATACTCACGGAAGATCCAGCTCTGATCATTCTGGCGGGTGAAGACCTCAACGTGAGGTGTCTTCACGTGAGACAAGACATATTCCTGAAGCGACGCGATCTCTCGATAAACTTGGAATTTTCTGCCGCGATCATAAGCTGTCGTCGACGGTGAAAGAACTTCGATAACGAGGGTGGGATTCGTGAGCAGGTCGTCCGTGTTTTCGTAAACCAGAGGCGGACCACAAACGACTGACACGTCCGGGTACACGTAATTGCCCCGCACTGTGCGGATACGAGCGTTAGAGGAGAACACGCTGCAGTTCTCGCCGAGCAGCTTGTATCCTAGCTGAATGCCCCAATTCATTCCTACCTTGGAATGGCGTAGGGATCCGCCCGACATGGCGAACATCTCCCCTCCGACAAACTCGCTCTTGTACTCGGCCGCGCGATCCAGGCGAAGGTACTCTTCCTCACTGATGCGCGGAAGGGATTGGGACGCCATGCGACGAGTATCTCAGACCTTTGCCGATCCCTTCCGAGATCCTCGCCTTTTCTTCCCAGGCGCAATGGCCGACTCTTTCGCGGCCCATCGCCCAAGACGGTAATCCCGCCGATAGTCCGAGGTCAGGTTGGCGATGGTGACTCCCACGGTACCGCTCGCATCGCAGGTGTAAGTCTCCTCGATCGCCTGCGACGCGGCAGAATCGGAGTAGGAGACCGAAACCGCTTCCCCATTCATATTCCGCAAACCCGGATCGAACGGAAAGCGGATCTCATCCCAAACTGTCACGTCGCCAGTGGGCTGCCCGGACTCGTCTAAATGACTGCATTCCAGATAGCGAAAATCGCCGATGTTATGGACGGGCGTATAGCCTCGCCGGATCTCGATAGCCTGCTCGCCCGGGGCCGCTAGAGGAGTGCCCTTTGCAAACAACGGATCGAAAATGATCCGCCGACCGGAATCGCCTTCCCTCCACACGCCAAAGTAGCGTGTGAACTTCTCGCTTAGGACGTAGCCAGTTTCGGAATCGGCTTGGATTGCAAGTCCGATTGCAGTAGCAGAGCGCGCATGCACGGACCGACGCACTCTGCGTCCGAATGTCTCCTTCAGAACGCGACTCACCAGCGGCAGTTCGCTCCCACCGCCAGTTACATACAGGGTGTCCAATTCCTGCGGATGTCCGGCCAGCAAATCCTCCACTAAATGAACTGTTTCATCGAGCATGGGACGGCATCGTTCGTAGTAGTCGGTGATGGGAATCGACACGGCGCCCCAACCTTCGCGGACATTTTCAAGGTCGACCACAATCCGTCGAGTGTTGGGATGAATCGCTTCTTTTTTGCTCCGGCACTCCTCGTGCAATCGAAACAGGTCCGCTTGGGACAACTGCTCAAGCTTCTCCGCGTCAACCGCTAATTCAGCCATCGCCAAATCGAAATCATCGCCCCCAAGCGAGGGGATGCCTTCCGAAGCGATCACGTGATGCGTGCGCTCGCCAATCTCCACCAGCGAAGCGTCAAAGGTGCCGCCCCCAAAATCGTAGACCAAGATAAGACCGGAGGCGCGATTGCGATGGCCGTATTCGATGCTCGCGGCTGAAGGCTCATTCAGCAAGCCGATCACGTCAAACCCGGCCATGCGGAACATCTCGGCAGTGAGAAATCGCTGGTTGCTGTTGGCGTTCGCGGGCACCCCGAGCATCGTTTCCAACTTCCCGGGTGGCAGACCTTCGCGAATCGCGACAGCCATTTCCTGCAGCGCCTGCATCAGAGGGATGGACTCTTCTCCTACCTGAATGATGGTATACGGCCCGGCGTCTTCCAGAACACGTTTGAGCGAGCGAACAATTGTCCACTCCGAGTCTTGCTGGTGCGCCCAGGCTTCCCATCCGTAGCGGCGCTCATCGCCGCGCACAGCGAGCAGCGACGGAAACCAGTCGTAATGGCCGCCGTCCGGACTCTCAAAGCTGAGAATCGGGTAGTTGCCGCGGTCGGCTGCGGCCGCCACCGTGCGAGTGGTTCCGAAATCGATTCCTAACTGCATCAGTACTTCTTGTGGCCCAACAGCGCCCTTAGCCGAAGTGTATCGTAAACTGCGCCAGCGATGCACTATACTGCAAACATGATGAAGCGCGCTCTCGTAGCCGGTCTCCTGCTTGCGGTGAGCGCATTCGCGCAGCTTGACTCCAATTCGGTTACGGTCACCGCGAGCAGGAATGCGGCCGTTCAGGCCGACGCCGCGAACTTTTCCGTATCTGTGGTTTCCGGCGCAAACGTAAGTCTTACAGATGTGCTGGCAGCGCTCCAAGGATCCCCGCTCACGGCTGCGAACTTTACGGGCATCGGCGGAGGCGGCGGGTTTAGCGGGTTAATCCTAAGCCCTTTTCCGATAACGGGTCCACCAATCCAGCCGCAAATCCAGTGGAGCTTTACGTTGATCGTTCCCATTTCCAAGATCAAGGACACTGCCGCCGTGCTCACGGCTTTGCAAAAGAGCATCGCCCAGAACAACAGCGGTTTGACGCTTTCCTTTAGTCTTCAGGGAACGCAGGTTTCGCCTCAGGCGCAACAGTCCGTCCCCTGCTCCGTCCCGGATCTGCTCTCCGACGCGCGAGCACAAGCTCAGAAAATAGCTGACGCCAGCGTACTCTCTTTGGGCCCAATTCTCGCCATGTCCGGTGCCACTGGCATCGCGCCAGTGTGCTCCATAACTGTGAAATTGGGACTCGTGAGGTTCCAGTAGGATGCGGCGAGTCGCATTTCTCCTGCTTGCTTGCGGCCTCTCTTGCTTTGGCCAGCTTGATTCCAACTCGGTAACGATACAGGCATCGCGGGTGGTTACTTTACAGCCTGATCTGGCGACTCTCAGTATTACGGTCACTTCAAACTTGAGCACAGGCTTGGATGCCGTCATCGCTGCATTGCAAGGCACCGGCATTACCTCCGCCAATCTCGCTGGAGTGAATACGATTACCGGAATACCTTTGCGGAACTTATTGCCAGAAACGTCGCTGGCTTGGACTTTCTCGCTTGCCGTCCCCTTTGCCGCGTTGAAGAATACGACCGCCACGCTCTCGACTTTGCAGGGGAACATTGCGCAGCAGAGTAGGGGCCTGGCACTTACCTTCGCGGTGCAGGGCTCGGACGTGTCCCCCCAACTCCGCGCGTCGCAAACGTGTGCAATCCCCGATCTAGTTGCCGACGCTCGGGCTCAGGCCAAGAAACTGAGCGATACGGCCGGGTTGGGACTCGGACCGATTCTGGCACTTGCCGATTCGCCAGCAGTGATCAGTCCTTGGTTTGACGTCGCGTCGTTTAGATCTGGGGATTTCTCTCCTGGGGCAGCGTATTTCTCTCCTGTGGCAGTGTATCTCATCCCCGTACCGTACTTTGCGCCGTCAGTGAGCACGGTTTCATGCTCACTGGCAGTCAAGTTCGGACTGCTCCGAAATTAGTACCGCTTCCTTGGGGTCACAGCTCGGTAGTTATCGAGGGGGAGTGGGCTTGCGGTCCCAGAATACAGCACAATCCCCGATCTCCACTGTCTGCGAATAAATCTGGGCGAGTCCGTACGCCTTCACGTGCGCTTCGTTATCGTCGCAATCCTCTACCGTGCTGAAGACGCCCGCTTGGACCCGTTTGCGCAACTCATCATCGGGCACGACATGAAGACGAGCCGCCAATTCCGAAGCCAACTTGAGCTTGTGAGAATCGGCGTGCTCCATTCCCGGGGGCGGCATCCGTCGGCTTAGAAAATAACTGTGCTCAGACGACAACACCAAACCTCCGGCAGGAGTCACTTGATCGATCTTGTCGGCAAGCTCCTGGGCTTGCTTCCAATTGAAATTGCCCGCTTCGGAATAGACGGACCTGGCGAGCCCTAAAGCAGTGAGTCCGATAACCAACATCGCGGGCCACCAAGGACGTCGAGGCGGATCCACCAGACGCAGCACCAAGCCGTAGAGTCCCGAAGCGGCCAAGATAGCAAGAAACGGAACAGTGAGTAAGAAGTATCGCTGAAAGGTCGGATGGGCGTTTAGCAAGTGAGCGCTGATCGCCAAGGTGAGCCATCCGCACAGGTAAAATTCCGCTCGCTGCTGCTTTTCCCAGGCGCTTCGACGCCAGACGAACGCCAGCCCGAAAACGGCAAGCAACGCTAAGACGAAGGCCTGGGTGGAGCCGAGCCATGCGGCCCAAACTTCGACATCGTGGGCGAGAGCACCATCCCATTTGTCCTGCCGATGGAAGGCATGAAACTCTACTATGTTGAAAAACACTTGGCGCGGCCCTTGCACAAAAAGCCAGATCACCGGCGAGAACGCAATCACAACACCGGCGAGAAAGGCGGCTAGCTTCCGTGCGCGGCTGCCAATGCGGTTATAGATTATGATCCAGAGAAGAAAAACCGGAACCACCGGAGCCGTAAGAAGTGAGGACGCCGCAGCAGCGCCTGCGAGCAGACCCGCCAGCCCTGCCAGGAGCACGCTCTCCCGCTCAACTGCTCTGGCCGACACGCGAAATGCAGCGACGATCAGCAGGAGACAGAGGCCGTACGCTTGAGACACGGCCCCGTATTGGACCACGCCCTCATTAAAACTCATCAAACAGAGAACGGTAAAGGCCGTAGCTACACGCCAACGGGTGACTGGGAAGCGGGAGAACACATAATCGGCGGCTAGCAAACCGGCGCCCACGCTCTCCACGGAAGCGGCGGCGTGCGCCACTCGCCAGCTCTCTCCAAAGATGGTCATCAATGCGGCATTCCAGTAGGCGTTCAGGGGTGTTTGCGGCAAAAAGAAATCAAGGTAGGGTCGTTTGCCGTGTTTGATGAGTTGGGCGGCGAGCAGGTGGAACCCCTCGTCCCAAGCGAACGCAATCGTCTGCGAGTAGACGACCAGCCCGGCGGCGAAGACAGCGGCAAGTCCGCACAGCAGCAAGTATGGAGCGCTTTTCCGGTTCAGGCGGGAATCGTTTGGCAGACTCACATTTTACCTGACCGCGAAGGTGCCGGAATGGGGCCAAGGTACACTGAATTAACTTGCATGAAACAGAAGATACGATCGACAACCATTCTCTGCGTGCGCAGGACCGGAAAGGTTGTCATGGCTGGCGACGGACAAGTAACGCTCGGCCAGGAAGTCTTGAAATCCTCCGCGAAGAAGCTCCGCCGTCTTTATAAAGATAAGATCATCGCCGGTTTCGCGGGGTCGACAGCCGACGCCTTCGCACTCTTCTCCCGCTTTGAGGCGAAACTCGAACAGTTTAACGGCAACCTCCCGAGAAGCGTTGTCGAACTCGCCAAAGAGTGGCGGACCGACCGCGCTCTACGTCATTTGGAAGCGCTCCTTCTGGTTGCCGATACAGAGGACACCTTTATCGTGAGCGGCAATGGCGACGTGATCGAACCGGATAACGAGATCGCGGCCATCGGGTCCGGCGGGCCATTCGCGAAGGCTGCCGCCACCGCATTGGTTGAAAATACTAAACTGGGAGCGAAGGAAATTGTCGAGAAGGCCATGACCATCGCGGGCAAGATCTGTATCTACACGAACGAATCCATCACTTTCGAGGAACTCTAGATGGTCATTTACCTGCCTGGCCAGGCGAGTGACGAACAGCCGATGCTCGATGAGTTAACTCCGAGAGAAATCGTTCAGGAACTAGACAAGTACGTAGTGGGCCAGGCGGACGCCAAGCGCGCCGTGGCCATTGCCCTCCGCAACCGAATCCGCCGGCAGAAGTTGGAACCCGAGATGGCCGAAGAGGTGATGCCGAAAAACATCTTGATGATGGGGCCGACCGGCGTGGGCAAAACCGAGGTTGCCCGGCGCTTGGCAAAGTTGGCTAACTCCCCCTTCCTCAAGGTGGAGGCGAGCAAGTTTACCGAAGTTGGCTATGTGGGGCGCGACGTGGAATCGATGATTCGCGATCTGGTGGATATCGCGATCGATATGGTGCGCGAGCAAAGGCTCGAAGAAGTCGCTGACCGGGCGGAGAAGAATGCCGAAGAGCGGCTGCTGGATTTGTTGATGCCTCCTCAACCCGAGGCCTCGGAATCAGCAGACCGGACTCGTGAAAAGCTTCGCGATAAGTTGCGCGTGGGCAAGCTCGACGATCGCATGGTTGAGATTGACGTCAAAGAGCGCGGTCCCACGTTCGAGCTCTCAACCAATGGCGGAATGGAAGATATGGACATCAACCTCAAGGATGTCCTGCCAGGCCTTTTCGGCAATCGCACGCGCAAACGTAAGATGCGCGTGGTGGAGGCTATCGATTACCTTGTCCAGGAAGAAGAGCAGAAGCTCATCGATATGGAGCAAGTGACGCGCACGGCCCTTGAGCGAGTGGAACGGAGCGGCATCATTTTTCTCGATGAGATCGATAAGATTGCGGGGCGCGAATCCGGACATGGTCCGGACGTGAGCCGGGAAGGAGTGCAGCGCGACATCCTGCCGATCGTGGAAGGAACTACGGTAAACACGCGCCATGGATTCGTTCGAACGGACCACATTCTATTCGTGGCTGCCGGGGCATTTCACGTTTCTAAACCGAGCGATCTGATCCCCGAGCTGCAAGGCCGCTTTCCGATTCGCGTGGAGCTGAAATCGCTCACCGAGGCTGATTTTATTCGCATTCTGAAGGAGCCGAAGAACGCGCTGATCAAGCAGTACACCGCGCTCCTGGAAACCGAGGGGATCAAGCTCACCTTCACCGACGATGCCATTCAAGAAATTGCGGGGTTCGCTAGTCGAGTGAACGAAATGACTGAAAATATCGGTGCGCGGCGCCTGCACACGATCATGGAGAAGCTGCTGGAAGAGATCTCGTTCGCCGGTCCGGATTTGAAAAAGAAGAACGTTCGGATTGACGCGGCCTACGTGCGGAAGCAACTGGCCGAGATCGTGAAGGATCAGGACTTGAGCCGGTACATTCTTTAGTAAACCGCCGCGAATGGTTTTCGCGGCGGTTTCCTCCAACTACAGGGTCGGGGCTGATCCGCCGTCGATCATGGTTTGGCGCCCGATCGATCACGCCGTTTCTCTAGATTCAACTGAACGCCTGCTGACCGGAATAATGCGGAGCCACCCAGGTATTTATGTTATCGTGACCGGACAGGATCATAACTCGCCATTATGCGTGCCAAATTTTCCGGTAAGACGCTCTCCCGTCCAGTCCTCTCGGAGGGTATGTCAAAGCTTATTGATTCTGCTCGCAGTGGCAAGCTCGTAGCTGTCATCGGCACTGGTGTCAGCATTGGCCTGACGAACAACAGAATCCCCGCTCTCTCGTGGAAGGGGTTAGTTCTGGATGGGTTTTCCCATGGCGTGAAGAAGGGAAAGATCAGCGAGTCACAGGCAAAGGCTTGGCAAGCCCAGCTAGACTCCACCGATCTCGATGAGCTCCTCGGCGCGGCGGAATTCATGGGTCGCAAACTCAACGCTCCGCATAGCGATCTTTACGCGCGGTGGCTCGAAAGTGTGTTCAAGCCTGTCCAGCCCGCAAACAAAAGGCTAGAAACAGCACTTCGCGCGCTGGATACTGCGGGAATTCCGCTTTGCACTCTCAACTATGATCCCCTTTTGGAAAGGGTCACTGGACTTCCTCCAGTGACCCTCGCGGAGGCAGCCAAAGTCAGCCAGTGGATGCGTCGGGAAAGTAAGGGAATTCTCCATCTTCACGGCTCATGGGATGCGCCTGCCACGTGTATCCTAGGCATTCGTGACTATCAAACCACGCTAGCAAACGAGGTGCGCGATCTGATCCAGCGGAGTCTTGGATCATTTCAACGCATGCTCTTCATTGGTTGTGGGGACACGTTTGCTGACCCGAACTTCTCAGCCTTAGTCAACTGGCTGAGAGAAAAGATGAAGACCGCAGCCCTGGAACATTACGCACTTGTCACACATGGGGAAGTCGCGGCCCGTCACGCGGATCCCACATGGCAAGGTTTCGTTGAACCGATCGGCTACGGCACCGGCCACAGTGAACTCCCAGCGTTTCTGCTGAAATATTTTCCGGCCCCTAAGCACGCAGCTACAACAAAGAAGGGCTCCCCGAAAGCATCTTCAAGCACTTCGGAGCACGCAAGGCTACTCAAAGACTATCGTGCATTTCTGTTGAAGGACTGCGGCCAGATGACGATTGAGGGTGTGCGCGCCGATATGGACACCGCCCAGCGCCGCTTCAATTTAGAGCTTCTGTTCGTCCCGCTGAAAGTTTTGCCATCTCCCCCCGAAATTCCAGACACCGACCCTGAGCGTGAACAAAAGCTTCTCAAGTGGCAAGAGAAGAACAAAGAGCCGCGTTCTTTTGGTGAGGTGTTCGCGAAGCACAAACGGCTCGCCATTCTCGCACTGCCGGGCGGCGGTAAGACTTTACTGCTAAAGCGCCTCGCAGTGGCCTATGCGGACATCCCCCGCCGACACGCGTCCTCAGACGCCCTTCCGGACCTCGATCTCACGCCGGTTCTTATCAGATGTCGCGAGTGGCGCGAACATATCCATCGCCCGATTCATACCCTTCTAAAAAACATTTCGGACATCACTGGTCAACCTGGGTTGCTCGGATTGGGGGATGCGCTAATTCCGCTTTTCAAGAAGGGACGTATTCTCCTCCTTGTAGACGGTTTAGATGAAATCCATGACGATGCCTTACGTACTACGTTCGTTGAAAATCTGGAGTCGTTTCTGGCGGAGAACGATCTCACGCATGTTGTCATTACCAGCCGCGAAGCGGGGTTCAGTCTGGTGGCTCCGAGTCTAGCGCGTTTCTGCCACCGTTGGCGCGTGGCCCCACTGGGCTCGGATGCCATCGCCATGCTCTGCGATCACTGGCATCGCCTGATGACCGGAGAGTCCCAAGAGGCTCAGGCGGAGAGCAAGCAGGTGTCTGAGCTTCTTATGCGAAATGAGTCGTTGCGCCGCCTAGCGGAAAATCCGCTCCTGCTGACCATGCTGCTCGTAGTGAAACATGGTGCTGGACGTCTGCCGCCAGACCGTGTTAGTCTCTATAGCCGCGCGGTCGAGGTGCTGCTGGACACTTGGAATATCAAGGGCCATGAACCTCTGAACCCGAAGGAAGCGGTGCCCCAGCTCGCGTTTGTGGCTTTCCAGCTCATGCGTGATGGAAAGCAGACCGCGACAGAGAAGGAGTTGCTGACCCTGCTGGAAGATGCCCGTGAAAAGGTGCCTCAGATCCGTCGCTATGCAAAAGACAACCCGCAGGAATTCTTAAGACGTGTCGAGCTACGGTCCAGCTTACTCGTCGAAGCTGGGCGTCAGGCGGAAGGAGTCGGAACGGTTCCGTTTTACCAGTTCAGGCATCTTACATTTCAGGAATATCTCGCCGCTGTCGCCGCCGTCGAGGGGCATTACATAAATTATGACAAAAACGACACTGTACTCACGCCATTGAAGAGCTACGTCACCCAGGAGGAATGGAAAGAGGTGATTCCGATGGCAGCTGTGTTGGCTAGGAAACAAGCAGAACCATTGATGGGGGCGCTGGTCGAGCAGGGAAATCGGTTGCGCCAGAAACTTGAGGCCAACGAGAGCTTTCCAGGCAAAAAAGAATGGCTGGGGTATGCTTCGAAGTTGCCGGCTCCCATCGCGAGAGTGGTGCAGTGCTTGCTAGAGGAAGCGGAAGCGGCACCAGAAACTCTTAAAGGTGCGCTGCAACTGGTAGCTCTCTTTACTCGCTTCACAGGCTCACTATCTGCGACTCACGACTCGCGGGCGCTAAGTCGCGGACCTTACGGGGAAGAGTTGCTGCATCAAGCATGGCTCCTGTATCTGCCTATGCAGTGGTCACCCGAGATTTGGTTGAGTCACACCTATGCAGGCCTTGCGAGGTATCGCGAGCCCGAGACGTTTTGGGATAGCAGCGAGGGGTGGGCAGAACTGAACCGACTTCTTAACAGCCATATCGCCGAGGACATATCGCGCGGGCTACACAGCTGTTTGGGACTTCTGTGGGGCATTGGTGATGAGGTCATGATGCCGGATGCACGCTACTTGCTCGAGAACATAGTGCCTTTGAGCTATATTGAGCAGCATCTGTTTCAGGAGTCTCCAGCTCTTCGACACGCCGCCACGTGGACCTGGGGAAATATCGTGGATCGACAGGAGTATCCGATTCAACCTTCACCTCTAGTGCTGGATCGTTTACTATCACTGTGGCTGAGTACTCCCTCGAAAATAGAAAATAACGTGACGGCGTACGCTCTCAGTACCCAGCTTGGCTTACGACGCTACGCTTGGAAGCCCACGCTCAGCGAGAAACAGATACAGTGGATGAGGGCCATTGAGACCAGCCCAGGGACTCTGTCGTACGAGCCGGCAGCTTGTATGGTCGCGTTCCACCATGGTGAAATCTGGTCCGATAAGGAAGTAGCGTCCCGGTTAACAGGACTATTCACGAGGCCTGAATTAGTTGAACGGCGGCGAGGCATTGTGGCCACTTTGGAACAATTGGGCGACGCAGGGCAAGAGGGTCTCAAGATGATCGCCGGAATGAACGAATTGGAACAGGCAAAGAAGATCAACCATAAGGGTAGGTTACTCGCGCCTAACTTATAGGATCGCCTTGGCCGGAAATGTTCGCCCGCACGACTTGATTGAACCGCAATTTGACTATTGAGGTGGGATGCGCCGCCGCGAATGGTTTTCGCGGCGGTTTCCTCCAACTACAGGGTCGGGGCTGATCCGCCGTCGATCCCGTTTTTACGGCTGCTTCCGGCTGGGGCTTGCGGACCCGATGCGGCGGCTACGGCTGCCACCAGCTCAGCGGAAGGCTCACCCCCGCTGTTGTCCATCCCACCTGTAGCCGGGGCCGTGCTATTCACGTCGTCAAGCGACGCGGGACCCGATCCGCCAGCCATCGGCTGCGTCCCAATGGCTACCTGGTCTTGAGCTTCAGAGTCGATAGTGATTCGCATATTCGCTCCTAACTCATGATCGCGTAGCGCGCTTCGATGTTGACCGGTACGGGCGTGAGGTTGTGAACGTCGATGTAGTACGTAACGGCGGTGGCGCTGGACCGCTCCACCTCCACGTTCCATTCGATTTGCGGCGCGCCCGGCCTTGGAGACGTTGGCACCACGTTCCACTCCACGTGCAACTGCGGCTGCCAATTGAAAGTAAACCAGCGTTGTGTCGCATTAGCGGCGACCGTTCCTGTAAATTGAACTCCTACTGACATTGTGTATTTCTCCTTTAAAGTTGAAAGTATTTACCAGCCGAGCACGTTGTAGCGTGCCTCGAATGTAACGGGAACGCCCGTAAAATTTGTGACGTTGATCCAGTACGTGATGAATTGGAAGGAAGAGCGCTCCACTTGAACCTTCACGCGGATTTGCGGAGACGTGGTATTGAGCGTGGTGGGAACCGCGGTCCAGACCATGTGCCAGTGCGCGGGCCAATTGAACGTAAACCAGCGCGCCGTTTGGTTAGCTGCAACCGTTCCCGTAAATTGAACGCCGCCGAACGTGGACGTCTGCAACGCGGAAGGAATGAGCTGGCGCAAGTTAGGGCGGTTGCCGATACGCTGCGTTGCCGGACGGCCCGGCGCATCCTGTTGAGAAGTGCCAGTACTGCGGAGTAGATCGCGGGCTCGCGCAGGGCTGAGCGGGATGCGGCCCTGATGCTTCAGAATGCCCTGAACGCAGGCGATCGTTCCTACGATTATCGGCGAAGCGCTGGACGTGCCGCTGAAGCTGTCCGTGTACCAGAGGTTGGTGTTCGCGCCGCCCTGCAGGTCCCCGTACCCGGTTGAAGTGACTTCGCGTCCCCAGCCCTGAGCGTCGATGGAAGCGCCATAGTTAGAGAAGTCCAGGCGGGAGCGGTCCGGACCCCAATTCTGTCCGTGCGTGCCGGGAGGGGGAGCGCCGGCACCCACCAGGATTGCGCCCGAATCGCGGTTGGCTCGATTAAACGGATTCTTCCAGCTAGCCGGGAATCCCGCAGCGGGAGTGTTGTAAATAGGATCGTCGAGATTCTGAGCGCCGTTCCCTGCGGCTTCGACGACAACAACGCCGCGGCTGCTCGCATACTGAATTGCATCGAAGTCATCAGGCCACCACTCGATGGCGATATAGCCCTGCTGCCCGACTCCCGTCGCACGCGGCCCAGGACGGTGAATTTCCAGCAACATAATGTCACCGGGGTTCAGCAGGTTCGCGGCGGAGCGAATCACCGAAGCTGTGGGCAGGGAGAACGCGGCAAAGCGCCGGAATACATCCGGAGAAATGCCCGTAATTCCGAACCCGTTGCGGTTGCCACCGATCTCGCCCTGAACCGCCGTCCCGTGATTGTTATCGCCCGCTGCGGCGCCAACTACCACTCCGCCTTCGTTGAGGACCAAGTCCTCTTGCGTGAGGTTCCAGGCCCATTCGCAATCAATTAGATTCACACCAGCACCGCCGCCGCCCGGAACGGTCCAGGCATAGCGCGCATCCACGCCTCCCGGTGCCGCATCGAGATAGCCTTGATGGGTGGTGAAGTCAGGACTGACCGGGGGCGCATCTTCCGCAAGCGGTGCCATTTGGTTCAACACCTCAATACGTTGAGTAGCCGCAGCCACGGGCGGTTCGCCAGCGGGCTTGACGTACGCTGCATCCACCACATCATGCTGACGCAGTTGTTCCGCAAGATAGTCAAGCCTGGAATCGGGCGCCTGTACGCGGTAGTACACGGAGAGATCGGGGACGTTGCCGGCCGTAGGGGAAAGGGCTTCCGCTTCAGCTTTGAGGTGGTCTTCCGAGACACCGAACAGAGGCTGCAACGTGACGCCTTCCGATGCCAGAAAGTTCGCCAGCGGGGATACATCGGCACCGGCGACCGAGGTTACGCCGTCGCGTTTGGAGCGGAGCGCCGCTTCCGGTTTCGCCATGACGATCAGTTCGCGTTGCTTCGGAAAGTCGCCCGGAGAGGTGTTGCCTGGGGATTGTCCGGCACGAGTTTTGGTGGGTTCTGCCATTATTTACTCCTTCAGTTCCATTTGGAACACTCTCTAGTGCAGAGAAGAGGGGCCCCGTTTCAGCGGTTTTCAAAAAGAAGGAAAGGTTAGGCGTTAGAGCTGAAGAGATTCTGCTGACGGGCTCGAATTGGATCCAGCGCCTGCTTCTTTCGAGCCGGAGGAGTGAACGTGCGCATTAGCCGCAGCGTGCGTTGGTGGTTCTCGTAAATCGTCATCAGATCGTGGCAGCGGGGGCACTCGCCCCTGATCGCGTTCGGCCCATCCGACGACGGATCGAATTTTGGGTGCCTGGAACATTTCCCTTGCCACTTCACGGTTCCGATCTTCAGCATCCGGCTACTCGACCGCGACAGGCCGATCGAAAACCACGTCGAGGGTTGTACCTTGCCGAAGTTCCACTTCCTTGCCGCGGGAGAGCAAGACGGTCGCGAGTCCAACGGCGCTGCCTGCTCCGGCTCCGATCCCCGCGCCCCGAAAACTTCGATCCGCGATTCCGCCGATGGATGCGCCCGTCCCTGCCAGGATGGCGATGCGTCCTACGTCGTGCAGTTTTTCGCCTTTCTGCTGGATCATGCTTTCGCGCCTGTCGACGGACTGTTCGGACTCGCTGCCATCTACCGAGTTGAGATGCGGCGCGAACTTGAGCGTCTGGCCGCTGGCTAGGGTAAGCGTTTCGAGTCGGATACCCAGTTCGGCTCTGCCCTTCACGCGTCCGCTTCGCTGCGTGCGTGAGACCACGCCTTGCACATAGCTTCCGACGGGCAGGAGAATCTGACCATTGACACTGATCGGGCTGGCCGTATGCAGGTATACGTAATCGCCCTCCTGTGCGCTCCTCGTGTTCACCGAATTCACCATGCGGAGCAGCAGATGGGCCCCTTGAGGGATTTCGGCGCCGGGAGAGAAGCCGACGAGCAGAAGGAGGAAAGATGCGACTGACATGCAGCGGTGCATGGCGATCAGATTAGCACTAAATGATGGCGTATCAAATTCTGTTAGAATCCGTCTATAATGACAGGTGTCCCCCCTAGTTTTTGGGAGATCTTAAAAAACAATGAGCCGTCTTAACAATTCCCGCAACCACCTCTAGATGATTCCTCCGAGAAATCTCCCTCCGCGCCGTCCCAGAATCAGGGAAAACGTAAACGAAGCAATCCGGGTAAGAGAAGTCCGGGCAGTTTTTCCGGACGGATCCGTCGAGATCATGTCCACGCTTGCGGCCGTTCGCAAGGCGCAGGACATGGGCTTGGATCTTATTCTCATTGCGCCCACCGCCGAACCTCCAGTCGCCAAGGCGATGGATTACGGCCAGTGGCAATACGAAAACAAGAAAAAGCAGCACGAAGCCAAGCGAAAGCAGCATGTGATTTTGGTGAAAGAGCTGAAGTTCCGTCCGAATACCGACGATCACGATTACGATTTCAAGAGAAACCACGCGATTCGATTCCTGAAGGAAGGCAATCGCGTAAAGGCAGTGGTTCAGTTTCGCGGGCGCGAAATCGCGCACACCGATCTTGGCCGGAAATTGCTCCAGCGCTTTGCCGAAGATCTAATCGCCTACGGCACTATCGAGAGCCAGCCCAAGCTTGAGGGCCGCAACGCTCATGTCCTGATTAGCCCGGTAAAAGCCAGGGAAAAAGAAAAAGAGAAGGCTCCGACCCCTCAGAAAGACACCGCACCCGTGCAATAGCGCGGGTGCTTCCTGGCGAACTTTACTCGTAAAACAAATACTTGCGCCACTGATCGTCGCCCTTCGCCAACAGCCGCATTAAATGTCGACTGGTATGGAGGCTAAAGGGCCGTGGCACGCGCGCCAGTTTGAACCCTGCTTCCTCCGGGGTTCGGCTCCCCTTCCGATTATTGCAAGGGTGACAGCAAGCAACCAGATTCTCCCATGTAGTCTCGCCAGCCCTGGACCTTGGAATTACGTGGTCCAGAGTTAGTTCACCGGAGGGCAGCAGGCGGTGACAATACTGGCAAGTGTAGCGATCCCGCATGAGAATGTTCTTTCGAGAGAGCGCCCGCGTTTGATGAGGGATGCGGCGGTATTCGAGCAACCGTATGACGGACGGAACCCGAATCGTGTGGCGCGATGAGTGCACGTGCGAAGCCGAATGCTCCTCCGCCGACGCAACGCCCTTCAGAACAAGCACAAGCGCCCTCCTGGCCGCGCAGATATTGATCGGTTCGAAACTGGCGTTTAAGACGAGTACCGGCTTATGTAAACGATCCAAGCTTGGCATGTTCAGGGCTCCCGGAAGCAGTCGATTCAGGAAACTTTGCGGCAAGGCCTTGAAAATCGAGGTCAGGGCCTTTATGATCTATCGCGACAATACGGCGGTCCGCCCGCGAAACGGTGAGCAGCGACACATGGGTGGCGCCTGCCCGCTTCAAAACCTTCGCACAAGCGCTGGCGGTCGCGCCCGTCGTCAACACGTCGTCAATGAGAAGAACGCGCTTGCCTGTCAAACCATGCCGCCGTTTGACGCGAAATGCGCCCGCGACATTTTCACGACGCTTCGCGTTGGTCAATCCAGCCTGCGCGGCTTTTTGATGTACCCGGATTGCCGCGTTGCGAACGGGTACTCCAATGCGTCGGCCAATCTCGGTTGCCAGAAGTTCTGCTTGATTGAAGCCCCGCTGCCAGCGCTTGCGCCAGTGAATGGGAAGTGGAACAATCACCTGAAAACTCTGATCGCGAGGAAGCGCTATTGAAAGAAACTTGCCTAGCGGACGGGCCAACGTTTGAACTCCGCCGTATTTGAATATATGGATGAGTTCTCGCAATTCGTTTTCATGCGAACCGTAGGAATATGCTGCGTCGAACCCGCTTGCACCGCGGCGGCAAATCCCGCACATGCCGTTATCATCCAATGGGAACGCGCTTAAGAACGGGGTCCGGCAGCAAGAGCAGTAATACTCGGCGTGCAGGGGTTCAGGCTTTTTTAAGCAGGCAGAGCAAACGGGAATGCGGCTAAGCTCTTGGAGAGGACTCGCGCAAATCCGGCATTCGTCCGGGAAAATCTGAGAGAAGCAGACAGCGGGGATCTTTCGAACATTCTTGCGGACATTATCGCGAACAATGGCGGGCAAAAAAGAGGGCGTGGCAGCCGAAACGAATTTTGGGAGCCAACTACTGCTGAAGATCCACCTCCCGAAGCCACCATTGTACAACAAAATGGGATCAGATTTGTTTTACGACTTCATCTCGAGCGTTTCAATCGCCGGCAGCCGGAGCTTGCGCGGGCCCTGCTGCGAAACGCCGCCGACTAACCCACCCCTTCGCGTCCTCCACCATCGAATACCCAACCGGAACCACCAAGAGCGTTAGCATCAGGCACAGGGTTTGTCCGCCAATGATCGTGACCGCGATGGCCGACCGCTGCGAGGCTCCCGCGCCAATCCCGACAGCCGTCGGAATCAGCCCCGCAACGATGGAAAACGTAGTCATCAAAATCGGCCTGAGTCGCACCCGGTTCGCTTCCAGAATTGCCTCGTGCAGAGCGACCCCTTCCTCCCGCAGCCGGTTCATATAATCGATCTGAAGAATTCCGTTCTTCTTCACGATCCCGAGCAGCAGCAGCACCCCTAGAGCGCTGAACAGATTCAGCGACCGGCCCGTGGCGATCAACGAGAGCAGCGCGAATGGGATCGAAAGTGGCAGTGTCATCAGAATAATGAACGGGTGAGTCAAGCTTTCGAATTGCGCCGCCAGCACCATGTACATAAAAATCGATGCTAGCGAGAACGCCAGAATCATGTTCGTGGTCGTCTCCTCGAGAATCTTCACCTGCCCTGAGAAAAATGTCTGATAGCCGGGTGGAAGATCCAGCCCATCCATCACCCCTTGGACTTGGCGTGCGGCTTCGTCCAAAGAGTGCCCTGGCGCGATATTGCCATATATGCCTACCGTGAACTGGCGATTGAATCGGTCAATTCGGCTGGGACCCAGGCCGCGCTCGATCTTGGCGACCGAGTCGAGCCGGATCAGGCCGAGCTTGGCAGATGGCACATTTAAGCGGCTAAGGATCGCGGGATCGTCTCGCTGCTCAGGCAGCAGCCGCATCGTGACTTTATACTGTTCGGAGTCTTCCTTGAATGACGAGATCTGGTCTTCTCCCGACATCAGCAGTCGAACCGCGCTGCTGATGTCCGCAACGCGAACGCCTAGATCGGAAGCGAGTGGCCGGTCGATGTTGACCTGGAACTCCGGGTTGTTGAGGTTGAGGTTGACCTTGATGTCTGCGATCGCGGGCTGCTTCACAAGCTGCTGATTCGCCGCCTTAGCGATGGCCACCAGCTTATTCAGATCGGGACCGAGCAACTGAGCCCGAATCGGAGCGAATGAATCACGCCCGCCGAGAGCATTTGGAAACGTGACGCGAGGGCGAACATAAGCGTAGTTCTTCGTAATCTGGCGAACCTTCGCACCCATGGTGACGATATCTGGGCGTTCGTCGGCAGGTTTGAGAAGCACCGTGATCTGCGCCATGGTCACCCGATCCAGAAACCCCGAGAACGAAGCGGGGATCACCACCGTTACGCCCGGAATCTTCTCGATCTGCTTAGCGATCTCAACCGTAATCTTTTCGGTAGCCTCGAGCGATGAGCCTTCCGGCAGTTCCAAGCCAACGGAAAGCTCGTTCTGATCCTCCTGCGGCATCCAGTCGCGTCCGATAAACTTGTTGATCACGAAGGTGGACCCAAACGTGACGATGCAGATAGCGATGATCACCCAGCGGTGGCGGAGCGACCAATCCAGCACGCTCACGTATGACCTATCGAAGAACGTGTGTTCGTGGCTCGGTTTGCCATGCCCAGTCTTCGTGATGCCCAGCCGCTTCTTCAGCAGACGCGAACTGAGCGCGGGAGTGAGAGTAAATGCGACCAGCATCGATACCAGAATCGACATCGCCATGGTCCAGCCGAACTGGGCCAGATAGCGCTTGGCATAGCCCGATGTGAACGCGATGGGAACGAAGATGATCACCAGCGAAAGCGTGGTGGCCATCACCGCCAGCGCGATTTCCTTGGTGGCCAGGATCGCAGCCTCATAGGGCGGCATGCCTTTCTCTTCGATGAAGCGATAGATGTTTTCAAGGACGATGATGGCATCGTCTATCACGATGCCCACCGCAAGCGTGAGCCCCAGCAGCGTCATGGAGTTCAACGTAAAGTCCATGATCCGCATCAATGTAAACGTCGTGATGATGGAGGTTGGGATCGCAATCGAGCTGATCAATACCATGCGCCAGTCGCGAATAAAAAGAAAGACGATGAGCGAAGCCAGCAGGCTCCCCAGAACCAAGTGCTCTTCCAGTGCGCTTACCGAGTTTTTGATGAACGTCGCCTGTTCTTTGATGACGTCCAGATGAATACCCGGTGGCAGTTGCTGATTCAGCGCGCGCAGTTTTTTCTGAACTCCCTGTACCACGTTCACCGTGTTCATCCCGATCTGCCGGCGCACATCGAGCGTAACCGCGGGCTTGTTTTGGTAGTAAGAGAACGATCTCCGCTCAGTCATTCCGTCTTCGGCGCCACCCACATCGTGAATACGGATAGGTGTGCCGGACACGTTCTTGATGATGATGTCGTTGAACTCGGCCACATGATCCACTCGTCCAAGCGTGCGCACGCCCAACTCGCTCATGCCGCGAACGATTCGACCTCCTGGTGCTTCGATATTTTCATTCACCAGAGCGTTCTGAACGTCTTGGGCTGTCAGCTTATACGCGTTCATCTTATTCAGGTCGAGCAGAATGTTGATCTGGCGCTTGCGGCCGCCTGAAATATCCACCCCGGCGACCCCGTCCACTGTCTCAAGCGCCCGTTGAATGCGCTTCTCTGCAACCTCGGTTAACTCGCGCACGGGCACGTTGCCGCTTACGGCTAAAGTGATCACCGGATCGCTGTCGGGATCGTTCTTCTGGACAGTGGGCGGCAGAACGTTGGGCGGAAGATTCCGCATTGCCGCGCTAACCTTCTCTCGAACGTCGTCGGATGCCTGGTTGATGTCCCGCTCAAGCACGAACTGCACCATGATGTTCGCGTTTCCTTCGGACACGAACGCCCGCAGTTCGTCGATGCCGCTCACGGCCGAGACTGCATCCTCGATCGGCAGCACCACTTGGGACACCATCTCCTCAGGGCTCGACCCCGGAAGTTGAACGCGAATGTTTACGCTTGCGGGATCGCTTTTCGGAAAGAGGTCGACGCCCAATTGCATGAAGCTGAACACGCCCATCACGACCAAAAACATAATGAGCATGAAAGCGAAGATGGGCCGCTGAACACAGATTTCTGAAAGTCGCACGACGAACCTCGGCAGGGAAGATAAAATTGATTGTAACTTGCCATGCAGACAGGTTTTCTCTTCCCAGGCCAAGGCTCGCAAGCGGCGGGCATGGGCAAAAGTTTGTCGGACTCTTTCGCCTCGGCGCGCGCCGTGTTCGAGGAAGCCGACGATGTGCTTCAATTCGCGATTTCGCGAATGTGCTTCGAGGGTCCGGATGAAAGTCTGAAGCTCACAACGAATACGCAGCCAGCATTGCTGACCGTGTCAATTGCGGCGTATCGCGTTCTGGAAGAGCACGGAATTATGCCGGATTACGTCGCGGGCCATAGCTTGGGTGAATACTCCGCGCTCGTGGCAGCGGGTGCTTTGAAGTTTTCCGATGCCCTGCGGCTCGTTCGCAAGCGGGGCCAGTACATGCAGGAAGCGGTTCCGGCGGGCGTGGGCGCTATGGCGGCCTTGTTGAAATTGCCCGAGGGAAAGCTGGAAGAAATCCTGCGAGCGGCGGCACAAGGCGAGGTGGTCAGTGCCGCGAATTTGAATTCGCCGGATCAAATCGTGATCGCTGGACACGCTGGTGCGGTGCAGCGGGCAGCGGATTTGGCCAAGGCCGCTGGCGCAAAGCGAGCGGTGATGCTGCCGGTAAGCGCACCGTTTCATTGCTCACTGATGAAGCCCGCACAGGAGCGTCTGGCCGTTGATTTGGAGTTGACGGAGTTTAAAGACTTGCGCGTGCCCCTCGTGAACAATTGGCAAGCAACTGCGGTGATAAGAGGTGCCGAAGCGCGGCGCGGCTTATTCGAGCAAGTGCCAAATCCGGTCCGCTGGACGGAATCGATTCGTTACTTGGCCCAGCGCGGGGTGGGCACGTTTATCGAAGTGGGCCCAGGCGGAGTGCTGACCGGATTGCTCCGAAGTATCGATTCTGGATTGCGAGGCGTAAAATTCGGAGTGGCAGCGGACTTGGAGAATGTGGCGTCCCCAAGGGGATTCGAACCCCTGTTATCGCCGTGAAAGGGCGGTGTCCTAGGCCGGGCTAGACGATGGGGACCCTGCTGTGGAAGGTCACTTACTGCTTGAGTCTAGCACGCCAGCCGGAACTCGGCACTCCGACTGGCGCGTTAAACTAGAGCGTCTTTAAATAGGCTAGGACGTTCTTCTTTTCCTCGTCCGACAGCGTGTCCGAGTACGCCGGCATTCCGCCTCCGCCCGCGTTGATCACCGCCATCACATGCTCATCGGTGACCGTTTTGCCATTCTTCAGCTTGGCTTTCTTATACAAGCCCTTCAGCGACGGCCCGATTTTCTTCTCATCATTATCAACGTTGTGGCAGACGCCGCATTGCTCGAAGACGTCCTTGCCCTTCGCAACCGCATCGTCTTGAGCCTGGACGCGACCCGCCATCATCAGCGCCGCACAAGCGGCGGACATTATGAATTTGCGCATATTATTAACTCCTCCCGGTGAACTGACCTCTCCTAGTTTACAATCTTGCCATGCGGCCGGTCTTGATCCTGTTCGCCAAAGCGCCGGTTCCTGGGCGGGTAAAAACACGTCTTATACCCCCGCTCACGCCCGCTTCAGCCGCCCGTTTGCATACTGCCTTCGTGCACGATTCGATTGAGCGTTTACAATCACTTCGCCATCGCGCGGACCTCGTAATCCATACCGATATTGCAACCAATGTCTGGGCGAATCACGGGCTACCGCAAGTTCTCCAGCATGAAGGGGATTTAGGATTAAAAATGTTTCAAGCGCTGAACCGGGCACTTGAGGCAGGGCGCCCGCAAGCCATCATTGTAGGAAGCGATGCGCCGACTCTCCCTCTCGAGCATCTTGAGGCTTTGCTCGATTCCCATGCCGACATGGCCCTCGGACCCGCCACCGACGGAGGCTACTATGCGATCGCTTGCCGACGAGCGGATCCGAACATGTTTCACGGAGTCGCGTGGTCAACCGAAGATACGCTGGATCGCACGATACAAGCAGCTACGGCTTGCGGCCTGACCGTTGCATGCGGCCCGGCTTGGTATGACGTCGACACCGTCGACGACTTGGAACGCCTCCGCGCCGATCCGTGTTTGCCTCCCCACACCGCTCGATTCTTTGACCAGGAGAGAATAGAATCTTATGCCAAATCATGAATTGAAGGAAGGCGATCCCGCCCCGGCCATCCAGGCCCAGGATGACAAGGGCGAAGATTTCGAACTCGCGCGCTTGCGCGGGAAAAACGTCGTACTGTACTTCTACCCGAAAGCGGATACTCCGGGTTGCACAAAGGAGTCGTGCGAGTTTCGGGATAGCTCTCAAAAATTCGAGAAGAAAGACACCGTAATCGTGGGCGTCTCGCCGGACAAGTCGGCGGCCCAATCAAAGTTTAAAGCCAAGTTCGATCTGCCGTTCACGCTGCTTGCGGACACCGATCATGCCGTCGAGGAAGCTTACGGCGTGTGGAAGGAGAAAAGCATGTACGGGAAGAAGTACATGGGCATCGACCGCACTACGTTTCTGATCGATGGAACGGGGAAGATCCATAAGATCTTCCCCGAGGTGAAGCCGGAAGGCCACGCGGAGCAAGTCTACGCGGCCTTGGCTGAGATGTAGAACGGCCTAGAATTGGAATCGCAGGCCCATCTGCAACTGCCGCGGGTTGCCCACGGTGCTCGTGATCTGTCCCACTTGCGCATTGCCGATCGCGGCGTTAGGCAGCCCGAATTGCGGATGATTGAACACGTTGAATGCTTCGGCGCGGAACTCGAACCGGGTCTGTTCCCGGATCACGAAATTCTTGAAGAGCGACATGTCCCAATTCACCCGTCCGGGACCGAACAGAATGTCGCGCCCTGCGTTGCCATAAGTATAAGGCGCGGGTGACGAAAAGATGCTGGTATCGAACCAGTGCTGCAACGTGTGCGGGTTATTCCCCTTTCCCGACACGTTCGGTCGACTGCCTGTGCCGGTGTTGGTCGTTGATGTGTTCAGCGTAGGCGTAAAAGGCAGCCCCGTCTGGACCACCAGGATTCCATTCGTCTGCCATCCTCCCAGGATCCAATCCGCTGGGCCGCCATGGTTCAGCATGGCCTGTCCTTTTCCGAACGGCAATTGATACAGGTAACTCAACGTCATGCGGTGTCGCATGTCGATGATCGAGTTGCCGCGCTCGGCTCGAACATTGCGCGGGTCCTGAGGTTGGGGTCCCGCCGCGCCGCCGCCAAATTCGAGCGGCACATCGTCGATCGCGTGAGACCAGGCGTAACCCAAAATGCCGTTTAATCCCTTGCTAAGGCGCTTGTCCACGGTTAACTGAAAGGCGTAATATTCGCTCAACCCGTCCGTGGTGAAGTAGCTCACGTCGCTTAGATTTGGGGCGATGGAATACAACGGACGCCGAGTATTGAGCACGGTAGAGCCGGGCACCGCCTGATTCGCGTTGTAGGTGTCATAGAGATGGCGCCCGAGATTTCCAACTGCGGCCGCTTTCACAAGCAAAGCCCAGGGTGCAATCTCGTGCTCGATAGTCACGTTGAACTGCTCGGCGTACGAGGGCCGGAAATGGGGATCGACGGCGACCACCGCCCCAAAGGGGGCGTTGGCGAGTGCGTAGTTTACGGGCTGAAGCGGAGGGAATCCGTCGCTGACGCGCTGCCCCACATTGATGTCGCCGGGCGAAATGGCGATGGTGGATCCAAACGGAAGCTGCCGGAATAGGCGCAAGCTGCCGCCCTCGCTGCCGGTGGGATTGTAGAAGATGCCGAATCCGCCGCGCACAACGGTGTGGGAGAAGAGCTGGTAGGCGAAGCCGAAGCGCGGGCCAAAATTCTTATAGTACGGCTTTATTCCGGCATATTTGTCGACTCCGCTTTGACCCGCGATGTCGATCTTAGCGGTTGCGATGTTGAAATTGGCCCAACGGTTCGCCACCTCGCTGTAGGGGCTGTAGTAGTCCCACCGCAGCCCGAGATTTAGGGTGAGCTTCTTGTTCACGCGCCAATCGTCAGCGACAAACAGACCTAGTTCATAGCCGCGTTCGCCAGGCCAGTTCAGCGTGTAATCGTGAGCGATCAGGGTGGGATAGCCGAGCAGAAAACTAGCCGCCGAATCACCGCCCGAACCTTGCCGCGAGTCCGTCAGCGCGGGCGAGAAGTTGAAGCGTCCGTTGCCCTGGTTCGTTTGATAGATGGTCAACTGGCGACGTCGGAAGTCCGCGCCCCACTTGAGGGTGTGGGTGCCCAGCGTATACGACATATTGTCGACGTACTCGAAAGTATTCTCGCGACGGAAGATAGGCAGCGAGCGGGTCTGGCCGATGCCGATATAGCTCGCGGGCGAGAAGATAGGAAGGTTCTGCTCATTGGGCGTGACGTTTGCGTTGGGAACTCCTAACTGGTTGCCAAGTGCGGAACCCGGCTGATATTGATCTGCCGTGTAATCCAAGCGGAAGCGGTTGAAGCCTACGCGGAATTCGTTGATCAGCTTCGGAGTGAACACTTTCACGTAGCTCGCCACGGCATGTTGATCGGGAGAGAACGAAGTGCCTGCGAACGAGCCTTCGTCGCCGAGGTTGACGGGCTTTGAGATTCCAGGAATGGTGGTGGGGGGATAGGAGCTGGGAACCTGGGTTTCGGTGTTCTGAATGGACCAGCGCGCGAAGAAGTTGTCCCTAGGGCTGATTTGATGATCGACGCGAACGTCTCCCTGGTTCCATTTCTGATGTTGCACCAGGTTCGCAAGCTAATTGTTGAAACGTCCAGGTCCGGTCGGAAGTGGATACGCATTGATAACCTTCGCGCTTATCGGATCGAATCGGCTGGCCGGAATCTGGTTACCCGCAAACTGATCGCGGATAAAACCGGAGCCGCTTGGGTTCGCACGGGTGGTCAGCGGATCGTAGATGGGCGGGGTCTCGCTGAAGTCGCCCTTCCTCATCTTCACTGTGGGCACGTTTCCGAGAAGAAGCTGCTGCGAGTCGCGGCGATAGCCTTCATAGTCGACGAAAAAGAAAGTTCGATTCCGCCCATTGTAGAGCTTGGGGAGAGCCACCGGTCCGCCGAAGGAGCCGCCGAACTGGTTCAGGCGGAAGGCTGGGAAAGCTGTGCCCTTGGGGCTGAAGAAATTGCGAGCGTCCATGGCCGAGTTGCGCAGAAACTCGAACAAGCTTCCATGCAGTTGGTTGGTTCCCGATTTCGTGATTACATCCACGACCGCGCCGGAGTTGCGACCAATGTCGGCGCTATAGAGGTTGGTTTCTATCTTGAATTCGCGGACTGCTTCCACCGCTGGACGCAAAACGATGGAAAGAGTCAGCCGCTCGTTGTCGTCAATCCCGTCGTAAAGAAAATTGTTGGAGCCTTCGCGATTGCCATTGGCGAAAATCTCGGTGCCGGGGCGCCGATCGTCGGGACGCGTGCCGCTCATGATGGTTCCAGTCGCCGAGAACCCGACTCCGTTAACGCCGGGGCTCAGGGTTGCAAGTTGGATAAAATTACGTCCGTTGAGCGGCAGTTGGTTCACCAGTTTTTCGCTAATCACGGTTCCCAGGGAAGATGATTCGGCTTCCAGAAGCGGAGCCTGCGCCGTGACCTCCAGAGTTTCGGAAACCTGCCCGATTTGCAAGGTCAGGTCGAGGCGCGCTTGCTGATTGATTTGAAGCGCCAGACCGCTTTGAACAAGTCTTCGGAAGCCGGTCGCTTCTACGGAGACGACATACTCGCCGGGCGGTAGCAAGGTGATGCTGTAGTTGCCCGTGGCGTCGCTTACCGTATTGTGCGGCACATTTGTCGCCGTGTTGGTGGCGACTATTTTGGCATTCGCGACAGCAGCGCCGGTTGAATCGAGAATCGTACCGCTGATCTCGGCTGACGCGACTTGCGCATCGGCGGGAATTGAAAGTGCGCAAAGCAGGGCGCACAGGACTGACCATTTCAACATGGAAAAACCCCTTGAATTCGCTATCGGTTCACGTTCCGAAGCTTTGTTACGATTTTACATCTTCGAGGACTCGCCTCATGGGCGAGGTACGTGCGGCATCGAGCGGTGTTTTCCCCTTGCGGTCTTTTGAGCGAACATCGGCACCGCGTGAGAGGAGGAGTGCAGCCACTTCCTTCTGCCCGCAGTTGACCGCGCGTCTGAGAGGAGTCTCTCCGGCAGAGTCCCGCACCTCGAAATTCGCCCCGCAATCGAGCAGGGCTTCGGCTACACTCATCGTGCCGCGTCGAGCTGCCATGTGCAGGGCGGTGCAGCGCTTAGTCTTATCTTGGGTGTCGAGTCTGGCCCCCGCCTGCGCCAGCGCATGCACTACCTTCCCACCGATCTCCGCGAGGCACTGGTTCCCCACGCAGTACAGCGGCGTATGGCCGAACTTATCCTGGGCGTTGGGATCGGCGCCGAGCTCCAGGAGTTGCTTCACAACCGCCAGGTTGCCTGAGGCGGCAACTCCATGCAAAAGCGTGCGGCCATAGGTGTACCGCTGTTTCACCAGTTCCGGGCACTCCCGAAGCTTATGGTGGACGTAATCGACGAAGTGCGGATGGGTCGTTCCGCTCATGATGTCTAGCAAGCTCAAGAACGCGGCTGGGTCATGTTCGAAACAGCTCTGCGCCATGGGATTTTCAGCCAGCGAGAGCGCACGCTGGGAATCCCCTGAGCGGACCGCCCCGACGAGTTCTTCGATGATCTGATAAGCGGTCCAGGGCTCTGCTAGATGATGCTGGATCGGGGCGCTCGGCCTATGAGGATGATTGATAAGATCGGTCGAAGCACTTGCGAAGAACTCCCGTAGCGCGCCTTTCGCGGGTTCCTCGATTTGGACGTCATTGAGCGCCTTCAACATATTCTCAAACCACGCATCCCGTTCAGCCTGCCCGATCTTGAAGCGCTGATGAGCCTCGCGCAGGCTCAGCGACCAGCGGAGTTCGGAGTATTCGTTCGGGCCTCCGAGAAATTGCGCGAGGAAAGCAGTGAGCGATTCAATCGCGCAATGCACTGACGGAAACAGGGGACGCAGCACGGGGTCCTGTCCGACGCGGGCGTAAAATGCCACCGAGAGTCTTCGGCAAGCTTCGATGCCGCCGACAAGTTGGTAGAGGTTATTCATCCACTACGCAGCGGAATCCAATATTGGTGGCGGCGCTGTCGGCCGTGTTGGAAGTTCGAGCTGCTACCCGATATCTGTTGCAGTATGAGTGGTGGCACAAATACGAGCCGCCTTTCATTACTTTGGCCATCCCCTCCAGCGGACCCACGGGATTCACTCGGGTCGCGGTGATGTGGTGCGACGCATGGAACCAATCTGCGCACCACTCCCATGTATTGCCAGTGATCGAAAAGAGCCCATACTGATTCGGTGGGAAGGCGTCCACAGGCGCGACTCCCGCGTAACCGTCCTCTGCGAGATCTACCTTAGGGAAGTCGCCCTGCCAAATATTGCACAAGTGGCGACCGCCGGGCGTGAGATCGTCGCCCCAAGGATACAGCATCCCTTCAAGTCCTCCGCGCGCGGCGTATTCCCATTCGGCTTCAGTCGGCAGACGCTTTCCCGACCATTCGCAATATGCGACCGCGTCATTCCAGGAGACGTGTACGACCGGGTGCGTGGGGCGGTTTTCAATGTTCGAATCGGGTCCTTCAGGACGCTCCCAGCTAGCTCCGTGTACCTTGCACCACCAAGAAACTCCAGGCACAGTGGCATCTACGAGCTCCGAATATCGTTCGGGCGGGATGTGGCCTTGGAAAACAAACGACCATCCGAATCGCTCGGACTCAGTTCGATATTGTGTGGCTGCCACGAACTCCTGAAAACGCTCATTGGTGACCGGATGAGCGTCAATGTAAAACGGGTCCAACGTTACTAGGCGCACTGGTCCTTCGCCATCCTCGGGAAAGCCCCCTGCGTTGTCGGTCCCCATTAAAAAATCACCGCCATCAAGCCGCACCATTCCGATGTTCGAGCCACCGGCAGCTCTCAGCCGTTTGCTGGAAGCCTCGCGGGATTGGAGGAGTCGAATAGCCCGGCTCTTGCTTGGAACACAACACGGATTCATCCCTCGCGCACGTCCGCCTTCGCCAGCAGGCGGTCAGTGAATTGTTCCGCTGCCCTGGACTTTTTCTGTTCGAACAGAAATTTTTCAAGTTCGGGGCGGATGTCGCTTAGTTCGGCCACTCCTGCCGGCCGCTTCTCGTAGACCTTCGCGATGTGATAACCGAACGGCGTGCGAAAAGGCTCGCTCACTTGGCCCGGCTCTAGCCCAAAAACGACGGCGTCGAACTCGGGTACCATCTGCCCGGGTGGAAACACTCCGAGATCGCCGCCGCGTCCCGCACAATCGGATCGCGAATCGGCAAGCTCCTCAAAATTAGCGCCGCCCACAAGCTGAAGGTGAATTTCTTGGATGGCGGCGAGAGCCGTGGCTTCGTTTGTGCGCTCGTCCACGTTCTTGATGATATGCGCCGCATGGACCCGTTCGGGAGTCTGAAACGATTGCTTGTTCTTTCGGTAATGCTCGACGACATCTTTATTTCTGGGAGGCGCGACGTTAGCAGTCGCACGGTCCATGAGACGTTTGATCCGAATCAGAATCTCCACGCTCTGCCGGTCGTGAGCAGGTTGGCCTTGCGATACCGCTCGTCGTAGTTCCTCTTCGATTGCTTCTGGAGACACAGGCTCAGGATCGGCCAAAGCCGCCTGCCGCAGCACCACCCTTTCAATCACGTTCTCGCGAGCCCATTCGCGCACCCGGGCTTCAATCGCAGCGGGCGTCTCGCCCTGCATGGCCTCGTAGAGGTGCGGTCGAATGGCGCGTTCCTCGTCGCGAATCAAGGAATCCTCAACGTTCTCGTTATTTACCAGCATTCGCTAGGGTTTAAGCGGCTTTTCCTTGGTCTTATCGTCTGGAAGCGGATCCGGCGTTTCGAACTTGATCGTGCTCTCGGTGCCGAACTTCCGATAGAGGCGGAACTCCGTTTCGTTCTTCGTAAGGTAACGGTTGCCCTTTGAGCTGACCACCGAGCGCATGGGCAGCAGATATTCGTTATCGCCCACTTTGGTGTAGTCGTAATCCAGAACCGTCTTTACGTTTTGGATCGGAAAACTGGCCGGAAGATCGTACGGCGTCATCACAATCCGAGTCACAAAATTTGTGTCTTTATCGATGTAGAGCAGTCCACGATAGGCTGGCACATAATCGAGCGTGCGGTCCGCGACGATGTGGTAACGCGAATTGCCCTGCTCTATATCGTAAGAAAAAACATAACAGCTCTTGCCCCGCAAGGTGCCCCAATGGTCCCATTCGAAACGTGCCTGACTTTCCTCCTTGAAGATGTCCAGCAACATGCTCGCGAACTCGCCCTGTGAGACGGTGCCGCCTAGCTTCTCCATGGACATGTCGGTCACGGGGCGATTGTCCACCAGAACCACTTTGTAGTCTTCATGGCCGTCGTTGTAGCTCAGCCGAGTCGTAACAGTATCGTTTAGCCGCCAATTGCTAGCGGACCCGCTCGCGTCGATATACCGCCGCGTAACCTGGACGCAGAGATAGTTCGGCAGCTGCTTCGTATAATTCCTCGCGTACTCGCGGACGGCGCTGATGATCTTCCCCTGCTCAACGGAATCCGGAGGCGGAATCGGCGCTGGCTTCGCCTTTTCTACTACAGGAGGGGCGACCGCCAAAGCCGCTGAATGCTCGCCCAAATCTCGCAGGGCGGCGACGGTCTTGGGGCCGGCTCCCATGGTCTGCAGATCTTCGATCGTCTTGTCGTCAAGCTTGTTGGTCAGCTTAATGTGTTTCAGGTAGTCGGCAACTTGCCGATCAGGCTGCTTCATGCTAACGGCCGACTTGATGAATTGAGCCAACTGCTCGACCGATATTTTCATATCCGAGGAAGCGGCCGCGGCAGTCAGGGCCACCAGAAAGAAGAGTAGGAACTTACGCATGATTCAGCCTTTCGATCATTTCATAAATAGACGGCGTCGCCGGGAATTCTGTTGCGGCACCGTTGTAACACCAGTCTTGTTGATAACGTCCAAAGCCAGCGGCGCCATGATTCGGTAGCCGGTGCTGTTGGGGTGCAACCCATCGTCCGCCAAGTCCGCTTTCAGGCGTCCCGCTGCATCCACCATTTCGGAATAATAATCGAGAAACGCGTAATTGTGCTGCACGCAGAAGGCTTGCATCCAATTGTTCAGTGCGCGGATCAGTTCCGGGGAACGTTGGCGCGTCATCTCGTAGGCGGGGTTTACATCCTTGTGGTAGTCGCTGACGGGAAGCACCGTTGAGAAGATCACCCTGATTTTATGGTGGTCAGCCAGTTCTGCGATCATCGTCAGATTCTGCTCGATGGTGGGAACTGCAATTCCTCGCGCAAGGTCGTTCGTGCCAGCCAGGATGATCACCGCCGCTGGCTGCAGATCCGTTACGTCCTGCTTCATTCGTCCGAGCATTTGGCCGGTGGTTTGCCCGCTGATGCCCCGGTTCACGAAATCCCGATCGGGGAAATACTCGTTCAAGCGCCAGGCGTCGGTAATGGAATCGCCTAAAAATACGACCCGCGGTTTAGCTGGCTGAGGCGGTCCGGTTCGAGAGTCGAGTTCGGCGTAACGCGTTAGGTTGTCCGGATCAGGGTTGCGCAGTTGTCGATCTTTCTGCTCGATGAGCGCGCGGAAATGTACCTCCATTTGAGAAACTGAATCGCGCAGTTCTGCAAACTGCTTCTGTCCGGCCTCTGGAAACGGATACGGCTTGGGAACTGCGTCCGACAGAATCATGTAAGCCCGAACGTTGTTCAAAATGGCGTACTGGAAGGCCGCGTTTCCAGCGTTGAGTCTAAGGTTTGCGACCCCTTGCCGAGCATTCTCGAGCAGCGGAGCGCCGGCGCGGGACAATTCGGGAACCGCCACCATAGTCGATTCGATCAACTGCAAGCTGCGAGTGTACAGGGCGAGCGATTGCGTGTTGTTCAGCAACGCCGACGGAGGCTGAGCAGCCGGTTGCGCCTGGAGAACGCAACCCAACGCTAGCGCCAGCAACAACTTGGTCATGTGCGCTCTTCCTTCTCTAATTGGAATGTGATGGTGCCTATCGGGAACGGCATGCGAGCCCGCAGTTGCACCGGCAGTTTGCGGCTATCGTCGGTAATCCAGATCTCTAGTTTGGCGTTCTTCTTGTAAAGGACGCCGTTGAAAACCAGGGCCTCATAGCGCACCGTGTTGAACTTGCCTGCCTTGGTCGTGACTTCTTCCTTCTCCTTCGCCTCCACTCGCGCCGATACGGACTTCTTTCCGTCGCTGACCGGCACTTGGGTGCTTTGGCCGGGCTGCAAGTTGAGAGTGCGAAGCTTGTAGAGACCGCCGATTATATCGCTTACACAGACCGGGATTTCAGTCTCAGCCGAATGAATGACCGCATTTTTCACCAAGTCCTTTTCAAGATACGTAGCTTTATGAGCGGACCGATCGAAGGTGACGTTGGTCTGGTGATGTCGGCTGCCCTCGATCGCGTCAAACTGGCTGGAAGTCGCGCAGAATTGATCTCGCATTTCTACTCGGTAGTTATCTTCGAGTCTGTACAGTTTGGACACCAGGCCGCCCGATTCCAAATGCAGCTTCGACTCCCACTCGGGGGCGGGTTCCGGCCTCTGACGTCGAAAGCTGATGCGGGCGCTCCCTGCATAAATCAGCCGCCATTCGATGCTGTACGACAAGGTCTCACCCGCAGGAAAGCCGACCGTGGGGCTGACGAGCGGCCGTGCTTGGGGGAAGGAGAGCGGGGTCGCCAAAAGGCCCAGGCAAACGCAACTCAACCTCAGGAGTAAGGACCTGTGCATTTACTCTAAGTTTGGCAGATGTTTTGCGGACGTAGTAAATCGGCTTATTCCGGTCTGGTCGACCGGTCTGTGTCCAGCAGCGCCTGGAGCAAAACTTGAGCCCGTCCTAACTGCGAATGCGGCAGCCGATCCACCAGTTTATGCACGTCGCCAGCAGCCGGTTGAGTGGCAGAGCTTCCAGTCGCAGAGGACGTAACGAATACCAAACGCGCTTGTTGAACATTGATGCCGAACTTGCGCAAAGTCGCAGCCGTCTGTGAGTCCTGCTCGCGAAGCAATCCGGCTAGCAGATGAGCGGGACGAATGTCTGCGTGGTGCAGGCGCTCCGCTTCTTCGGCACCGTAGGCGAGAACCCGTTTTGCGGAGTGGCTCAAAGCCATGTCGGACTGGACAGGAAGGTGGTGTGGAGCCTTGATAAGCTGTTCCACTTCAAGGCGCAGCAACTCAGCTTCTTCAGGCGTTTTCAACCATTGCAGGAAGATCTCGGAATCCTCCCGCAGAATCGCGAGCAGAATGTGTTCGGGTTCGATGAGAGTGCCGCCGAGTTCGCTGGCGAAGAAACGCGCATAGAAGACCACTCTCCTGGCCTTCTCGTTGTACCGCTCGAACATAGTGGCCGCATCATATCATCAATCAGATAGAGAACTTTTCAATGCAGGCTAGACTTCCGTGAAGCTCTATTGCATAACTGATGATCTCAAGGTGGTCGCTCGCGCCCTAGCTCAACAAGCGGATCTAATTCAGATTCGGGCTAAAATGATCCCCGCGCGCGAGCTGGCGCGATTGGTTCAGGATGCGGTCCGTCTTGGAGGGCGCAAAATTATCGTGAACACGCGTCTGGACATCGCCCTCGCCCATGGAGCCGGCGGGGTCCATCTGCCTGCGAACTCGATCGCTCCTGACCGCCTTCGCGCCCTCGCGCCTCGGCCCTTCCTAATCGCGGTATCCTGCCACACGCTTGACGAGTTGCGCAGGGCGGAACAGGAAGGAGCCGATTTCGCCGTCTACGGCCCCGTTTTCCCAACCGGAGACAAGCAGCCCATTGGAGTTGCGGCCTTCGCCGAAGGCGTGAGAGCTGTACGCATGCCGGTTTACGCTCTCGGCGGAGTGACACGCTCCAGAGCGCCGGAATGCATGGCGGCCGGCGCTGCTGGGATAGCGGGAATTTCGCTATTTACTGGCGCGACTTGAGAAACTCGACCAGATCTGGCCCGATCGCATTCTTCTTCGCCACACACAAATCCACGGACTCCAGAGTCTTGGCCAGATTTCGCGGACCTCCGGTGTATGCCTTCACTCGATCCTCGAAAAAGGACTGCACCTCCGCCTTCCGGCCTTCGTCGCAGAAGGCTCGGCCCACTTCAGGCAGCAGGGCCGCGAAATCGCCGCCCACTTCTCGAGGCAGTTTCGCAAGCAACGCATCCAGATTCGTTTTCACGAATTCAAATGGCAGGGCCCGAGTCTCCGGGTAGGCCAAAGGACCAAACAGCAGCCCATAGAACGATTCGCGCGCATCGAACTCGTCGCTCAGCAGCAGAGCCATGCCTGCTTTGGCAAGGGTCGGATCACGAAACGAACCCAATGCCCGAATCAGTGTCTCGCGAGTGCGGTGGTCCTGCTCCTTCTTGGCAGCAGCATGGAAGCGGTCGAATAGATCGCGGTCGCCAAATTCAGCGGCCACATGCAGCACCGAGCCCACCAGATCCGGCGAGATCGCTTTGCGGTCGTCCAGCCAGGCAGTTGCTAACTGGCGAGCCTTCGCGATCAGTTCCTTTTGCTCGCCCTCGCCGGCTACCTGCGGGACCAAGGCTTGCCGCAACAGCCGCCTGCTTTCGTCTTCGCCCGCTTGAGGCTGCCACCCCAACTCTAAGGCTCGTTTTCCGAAGATCTCGCGAATATAGGCGCTGCCCTTAGGCTGAAATTCTTCCGGGACGCCCCGTCCTTTTACGAGTTCCGCGATACCAAGAGCGCTCTCCACCACCTGCCGAGCCGGGTCGGCGCTGAACTGCGGCACGAGCCCGAGCGCCAGTTTGGGAGACATCTGGCCGGAGTCCACCAGCGCGCGCACGTCCCCGAGAACGCCGACCCGCTCAGCGGTGGTCAAATGTCGGCCTTCTTCGGCCAACGCCTGTTGCAGCAGATTCCCGGCATAGTTGACCCGGTAGTAGCCAACCTCTCCATCATTGGCCAGAATCCAGGTGGGGCAGTTTCTCGCATGTTTCAACGAAATCTCGGATTTCGCCTCGGCAAGAACTTCGCATTGGCTGTAGACTTCTCCGTCGGCTTCGTACTTGACGCAAATCGGTACCTGCCAAGTCTGCTGCCCCGATCCGGGCGAGCCGATGGGAAGCGAACGCTTTTGGGAGACTTCGAGCTTGGGCTGCTTGGTGGTGCAATCGAGAGAGACCGTCACCAGCGGCACCCCGGCCTGATCCAGAAAGCTGTCGAACGCGGGCGCAATATTTCGCCCAGCGGCGGTCCCGATGGCGGCTTCGAAGTCGGCTGTGGTGGCGTTGCCGTTGGCATGTTGCTTGACGTATTGCCGCACGCCTTTCCGGAAAGTATCCGCCCCAATCCAGTGTTCGAACATGGTAATCACGGCAGCGCCTTTCTGATAGGTGATCCCATCGAAAGCGTTTGCAATATCGTCGTCGGAAACGATCGGTTGACGAATCTTGCGCGTTGACACCAGGCTGTCGATTCCCATCGCCCCCAGCCGCTCGTCCACTTGCTCGACATTCATATTCCAATCGGGCTTCCATTGATCGACGATCTTGGTCTCCATCCAGGTCGCGAACGCCTCGTTCAGCCAGATGTCGTTCCACCACGCAGTGGTTACCGAATCACCGAACCATTGATGGGCCATTTCGTGCGCCGCTACGATCGCGCAGCTCCGCTGCCGCCTTATGGAATCGTTTTCGGGTTTCGAGAGCAGCAAGCTTTGTCCGTACGTGATCAGGCCCACGTTCTCCATCGCGAAATTGCTTACGGGCATCACGACGCTGTCGAGCTTCTCGTACGGATAGGGCGTGCCGAAATATTGCTCTAGCAGCTTTAGCAGTTGCGGGATGGCTTCCGCCGCATACTTGGCTTCCGACCCGCGACCCTTGGGAGTAATCACCCGCAGAGGAGCCTTGCCCACCTGCCCGGCGCTCACCGCGTCAAAAGGACCTACAGCTAGCGCCACGAGATAGCTTGGCAGCGGCTTGGTAACCGCGAACCTCACCGCTTTCATGCCGCCGCTCTCGGGCGTCTCGGACAGCACAGGGGTGTTCGACAGAGCCATGTCGCTTTGTCGAACATGCAGCGTAAGCTGCCAAGGCACTTTGAAACTGGGCTCGTCAAACGACGGGAAAGCGCGACGGGCGTCGGTTGGCTCAAATTGGCTGTAGACGTACCACTCGTCCGCATCCTTCATTTGGAACAGCCCGGCGCTGCTGTTGCGGCTTACGCGTCCTTCATACACCAAATGCAGGGTTCCCTTCCCGTTTACGCTGCTTGGGAACGAAAGTCCAACGAAATTGTCTCCGCCGGGCAGCACCACACCCGTGGCAGTTTTGCCCGCGGATTGGAAGCGAGCGGTCTTAATATTCAGCTTGGTGGCGTTCAACCAAATCGTGCTCGAAGGTTGACGGACGTCGACGTCGATATCGGCGCTGCCCTCAAAGAGGTCTTGGTTCGGTACTACTTTCAGATCGATGGCATAGCGGACGGGAACTACTGAATCCCCGAGACGCAGTTTGGGAGGATCGGGCGCTTTGGCGCCAAAACAACAAGAGGCTAAGAGCGCCAGGCTCCAGCACGTGGAGTTAGAAAAATGCAGAGGATTAGTCATGAATATGGAAAGAATCTTTTACCAGTTTCTCATTCATTTAGACGCGCGAGTACGAAATCCGTATGCCATCCAGTCTGTCAGCTCGCCGCTCAACGTATTTAGCGAGTTAGTGATACGATCCGTTTCGACGTTGACCAGTTGATGCCGATCTGTCGGCGATACGAGGGAATGAGTCAATGCGCGGTGAGCTTCCCGCAGATCGGGCAATTCGTCCAGCTTCACTGGAGATCCACGCAGAATCGCTGCAAGCAAATACAGCGTGAGTTCTACTTGATCGGAAAAAGGCCGGAACTCCTGGCGAGCGGGAACGGCCCGGCTGGTCTCAAGACCCGCTTCGAGCGCCATCATGGCATGCACCATCCGGTGGGAGCTCGCCAGTACGCTGGTCAGCAAACCGATGCTTTCTCGTGGCGTGCCCGGTTCGGAGCCCAATCGATCAATAGAGGCTTCCAGGTTCGAGCGGGTGAGCCGGGCCGCCAAACGCGTCCGGTCCAGAGTGTCGGCATAGGACCGATCCGGATCCAGATATGCTTGCCGGATGACGCGAAAGTAGTCGCGGTATCCGTCGAGCATGCGCGCCAGGGCCTCGGGAACCTGGGTGCGCTCCCAGGTGGGCCACAATCCATAAGCCACCAGCGCGATCACTCCGCCCACGACGGTTCCTATGGCTCGCGCCGCCACCACATCTTTAGGAGCCACGCCCGTGATCGCGATGAGCACGACCACCAGCGCCGTAATTGCTGTGACGAAGATGCCGTAGTTTGCCGAGCCGAGCCACCGGAGGACAAACATGAACACAGCGATAAGCGCCACTTGGGCAAACAGAGCTGGCGGCAAAATGTGGAACAAGAGCGTGGAAAGAAGCAAGCCCGCGAAGGTTCCGGCCAGGCGCAGGACTCCGCGGCTGAACGTGGCGGTGAAGTCGGGCTTCAGCACGATCGCCACCGTCATGGGCACCCAGTACGATCGTTGCAAATCCGCCCCGCGCGCGAACGCGTCGCCCAGCGCGACGCATGCGCTGAGACGAACCGCATGTCGAAATGCCGCGGAATCGAGGTTCAGATTTGCGCGCAGAGTGGCAAAGGTGCCAGCCAGCCTCAGGTTCCAGCGACGGACCGACTCGCGCCTTTCGAACGCGTCCAGCCCGTCCGGCGTGGCCGAAATGGTAAGCTCCACGGCGGAACGAATCTGGCCGGCTAAGGCATCCATCTGGCGGCGGGCGTCCGAGAGCAGCGCAGCGGTCAAAGCCGAGTCCGCCGGAGGCTTAACTGTCCCTATCTCGTCAGCCAGCGTGTCGATGGCTCGCAAGCAATCCAGCGAGATTTGAGCTGGCTCGCCCGTGTTTAGCGATTGACCTAAGGCAAGAAGAGCTCGGGACACAGACGAAAAGAATCGATCAACCACTTCGCCTTCCGGACCATTGGGTCTTTCTCTTTCCATGCGCATCCGCAAACGGCCGAGTGTTAGCAGCGCGATCCGCATGCGCTCGGCTTGGCTCAGCAGCGTGAGGCAGCGTTCGGCGGAAGTTGAGTGGTCGGCTTGAAGAGAGGTTAGCGCTTGCTGCGCTTTGGTGCTCTCTGCACTGGCCGGAGGCGCGAGCCGGACCTGAACAGGCGAGGCTGCGGCTCGCGAAAGCTCCAGATAAAGCTCTGCCAAAGCACGACGCTCCGGGGCATAGCGTCGCAGGGGCCAAAGGATGACCGCTAAAAAGGTCTGAAAGGCTCCACCGGCGAACGCGAGCAGCCCGGCATACATGGCTCGGTCGGGAGGCTGCGGGACGGTCGAATAGACCAGAAAAGTGACGAGAGTGATAACGCCCAAGTCGGCGGCGCCGGCACTTAAAGCGACAAGGAGTCCGGCGCCGAAAGCGAACGTCCCGGCAGCGAGGACGGAGAGGGTGTGGTGTGCGCCTATCAGCGCTCCGTAGAAGACGGCGAGACCGACGAGCGCGCTAGCGGCCAGCATCTTGCGGGCGCGCTGCCTATAAGGATCGTGACTGTCGGAGTAAGACACATTGAGTGCCCCGGTGGCGAGCGCAAGTCCAGCCGGAACCGCGCCGAGCGCGACGCCCGCGAGTAAAGGAATGGCGACTCCCAGCATGTTCCGGAGGGCAAGCCAGGGAGTCACTTTATCCCGCTGGAACCGAGTGAGGGCTAGCCAGAAGGTCGCCCAGACGGTGGGTTGGGGATCGGGCCGACCATCCGCCTTCAGCGATGACATAGAAGAGCGAAGCCGAGTTTAGCTGACGACCCGCTTATAAAACGTGCGCGTTCCGATTGCAAACGTAACAATCACCGAAGTCCCCAGCGCAATCAGAATCCAAAACAACCCGAGCGTCCTTAACTCATGGCCGCCCATGGGAGGCACCATGGAATATCTCAACCCCTCCGCAGCATAGGTCAGCGGATTGAACAGCGTGGCCACCTGAAACCACCGGATGTTCGTCAGCGCTCCCCAGGGATAATAAGTGCAGCCGGTGAAAAGCAGCGGCGTAAAGATCAGCGTGAACATCAGGCTGATGTGCTCCGGCCGGATCACGGTTCCGATCAGCAGGCCGATAGTTGACCCCACGCACCCGGTCAGCACAACCATGAGGATCAGCGTCCCGAGTCGATCCGTTCGGACCGCGAAACCCGAACCCAGTATCAGCCACCCAAGCGGGAAGATCACGGAGCTCGCGATCGTTCCCCGGATCGCGCCGAACAGCACCTTTTCGAGCGCCACCAGCCAGACCGGTAGCGGAGATAACAAACGATCGTCAATTTCCCGAGCGAAGCCAAGGTCCAGCACCAGAGGCAGAGTGACTCCCTGCATGGCGGCGATCATGCCCGTGAGCGCGACAATTCCTGGAATCATGAGCGCCCCGAAGTTGCCTGAAGCGAGTCCGATGCCCGGTAGAACTTTGCCGAAGATGAACAGGAAAAACAAGGGCTGCATCAGTGCCTGCAGCAGGAACGGAACAAACTCGCGCCACGTTACCACCAAGTCTCGGCGCAAGATGGCCAGGAATGCGTTCGCCGCCAGCCATGTCCGACTTCTTTCAACCATTAGCGCAAGTGCCTCCCAGTCATGTAAATGAAGACTTCCTCAAGCGTGGGTTGCTTCACGCTGAGATCGCGGACTTGAGCGCCTGCCGAGAGTGCCGCCTGCGCCGCCGGTCCGATCAGCGTGTTCACCGACTCGCCGTAAATGCGAAACGTGGAAACACCGGATTCAGCATCGACGCTTGGCTCGTCTGCTTTAGTCACTCCAGGCATTCCGCGAAATATCGCGGTCAGGTTAGTGGCGATGTTCGCATCGGGAACCGATAGCCGCACCTCCAGCACGGTGCCGCCAGGGATCAACTTCTTGAGCGCGGCAGGCGTATCGTTCACCAGGATTTTTCCGTGATCCATGATCGCGATTCGGTGGCAAAGCTGGTCCGCCTCGTCCATGTCGTGCGAGGTGAGCAGTATCGTCTTTCCAGCCGCGTTGAGAGCGCGAATCCGTTCCCACAGAAAGAGCCGCGACTGGGGGTCCAGATTATTCGTAGGCTCATCCAGAAACAGCACCTCCGGGGAGTGCATCAGCGCGCGGGCAATCATCACTCGCTGGGCCATGCCGCCTGAGTAGCGGGTGACCTTCTCGTTCTTTCGTTCGCCAAGCCCGAGCTCGTTGAGCAGCCGGTCCGCCAACTCTTCGCGCACTTTTCGGGCGACCCCATGATAAGCGGCGTGAAAGGTCAGGATCTCGCGAACTCTCAGACTGCGGTCCAGGTTGCTCTGCTGCGGGACTACCGCGATGCGCCGCTTCACTTGGATCGGGTCCTGGGCAATATCGATCCCGCTGATGGACGCGGAGCCTCCCGTGGGGATGATCGCGGTGGTGAGGACGCCGATGATGGTTGTTTTGCCTGCGCCGTTGGGTCCTAAGAGCCCGAAGATCTCGCCGGGATTTACCTCGAAGGACACCCCGTCCACGGCGTTCGTTTTCGACTTTGAATACTGCTTGATGAGATTCCGTACGCTGATCGAAGCCATGGGCTTCTATATTTGTACCTCATTCGTGCCTGAGCGCCACCATCGGGTCCACTCCGGCGGCCCGGCGCGCCGGCCACACTCCTGCCAGCAGGGCTGTCGCGACGAAGATGGCGGCAGCCGTTCCCACTACCAGAGGGTCGGCGGGATGGATCCCGAATAGCAGCGACTGGAACACGGTCATAACCGCGAGCGAACCCGCCAGTCCTGCGATCAAGCCTGCGCCGACGAGAGCGAACAAATCCCTCGCGACAAGCATGATAATTTCTCTTCGGCGCGCGCCGAGCGCAGCCCGAATCCCGATCTCTTTCGTTCTGCTCGCCACCGAATAATTCAGCAAGCCGAATAAGCCAATCGCCGCAAGGAGAAGCCCCAGGATCGCGAACACGCCCCCAATGCCTGCCAGCAATTTCTCCCGCATGATCGTATTTCCCACTAGAGTTTGCAGCGGTCTGATCTCCCGAACCCGCATGCCCGATCCGATCGCCCGCGCCTCCCTCTCGGCCATTAGAGCCACAGACCCAATGCTGAGCGACGAGCGCACATACAACGAGAACGAAGAGTCGCCCGTCACGGGAACATACACGATAGGCCCCGCCCCTTTTCGCAAGCTGCCAAAGTGCGTATTGGCGACAACTCCAGCCACCGTGTAACGCACTCGCTTGCTCCCGTCGAAGCGATCGAATTCGCGACCCAGGGGAGCGTCATCGCCGAAGTATCTTCGCGCGAAAGCTAGATTCACGATCGCTGGGCCGGGAGTTGTGGCTTCATCGCCGGGCGAGAAATCGCGCCCGCTCAGCAGCGGGGTTCGCAGCGTGGAGAAGTAACCGGAGGAGACTTGATAGAAGAGTTCCTCCCGTTGGGAGGGAGGCTTGCCGGGCAAAGTAATCTGCTCAGTCCAACTGGTTCCTGCAAAAATCGCCCAGTTGGCAAGCGCCACCTCTTCCACCCCCGGGAGTGCTGTCATCCGGCGCTGCAACTCGTCCATCAATTGGCGCTGCTCCAACTTCTTTCGGGTTCCAGCGTCCGTGTGGAGGGTTAGGACGGTTACGCCCGCCGGATTAAAGCCAGTGTCCACGGCGAACAGGTTGCGCAGGCTGAAGAGGAAGGCCGCTCCGGCCATTACCAGGCAAAACGCGCAGGCCACTTGAAGGCCCACGAAAAAGCGGCCAAGTCTCAGCCTGCTAGCTTGGCCAGACGACCCGCGCAGCGTTAGCATCGGCTTAGTTCCCGAAGCTTGCCAGGCCGGCAGCATCCCGAAACCGACGGCGGCGAGCGTAGAGACTGCGGCGCAAAACAGAAGCACCCGGCTGTCCAGCGCAAGCGCGAACCGCACTGGATCGCTCGCTTTGGAAAGCAGACTCACCAGCGCAGGTGCGGTCCATCGGGCCAATAACCAGCCCGCTCCGCCCGCCAGCAGCGAGAGAAGCAGGCTTTCGGTTAGCAGTTGCCTGGCCAGACGTCCTCTGCTAGCGCCGAGCGAGATGCGCATGGCCATCTCCGCCGAACGAGCCGTGGATCGGGCCAGTAGAAGGCTGGCGACATTCGCGCACGCAATGAGAAGAATACCGGCGGCCACACCCAACACGATCCACAGGGGACGCTCGAAAGTTCTTCGAAAGCCCGATGCGCCCGCCGAGCCCGCATGGATGAGCAGCTTCATTTCGCGAAACTGTTTCACGATGGCCGGTGGCATGGTGGCAAACCTCTTGGCGCGCGCCACCTGGAAATCATGAAATGTCGGCTGCAAGCGATCCGACAGTTGCTCGCGGCTGGTGTTGCGATCAAGACGGCCCAGAATGCGGAACCAGCCCCAGCCAGGCTCGGTGAAGGCCGCCTTCTCGTTGTACATCATGGAAGGCACCCAGACGTCCACGAACTTTCCGGGCTCGATGCCGAAAAATCCGTCCCTTGCCACTCCGATGACGGCATAACTCTTTCCCTCGATTTGCAGAACTCTGCCCAGGATGGCCGGGTCCGCCGCAAACCTCCTCCGCCAGTAATCGTGGCTCAGCACGGCCACGGGATGTCCTCCTGGAACTCGATCGTCTTCATGCGAGAACAGCCGCCCTAAAGTTGGCGAGACTCCGGCGATCTCAAACGCGTCTCCCGACACGAACTGCCTTTCGAGTACTTCGAGGGCTGACGCGGCACCGCCAATGCGCGCTTCCACCTGGTTGCAGTATCCAAATAGCGCCAGTCGCGCCGCAGTCCCCGCGGCCGCCCTCAACTGCTGGTACAGAGGGTAACTGAACGTCTCCACTTCCTGCGCCGCCTCCTCCCCGGGCTGCGTGACACCGGGATTCGCCAGCGTGAACAGCCGGTCAGGTTGCGGTACCGGCAGGGCCCGCAGCATAGCCGCGTCGACAATGGAGAAAATGGCCGTGTTCGCTCCGATGGCCAAACCCAGGGAAAGCACTGCCGTGATTGCGAAGACTGGACTCTTGCGCATCCCCCTCCAAGCGTGCCTGGTGTCTTGGATCACGGTTTCGAGAGTTGACCAGAGGCGAAACTCGCGGCTCTGCTCACGCAAAAGCGTGACGTTCCCGAAGCGACGCTTGGCCGAGCGCCTCGCATCTTCCGGCGTGAAGCCGCGCTGGGCTAAGGCATCGGCTCGGCGTTCCAGATGGTCGCTCATTTCGTCGGCCAGTTCTTCGTCCAGCCGGTTGGGATTGAGGGCGTTTTTCAATTTTGAAAACCAGGACATTTGGGCTCCTAAGCCAAACGCAGAATGCGAGCAACTCCGGTGGAGTAACTGGTCCAGCGGAGTGTTTCCGCTTCCAACTGCTTTTTCCCTGCGCGCGTGATCCGGTAAATTCGTGCACGGCGCTTGTTTTCGGTCACCGTCCATTCAGCGGAAATCCATCCGCTCTCCTCCATGCGGTGGAGGGCTGGGTAGAGGGAGCCTTCCTCAACGCGGAGGGCTTCTTCGGACAACTCCTCAATGGCAACGGCGATTCCGTAGCCGTGCAAGGGGCCCCTGCGCTCAACGACGGTCAAGATCAGCAAATCGAGGGCGGTCTGAGCGGATTTGTTGGATGCCAAGCGATACTCCGACGGCTAGGGTAGCCTTCTTAGTATATAAGACCACGTTTTTATCCGAGAGGCAAGAGAGCAGCCGCCGAAAACCGAGCGGACGCGCTACGATGTTTCCGAGCGGCGAGGATTTGGGTTCGTTTTGAAATTTTGAGATTATTGGATCACGACTGATGTGCGCACAAAGCCGAACTTCTTCGTAAGCTCGTCGATCACGTTTACTTGGGCAGTATACCGTCCGGGCTGCAGATTGGCGAGCGGGATCTGAAACGTGAAAGCCATCGTATTCGGTCGATTTGCCGCCGCCCGGGTCAAGCGAATGGGCGTGGATTCGAGCGCTTTCACCGCCCCCTTGTACATCGTCAACTCGGCCGCCACGCTGCTCAGTTTCTGGTCGGTCTCGGTTCCGGAATCGTAGACCTCGAAGTACACGAACATCTTCTGATCTTTATGGAACACCCGGGTGATGCTCGGCACCAGTTTCTGCCCGTCCTGCACGAGAGGATGCATAGCCAGCAGCTTCTTGCTGGTCCCGGCGGTGCCGACACTCGCCGCCAAGGGTTCGCGCTGGTTGCTCCAAACTACCGAGCTAAGCCGCAAAGCGCCCGATTGCTTTACGAGGTCGGGAATGTTGAACTTCGTTTCGAAGGTGCCCATCTTGCCAGTCTGATTCTCGCGTGCCAGGAAAGTCAGGCGGTAGTCTCCCGGCGCCACTACTACGCCCGTATCGTATTGCAATTGCTTGCGGGCCAATTGCGAGGCGGCATCCTGGTTCAGCTTAACCGTGATCCCGTCTCGAACCCCTGTTACGAGCTTGCCGCTCGCATCGCGAATTTGGCCAATAAAGTCCAGATTTGTGGACGCCCTCTTGGAAAGATCGATTGACGATCCCGGAATCTTCACGGAAATCGGAACAAAGTACCTGTCGCGCCCAATGCGGAAGTAGTCGATCTCAATGGCGAGGGGCAGGTCCGTCACCGGATTGCCAAGAGTCAAAGCCTCCTCAAGCTGGCGTTCTTTATCGCTCGAGTTGAAATTCTTGAACTGTTTCTGCGCGTAATAGCCGGGTCGATAATCGAGCTTGGCCTGCAGGGCAGTGTTTAACCGGACTCGGATCTTTCGGTAGCGGCCGTCCTCGGCGCCATTCGTGCTGTAGTATCCGAGCAGATAATAGGTGCTGATATCGGTTTGGGCCTGCCGGATTCCCACGCTTAAATCGTTGTTATCGAGCAGCGCCTTTCCGCCCGTGTCGGCCGCCAGCGTGTCGAGCGTTTCCTGCTGATCGTTCACCTTATCGCGTCCGGAGCGTTGAGCTTTGGCGGTAAAAATCCCCGTGCCCTTGGGCGACGGCGTGCTGGCGTCACCGCCGGGCGGAGCTGCGATCAGGCCGCGCGCGTCGATGGGATAAAAGGCCACATTCGCTCGAATCGCCGCGTTCACGGTGGAACGCAACTGCGACTGGTTCTCCACTCCGGTCTTGCTGATGCCGCTTGAAAAATAAACCAGCGCCTTCTTTTCGGGGAAGGCCCCGAGCTGTTTGGCGGCCGATTCGAGCGCGCTCAGCTTCTGGTCAGTGTTGAAAATGTTGAATTCGGTGTCGTCGGCGGCGAAGGAGCCGCTGGTATCGGTGTCGTCTCCGCCGGTCGCGCCGTCCACGGCCAGTTCGCTTGATTCGCCAATTCGGAACCCATTGATCGTGGTTCTCAAGCGTTCCCGGTCGTCGGTAAAGTCCTCCACCACGCGCAGCTTGTTCGAGTACGTGAGAATCGAAACCAGATCCGAAGACGTCATCTGTTGATCGAGGAATTTGAGGGCGGCATCCTTGGCGCGGATCTGCTCGGCCGGCTGCATGGAAGCAAAGTCGAAAAAGAAGGCCATGAGGCGGCGGTCTCTAAATGAGGGTCGGCTTCCGTCTCCGGCTGGCTTTGGTGGCGCAACAGGCGGAGCGCCTGGATCCGGCCGAGTCTTGAGCTGCTGCTGTTGCGGTTCCGAAGGAATTGCGTCCGTGCTCAGGTGTTCCACTTGAAACACCGAGAGCGACTGCGGCTTGTCGTCTTCAAGGATGGTGAAGTCTTCCTTCTTTAGATTTTCGATGAGCTTTCCAGACTTGTCGCGCACCGTCACGTTTACGATAACTAGGTTGCTGCTCGTCTTGAATGTCGCGGGCTCCTGGGCCAGACAGTAAGCGGCCAGCAAGACCAGCCAGCTGCCGCGAACCATAAATTTGCTTTTCAAAATCTCAACCTCAGGCTCGCCTGTATCGTGCGCATGGCCCCGGCCGCCGACGGCAAACCGTAGTTGGAGGCATTCACAATCGTGCTCAGATTCGTGTAATTGACGTGGTTGGCGATATTGGTCGCGTCAATTCGGAATTCGACTCGCCGCCGTTCGCCTAGTGGAAAATAACGCCCAATCGAGGCGTTCAGGGTGAACTGACTGGGGCCGGTGATGGTATTGCGTCCTGCGTCTCCAAACCTCCCGCCCGTTGGAATCGTGAACGCAGAGAGGTTGAAGAACTCTCCGCCGCTCACCGGCAGTCCGGTCGCGTCGGCTCGACCGCTCCCAACCGCGCCTGTACCGCTTGAGTCCGAAAGATTACCCAGCACGCGCGCCGTGAAGGGCGTGCCCGAGGCTGCATTCAAGCCGCCGGTCATCGTCCAGTTTTGCCAAAGCCGCGACTTGGTCTGCGGGGATGAGAATACCGAACTCAGTGTGAGCAGGTGGCGCTGGTCAAAGCTCGAGAGCCCGCGCTCGGCACGCAGATTTTTGTCGTCTTGAGCGACAGTGTTGCCAGCGCCTCCAAACGTCGAAGAGTTGTCGATGGATTTGGCGAACGTATAGAAGGCGTTCAGGGAAACGCCGCGCCGGAAACGCCGGATCACGCGCAGTTGCATGGCGTGATAAATGGAGTTGCCATCGGAACTCTCCCAGGTGAATCCGACCGCGTTGCCGATAAGGCGGCGCTGTTCGGCAGTCAATGGCGAACCGGGTGCCGCGCGGTTCGGCAGCCGCTGAATGTCCAGCCTCGTTCCTTTTGTTCCGAGATAACCAAGTTCCAGGACGATGGCGCGGGGCAGTTCATGCTGTACCGACCCGGTCCAGGTCTGAGCGTACCCAATCAAATAGTTCGGGTCCACCGCGAACGTGTTGGTGATCAACTTTCCTGATGGGCTGGTGGCGAGTCCATTTTGCAGCGTGAGAACGTTATCGATGCTGGTGTTGAGAGTGGTGGTTTGCGCAAATGGGGGCTGCGACGCGAGCCGCGAAGCGATCTGATTGTAAATCGATCCGTTGTAGTAAACAGCGTAGCTGGCGCGAACCAACGTCGGCTTGCCGGGTATTGGCTTCCAGGCGATCCCCACGCGGGGCGCGAAATCGTGCTTATCCGGTCGAACGAGAGATGCGGGGAGCGAACTGGAATAGGGGTCCGGTTGCCCCGGTAGAACGACTGCTACGCCCGTGAACCCAGATGCGACGTCCAGATTCGCAATGTGCCCGTACTTTTCCGACAAGGGGCTGTAATATTCATATCGCAACCCGAGGTTGATGGTAAGGTTGGCTCGAACACGCCAGTCGTCCTGGCCATACGCGGACCAAGTATTTCCACGAAAATAAGTGGCCGCAGTTCCGAACCGGACCGAGCTGGATTGGGGCAGTCCAAGAAGGTAGTCGGCGAAATCGTAGCCGGTCCCGGCGATTGGCAAGCCGTTCGCGTCCAATGCGCTGGTCTTGATGCCGCTGAAATTAAAGGTCCCCCGACCATTCTGATCCGTCTTGTTGTTCACCTGCGACCGCCGGAAATCGAAGCCGCCACTCAGGCTGTGTTGGCCCTTCACAACGCTCACAGTCTCGCTAACGTCGGCGCTCTGGACGCGGCTGGACAGAGGGCTCGCGTCTGATAATCCCCCAAAGTTGGTGAAGGACAGATTGGGTGGGCCGTAATTCAGGGGATCGGGCGAAGTCCCGCGTATCCCAGCTTGGAATGCTACGTCGGCCTTGTTGGCGAAGAAGGGAACCGTATCGCTGCGATTGCGATTGAAATTGAACTTTAAAACGCTGATGGTGCGCTGGCCGATGTTGCGCGTATAGCTCAGGTCAGTGTTCAGACCCATCCCGCTGGTCTCGTCGCGGAAGCCAAAAAGCTGCTCCGGGTTCCCGCTCCGGTTCTGAAGGTTGACGTTCAGCGCAACGCGATCTTTCTTGGTGAAGTTCTGGTTGAGCCGCATGTTGAGATTGTCGTTGTTCTGCGGAACCGAAGACACGATCTGATAATTTTGGACGGAGCCTGCCTGGTTAGGCAATGGAATGTAGGGCAACAGCTTCAAGGCTGCGTCATTCAACAGGCTCGGCGGAATCACATTGTTCGCAAACGGCGTACCGGTCTTGTAATCGAAGATGCTGACTGGCGTATTCGTAAAGGATTGCGAGAAATTGCCGCTGCGCTCGAGCAGCGTTGGAACGGTAGCTGAGTTGTAGTAGGGGTTCCTCCCGCGGGTGCCGTTGTAGTTGATAAAGAAAAAGGTCGAGTCGCCCTTCAGAAGCTTGGGTATTTTCAAAGGTCCGCCGACTACGAATCCGAAGCGCGATTGCGCATAGGCTGCCTTGGGAGTGTCCGCCCCGGTAAGCGAGAACGACCGCGCGTCCAAGGCCGAATTGCGCAGGCTGAAATTGGCTCCTCCATGAATGCCGTCGCGGCCTCGGTTATTCCGGTTGCCGAAGAACTGGCCAGGGCCACCGGGTCCATTGGGATCGCGACGCGCACCTTGTCGACCGCCAGGGCCGCCGGGGCCGCCACCGAAACCGCCGCCTCCTCCACCCCCTCTGCCTCCAAATCCGCCGCCACCTCCGCCGAACCCGCCGCGTCCGCCCGCTGCTTGCCCGCCAAAACCGCCAGGAGCCCCGCCAAAACCAGGTTGACCGGCACCCGGTCCACCCGCACCCGGTCCGCCCGGCCTGCCTTGAGAATCCGGACCCTGTTGCGGCGTGGTGTCCGCCTGTCCCGACTGCAAACCACGACTCAGACTGCCATTGAGGAGAAAAGATTCGTTCCCGGCTTCCCCTGTTTGACCGCCACCCTCGGCTGGCGCGGCACGAAGAGCCGTATCAATCTCGGTGGCCGCCTGATTCGGCTGGCCGTTCCCAGCAACCAATCCTCTCCTCGCTCCAGTGGCGGTTCGAGGCTGAAGATCCAGCGTCCAGTCGACAGGCGTCGGTCCCGTATTCGACTCAAACTTGCGTTGCGCAGCTTTAAACCCGAACATTGCAACTTCAATCGAGTACGCACCTGGATTCAAGCCAGAAACTTCATATCGGCCATTTTCGTCCGTGCTGGTGACTGTTTTCTTGCCTTCCTGAGTCACCGTCACGGTAGCTCCAGGAATGATCTGAGCGCCCGACTTGACCGTTCCGACCTGACCGTAGAGTGTAAGGGCAGCGACGGTCACAAGCACGGGAAGAGCTAGATATTTCCGAAGCACGTTGGTATATAGGGTGACTGATTAAAGGGTCTGGTTACGTAAATGAATGTAAGGCGTCATCCAAAGGAGTTCGTGAACTCAATCAGCAACTCAACTTTTCTCCAGGCCGCGCCTGAATCAATCGACTCTCTCGCTCTATCGGCACCTTGGGCCAAAGTCTCCACGGCATTCGCCGCGAAGAGAGCGGCTGCCGCGTTCACAAGCACGATGTCGCGTTGAGCACCCCGCTCGCCATGCAGGATCCTGGTGGCGATGTCGCAGTTTTCCTGGCGATCACCACCGCGCAGCGCTTCCGACGTGCAAGGCTCCACACCAAAATTGGCCGGATGCCAAAGCACTTTCCGAATTGCTCCTCCGCCGCAAACGTCATACACCGCTGTGGGGCCGGTAATGGTGACTTCGTCCAATCCGTCCGTGCCGTGGACCACAATGGCTCGTTCAGCCTCCAATTTGTGAAGAGCCGCGGCCATCAGTTCCGCCGCCCACATGGATGGAGCGCCAATCAGTTGCGCTACCGCTCCCGCAGGGTTGGTTAGCGGTCCCAGCAGGTTGAACACGGTTCGCATTTTCAGCTCCTGGCGCGCGGGCTGAGCGAATTTCATGGCCGGGTGAAACATTGGGGCAAAGAGAAAACCGATCCCAACTTCACGGATCGCTTGGGCGATTCGTTCCGCATCCAGGGTGATGCGAACGCCAAGTGCCTCGAGGATGTCCGCGCTGCCGCATTGGCTTGAGAGAGATCGGTTGCCGTGCTTGGCCACCTTTACGCCAGCGCCTGCTGCCACGAAGGCTGCAACTGTGGAGATGTTGAAAGTGGATTCTCCCTCTCCACCGCCCGTCCCGCAGGTATCGAGCAGGGTCTCCCCGTCCAGGCCTGCATCCACCCGCGTGGCTCTTTCGCGCATGGCTTGGGCAAAGCCGAAGATTTCGTCGGCAGTCTCTCCCTTCATGCGAAGGGCGACCAGGAATGAGGCAATGATCGGGGTGGAAACTTGGCCGCTCAGAATCAGGAGCATCGCTTCGCGGGCGTCGGTGGACGTGAGGTTTTCACGCTCGGCGATCCGGTGCAGGTAGGGCAGCAGAGGCATGAATGCTTGTTTGGGCAGGCTTCGTCATCAGGCTAACATGCCTTTATGTCGCGGATTTTTCCTATCTCGCGGCTGAAATTACCAATACAATTCGCAAATTTGCACAACTGTCGCAGACAGTGTAGAATCTTTTGATCGAGTGACAACTCAAGGAGATGTTTCATGCCCCCAGATCCAACAAAAGTTAAAAAGTACACAACTGAGATCGAACAGTTCACCAAACTCTGGAAGGACCTAAAGGCGGAGGGCGACAAAGAAATTTGTACGCCTGCGATGCGTAAAAAAGCTGCGTCCGGGCAGCACGGCTTGAAAGACAATGCAACTAACCTTCAAGTCCGGGAAGGCTTGCAGGAGCGGATCGATCAGATTAAAAGAGATCTCGCGAAAGAGAACGCGAAGAAGTAGTTGACTGCTTATCGGCATCGTCCTGCTGCGATGGCGGGACGATGCTACCACCCCAGCCTGCCGCATACGGGTCAGAATGTTTCCAATCCTTGGTTGCTTCAACCGTGCACGATAACGTTTTACGCCACATAATTTGAACTGCGACAGACTTCGATAGAATGATGGCCTCTATGACAAGGTTCGCTTCTTCGGGTCATCATCGCCGCGCCTTTCTGAGATTTGTTGCCGGGAGCCCCTACATCGCTGCGCTCGGCGGGATGGGTGCATTCTGTCAGCAGGCGCCAGAGATCGCGACCATCATCACCGATCCGAAAGATGCGCTCAATGTCATGGATTTCGAGGAAGTGGCGCATCGCAAGGTCCTGCCAGGCCACTGGGCCCATATGGTGAGTGGCGTGGATGACGATGCCACCGTTCGTGCCAATCGCGAAGGATACAAGCACGTCCAGTTGCGCCCACGCCGGCTTCGAGACGCCACCAAAGTCGATATGCGCACGGAGCTTCTTGGCACCTTATACGACAGCCCGATCTTCACGTGTCCAACTGGCGGTCAGAAATATTTTCATCCGGAGGGCGAGCTCGCGGTTGCACGCGCCACCAAAGCGCTCGGAACGATGCAGATGCTTTCGACTGCCACCTCGACTGGCGTGGAGGAAGTGAATGCCGCGCACGGCAGGCCGGTGTGGTTCCAGCTTTACGCTCCTTCCGACTGGCAAGCTTGCGAGAGAATCGTGCGCCGTGTCGAGGCGGCAGGATGCCAGGTGATTGCGCTCACGGTGGATAACACCACGGGTCGCAATAATGAGACCTACCTGCGGACCCGTCCTAAAGACCTGAGGCAGTGCACGGCGTGCCACGATAGCACAAACCCGCCGTCGATTAAGGAGCGAAGGATGTACGACGGAATCGATATGACTGGTGTCGCCCCGCTTAATCCGGCAATGACATGGGAATTTGTGGATCGATTGCGAAAGGCGACATCGCTGAAGCTTTTCATCAAAGGCATCGATACGCGGGAGGATGCGGGTCTCTGCGTCGAGCATGGCATCGATGGGATCCTGATTTCCAATCATGGGGGCAGATCCACGGAAACAGGACGATCCGCGATCGAGGCTCTTCCCGAGGTCGTTAGCGAAGTCGGCAAGCGGATTCCCGTGTTTGTCGACGGAGGAGTCCGCCGGGGTACGGACGTTTTTAAGGCGCTCGCGCTTGGAGCCAAGGCCGTGGGGATAGGACGACCGTTCCTGTGGGGATTGGGAGCGTTCGGGCAAGCAGGCGTGGAACGTGTTTTGCAAATTCTCCAGGGTGAATTGAAGCTCGCAATGGGAAATTGTGGAACTCATACAATCGCAGCCATTGACCGCTCCTACGTTGCAACACCCGATTGGCAGTTTACGCCGCGAGCGCTTCTTTGAAGGCGCTCATGAAGAGCTCCACGCTTTCCTCATTCGACAGAGGGCCCATTAGTCCGATGCGGAAGATCTTCCCTGCCAGCGGCCCGAACCCTCCGGCGATCTCGATGCCATGTTTTTCGAGCAAGTGCTTGCGGACCTTCAAATCGTCCACCCCCGACGGCACGCGGGGCGTATTGAGATGGGGAATGCGGCAGCCTTCCTGAACGTGCATGCTCAGGCCCATTTGTTCCAGTTTCTTCACCAACAGCAAATGGTTGCGCACATGGCGCTCGAATCGATTTTGCAGGCCTTCCTCGGAGATGAGTTTCAGCCCCTCGGCTAGGGCGTAAAGCAAGGAAGCGGACGCAGTATGGTGATACTTCTTGCCATCGTAGAAATCCTGCAGAAGTCTCAAATCCAGATACCATTCGCGGACCGGAGTCTTGCGCGCAGCCAGGCGATCCAGGGCGCGGGGCGACGCTGTGAGCGGTGACAGTCCGGGCGGGCAACTCATTCCTTTTTGCGAACAACTATAGGCGACGTCGATCCCATTCTCATCGGCGTTAATCGGTACTGCGCCCAGCGAGGTCACAGTGTCGGCGATCACCAGCGCATCTACCTCCCGAGCCGCATGCGTGATTGCCCGGATGTCTTGCAGCGCACCTGTGGATGTTTCGGCGTGGACGAAAGCGACCACTTGCGGCTTCTCTCGTTTAAGAAACTGGCTCGCCTCGTCGCTGGTGAACGTTTCGCCCCAAGGCTTTTCCAGCCGCACCACGTTTGCTCCCTGGCGTTTACCCATTTCCGTAAGGCGATCGCAAAAGAATCCGTTGGCGAACACCGCGAACTTCGATTCGGGTTCTACGAAGTTGCCTACCGCCGTCTCCATGCCCGCCGACCCCGTTCCTGAAATGGGCACGGTAAATTCGTTGGCCGTGCCGAACACCTCGCGCAGCAGTCGGCGCACATCGCCGAGCACCTCAAAGAAGTAGGGATCAAGATGGCCCACCACAGGCTGGGAGATCGCCTCATAAACTCGGGGCTCCACCATGGTGGGTCCGGGACCGAAGAGGAGGCGCTTCGGAGGGTGAATCGAGGTGGCTGACATAAGTAACAGCGTAGCGCAGGGTGGCGTTGGTTTATCCTGGAACTTCTCCTTATTCACAGATGTCCAATCCACAGATTCGCACCACCACCGTGGGATCGTACCCCGTGCCGGACTGGTTTGCCGCCAGTCCGAGCGAACAGGCCCGGCTCGACGTCATGCGCGTCATCTTCGATACTCAGCGTCAAGCGGGGATCGATCTGCCTACCGAGGGCGAGATCTACCGGTTCGACCTGAACCATCCCGATACGAATGGCATGATCGATTACTTTGTCGGACCCATGTCGGGCATGCGGACCCAGTTGGGTCGAAGCGATTGGGAAGCGTTCGCGCGTCTTCACCAGATGCAGTTCAGGAGGAAGCCAGCCGCAGTCGTGGTGGGCGAAATCGGCGAGGGTGGCCTTAATCTGCTGGCGGACTGCGCGTCGGCCGCTTCGGTGGCGCCGGGACCGTTTAAGTTTACTGTGACGAGCCCTTACATGCTTTCTCGCAGCTTGCTCGATAATTTCTATCGCGATTTTGACGCGCTCACGATGGCGATCGCGCATGTTCTTGCGGATCAAGTGGCGGATTTGCCCTGCGCCTGCGTGCAGGTGGATGAGGCGAACGTTCCGGGCAATCCGGTGGATGGTCCGCTAGCCGCGAGGGCGATCAATGTTGTCCTCGATCGGGTGAAAGGCGAGAAGGCCGTGCATCTTTGTTTCGGAAACTATGGGGGCCAAGTGATTCAGAAGGGAGATTGGAAATCGCTGATCGATTTTCTCAACTCGCTGCATGCGGATCATGTGGTGCTGGAATTGGCCCATCGTCCGGCGGAGGATTTGGAGGCGCTGAAGGACGTGGACTCGCGAGTGGCGATCGGAATCGGCGTGGTGGATGTGAAGGTAAATCACATCGAAACTCCGGATGAGATTGCCAAGCGCATCGAGAATGCCGAACGAGTGCTCGGCCCAGGACGAGTGCGCTGGGTTCATCCAGACTGCGGATTTTGGATGCTGAAGCGTTCGGTTGCGGATCGCAAGATCGAGGCGCTGGTGAGGGGGAGAGATCGTTATTTGGGCTCATAACCGGTCTGGTTGATTAGTCGACGTCTTTGCCCCAATGCGAGAGCGGCTTCGGCAACCCGGGCAAATACTTTCGAGATCGTTTCGCTGGCTCCGGGGTGCAGGCTTAGCGCCCAGAGCAGCGAGAATTGCGCGGGTTCTATGTTGGAACCCATCTCAAGGCGGGCCGCGCGACGAAGATTGGCGCACTCACAGCCGAGATCGGGTAGCGGCTTGGAAACGGCGTGGTTTCCAGACATGGCAGGTCTACTCGGGCGGGGCGAGCAGCAGTCGCAAGGGTGTCAAAGGTCCAAGAGACATATAGTCGAACGACGCGAAGTTCCCCTTCACGCGATCCCCAAAAGCAAAATCTGTTGAAGTGGCTTTGGTTGCATATGCAACTATTACAGGCAGGTAGCCTTTATTCTTGGTAGCATATGAGGACCTGCCCACTCACGATGCGAGCAAAGTTGCATTCTATTGCCCCTTTTTTGATCGTCGATGATCTCGATAAGAGTTTGAACTTCTACGTCCAAAAGCTCGGCTTCGAAGTCGCCCATAAAGGCGGAGACGGACAAGGTAAGGATTTCTGGGGCATCGTACAACGTGACGGCGTCATGCTCATGTTCAAGCACATTACCCCCGAGATTTACGCTCAACCAAATCATTCTCGTCACCAATGGGCTCGTTGGGACGCATATGTGCTGACATCCGACCCTGACTCTTTGTATGCCGAATACGTTGGCAAGGCGGTTCCAATTCACAGTGAACTGGCCAACACCGACGACGGATTGCGAGCCTTTGAAGTGATCGACAACAATGGTTATGTTCTCTGTTTCGGATGCCCAATCGAGAAGTAAGCTGTTCCAGAAAGGGTTCTTTGTGCAGCCAGCGCCCCGTCTCGTGGAAAATTTCAAAACGAACCCAATTTCGTCCAACTCGTAGCGCGACCGCTCGGTTTCCGGCTGCTGCTCCCGTTTAGGCCGCCCATGTGCAATAGCGTTCCCAGGAGACCTCTCGCAAATGGTAAATATCCAAACCGGCGGCCGTGCGTTGCACCACCAAATACCTTCGACGCCAGCCCCTTCCACCCCTTCTTCTCAGTCACTTACGGATAAGCTAAGCGAAGCGTTCAAGCTCGCTCTGCAGCAAAGCGGTATCGACCCGTCCAGTTTCAAATTGACAATCCAGCCCAATTCGGCACAAATAAATGGCACGACGCCGATTTCTGCCACCCCCCCTTCTGCATCCACCGCAGCCGCCAAACTGGGATTCAATGCGCTCATCCCGCCCGATACCCTAGCCCCCCAAACGAACAACTACAAGCCGCCCGTTCAACATTGGTACGGAGCGGATGCCGTAGACGACGCCTACTGGAGCAAGCAGCCCGCCGCCGTGCAGCAATTGAGAGAGATCGACAACATGGATCAGAGGCACGGCATGGCCACCCAGCTGGCCGCCGCTGGTTATCAGATTGACGTCCCGATCATGGTGTGGGGATGGGATGCCGGGAAAACCATGGCCCTGCGAAGCGACATGGGTTATACCTGGGTGCCCTCAGCGCTCCAGAACCCGGTGTCGGCCGCGCCTGGACTGACAGGACCCGGCATCACGCCTTACGATCCCAAGAATCCGCCTGCAGGATCCATTCACGTCGGGTGAAAGGACTACTCGGCACCCTGAGCTGCCGCCTCAACCGGGGGCGGCGCCTTCTTCAGCAAGTACTCATTACGGCTATCCAGAATGGCCTTGCGCGCTTCTCTTGGCCCGCCCCAGCCTAGAGTCGCGGTGACCCGATTTTCCAGCTCCTTATATATGGTGAAGAAATGCTCCACCTCACGCCGGATATGGGGGAAGATCTGGTCCAGCGTATGAATCTGATCGTAGCGGGGATTCCGATTCGGCACGGCGACTACTTTCTGATCGGTCTCGTTCTGGTCGATCATATTGAGAATGCCCACAGGCCGAACTTCGATCAAGCACCCGGAAAAGCTCGGCTCCTCTACCAATGCCAGCACGTCCATGGGATCTCCATCTGGAGCGATAGTTCCCGGGATAAAGCCGTAATCGCCCGGATAGTGTACGGGTGAGTAGAGCGCGCGATCCAGCCGAAAAACGCCTAGCGTTCCGTCGTATTCGTACTTGTTGGAAGAGTTCTTAGGGATCTCAACGATCATCCGTACTAGTTCTGGACACAGCGGACCAGGGTCCAGATCATACAAGAAGCCGCTCATGCCGTTACTTTAACAAATCCGCGTAAGAGACTGGTTTTCAAACAAAATACTCGTAAATTGTATTGCAAAAGTCCTTGCATTGAGCTTAGTACCGTGGCACTATCGATCAAGTGGTCCGATTGTGGATCTGATTTGGTCCTAAAGTGGAGCTAGAAGATAAGCTGACGCCCAAAGAAGCCCCTCGGGGTATCCACAATGGTCATGTGGATGACAAAGGGCGTCTCAAGCTTCCGGTCAGCATCGAACGTTTCCTCAAGGGCCAAAAGTTGTTCATCACCAGTCTGGAAGGTCGCATAGGGCGCATTTACCCGCTTCCAGTATGGCAGGAGAATGAGAAGCTGTTGTTCCAGGATCTCGACGATCCGGAAGGCGCAGAGGATTTGAGCTTTACTGCGGATAAGTATGGCGATTACGCCGAGGTCGATGGTCAGGCGAGAGTGTTGTTGCCCGCATCCCTGCGCCGCAAGTTGGGCATTGAGGGAGCAACGGTGCAGCTGCGCGAGTTCAAAGGTGTCATCCATATCTTAAGCGGCGAAGTGTTTGAGCAGAAGGACCGACGTGCCGAGGATGGCCTGGACGAAAAGGTAAAGAAGTTCGGCAAGAAAGGGATAAAGTAGTGACCCATGCACGTGCCAGTGATGCCCGAAGAGACGCTGGAGTATCTGGCGATTCGGCCGGACGGGATCTACTGCGATGTTACGGCGGGCATGGGTGGTCACACGAGCGCAATCGCGGCGAAGCTAACCAATGGCTTCGTTTTTTCAAGCGATCGGGACGCCGAGTCATTGGAAATGGCGCGGCGGAACACAGCGGCATATGCCGACCGGATCCGGTTCCATCATGGACCGTTCTCGAAGCTGAAGGAAGCAGTGAAGGAGTTAGGGGTGGGCCGGGTAGACGGATTGTTGGCGGACCTGGGAGTAAGCAGGCATCAACTGACGGACGGCGACCGCGGGTTTTCGCTCATGAGCGACGGACCCGTAGACATGCGTATGGACCGAAGCCAGGAGCGGTCGGCCTACGACCTGATCAATTTTAGTTCGGAAAGAGACCTCGCCAACTTAATCTTTGAATTGGGCGAGGAGAGGAGGTCGCGGAGGATAGCCAGAGCGCTCGTGCGGGCTCGACCGATTCAAACCACTCAGAAGTTGGCAAGGGTGGTGGAAGAGGCCGTGCCCCGAACGGGTCGTCTGCACCCTGCGACTCAGACCTTTATGGCTCTCCGAATGGCCGTTAACGATGAGCAAGACGAGTTGGACAGCCTGCTGGAGCAGGCCCCTGAAGTGGTAAAGAGCGGTGGTCGAATAGTCGTGATTTCGTTCATGTCCCTGGAAGATCGCAAGGTAAAGCAGAGTTTTCAGGCTTTGGGCAAGGCAGGCAAGGCAATTATATTAACGCGGCACGTGGTGACACCCGCGCAACCGGAAATCGAGGCGAATCCGCCATCCCGCAGTGCCAAGCTACGGGCGGTGGAAATCAGCGCTTAAGGGCGCCAACAACGTTTGACGGAACATACGAGATATAAATGGCGACGATTGCAGGATTTCTAGATCGATTCATGATGCCGAGAACGGCCGACGCGACCGCGTCCAGAGCCGGACATCGGGACAGAGAGGCATTCAAACTTCGCCCCATCGCGAGCGAGGACGTGTTCTTCTTTACTAAGCGCGTGGATAACTCGCGAGTCGTGCGGCAAGCCGACCCTCATGCGGGACGCGTTCAAGGCTGGATGATCGCCGGCTCCATCACGGGCGCACTGGCGCTGGTTGCGGTCATGCTTCCCGCTCTCACCACTGCCGTGTCCGGTTATAAAATCGAGACGCTGCGTCAAGAAAAATCCCGCCTTCTGAACGAACGCGCGTCGCTCGATCTGGCCGAAGCGCGATTCGTCAGCACGCAGCACCTCCAGGAGCTGGCGCGCAGGCAGAATTTCATAGATCCCGGACCGGAAAACGTCGTGTACTTCGAAGCCCGCCAGGAGAACACCATAGCAAGGCGTATCGATCCGGTAAAGGATCAAGCACGCTAGTGCTGGCCAAATCGTGGAATTCGACTCCACTTCCCGACTAAGATGGCTCGCCCGGATTGTTCTCGTCTGGGCCGGCTTCATTGTGGCCCGCCTGGTCCAGCTCCAAATCTTCCAGCACGATACTTATAAGCAACTCGCCCTGGCTCAGCAGGAGCGGGTGCTCGATATTCCCGCCCCCCGCGGCCCCATTCTAGACAGGAAAGGCGACCGGCTCGCGTTGAGCGTGCCCTGCGACTCGGTGTGCGTTAATCCCATGCGGATTCCCGATTTAGCCATGGCATCGGAAATCCTCGCCAAGATTTTGGATCTGGACCAGCTTAAGCTTTATGGCATGTTGAGGCTCTACAGCGACAGCCGCTCGGGCTTCATGTGGGTAAAGCGCAAGGTCACCGACGAGGAAGCCGCACGCTTGCGGAACCTCAAACTGGAATGGATCGAGTTTCGCACCGAAAGCAAACGCGTCTACGCCTACGGAGCTCTCGGCGCGCACGTTCTCGGCGGCGTGGATTTCGAAGAGAAAGGCAACGGGGGAGTGGAGCAGGCCCTGGACGAGGAGCTGACCGGACACGCTGGATCCATCCGCGTCACCACGGACGTGAAGCAGCGCGCCTACGATTCTAAACTCGACACCGAGTCAACTCCCGGTAAAACGGTGCGGCTCACCATTCTCGCCCGCTTGCAATACATCGCCGAACGCGAACTGAAAAAAGCGGTGCTGGACCATAACTGCAAGAGCGGCAGTCTGGTGGTGATGGATCCCAAGACCGGCGAAATCCTGGCTCTCGCGAATTACCCGACGTATGATCCGAACATCCGCCCTAAGAAAGGATCGGATCCCGCGATTCGCGAGAATTTGGCGGTCACGGCTCCATTCGAGCCGGGCTCGGTGTTCAAGACGATCACTCTAGCAGCAGCTCTCGAGACGACCAACCTCAAACCGTGGACCATCATCCCGTGCGGCAATGGCAGCATCACTCTGTTCGGACGCACGATTCATGATCACAATTCCTATCCTTCGCTGCCGATGGAGGACGTGTTAGCCCGGTCCAGCAATATCGGCGCGATCAATGTGGGATTGAAAGTCGGGGATAGAAACATGTTTGAATACGTCCATCGCTTCGGCTTCGGGAAGCGGACCGGAATTCAATTGCCCGGCGAGTCACCCGGTTTGCTGCGACCTCTGAAGAAGTGGCAGAAAAGCTCGATCGGCTCCATTGCCATGGGACACGAAGTAAGCGTCACTTCCGTGCAGCTTGCGCAGGCTTGTTCGGTGATCGCGAACGGCGGCCGTCTAGTCCATCCCAAGATCGTGATGAGCACGAAGACCGATCCGCCGGTTCAGGTATTGCGGCCAGAGACTGCCTTTACCATGAAGCGCATGATGGAGGGTGTCGTAATCAAGCCCTTCGGAACAGGCTACAAATATGCTCGCATCCCCGGATATACTTCCGCGGGGAAGACGGGCACCGCGCAGATATACGATTTCAAGTCTCGCGTGTACACTCACCTCTATAACGCATCGTTCATGGGATTCGCGCCCGTAACCGATCCCGCTGTGGTCGTAGTGGTGACTGTGAATGGCGCAGCCGGAACGGCAGGGTATGGGGGACCGGCGTCTGCCCCGGCTTTTCGCGAGGTTGCGGCCGCCGCTTTACGGCTGTTGAACATTCCTCAAGATAAGCCGGACGAGGCTCCTGAGATGACCGATGATGCGAATGCCGACGAGAACGACGTGGCTCTAGCCGATGTGTCGACCTCCGTTCCCGAACCGCCGGAGTTCAGCGGACCGAAAGCGCCCGATTTCGTGGGAATGACCATGCGCGACGTGGTGCAGCGATCGGCGGGGGAAGGCATTCCGGTCGATTTCGCCGGACGTACGGGCGTTGTTCGTTCTCAGATTCCGCCCGCAGGCTACCCGCTTCCGGTTGGCCAGCGCATCCGCGTGCAGTTGGGGCGATGAAACAACCGTTCCAGATTGGTCTCTCCAGCCCCAAATGTGGGGCAGGCAATCCTGACTGCAGCCGCCTTTCCAGGCGGCTTTTTGTCTGGAGAAATGGGCGCAAACGAGGCCGCCTAAAAGGCGGCTGCGGGCAAGATTGCCCGCCCCACACGGTCCGATAGCAGGTTATGGAAGATCGGATTTCGGGCCTCACGATCAACGATCTGCTGCCAGGAGTACCGCAGGCGCTAGCCAGCATTGTTGTAACGGGCCTCGAGTACGATTCGCGTCGCATCCAGCCTGGCAATCTCTTTTTCGCCTTTCCAGGGGCGCACGCCGACGGTCGCCAGTTTGCCGAGGCCGCCATGAAACAAGGAGCCGCAGCCATCGTCAGCGGACTCCCGCCGCCTCCAAACTCCCCCGCCCCGTGGATCCAAGTCGAACATGGACGCCGAGCCCTGGCCATCGCCGCCAAGACTTTCTACCGAGCTCCAGACACCCGGCTCTGCATCACCGGCGTGACCGGAACGAACGGCAAGACTACCGTCACATTCCTGACCGACGCCGTGCTCCGCCATGCTTCCCGGATAACCGCCGTAATCGGCACTATTGAGTACCGCATGGGCGGAGAGATCCGTCCTGCGCTCAACACAACGCCCGAGTCGCTCGACCTCTTTCGCCTGTTCCAAGAAGTAGAAGCCATCGGCGGAACCCATGTCACAATGGAGGTTTCGTCGCACGCCCTCGCATTGGGCAGAGTGTACGGCATTTTCTTCCACACCGCAGTCTTCACGAATCTCACGAGAGATCACCTGGATTTTCACCTCACCATGGAAGACTATTTCGCGGCCAAACGCCTGCTCTTTCTTCCCGAAGGCGCGCCCCCTCCCGCCTGGGTTGTCATCAACCACGACGACCCGCATGGGCGCTTGATCCAAACGTCGCCGCTCAGCCGCTCGCTCCGCTACGGCTTCAACGAGGGTGCGGACGTTCGGGCGGTAGACATGCGCACTGGTTTCGATGGCCTGCACTTTACCATCGAGCATGAGAACGAGAAAGTTCCGATGGTCAGCCCCATGGTTGGACGCATCAACGTCTATAACATCCTGGCCGCATGCGGCGCGGCGCTGAGTTACGGTCTGGATTGGGAGACGATTCGGAAAGGGGTCGAGCTGTGTCCCCCCGTGCCGGGCCGCTTCGAACGTATCGACGCGGGGCAGCCGTTTCTGGTCGTTGTCGACTACGCCCATACCGACGACGCCCTGCGCAACGTGATCTCTGTCGCGCGTGGATTGAACCCGAAGCGCGTGATCACTCTATTTGGATGTGGCGGCGATCGAGACCGGGCGAAGCGTCCGCTGATGGGCGCCGCCGCTGCCGAGGCGAGCGACTTCGTGGTGCTGACGTCGGACAATCCCCGATCGGAAGATGCCATCGCCATCATGAACGATGCGCTCGTCGGCTTGCGCCGTTTCGACACGCTTCACTTGTTGGAGCCGGATCGCGAAAAAGCCATCGGAGCGGCCCTCCGTCAGGCCGAACCGGGCGATATCGTGATTCTTGCTGGCAAAGGGCATGAGCCCTATCAAGTATTGAAAGACCGGACTATCGCTTTTGACGACCGCGAGGTTGCTCGAAACATGCTGAAAAAGCTGGGCTTCGGAAAGCAGTGACGTTCACTCTGCAACAGATCGCGGGCGTCCTGGGGTTGGCCGCGAACGCCGCTACTTCGATTACAGGATGGAGCGTGGATACGCGTACTCTATCTCCCGGGGATCTGTTTTTTGCGTTGAAAGGGCCGGCCCACGATGGCAACGAATATATCGAGCTGGCTCTCGAACTGGGCGCGTCGGCCATAATCGGCGAGCGCCCAGGCAATGGGCCCGTGCTCGTGGTGAAGGACTCGCTGCTCGCCTTGCGGCAAATCGCATCCTGGGCGCGGAACCAATGGACAGGCGACGTAATCGGCATCACCGGCAGCGCGGGCAAGACGTCCACCAAGGATGTGATCGCAGCCTTCCTTTCCACGCGGCTGCGGGAAGGCAAGACCCACGGCAACTTCAATAATCACGTCGGTCTGCCCTTGTCGATTCTCCGCGTGCCCGATGATGCCGAGGTCGCGGTTCTCGAGTTGGGCATGAATCACGCGGGCGAAATCCGCGACCTGGCGGGAATCGCTCGGCCGCGGGTCGGGGTGGTGACCAACGTGGGCCGCGCGCACATCGAGTTCTTCGATTCTATTGAGGGCATCGCCGCCGCGAAGCGCGAACTGATCGAATCGCTCCCGCCTGATGGCGTCGCTGTTCTGAACAACGATGATCCGCTTGTGGCGCAGTTCAGGGAAGCGCATCCGGGAAGAACGATCACGTTTGGCCTAGGCCAAAATGCGGAAGTTCAGGCTGAAGAAGTTCAAATATCTCGCGAAGGCTCGCGTTTTCGGGTAGGCGGCATCCAGTTTGAAACCAGTCTGTCCGGTCGTCACGGAATTCGAAACATTCTGGCCGGAATTGTTGTTTCGAGTCTCTACGGGATCGCTCCGGCCGACCTCACCTCTGCTGTTCGCGATTTGAAACCGGGCCACATGCGAGGCGATCGGCTTTGCTACCATGGCATGGAACTCCTCAACGATTGCTATAACTCAAACCCTGACGCGGCAATGTCGATGGTAGACGTGCTCCGGGAGACTCCGGCTCTCAGGCGCATTGCCGTGCTCGGTGAGATGCTCGAACTCGGTCGCTGGTCCGAGTCCCTGCACCGTGACGTAGGCCGTTATGTCGCGGCAAGCGGGATTGATGTGCTCGTTGGATTACGCGGCGCGGCAAGAGCGATGGCCGACGCAGCCATTGATGCCGGACTGCCGGCGTCCGCCGCGTACTTTTTTGACGATCCCGCCGAAGCTGGCCGCCAGTTGCGAACCATGGCCCGCGAGGGCGACGCAATCTTATTCAAAGGCTCGCGAGGCACTCACGTGGAGCGCGCGCTTGAGGCCTTTATGCTTGCCGCCTCCTCCGTCCAGGCAGCCTCATAATGCTTTACTGGCTCTTCTACGAGAAACTGTTCCACGTCTTCTCGCCCTTCCGCGTTTTTCAGTACTCTACGTTTCGCACTGCCTTCTCCAGCTTGACGGCGCTGTTTCTGTGCATCGCGCTCGGGCCGTGGTTCATGCGCAAGCTGCGCGATTTTCAAGTGGGACAGTTTATCCGCGAGGATGGCCCCAAATCGCATCTGAAAAAAGCCGGAACGCCGACCATGGGCGGGCTTCTGATCTTGGTTTCGATCGTCGTGCCTACGCTCCTGTGGTCCAACCTTGCGAACCCCTATGTTTGGGTGGCACTCTTTGGCTTATTGAGCTTCGGCGCGATCGGGTTCTGGGACGACTACACCAAACTTCGCCGCATGCGGAACCTAGGCCTCACGGGGTGGCAGAAGATGGGCCTGCAAGTCCTGGCCTCGCTGCTGGTCGGTTTTATGTTGCTCGGTTTGCACGCCCAGCACGCCTATCAGACCAATATCAACGTGCCGTTTCTCAAGCAATTCAAGCCGGACCTGCTGATCGATGGCCTTACTCACGGTTGGACGTATCCGCTCGCCTTTGTGGGCTTTTACGCCTTCGTCGCGTTCGTCATGGTGGGCGCATCGAACGCAGTGAATCTTACGGACGGACTGGATGGCTTGGCGATTGGACTCATGATCATCGCCTCGGGCGCGATGACGGTTCTCACCTTCATTTCCGGTCACGCGGTGTTCTCATCATATTTAGGATTATCGCGTTTGCCGGGAGCTTCGGAACTCACCGTGATCTGCGGCGCGATGACCGGCGCGTCGCTCGGTTTCCTCTGGTTCAATGCGCATCCCGCTCAGATCTTCATGGGCGACGTAGGTTCGCTCGCGTTGGGCGGCGGCCTGGGCGTGATCGCGGTGCTGATCAAACAGGAAATCTTGCTCGTGTTTATCGGGGGCGTGTATGTGCTGGAAGCGCTGTCGGTAATTCTGCAGGTGGGCAGCTATAAGCTGCGCAAGAAACGAATTTTCAAGATGGCGCCGTTGCACCATCATTTTGAAGCGCTCGGATGGCAGGAATCGAAGATCATCACCCGCTTTTGGATTCTTGGGCTGGTGATGGCGCTCTTCGCCCTCACGACATTAAAGCTCCGATGAAGTTCACCGGCAGGTTTTTTTGACCACTATGCCTAACGTCACAGTAGTGGGCATGGCACGCTCAGGAGCTGCGGCAGTCAAACTCCTCGTCGCCCAAGGAGCCGCCGTAACCCCAGTCGATCAAAACGAAACCGGAGAAATCTATGGTCTCACCATCCAGCCTCAAACGGATGCCGCGTTTGAGCACGCCAACCTCGTAGTGGTTTCGCCAGGCGTGCCCGCCGACTCGGAAGTCCTGCACCATGCCCGAGCACGAGGCATCCCCGTCATCGGCGAAGTCGAACTAGCGGGCCGCTTCCTCCAAGGCGACACCATCGGCATTACCGGGTCGAACGGCAAGACCACCACCACCGCGTTGATCGGCCATATCCTCCGCTCAGCCGTAATTCCGTGCCAAGTAGGCGGCAACATCGGCACACCGCCGACAGCGATGGTGGATACGTCACGCTCGGGCCAATGGAACGTTCTCGAACTCTCCAGCTTCCAACTAGAGACCATCGAAACATTTCACGCCCACATTGGCGTGGCGCTGAATGTGACGGACAACCACCTCGATCGGCACTACACGCTCGCCCAGTACGCCGCCGCGAAGGGCAAGCTCTTCGACACTCAGCAGCCCGGCGACTTCGCGATCCTCAACGCGGACAACTTGACCACCATCGGTTACGCTCGCCGCACCCGCGCAACCCCGCTTTGGTTCTCTTCCACTAAATCCGTGCCTGCCGGTGCATGGGTGGACAAAGAAATAATTCGCCTCAACGGCGAGCCGCTGATGCCAGTGAGCGACATACCCCTGAAAGGCCGCCACAACTGGGAAAACGTGATGGCTGCCGCGATTGCCTCCAACCTCGCCGGTGCCGCACAGGACCAAATCGCGTCCGCCGTCCGCACGTTCCCCGGAGTGGAGCATCGGCTGGAACTGGTTCGAACCATCGCCAACATCGCCTACTACAACGATTCAAAAGCGACCAGCGTGGATGCCACTCTGAAGGCCATCGGCGCGTTCGAAAGCGGGCTCTGGATCATTCTCGGCGGCAAAGATAAGAACAGCGATTACACGGTTCTGCGCGACCCCTTAAAAACGAAAGCGCACGCTGCCCTGCTAATCGGTGCGGCGGCGGAGAAGATTGCTTCCCAGATAGACGGCGCCGTCCCCATCGTTCAAGCGGGAACGCTGCAGATCGCCGTGGAGCATGCCTCAATACATGCCGCGCCAGGAGACATCGTGCTGCTCGCTCCCGCCTGCGCCAGCTTCGATCAGTTCCCAAACTTCGAACGCCGCGGCGAGGCATTCAAGAAGCTCGTCCTAAATTTACCCGAGAGGTCCGCCTAAATGGCACAACACGTAAAGAATGACTGGACTCTTTTCTGGACCATCGTCTTCATGGTCTGCTTTGGCTTGGTGATGGTCTACAGTTCTTCCTCGGTCATGGCCGAACTGAGATACAAGGATAGCCTTTACTTCGTGAAGCGCCAACTGCTCTGGGCGGTGCTTTCCTTCTTCGTGTTGATGTACTGCAAGCGTCACGATTACCGCAAGCTGAAGGACCCTAAGATCGCCTTCGCGGCTCTTGGCGCGGTGTTGGCCATGCTGGTGGCCGTTTACTTTTTCGATAGCCACCAGCATCGCTGGTTCCGGACTCCCATCGGATCGCTGCAGCCGTCGGAGTTCGCCAAGCCCGCGCTCGTTATATTCCTGGCGTACTTTCTTACCCGGCGCGCCAAGGGGTCGGTGAACAACCGGCACACGCTTTTTCAGGGCTCGCTCGCGATTCTGGTGCTTGCTCTGGCCGTGGTGTTCGCCGATCTGGGAACGGCGATCGTGCTGATTGCCACCGCAGGCGTCGTGTTCTTCGTCGCTGGACTGGATGCGAAATATTGTGCGATTGCCGCGTTGGCTCTCGCCTTGTTCGCCAGCGTAGCGATCATATCTAAGCCATATCGTCTCTTGCGCGTAGTAACCCGGTTCGATCCGGACTTCATCATACTGGACGCAATCGATCCGTCGGGCAGGATAAAACGTTACATGAATACGTCCGAGACCACCCGCGATGCAGGTTACCAAGCCAGACAATCGAGAATCGCGGTGGGCAGCGGCGGAGCCCTGGGCGCGGGACTGGGACTGGGCAAGCAGAAGTGGCTCTACCTCCCCGAAGCCCATACCGATTTCATCTATGCGGTGGTGGGGGAAGAACTGGGCCTGGTTGGCTGCACAGCGTTGCTCGGCGGGTTTCTCATCCTCATGTGGCGGGGACTCCGTCTCTTCTGGATCGCGCCCGACGATTTTGGACGCTTTCTCGCGCTCGGGGTCACGGCTATGATCGGTCTGCAGGCGCTGATTAATATGAGCGTGGTGCTCGACATGGGACCCACGAAAGGCATCCCGCTCCCGATGATCAGCGCAGGAGGAAGCTCGCTGCTGAGCACGTTGCTCTGTTTGGGAATGCTTCTCAGCGTGAGCGAGCAAAGTTCATGATTTGCTGTGGGGCAGCCAATCCTGGCTGCAGCCGTCTTCTGAGGCGGCTACCTCAGTAGATGGCGGCAACCATATTCATGGCGGGAGGCGGCACAGGCGGACACGTGATCCCAGCCCTCGCCGTAGCTCGCGAACTGCAGCTCAAAGGACACCGTCCCATCTTCATCGGCACCCAAACCGGCTTTGAAGCCAAACTAGTCCCCGAGCATGGCTTCCCCCTCGAGTTCATCGAAATTGGAGGATTAAAACGAGTAGGCATCAGACAGACCGTCCGCACGCTGACCCAGCTTCCTGTGGGACTCAAACGAGTGCTCGAGCTATTCGACCGTCACCGCCCTTCAGCCGTCTTCAGCATGGGAGGCTATGTCGCCGGGCCAGTAGTCCTAGCTGCCTGGTGGCGCAAAATTCCCCTCGTGGTCATGGAGCCGAACGCCATGCCCGGCTTGACCAACCGGCAGATGGGCCGCTTCGTCGCTCGCGCTTTGCTGAGTTTTCCAGAAGCCGCCGAGTATTTTCCCAAAGGCAAGTCCGAAATCACCGGCCTGCCTGTGCGTCGCGAATTTTTCGACATTCAACCTAAACCTCGCACCGAGATTCTCACCATCCTGATCACGGGCGGCAGCCGCGGATCGCGCACGTTGAACGAGTCCACGCGTGACGCGTGGAGTTACTTCCGGCATGACCAATCCAAGATGCGCCTTCTGCACCAGACCGGCATTGACGCCTGCGAACGCATCTCGAAAGACTTTGCGACCAGCCGTCTGGGAGGCGAGGTGATGTCCTTCATTCACGACATGCCTGCCGCCTTCTCGCAAGCCGATCTCATCGTCTGTCGATCCGGAGCTGGTGCCGTAGCTGAACTCGGAGCGTCGGGAAAGCCGGCGATCCTCGTCCCTTTCCCATTTGCCGCCGACAACCACCAACTCAGAAACGCCGAGGCGTTCGAGCGAGCCGGAGCCGCCACTTTGATCCTGGACCGCGACATGAATGGCCGTCGCCTCCACGGCGAAATTTTGAATCTTAGCTCCGAGCCGGGCCGCCTGGAAAAGATGGGGCAGCAGGCTCGATCCTTCGCTCATCCCCACGCGGCCGAACGCGCCGCCGCATTGCTGGAACAATTAAGCTATGGAAACATCTGAACCGCAGCCGGCCGAGCGCCGCATCTGGGACTCGCGCTTCTTCTTCCCAGTCCTGCTGCTCTTCATCATCATAGGCTTCTACTGGAAACTCACGCTCACCAAGCAGTACGACTGGATGTGGGGACCCGACCTCGCCCAGCAGGTGCTCCCCTGGTTTGAGGAAGAGGCGCGCCAACTCCAGCACAGCGAACTCCCTCTGTGGGACCCGCACACCTGGAATGGCCAGCCCATGCTCGGCCAAGCCCAGCCGGGTACCGCGTATCCTCTCAATTGGATTCTGTTCCTGATCCCGCGCACTCGCGGCCACATCCCCGTTCTCGCCCTGCAATGGTTCTTCATCATCATTCACTACATGGCGGCGCTGTTTTGTTTTTTACTCTGCCGTGATCTGGGCCGTTCACGAGCGGCTTCGCTGATTGCCGCGCTCATCTTTAGCTTGGCCAGCTACGTCGGGACTACCGACTGGCCGCAGATGTTGAACGGTGCGGTATGGGCGCCTCTCGTGCTCATGTTCCTGCTGCGCGCCGTGAGAGGCCGCCGCCCGCTGGTGAGCGCCGCGCTATGTGGAACCTGCCTGGGCATGGCATGGCTGGCCGGACACCATCAAGTCCCCATCTACACCACTCTCACGATGAGCGGAGTCTGGCTTTTCTATATTCTGCGTCGAGGACGCATCGATTGGAACATCGCCAAACTCGCGGCCGTCAGCCTTGTCTTTCTCTTCTTAGTCGGCGCGTTGCAAATCCTCCCCGCGCAGGAATACGGCAAACTCGCAAAGCGTTGGGCAGGAGCCGATCACGAGTTGAGTTGGAACGAGCCGGTTCCGTATTACGTTCACCAGGAATACTCCATGTATCCGATGTCGCTCTATGGGATCGTGATCCCCGGCATGGCTCGGCACGCCGACCCGTATCTCGGATTCGTGGCCTTCTCCCTCGCCCTCTTCGCGGTGGCTGCGGCGTGGAAGCATCACTCCGTCAAGATATTCGCCGCCATCGCGCTGGGCGGGATTGTGTACTCGCTGGGGCATAACAGCGTCTTTCATGGCGTGCTCTATTCGCTGGTCCCCATGGTGGAAAAGGCCCGTGTTCCGTCCATGGCTGTGATCATCTGGGGCTTGGGAGCGGCGGTGCTCGCGGCATTCGGGGTCGATCATTTCGCGTTGCCCGCCAGTTCGCTTTGGTCTAGACGCTACGTGCTGGGAGCGCTCGCGTTCGGCCTTCTCATCTACACCATGGCCCTCGGCACGATGTTCGTGCACAAGATGAGCTGGGAGACGGACGACCGGGTTGGAATCACGGCTCTGGTTGGAGTTTTGTTGGCAGCCCTGTTGTACGCCTGGCGAAGCGGCAGTATCGGCGGCAAGCAGTCCATCGCTTTGCTAATTCTATTGATGCTGCTGGAGCTCGGCAATAACTCCGGCTTTCAGTTCCCTCACCGTTCCAACAAGGAGATGATGTCCTTCATGACCAAGATCGTGAGCAATAAGGATATCGCCGAGTATCTGCATCATCAGCCTGGCCCGTTCCGGGTGGAAGTGGAGACCGAGCAACTGGCCGCGAACTGGGGCAGCTATTACAACCTCGACATCATCAAAGCCCTGCTGGCGAGTGTCACCATCAACGTGCTGAACACCGAGTTTCACACTTGGCAGACGCGGCTGCTCTTTGGCGTGCGCTATACGGTGTCCGAGAAGCCGCCCTTGGGCGATTCGCGGGATGTGTTCACTGGCGCGAGCGGGCTGAAGGTCTTTGAGAATCCATCGGCATTCCCGCGCGCATGGTCCGTCCACAACCTGGTTCACGTGAAGGATCCGGCCGAGGGCCGCGCCTTGATCAACGACCATTTAGACGAAATGCGCTTGAAAGCATTTACCCTGGACAAACCCGTCGCGCTGCAGACCTGCGGCGCTCCAGACACGGTCACCGTGACGAAGTACGCCGGAGAGAAACTCTCAATTAAAGCTGAGATGGCGTGTCAGGGAATGGTTGTTTTGTCCGATACTTTTTTCCCCGGATGGAAGGCGACGCTGGACGGCAAGCCTGTCGAGATCCAGGAAGTAAACATGGCGATGCGCGGAGTCGTCACCCCGCAAGGGACGCATGAAATTGTGATGCGCTATCGCCCCATGTCGGTTTATCTGGGTGCTCTGTTCACTATGATCGGTTGGCTGGGAGCGCTGGCACTCGTGATTTTTGGCCCGAAGTCGGAGACTGAGCAAGATTTCAATTGACTTACAGCGGGAAAGCCGGAACAATTAGAAGAAAAATGTTTTTCAAGCCTCAGCACCTCCATTTCACCGGAATCGGAGGCATTGGCATGTCTGGAATCGCCGAGGTATTGCTGAATCTTGGCTATGAGATTAGCGGGTCCGACCTGAAGCTAAGCCCCACTACCGACCATTTAACCGATCTAGGGGCGCGAATTTGGGAAGGGCACGCGGCGGAAAACATCGCAGGCGCGAAGGCGATCGTAGTTAGCTCTGCTGTCGATGCTCGCAATCCCGAGGTGATCGAGGCGCGTCGTTTGAATATCCCGGTGATCCCTCGGGGTGAACTGCTGGCCGAGTTGATGCGCTTGAAGTATGGGGTGGCGATTGCCGGGAGTCATGGGAAGACCACAACTACATCAATGGCTGCAACCATCCTTAGCGAGGCCGGGCTGGATCCCACGGTAGTCGTGGGAGGCAAGGTCGCTTCGATGGGCGGATCGAATGCGCGCCTGGGGCATAGCGATTTCCTCGTAGTGGAATCGGATGAAAGCGATGGCTCATTCCTCAAGCTGAGCCCGATTCTTGCGGTGATCACCAACATCGACCGCGAACACCTGGATCATTATCCAACCCTTGAGGACATCCGTAAAGCGTTCGTCGAGTTTGTGAACAAAGTGCCGTTCTATGGAGCGGTGATCGTCTGCCTGGATGACGAGAACGTGCAGGAGATCTTCCCTTACATCAAGCGCCGGACGGTCAGCTACGGGCTGAGCCCCCAAGCCGATCTGGTGGTGATGGATCATCAATGCGGGCATTTTGATAGCCGCTTTCATCTCCGTTTGCATGGGGCGGATCTGGGCGAGTTTCATCTGCGGGTTCCCGGTATTCACAACGTCCTGAACGCGACGGCGGCGATTGCCGTGGCGCTGGAGCTCGAGGTCCCGGTGATTAAGATCCGCGATGCGCTGGCCGTGTATTCGGGAGTCGACCGCCGCTTTCAGGTTCGCGGCATGTCGGGCGGCGTGACGGTGATCGACGATTACGGCCACCATCCGACAGAGGTTCGCGCGACGCTGGCAGCGGCCCGTCTGTGCGACTACAAGCGCATCCACGCGATTTTCCAGCCGCATCGATTTACGCGCACGCTCGCGCTGATGGACGATTTTGCGAAGAGCTTCCATCAAGCCGACTCGGTTTACTTGCTAGATATTTATGCCGCTTCCGAGAAGCCAATCGAGGGTGTGACGTCCGCCGCACTGGCCGAGCGGATGCGCGAGTTTGGACATCGGTCGGTGGAACTCAGCGGATCGATGGAAGCGGCAGTGGAGTCGGCGCTCGCGTCGGCTAACGATGGCGATCTGGTCCTGACTCTGGGAGCCGGGAATGTCTGGAAAGCGGGTGAACTGCTGCTTGAAAAGCTGAAGGAGAAAAGTGGTGTCCTCTCGAATATTTGATTATCTGTGTTCCCTTCCAGCTATGGGCAAGCAGTCTTGTGGGGCAGGCAGTTTTGCCTGCGGACCCGCTTTCCAGCGGGTCCAGCCGCCTGGAAAGGCGGCTGCAGCCAGGATTGGCTGCCCCACAAGAGCCGTAGCTCAGGGTGTTGTGCTACCAGGATCCCAAGATGCCGCCTAAACCTAAATCCCCGAGGCTCTCCGCACCCACCTGGCGCTACCTCGCCTCCATCGCCATGCTGAGTCTCCTTTTCATGAGCATCGTCTTCGGCATCCAGCAAACGGAACAGTTCCTGATTCGAGACCCCCGCTTCGCCCTGCCGCCCGCACTCGAATATGGGGACGAGAGCCCCAACCTCCAAATCGAAGGCGTTCAATACGCGTCGCGCGCCCGCATCCTGCGAGTCTTTCAACAAGACATTGGACGCAGCCTCTACCTCTGCCCCTTGCGCGACCGCCGCAACACGCTGCGCGCCATCCCTTGGGTGAAGGACGCCTCTATCGTGAGAACGTGGCCCAACCACATCTCGGTGCAAATCGTGGAACGCCAGCCAGTAGCGTTCGTTCAATTGCCGTCGGAATCGATCAGCCGCTGGTCGCTCATCGACGGCGACGGCATCATTCTTGATCCGCCCTTGCGCTCGCCCTTCAAACTTCCCGTGATCACCGGCGTGCGCGCCGAAGAGGATCCACCCTTGCGAGCCAAGCGGGTGCGCCGGATGAAGCGCATGCTCGACGATCTCGGCCCGTTGCGCGATCGGGTTTCCGACGTGAGCGTCGCCGATCTCGACGATATGAGAGTAACGGTCAAGATGGGCGAACGGGCCGTTGTGTTGATGATGGGCGACCGTAATTTTCAGTCGAGATTTCAAAACTTCCTGGATCGTTATGAAGAAATTCGGCGACGCATCGCGGACATGACCGTTCTGGACCTGCGGTTAGACGACCGTATCACAGTTCTCGGGGGACGCGGATGAAGCTAAGCGGAAGACCCAACGCGAAAGCCCGCTTCGCCGTGGGACTCGACGCCGGGAGCGCGTACACGCGCTGCGTGATTTGTGTTTCCGAAGACGACAGGCTTCGCTTTCTGGGCCACGGCGTCGTCCCCTCGGTTGGGTGGCAAAAGGGCCGTCTGGCTGATCCGTTGGCGCTGTCAAGTTGCATCCAGGCCGCCGTGCAAGAAGCGGAAAAGCGGGCGCAGTGCGCAGTGGAATCGGTGGTGGCCGGAATCGCCGGCAGCAGCGTGGAAGGGGGCACCAACCACGGCGTCTACGAATGCGGAAGGACCTCGCGCCCTATCTCGCAGGAAGAGTTGTCTTTCGCCGCCGAGCGCGCCGCCAACGTCAGGCTGGACGCCGACCGCACACTGCTGCAAGTATTTCCCCAGGACTTCAACATCGACGGACGCTCAGGCTACCGCAATCCGCGTGGCATGATGTGTTCCCGCCTGGAAGCCAACGTATACATCTTGACCGCCGGAACCCAGGAGCACGACGGGCTGATCACCGCAGTCCATCACGCCCACTTCGCTGTGGATGAGACGATCTTCGAACCCGTAGCCGCCGCTTACGCCTCCATCCTTCCGGAGGATCGCGCGCGCGGAGTTGCCCTGCTCGATATCGGCCTGCACTCCTCCGACTTCGTGGTCTACGATGGCGACGCTGTGGTGCTGGCGTTAAGCCTGCCCGTTTCTGCCGACCATCTCACCCGCGATGTGGCTTATGGCCTCACCGTCTCTTATGAAGATGCCGAGCGGCTGAAGATCGAATACGGCTGCGCCATCCTGGGGCTCACCGCCGATAACAGCGTGATCGAGGTTCCCTCTCACGAAGGCAGGCCTCTTCGCGAAGCGCCGCGCCGCGTGTTGAATGACATTCTGGACGCCCGCGCCGAGCAGATGTTCCATTTCGTAAAGAGCGAACTGAATCGGATCGGAATGGATCAAAGCCTGTTTGAAGGCATCGTGCTCACGGGCGGAGGCGCAATGCTGAACGGAATGTGCGACATGGCCGAGCGCGTTCTAAACTGCCCGGCCCGCAACGGTTTGGCGCAGGGCATCCGGAACTGGCCGGACGAGTTGGATAACGCAGGTTGGACGACGGCAGCCGGACTTTCGATGTATTCCGGCCGGCTAAACACGCATTTGAGAATGAAACGGGACTGGAAACCGCGAGTCCCCGGACTGGTCGGATTGATATCGCGATAACGGCATTGCATAAAAGGAGAGCCGCGAATGAACCCACTGAAATTTGCCATCCAGGAAGAAGCGCTGCTTGGCACCAAGATCAAAGTAATCGGCGTCGGCGGCGGCGGATCGAACGCAGTCGCCCGCATGCTGAGCGATGGCATGACGGGAGTTGAGTTTCACGTCATGAACACGGATGTGCAAGCGCTCAACGCGTGTACCGTTCCGAACAAGCTTGCGATTGGAACCAAGGTCAGCAATGGCTTGGGCGCAGGTTCGGATCCGGCTCTCGGACGCCAGGCCGCGCTGGAGGACACCGAGCGGATCATCGAGATTCTGGAAGGCGCCGACATGGTTTTTGTGACCGCCGGACTGGGCGGGGGCACGGGAACAGGCGCAGCCCCAGTGGTGGCCTCGCTCGCCAAAGAATTGAATGCGCTAACGGTCGCCGTGGTCACCAAGCCATTCGCGTTTGAGGGACCCAGGCGCATGAAAGCAGCCGAAAAGGGACTAGCCGACATCGGGGGAACCGTGGATACGGTGATCTCCGTGCCCAACGACCGCCTGCTGGAACTCGTGCCCAAAGGGACCAGCTTCTTCGAGGCATTTCGACTGGCGGACGACATTCTACGGCAGGCTGTCCAAGGCATCGCCGACATCATCATGACGCCGGGCTTGATCAATCGCGACTTCTCCGACATTCGAGCGATCATGCTGGGGATGGGCTACGCGATGATGGGTTCGGCCTCTGCTCGCGGCGAGGGCGCGTCTATCGAGGCGGCGCGTAAATCGATCAGTTCGCCCTTGATGGAAGAGGGTGGAGTGAAGGGCGCACGCGGCGTGCTGATCAATATCAGCGGCTCCAGCCACCTCAGCCTACATGACGTGAACGAAGCGTGCTCGCTGATCCGCAAGGCTACTGAGAACGAAGATGCGCAGGTGAATTTTGGAGTGGTGCTCAACGAGGCGTTGGAGGACGAGGTCAAGATCACGGTGATCGCAACCGGGTTCCAGCGCGAGCATCTTCCCGAGATCACCAGGCGCCGCTCGGAAGTGCAAGAACCGGCAAAGAAGGTCCAGGCGGCTGTTCGGGAGCCTGAGCCCGTTTACGAAGCGCCCATCGCAGCCGTCCCGGTAATTGAGGTGGATGTGCAGCCGGAACCGGAGCCGGCCGTGCTGGAGGAGCCACCTCAGCAACATCATCCGCCCCAGCACCATCAGCCCCAGTTGCCGCTCAACGAATTGGACGTGCCTGCGTTTCTGCGACGTGATCGCAGGGTGTATCAGTAAAGTCGGCTTTCAAAAGCTCCGCAAGCCTGTCGTAGCTTTCTGCGGCGCCGTGCTCCATTCCGGACTTGAGAACGGCGTCGCGAACCTCCCTCGAGGGGTAGCGCACCGTGGCGGTGAGCGTTGTCTTGCCTCCCTGCTCCATGAAGATCGCGGTTACCTCCGACTCACCCGGAAAATCATCGAAAGACTCCATGTGGACTGAGCGCTCGGGTGGCATGATTTCGCGATACACGCCACGCATGCCCATTTCCTTCCCATCGGGGCCACGCAGCACGAAGCGGAAGCCGCCGCCCACCTTCAAGTCGACCTCGCAAACCACCAGAGACCAGCCGCGCGGTCCGAACCAGCGCTTGAGTAACTCGGGCTTGGAAAACGCGTCGAAGACCAAGTGGCGCGGAGCATCAAAGACTCGCGTCATTACAATCTCGTGGTCGCTGGGTGTTGTTACCTTTAACGTTCCAGTGTTTTTCATGGGTGATCTCCTTTATTGCTTCTTACGTGCACGTTTCTTCTCTGTGGTCTTCATCTCAGCCGCAGCACATCGAGGCGCTCGAAGCTGCCCTCCCAGAACTGACGGTAATCTTCCAACCACGAAGTAGCTTCGGCCAGCGGCCTGGCCTCGAGCCTGCGGGGTCGGCGCTGCGCATCGCGGCCGCGCGAAATCAAACCCGCGCGTTCCAGTACCTGGAGGTGCTTGGAGATCGCGGGCTGCGTCATCGCGAATGGTTCCGCCAAGTCCATCACGGACGCTTCGCCAAACGCCAGGCGCGCCAGGATCGCCCGCCTCGTTGGGTCGGCAAGCGCGGCAAATGTGGTATCGAGGTTCTGGCGTGTGTCCATTGCTCATCCTTTATATAACCTTATACTTATATACACTGGAACCGCCAAGCTAGTCAAGATACTTTCGCCACTTTTTATGGGCTGCCCCCTATCCACGCGCCGCATTACCATTCCCGTTATAAACTGTAGAATCAATGAAGATAACGGCAATTCATACATACATCGCAGGAAACCCCTGGAAAAACTGGCTCTTCACCAAAGTTGAGACGGATGAAGGCATTTACGGCGTCGGCGAAGGCACCCTGAACTATTTTGCGAAGACCATCGAAGCCGGCATTCACGAACTCGCGCCCCTGATCATCGGAATGGATCCGTTTCAAGTGGAGATCATTTCCCAGCGCCTGATTCGCGATGTCTACTCCGAAGGCGGACAGGTCCATATGTGCGCTGTTTCCGCCATCGAGATCGCCTGTTGGGACATCATCGGAAAGGCGTGCAACCAACCCGTCCACAACCTTTGGGGCGGCCGCTGCCACCAGAAGCTTCGTGCTTATGCAAACGGCTGGTATCGCGGACCCCGGACTCCGGAATCCTTCGCGGAAAAGGCCAAAGGAGTAGCGGACCGGGGCTACACCGCCCTGAAATTCGACCCTTTCGGCAGCGGCTGGCGCATGTTGTCGCGCCATGACTTCGATCTGAGCATTGACATCATTCGCGCCGTCCGCGACGCTGTCGGCGATTCGGTCGATTTGCTCATCGAGGGCCATTCACGCTTCAACGTCGCCACCGCTGTTCAGCTAGCGAACGAGATGGAACCATTCCGGCCGGCCTGGTTTGAGGAACCCGTCCCGCATACCAATACGCAGGCGATGGTGGAGGTTGCGCGCCGCAGTCCGGTGCCGATCGCAACCGGCGAGAGCTTTTCCAACAAGCAGCAGTTTGCCGACTTGCTGAAGTACGATGCCGTGAGCATCTACCAGCCGGAGCCGCTAAACCTGGGCGGACTTTTCGCAACGCGCAAGATCGCCGACATGGTGGATGCGCATTACGGCGTGATCGCACCTCATAGCGCTCAGGGTCCGGTATGCTCGGCCGCGTGCGCTCAGTTGAACGCGTCGCTCCCCAATTTCTATGTGCACGAGATTTTCGACGAATTTAATGAGCCATGGGAGAAAGAGATTGTAAAGGGCGGCGTGGAAGTTGTCGATGGATATATTGAAGTATCGGAGCGGCCTGGACTTGGGATCGATTTAAACATTGACGAGATCATGGGACATCCCTACCAGCAGGAGAACTATCTGCCTCTCTTCAAGCCCGGATGGGAGCGGCGGAGGGCGCAGTCCGAATAGTGGTGGAAGCAGTCACTCGCGCAGCGAATCGTGCCGGTCCGCAACTGGCTGACAACCAGGGGAAGCGCATCGGGATTCTGATCGTGACCTACAATGCGGTAACCACTCTCTCCAAAGTCTTGCAGCGGATTCCGGACGACGTTTGGCAAAACGTGGAAGAGGTCGCGATCTTCGACGACGCCAGCCAAGACTCAACTTACGAGCTGGCCATGGGGTTGAAATCTCTCCGGTCCTGGCCCAAGCTGCAGGTTCTCAAACACCCTAGCAACCTCGGCTACGGCGGCAATCAGAAAGCCGGTTATCGCTATTTTATCGACAAGGGTTTCGACGCCGTCATCCTCCTGCACGGCGATGGGCAGTACGCCCCGGAGATCTTAGCCCATTTGTATCACCCGATTGTCAGCGGCAAGGCCGATGCGGTTTTCGGCTCGCGCATGATGAAGGTTTACGGCGGTGCCATCAAAGGAGGCATGCCGATCTACAAATACGTCGGCAACCGGATCTTGTCTGTCGTGGAGAATCGGGCGCTGGGTCTCTCGTTGACTGAGTTCCACAGCGGATACCGCGCTTACAACCTGCACGCGCTGCGGCGTATCGACTTCACGCATATGACCGATGATTTCCACTTCGATACGGAAATCATCATCAAGCTAAACCACCAGCATTTCGAGATCCGGGAAGTTCCGATTCCGACGTATTACGGGAAGGAACTCTGTTACGTGGATGGCTTGAAGTATGCGCGCGACGTGGTGCGCGCCGTCTATCGGTATCGTCAGACTCTGTATGGCTCGCGCTGCTTCCCGGAGTTTCAGGAGTACTTCATACATTACCCGCTCAAGCAGGGCAAGTACTCGAGCCACTACTATGCGCGCCGATTGGTTGGGCGGGATCACGACGTACTCGATCTCGGATGCGGTGAGGGTTTTGTTGCCCGTCAATTGGGCGAGTCAGGGAACCGGGTTACGGGGGTCGATTGGCACGGGCCTCCCAGCGAGCCGGAAGCGTTCGAGCGATTTGTGCAAGCGGATCTGGATGAAGGGATCGGACAGGTGGCCGGGCGACTAGGAGGCAAGCGGTTCAGCCGGATTCTGTTGCTGGATGTATTGGAACATTTGAAGTACCCGGAGCGTCTGCTCCGCGACTGCCATCAATTGCTGGATGCGGACGGCGAGATTGTCGTGTCCGTGCCAAACATCGCGAACATCACTGTGCGGTTGAACTTGCTCTTTGGCAGATTCGAATACACGGACCGCGGCATCGTCGACAGGCGGCACCTGCGGTTTTATACCCGGAAATCGGCGCGTCGTTTGCTTGAAGAGAGCGGGTTCGCCATTCAACGCGAAAGGGACACGGTGATGCCGATAGAGCTTGCCTTGGGACTTGCGCCGGAAGTCTCATTTGCGCGTGCGGTGAATCGCATTCTGGCATTCTTGACCCGAGCGCTGCCGAAACTTTTCGGGTATCAGATTGTTCTCGTTGCTCGCGCCGCTCGCGCAACCGATCGTCTCGCTAGATCACCAGAGGCTGAAGGTATTGTCGAGCCAGTTCGAAACTGACCGTTAATAAACGTTTGCAAAGCCGTGTTTCGTGTCCTGGTATTCCACAAATCCAGATGCCGGTAGTAGATCCCGGTGGCATCCAGTTGCTCGGCGTTCTCAACCCGTACAAGTTCCAGCGCGGCCAGAACAAATCGAATATGAGAAAGGTTAAAGATGCCGATCCGCCCGCGTTCCGGAAGCACACACGTGGTTAGCCATAGAAAATCGTGTCCAGTTCATTTGGCGTCGGCTGTTTGAAACTGTGAATCTCGCAGCCTTGCGGATTCACGCCGGACATGACGTGCCGGATAGCGCCGTCCTTTCCGCCCGCGTCCATGCCTTGAAAAATAATCAGCAGTGCGTACCGGTTCGATGCGTAGTGAAGCCGCTGGAGCGCGGACAGTTGCTCAACGTGCTCCTCCAGAAGGTCGCGGTACTGTTTTTTCGACTCACAGACAGGCTTCCCGATCGTCGGCCATTCGTCGAGTTTCAGTTTCTTGCCGTGCGGAACGCGGTAATCGTGAGAGTTGTTCTTCATATTCCTGGAACCACCGCTATTTCCCTTTCGCGCTGAGCGCCTCGAAGCCCGAGACCACATCGAAAAGTTCTTCGTCGATGGACGCCTGCCGAACTCGATGGAATTTCTGATTGAGATCTTCGAGGATGTTTTTGATGTTCTTCTCGGCGCGCTGCATCGCTGCCAGACGGCTGGCGTTCTCGCTATTGAGGGATTCGGCGCACGATTGAAACAGCGAAACGAAAAGATATCCCCTAACGAACGACTTAAGCGTCAGACTGGCGTCGCCGATAACTTCAGGAATTACCTTTTGATTGGGTCGTTGAGAAGGCCACGGTGTGGACGTGAGCTTGCTTTGCCACGAATCGTCGAGCGGCAGCAATCGCCGGCAGACAGGCTCGTAAACCGCGGCGGATTTTGGATGGTTATGGAAGACGTGGATATTTACCACCTCGCCCTTCTCACGGGCGGCTCCAAGTTCAATCAGAATTTCGCCCACGAGCGGCGTGATGGCCTGGATGGAGACAGGAACGGCCAGAAGGTCGACGGGCGCGATCCCCGCGTCCAACAGCAATGAATGCACGCGCTCCCCTATTGCCCAGATTTTCTGTACTTTTCCCGGTAGCGCTTTCACGGTCTTCACGGCCAGATCCGCGACGACTTCGTTAAAACGGCCGACCAGACCCTGATCCGAACCGAATACAACAGCCCCGATCGGCTGTCCATCATTAGGCTTTCTGTCAAGCCTCGGCGTCGCGGCACTCGCCTGCCGAAGGCACACCGACAGGCCAAGTTCCACAGTTCGATAGTAATCATCGAGCGCTTCGACCGCCTTCTGGTACTGGCCGATACTCGACGCGGCCAATGCCTTCATGGCTCGAACCACACCTTCCAGGTCCCCTGCAGAATCGATTCGGTGGCGCAGACTTTCGATACTTCCGCTCACTTTTTCGCCTCTGGCTTAGGCTGGAACCGGGCCAGCGTGCGGGTGGAAATATCCAGAATCACTTTTCGATCGGCATCGCTCAATTTGTCCGCTGATTCGAACCGCTCCACAACCTCCGCAGGAATTTGCCCGGCCGCCGTTTGCAGGGCTGTCTCGGCCTCGCCCACTTTCCCCAGTGGCACCGGATCGAAGAGACCGGATACTAAAGCCAGCAGAACGCAGATCTGCTCCTGTAGCGACCACGGGTTCGATTCCGCCTGTTTGAGACAGACCCGAATGCGCTCTCCGTGGTCGATTGTTTTTCGAGTGGCGTCGTCGAGATGCGTGCCGAACTTTGTAAAGGATTCCAGTTCTTCGAACTGCGAATAGGCCAGCTTAAGGTCACCGGCGACCGCTCGATAAGCAGGCCGCTGCGCCGCCCCGCCCACTCGGGACACGGATTTGCCGACTTCGATCGCAGGTAGCACACCCAGTTCGAACAGTGTCGGCGAAAGATATATCTGGCCGTCGGTAATCGAGATCAAATTGGTCGGAATATAAGCGGAAATATCCTGGGCGGTAGTCTCGATAACAGGAAGCGCCGTGAGCGATCCACTCCCGCGCTCCTTGCTCAGATGCGTTGCTCTTTCGAGCATACGCGAATGGATGTAAAAGATATCGCCGGGGAAGGCTTCACGACCGGGCGGCCGGCGAAGAAGAAGGGAAAGCTCGCGATAGGCGCGCGCGTGATGCGTCAGATCGTCGTAAACGATGAGCACATCGCGGCCTTTTTCCATGAAGTATTCGGCTATGCTTGTTGCAGCGTAAGGGGTGATGAACACAAGGCCAGGTGCGACGTTGCCTTCCGCGACCATCACCACGGTGTATTCCATGGCACCTTTATCGCGGAGGTTGGCGACCACCTTGGCGATGGCCGACGCGCGCTGGCCGATCGCACAATATACGCAGATCACATTCTGCCCGCGCTGGTTGAGAATGGCGTCAATCGCGATTGCGGTCTTTCCTGTCTGTCGATCTCCCAAAATCAGTTCGCGCTGTCCACGTGCGACTGGCACAAGCGCATCGACGGCCTTCAGTCCGGTCTGCAATGGAACGTCGACAGGCGCCCGATCCATAATCGACGGAGCCGGGCGTTCGATCGGCAAGCGTTTGTCCGAAGCCACCGGTCCTTTCCCATCGAGAGCTTTACCCATCGGATCGATCACACGGCCCAACAGACCGTCGCCGACCGCTACGTCCATCACGCGACCGGTTCGTTCCACTTCGTCGCCGGTATGTATGTCCTGGAAATCGCCCAGTAACACGACACCGATCTCCTCGGCGTCTACGTTGAAGGCAATTCCGAGGATGCCGCCAGGAAAACGCACCAGTTCCTCATATCCGGCGCCGGGAAGGCCGGATACCGTTGCAATTCCAATAGCGACGCTCGTGACGATTCCCACCTCGCGAGGCGACAGTTGGGGCTTGAATGCTTCGAGGCCCTGATGTACACTGCCGAACGCATTATCGAGCGCAGCCTGCAAGGTGCCGGGCTCGGTCATGAGGCTAACCTCACGGAGTCGCCGCTGTCGGTTGAGCGGCAGGCGCCCCGGGCTTGGCGTCAAGAAGAACGCCCACCGCGCGATCAAGCGAAGTGAGATAGTCCGAAATACTCCAGCCAATTTTTTGCCCGCCAGCCGTCAGTTGGATTCCGCAGATCGCTTCAGGCCCCGATTCGAACCGCAAAGGAACTGCTGCCGAGAACGTCTCGTTGAGCGCGTTCTGTATGGTCGCTCTTTGCACGGCAGGCATGTCGAAGGCGCTTGTTACTACGGCTGGTTCCTTCAAGCTCTTGAGGGCCGCACCCAGGATTTCCTTGGCTTTCCCGTCCATCTCGCTCAGTCGCCGGGTGAACACCGCGCTCAGACGTTCTTCAAGACCAACGGTTGCCAGGTCGGCGAGCGTTTTTCGCGCGATGGAAAATACTTCCTGAGTGGCGGCTCGCGTTATCTCTTTGCCGAGCCTGGCCTGTTCGTTCTTCAGCGCAATTGCTTGCGCGGCGCGGATCTGATCCGCCTCTTTATGGGCTTCGCCGACCAGTCGATCATGCTCGGCCTTCGCTTCGTCGGTGGCCTTGGTCAGCAGCGCCCCCCGCTGTTCATCGAATGACTTGTTCTTTCCGGCCAGATCGTCGTGTTCCGTTTTCGCCGCGGCTTCCTTTGCGTCAGCGCTGGCGAGTTTCGCGGCAATGCCCTTCTCCCGAAGGTCGATGGCGTTGAGTATTGGCTTATAGAGAAAATGCTTCAACAGCCACACGAGCACCAGAAAGTTCAGCGCCTGGGCACCGACGGTGAACCAGTCGATGAGCATAGTTCACTTTCCCCCGGCATGCGAAAGTGCGTTTGTCCAGAATGGATTCGCGAAGATCAGAATCATTGAAACCCCGAAACAATAACTCGCCAACGACTCGATCAGTGCGAGCCCTACGAACAACGTCCGGGTAATTGTGGCGGAAGCGTCGGGCTGCTGGGCGAGAGAGGTCAATGCCGTGGCGACAGCCCGACCCTCGCCGAGCGCCGGGCACATCGATCCAACGGCAATCGTGAGACCCGAAGTAGCGATAGAGAATATAGCGATCAGTGTGCTGTTGTCCATTTGTCTTCCTTTTAATTCTTGATATTCAGGTGGTTTTCTTTACCGCAACGGGCTTCGGCTTGCTCGCCAGCGTGGCTGCGGCAATGTATACGGTCGCCAGGATGCTGAAGATATAGGCCTGAACCATACCGGTCAGCAGACCAAGAGACGTCATCACAATGGGAAAGAGAAATGGCGTTATCGTTAGCAGGATGCCGACGATCATCACCCCGCTCATCATGTTGCCGAAGAGACGAACGGCCAGTGCCAGAGTACGCGAGAGTTCACTGATGATGTTGAACGGCAGCATGATGATCGTCGGCTGCGTGTAGGTCTTCAGATATCCGCCGAGCCCTTGAGCTCGAATTCCGAACAGGGGCACTGCTATGAAGACGGACAATGCCAGTGCCGCAGTCGTCGAAAGAGAACCAGTCGGCGGCGCGAAGCCCGGAATCACGATACAGAGGCTCGCGATAGCCACAAACAGAAACAACGTTCCCAGAAACGAGATATATCTTTCCGGGTGCTTAAGGCCCACTTCCTCAATCTGTTTCTCGATACTCGTGACCACGATCTCGATCAAACCCTGCCAGCGTGAGATTGGGCCCTCAGTCAAGAGCTTGCGCGTTACCAGCTTCGCGCCGGCAGCCATAGCGATCATCATGGCCCAGGTAGTGACTATCGTCTCGTTCAGCTTTACAAAGCCATGCTGCCAGAAAATCTGTTGATCGGAACTGAGAGTTACTACGAGCATTCGAGCGGTGCCTCCATCCGGATTGTTCGTGTAAGCCGCACCACGAGCAAGCGCGCCACCAGAAATCCCGCAACGCTCGAAACCAGACGGCGCCAGTCGCCTTGCCCAACCACATAGAAGCCTGCGAGCGCTATCGCCGTCCGGATCAGAAAACTGCTGGTGAACCAAATACCCGCGAGGTTCGACGGCAACGCTCTCCGGATGGTCCACCAAAGTCCTCCGAAGAAGACCGCGCCCACTAAGACCCCAACAAGGAACGCCAGAATGAAATGTGCTATTTCACGCATCGCTCTTCTCCTGACTGGTCGCGGCTTTGTCGTCTTCGCTGTCCCCGGGGTGCATATCCTGATCCTGTTGGACGACCCAGTGCCACGCGTTGAGGCAACCGATAAACAGTCCCGCAAACAGGAGGGCGAGCGTCCACGAGAACTGACCCGGGTACTTCCTGTCCAGCCACAGACCGAGAAGCACGCCGCATAGAGTCGGAACCGCGACCGACCAGCCGATGAGTCCAGACATCCCGAGTCCAAACCATGCGCTCTGCGTTCCCTCGCGCTGCACCCTGAGCTTACGAGCCGCTTTTGATGCGACCACTCTGGCGAATGATGTTTCGCCGTCTGCGGGCTTATTGATCGGTTCACTGCTCATGCTGGAACTCCGCCAATCGTCCAACCAGAGTGCTATCCATCCTGGAGAGCACATCCCGAACGTTCCGCTCTTCCGCGTTCAAAGTGAGAAACTTGCGCTTGACCTCGTCGTGAAGCTGGCCCAGATCGGTTCCCCCGATCGCTTGACGTACGGAGACAAGTACCTCCGCACCAGTCTTTACCAGAACGCCCTCGTCAACGGCCAGGTAGACAGGCGAGCTGTCTTTCGGGTGATATGTGAGGATACCCGGAACCAGAGCAGCCACGCAGTCCAATCTGTGCTCGAGGAGTTGAAACGAGCCGTCCCGCGTTTCGGCGATGACGCTCGAGACCCCATCCTGGTCCGCGAAAACTTCGGTGGGAAGAAGAATCTTAAGATGCATGCGCCGTTCCCGAATCAGGCTTGGGTGGTTCCGGTTTCGCATTGGCCTCGGGCTTGACATCGGCCACCGGATTCTTGGCTTCGCCGATGGCCCCGATCATGTAGAGCGCGCTCTCCGGGTAATCTTTGAATTCGTCGCGAAGAATGCGTTCGCAACCGTCCAGCGAGTCTTTGAGGCTGACCGTTTGGCCTTTGATCCCGCTGAATTTCTCTGTTGCAAAGAAGGGCTGCGTCAGGAAGCGCTCCAGCCTTCGGGCCCGGCCTACTATTTTGCGGTCTTCCGGAGAAAGCTGCTCCATCCCAAGCATCGCGACAATGTCTTTCAGGTTTTCGTACTGAGCCAGGGTCTTTCGGATTTCCTGCGCCAGGTCATAATGCGGCTGGCCAACAATGCCGGGGGTGGCCATTTTCGAACGCGACTGTAGAAGGTCGATGGCCGGGTAGAGTCCCTGCGTTGCTCGCTTGCGCGAGAGCACGATCGATGCGGAGAGGTGCGAGAACACATGCACTGCGGCGGGATCGGTCAAATCATCGGCTGGAACATACACGGCCTGGATCGAGGTGATAGCGCCCGCATGGGTGTTGGCGATGCGCTCTTCAAGGCCCGAGAGTTCCGTGGCCATGGTCGGCTGGTAGCCGAGCCGGGAAGGCATCTGGCCCATGAGCCCGGACACTTCCATACCAGCCTGAATGAACCGAAAAATATTATCGATCAGCAGAAGAACGTCGCGATGCTCGTCGTCACGAAAATACTCGGCCATGGTCAACGCGGCGGCTCCAACGCGAAACCGCTTGCCAGGGGGCTCGTTCATTTGCCCGTAGAGCATCAC
>JBBRRB010000026.1:0-88935 GCA_038225555.1 Bryobacterales bacterium
AATTCGAGATCGTGTTCCGCGCGGCCGCGAGCGAAACCACTCAAGCTTTGGCCGTCTCGCAGTTTGACGTTTACAACCCCCCACGTCTCGTCCGGACAGAAGGCCCAACTCGGGCACGTCGCCGTCGTGTGGATACCCATTTGGGAGGTCGGGTTTTCGAGCACCAGCTCCAGCTCCCGGACGGTCGATTTGCGGCCGATATCCGACAGATCCGGCCCGTTCACCTTCCCACGGCCATGAACCATGTGACACGTCGAGCATTGGCCCTTTCCGAAGAAGAATTCCTGGCCCGCATGTGCATCCCCCGAGGGCTTTGTGTCCAGAGCGGATATGTTGAGAGAACGTAGCCAGCGAGCCAGCGATTGAAGCTCGCTGTCCGGCAGCTTGAAGGCGGGCATTCCGCCCGAGGTTCCGCTCTTGATCAAATCACGGGTTTGCGCTTCGTTCCGGGTGCGCAAGCTCCGATTGTTCACCAGCCCGGGCGCCCGATCCCCGCCCTTGGCACCGTCGCCGTGGCATCCCGCGCAAAGGGTGTCGAACTGCTTTTGCGCTGCGGAGAAATCGGAGGCGGGCGCGACTGGTGTTTGCGCCATTCCCGGCGCTGCTATCAGCGCCGCCGTTATCAGTGCGCTGCCGATGTTCTTAGTCATATCTTCTCGGGATCAAATGCTGATTTAAGCCAAAGTAGGCTGATTCGCCTGCCGTTTCATCCACCGGTATGCGGCGAGGGAATTCTTCCAAAAGAATTTTTCGATGGCTTCCGGACCTTTTTGCGTGAAGTATTCATGTACCAGGCCCAGCGTTTCGCCAAAGGTGCCCATTGGTTCGCTGTTGGTCCAGTCACTCGCGAACAGCAGCCGGTCCGGACCGAAGGTCTCCCAGATTTGGTCCAGCCGCGGGCGATAGAAGCTCAGCTCACGCGGGATGCGTCCGCCCGAACTCACCCGGCGACCCTTCTCATCGACGCGCTGAAAGATTTCGGAGACCTTCACAAATACCTGAGGGCGTTTTCCGAGTTCTCGAAGTCCTTGCAGGTACGCAGCGCGGGCCGCCGGTTCGCCGGGGATTTGAGCCCCGGGTAAGTGATTAATCACAATCCGGAGGGCGGGAACTTGGTCGGTGATTCGCAGCAGGTTCGGAACGTCCTTTTGGCCGCCACCCGAATCCAGGGTGAGTCCTGCGTCGGACAACAGACGAAGATCGGCCATCACTTGCGGCTTTCTAATCTCCTCCGCGACATCCCGGTCCCACAAGTACGCAAACCGGATGCCTCGGTACAGAGGGTTCCTGTGCAAGCGTGAGAGATGCTCGCCAAACTCCGGCTTACCCGGAAACAAATCGCCGATCTCGCCTACCACTATCGTCTCTTTGGCGGACACATCGAGAACCCAGTAATTGTCTTCCACCCACGGACTGCACTCTGTCTCGAGCATGCCTACTACGCCGAAGGGTTCTGCAATGCGGCGGTAGTCCGCGGGCAGGAAGGTGCGATAAATGCTTGCTTGCTCAGGGCTAGGCCATGGTACACCTTGAGGGCGCGCAGGGTCGTACAGATGGACGTGCGTATCGATAATGGGAACGGAAGATTTCTGGGCATCAGCGCGTGTAACCGCAGTGGCAATCGCAGCCGTCCCTGCGCCAGCCGTCTTTAGGAATTTGCGTCGATCCACTTCGGCTTCCTCTTATACGCCATCCTGAGCGCCTCTAGCTAGGCTCGAATCCATTTGCGACCATAGTATCCTTTTCCGAATACTGGCGTACCATTCTTTCGCCACGCCAGCGATGAGGACCAAAGCATTCAGCTTTGCATGCCTGTCGCTTGATCGGTGATTAAGCCAACTGCGGTTGTTTAGGATCGCGTTTGACCCATTTGAAAGCGGGAATCGAGTTCTTCCAGAAGAACTTCTCAGCCGCCGGGCGTCCCTTCGCCATGGTGTAGGCTTTCAGGATGTCAAGAGCCGGCTTATTTCGACCGGCTTACGCGATGAAATCTTCTCCGAAGACATCCCAAATGAAATCCAGCGCCGGCTTGTAGACAGCCTGATCGAACGGCGTTTGCGGGTTTGCTTTCGGCACCCCGGATACCTTCGCAAATGCATTTCGGTTCCTGAGTTCCCGAAGGTTATCCGAGAGATTATCCTCGACCCATGGGCTGGCCTCGACCACAATGCCGCCGACGATCCCGAGCGGAGCTGCCGACTCGCGAAAGTCGCGCGGTAAAGACGGGGAGGCATTCGGGAGTGAAGGGAAACGGCGCGCCCTGCGGCCGTGTCTGGTTATACAAATGAAAATGGGTGTCGATGATCGGAATGGAATCTGTTTCCGCCCGAACCTTGGTAGCTGCAAGTGCGGCTGTGGCGAGCAACGTTCTGCGGGTAGTCATGTTGGTGTCGATCAATCGGCGAGAACTCCTAGTCGTGCTGGATTCTGCTACATTGACACGTGCGAGTTTGCCACGCGTCCACGTTCGAACTCCGCGTCGTTAGCGGAAAGGAAATTCATCGCCTGGGCGTCCGCCAAAAACGGATCAACCGCTTCGCGATGTCGTTCTTGCGCTTCTTCCTTGTGTCCTCAAGTAGAAGTGATCGCGCCGTAAACTTGCTCAAGGCTGAGTGTCGGGTAATGCGATCAAGTCGCTTCCGGGGTTCTGCGCCGAAGCCGCCCGGCAACCTCAACCTCTCCAAACACCTTCCAAACCCGGCTGACAGGCCCAATCTGCAAGTAATAGAGTGTACGCTTAGCAAAGGAGATTTTTAAAGTGTTCCGTAAACATGTCTATACGGCCGTCTGCTGTTTTGGAGCTTTCGCTATCTTGTCCATGGCCCAAGCTCAGCAGATCACCAAGGACGGGATCCGTCTGGAAAATGCGAAAAATCGGCCGGAGCGTCCCTATCGCCCGGCGGGCTCTTCGGACCCTCGCGATCGCGGCCCGCAGGTAGCCCGTGGTTTCGGTAAGCGGGACCGCCGTCTGGTTTACGTAACTCTGCCGGGTGGCTCAGCCGGCGGGCAGTTCTCTTCCGAAATGAACGGGGTTGGGATTGTGGTCCTGGATGTGGATCGCAATTTCGAATTTGTGAAGCGGATTCCCACCTGGAACGTGGCGGCGAGCATCAGTCCCGAAGAAGTCTCCGGAGTGGCCGCGAGCCCGGCCATGAACATGATTTATCTGGCCACGCGCGGACGCCTGGCGGCCTTTGACCTGGGCACCGATCAGAAGGTTTGGGAGCAGACTTACGACGGATTCTGTTGTGAGCGGCCCGAAGTGACCCCAGATGGCCTGACGCTGGTGGTGGGCTCCGATCTCAGGGACTTCTGGTACGTGATCAACGCCAAAGACGGCTCTCTCAAAGGCAAGATTCAAGCCCCCAAGAGCATGTTCGCCCACAACATGGGTCTCAGCGCCGATGGCAAGACAGTTCTCATGGCGCCTAACGGCGTAACGATGACGGTGGGAGATGTGCCTTCCATGAAAGCGATCAGGACCATCACCTTCTCCGATCACGTGCGCCCCTTCGTAATCAATCACGATGCCACGCGGGTGTACGCCAACTTGAATAACCTGCTCGGATTCGAGATTGCCGACGTGAAAACCGGCGAGGTGATCAAGCGAATTGAAGCGCCGGCGGAGATGTGGAAGCCGCAGTGGGCCGACGTGACGAAGAGCTTCCATGGTCATGGCTGCCCCAGCCACGGAATCGCGCTGACGCCTGATGAAAGCGAGATCTGGGTGGTGGACAACATCAATTATGGAGTGCTGGTTTACGACAATACCGGCGAGTGGCCGGTGCTGAAGACCACTTTCCCCACTACGGCCTCGGCTGATTGGATCACGATGGGTCTGGATGGACAATACGCCCTGCTCTCCTCTGCGGATGTAGTGGACGTGAAGACCAAGAAGATCGTGGCTCAGATGAAGGATGAGTACGGCAAGCCCATGCACAGCGAGAAATTCCTGGAATTGTCATTCTCGAATGGCAAACTGCTGCGCACGGAGAGCCAGTTCGGACAAGGCATTTCAAGCGCGGTGGAGGCGAGACTCGGCAGGGGACTGACGGCGACTAAGAAGTGACGGGGGTAAGCATCGCGATCGCAGCCGTGTCCCTCGCCTGGGCGGCCGAAAGCGATCCGGAATTGCAGGCCGTTCAGGCCGTTTGCGGGCGGTGCCATACCACCTCCGTATTTCAAAACAAACCCAGATCGTGGGAACGCTGGAATGACGTCTTCGCGGATATGACGAAGCGCGGCGCCAACGGAACAGACGAGCAACTGGCACGCGTGACGAAGTATTTTTTCGAGAACCTCACCATCATCAACGTCAACACTTCTCCGGCCGATGAGCTTGCCGGAGTGCTGGGCGTGAGCGACGAGGTGGCCGAGGCCATCATCGCGCGCCGCCAGCGTCAACCCCTCGCGGGGCTGGGCGAACTGGAAGCAGTGCCGGGCGTGGATGCCCGCATTCTGCAACAACGCAAAGCCCGCATCCTTTTCAAATAGCCGGTTCCTCCCGCCATTGGTTTGAGCGCGCAGGCAAAGCAGCGCAGGGTGCTCAAAAACAAAACACGTCGGCGCAATCATTGCTGGAGCTGCTGTGACGGCAGTGCTGCCCAACGCGCCTGGAAAGGTCACCGTGCAGAAGACGTGGGGGCGCTTGCCACAGTCTGAGCTCAGTTCGCAGGGATCGGGCGGCGTGGAGCGCCATGGTGGACAGCATGATCGCGCACGGCGCCACCGTGAAGGACAGCGACGTAAACGTGATTGTTGATTATCTGGTAAAGTACTCCGGCAAGTGATGTTTAACTTGGAGTTATCACGATGATCAGTTCCAGACGAAGCTTTTTGCAAGCGATGGCGGGGGGGGCGCTCTGTCTCACGGCGGGGGCAGTGAACGCGGCCGCAAAATCACTACGGGGCGTTTTCCCCATCGCGCAGACTCCCTTCACCGAGGCCGATAAACTCGACGTTCCGGCTCTCGTGGAACAGCTCAAGTTTATTCACCGGGGCAAGGTTCACGGGTTCGTGTGGCCGCAGCTTGCCAGTGAGTGGTCCACTCTCAGTGAAGCCGAACGTCTGGAAGGCGCGGAGGCGCTTGGTTCGGCTGCCAGGAAATTGCATCCCGCGCTGGTTCTGGGTGTCCAGGCGCCAACTACGGAAGCCGCTGTAAGTTACGCCCTCCAAGCCAAGAAGGTGGGCGCCGATGCGATCATTTCGCTGCCTCCCGCAGATCAGAAAGATCCCAAAGCGGTGGTGGCCTATTACAAGTCAATAGGCGACGCCACCGATCTGCCGTTGTTTGTGCAGGCGGTCGGGAATATGAGCGTGGCCACCCTGATTGAGATGTACAACACCATCCCGACGTTCCGCTATGTGAAGGACGAGGCGGGACAACCACTGTTTCGCATCCGCGAGCTGCGCGAACAGAGCGGCGATCAGCTCAAGATTTTCACCGGCGGCCACGGCCGGACCATGATCGACGAAATGAGTAGGGGTTTCTCGGGCACCATGCCGGCTGCTTCGTTTGCCGATATGTATGCCTCGGCCTGGGACTTGTGGCAGGAAGGCAAGCAGAAGCAGTCCATGGAAATGTTTGGACGCGTCTCCATGCTCATCAGCGAAATCAGCGTATACGGAATTGAATCGTTGAAGTACATCCTGCAACTGCGCGGCGTTTTCCAGACGTACCAGACCCGTGAAAAGCAGAACAACTCGCAATCGGCCGCTTCCGTAGGGTTGGGCGGCCGCCTGGATGAGAGCGGCAAGCAAGTTCTCCGCAGCATGTTGGAGAACGTTAAACCCTGGTTGAAAGCATAGCGGCGAAGCACATGAAAACATTCACCTGGTACGTGAAGATTGGGTTTGCCGTCGGTTTTAGCGTGTTTGGCGGCGGCACCCAGCAACCGGAGCCCCGCGCGGCGGAAACAACAGATGCCCATCACTTTCCCGTTCGGTGACATGAAGGCCAGCTTTCCATCTGCGCTCAAGTTCAGGTTGTACGCGTTCGGGCTCAAGGGCGATACGGCTTTGGCGATCAGCACCCCGGTCCTGGGATTCACCAGGTGCCAGAAGTCCTTGAGATCCGAGCCGACATAGAGAGGCGAGCCGTCCGGCGCCACCTGCGGGCGCTCACAACACTGCCCGTCATAAGTGTTCTCGCACATTCTTCTCAGTGCTTAAATCGAAGGCCGCCAGCCGCCCCCGCGTGGCGACGTTAACCATTTGCGTGACCGGGCTCGCGGCCACTCCCGAAACTGTTCGATGTTTTTGCTTGCGGGCACATCCCACGTCTGGATACGTTTTAGGAAACGGTACGGATGTTCGACAGCATCGTTGGCCAAGTCTTGGTGAGATGTTCGCCTCCTGGTCCGGGAAATCGGCGATCTCTTTGGAGTCGTCATGTCCCCAGCTCAGACGTCCAAACCAAGTGGATTTGTTGTTCTCCAGAAAATCCATGCGGTGGTTATACTGTTGCCAGGTGATGGGCCGGTGACGCTAGCGGACGAAGTTGCCCAGAATGGTGTCAGGCGCGGGTGGCGCGGGTAAACTCCAGCAGTTTGACTGAAACCGGGTTAAAACGGTTCGCGGGAATCATGTTGTTTTGAAACGGCTGCGCGGAAACCGCTTTGATGTTTTCGTTCGCGTCAGTCGAGTGGACGTTCGTGGCGGGATCGAAAACAGTGCGCCCTGAAGCAGAGAAATCACCCGCGCGCATGCGGTCCGTCGCAACGTTGGCCAAACCTGGCAGGGTCTTCTCTTCACGCAGGGTTTCAGAGTTGGAGAGGAAGAATAACTTGTCGCGCTTGAGCTTGGCGGCGGTGCGGATCAATGTTGCTACCAAGGGCGGCACCAACCAAATTCACGGCACCGTGTGCCACTCCAGATCCGAACCGTCAAACTTCCTGTCCTACCTCTCCAATTGTGTGGAACTCGTCAAGCTGCTCGCGGATAAGGGGGCCAATCCGCATCTGCCGCGCGCCCGAACTCCGCCGAGTAGGCGCCCGTCAATATTATTGCGCTAAGTCGCGCAGGATCAACTTGAGAAAAATAATCGCGAACGTGTTTTGGGCAGGAGGTTTATTGGTCTAGGCAGGTCAGTTTTTATTTCTGTGCCTGGATGGCTGTTGGCCGATCTGAACGTTCGCTCAGCCATGCTGCCTGCCTTGCTCTTTCAGCACTTAGGCGTCGCGTCATAACAACTTGACGATATTCCTAGAGTATGTTCTAAAGGGATACCGCCTAAGCAAAGCGTGATCCGATCCAACCGGGGGCACCATGCGAAGCCAAGCCTTGTTGGAAATCGGCGACTCCGTCCCAAACACGACACTCGATCCCGTCCGAACTAAGCTTATTGCGGACGAAAAATGGTCTTGACAATGGGGCCACTTTAGATCTTGCCCACTCCAGTCATCGCCAATACTCCGCAATTGCGAACAACGGCTAGCGCCGCTTGGCGCAAAGTACTGGCACCTGACGCGGATTAGGATCGCGTACCCTCATATTCCCCGTACCAATCTGTTTAGTGTTGCACTAAGTGCCCATGGACGTAATTAGTCGGCCATGTTAACTTCATGTCACTCGCATTATTAAGAGCGTCGCGTCATTCACCGGACAAGGAGTTCCGTACCTATGTTGGCTTGGGCTTGCTTCGCTACTTCCGTCGCAATTATTGGGTACGTAATTCTCGGGTACCCCCTTCTGTTGAGATTTCTTGCAAAACGCGGCGCGAAACCTATATCGAAAGGAGGAGTGCTCCGATCAGTTTCGATATTAATCCCCGTTCATAATGGCGCTTTATTCATTCGCGAGAAACTTCTCTCCATACTGACCCAGGACTATCCGAGGCACCTGATGGAAATCATCGTAATTTCCGACGGGTCCAGTGATGAAACCGAAGAACTTGTCAGAGACTTGGGCGGCAACGGTATTCAATTGTTAGTGGCGCAGCATAACGGTAAGCCAGCCGCCCTGAATCTCGGTATATCTCACGCGACCAAAGAGATTCTCGTGATGACCGACGTGCGGCAAATCCTCGATCCCCAGTGCGTCCGCAGGCTGGTGGCGTGCTTCGCCGACGAAAGGGTGGGCGTCGTCAGCGGTGAGTTGCTAATCCGTTCCGGTGACACCCACTCGGAGGCCGATATCGGTTTGTATTGGAAATTCGAGAGTTGGCTTCGCAAGCAGCTTGCAAGCATCGATTCTATGTTCGGCGCCACCGGTCCTATCTACGCAATGCGGCGCCGCTTGGCTGTTAGACTCCCGCAAGATATTCTGCTGGACGACGTCTATCTTCCGCTGACCGCATTCTTTCGAGGCTACCGCCTGGTTGTGGAAGAAGGAGCGCGCGTTTTTGACCACCCGGCTAAACTGTCCGGCGAGTTCCGCCGCAAGGTCCGGACCTTGGCCGGCAACTACCAGGTCCTGAAGTATCTTCCGCAGCTTCTCGGACCGGGCAATCGCATGTGGTTTCACTTCGTCTCTTACAAGCTCGGGCGCCTGCTGCTGCCCTACGCGCTTTCTGCGATGGCCATTTCCAGCCTCTACCTTGGCGGTCCGATCGGTCGAATGGTTGTGTGGTCGCAAATAGGGTTTTACGTGCTGGCCGTCCTCGACAGCTGGTTGCCGCAGTCGCCCCTTCGAAGGATCTCGTCGCCAGCATGGACGTTCGTTGTCATGATGATCGCTGCGGCGTGCGCGCTGTTAGTGTTCTTCGTTCCTGCTCGATCTCTTTGGACGCAGTCGACAATTAAACCGATTGAGGCGGAAAAGCCCATGGCGGCCTAACGGAACTTGTCAAGACTCTTGAGACACCGGTCGGTAAAATTTATTGAGTATTGGTAACTGAATCTGTCGGGCCGGATTCAGACTTGGGTGGCGGGTTGATCCAGACCTCTGTCGGCAGCGCAGGCGGCTGCGGAGGCTTGCGGACGAAACGTTCCGGGTGCGCGGCATAGGCGATGTCCAGAGTTTGTTGGCGAAGACGACGAACCGCTGCAGCCCGCTGGGTGTGAACCACCGCCGGGGTCAGCAACGCGAGCCCGGAATGATGATGCTCAGTGTTGTACCAGGGGAAGAAGTCCTGGCAGAAACCCCGAGCATGCTGTATGGATCGGACGCGATCCGGGAATTCGGGCCGGTACTTCAAGGTCTTGAACCGGCTCTCCGAGAACGGATTGTCGTCGGAGACATGCGGGCGGCTGTGAGTCTTGAGCACACCCAGATCGGCGAGCATGAGGGCCCATTTCCTGGCCCTCCCGGTCCGCGATCATCCAGCCGACGACATAGCGGCTGAAAGCGTCGAGAATCACATAGAAGTAGAAGTACGTCCACTTGGCCGGCCCGAGCAGTTGGTAATGTCCCAGCTCCAGAGCTGATCGGGAGCCGTGGCCAGCAACCGCGGTTTCCGATAAGCAGGATGGGCGAACTGGCCGCGGCGCTCCCGCGACTCGCTTTGCGAAGCTAAAAGACGGTACAGAGTGCGTATCGAACAGCAGTAAACGCCTTCGTCCAGCAGCGTGCCATAGACTTCCGCAGGAGAACGGTCCTGAAAGCGTTCGGCGTGCAGGTGGCCGCGCACGGCGGCGCACTCGCCGGACGTCAGCGATCAAGGCGGGGATGGCCACAGCCGCGCTTCGGCCAAGGGGGGCGGGTTTTGCCGGTCCATGCAAGCAAGCGCGGGAAACTCCCAAGGCATCGCGGACCGAGACGATCCCTAAATCAGGCGCAGACTGAACGGCAGCGGTCATCAGGTGCTCCGTCGCTGTCGACCGCTGCCAGCGGAATCCCCACAACAACGATACTTTTTTGAACGTCGACGATGAGTTCCGCGTGCGCCAGGCGCTGGGCCAAGCGATTGTTTGAAGCTGCAAGAGGCGCATTTGCTCGGCGAGCGGATCGTGGTTGGGCTTGGGGCCGCGGCGCTGAGGAGCTAGTCGAAGGATTGCGCTGCCGCCAAGGCCCTCGCGCCGGAGCATGGCCCGATTGCTCCAGGTTCTTGAGACGCATCGACCGGGAATGTCCGGAAGACCTTAGAAAGTAGCGACTCTCAATTCTGAGCTTTTTGATAGGCTCAGAACAATTTCTTTCCCGAGAAAAAGGAGAGTGACTAGGAAGAAACCTTATCAGATAGAAGCGCAGCGGGCGATGAAACAGCTCGAGGCAATGGCGGCGGACGAAGATCCGGCGGTGCAGATGGTCTTGCCCATGGCGGGCCGTCGGGGCAAGGAGAGTGGTTATTGCGTAGTGATGGGACAAAAGGTTCCCATCGAGCGGCCGAGGGTGCGGTGCAACGGGCTGGAGAAGAGCGCGGTAAGCGAGCATTTCATCAAGGCAAGCCGCGCCAAGTTGAAAGAATTGATGGAGCGTCGGCTGGACAAGCTGAAGTTGTGTGCGCTGTTGGTGGATGCCACGCCGTTCCAGGGACAGCAGATGATTGCCGCCTTAGGCATCGGCCAGGACGGGCGGAAAACGATTCTGGGCATTCGGCAGGCGCCACAGAGAACGCTACCGTAGTCGGCGAACTGCTGGGCGATTTGAACAACCGCGGCCTGGACTTCACTGACCCTCGGCTATACGTTTTGGATGGCGGCAAAGCCTTGCACGCGGCAGTGAAGAAGTATGCCGGCGAAGCGGCGCTGATTCAGCGCTGTCAGGTTCACAAGCGGCGCAATGTTCTCGATCACCTGAGCGACGAGCAGAAACCCTTGGTGTCCAGAAAGCTGAACGAAGCTTACGCCCAGCAAGACTATGCGACGGCCAAACAGTCCCTCCAGGGTTTACATCGTGAACTCATGGATCTGAATCCGATCGCCGCGCGCAGCTGGGGTGAAGGATTGGAAGAAACCCTGACAGTACATCGGCTCCACGTTCCCATGCAGCTACGGCAGACGCTGGCCAGCACCAACGTGATCGAGTCGGCTTTCGCCATAGTCAAAAGAGTTTGCACGAACGTAAAACGTTGGCATGGCGGGGATCAGCGCGCGCTGGGTTGGCTCCGGACTACTGGTTGCGAGAAGCAATTTCGGCGGGTCAAGGGTACAAGCTGATCCCGGCATCTTCTGCTAACGACGCTGTCCACTCTAGCTGTGTAGCTTAAGATTGGGCGGCGGCTTTGGCGAGCATGGTGCGCACGATTCAGGAGATCTTCGACATCCCATCCAAGACTCGCTTGCTGACCAGAGCGCGTGCGATGCATAGCATCTTCACGGGGGATGCGGATCTTTCTGGGTATCAGACGCTGACACCGAAGGTCGCGCTGGATGAACGAACAAGCCGCTGAATGCGCATGAGCGGGCGTCCGCTTTGGGCGGCTCGCCAGTCGGCTGCTATGAATTGGCATCATGTAGATGATGTTCCGTCGGATACTTTGAACAAGATTCTTTGGTGGGATGCCAAGGGCTACGATACGGCTTACCCGATTCGAGAGAAGAAGTGAATCGACGAACTTTCGTGACATCTCTGGCGGCTGCGTCTGCGGTGAAAGCGGCTGATCGGCCGCGCGTGATTCTGCCTGCCGCGCTTCGGGAAGGAGATACAGTGGGGCTGATTACGCCATCCACGTACGTCTCCGATCCCGATACTCTGGCGACCGCAGACCGCACCAGGAAGCACTTTAATCGGACGGCTAAATGGAGCCGGAACGTTCGGAAGAAGTCGGGGTATCTCGGCGGAACGGTCCGGGAACGCATCGACGATTTACATGAGATGTTCCGTGATCCGCAAGTGAAAGACGTGTTCGCCTTGCGGGGCGGCTACGGATCCGCCCAGATTTTGGATCGCATCGATTACGAAGTGATCCGCACGCATCCGAAGATTTTCTTCGGGTACAGCGACATTACCGCGATGAATTTAGCGATTCATTAGAAGACGGGCTTGGTCACGTTTCATGGGCCCGTGGTTCTTTCGCATTTCACCGATTACACGCAGGAGCATTTCCGCAAAGCTCTGTTCGGGAATGGCCCGATTGGCGCAGTGATCCAGTCCGGAGGAGGGGAACCCGCTCCGGCCCAAGCATACTTTGCCATCCTCGATAAATAGGGTACGCCCGCGCGTATCGATCTCGTAAGGAGTGCCCATCGCCATCGAGATCAGCTTGACGAGGAGCCTTACCGCATCGATCGCATGCTGACGCAGTTGCGGCTGGCGGGAAAGTTCGATGCCGCAGCCGGGATCATCTTCGGGGAGTGCGCGGACTGCCGTCCCAAGGATTACATGCCTTCGTTTAATTCCACGTTTACCCTAGGCGAGATCGAGGATGCTTTTTTTCCGATTTGAAGATTCCGGTGCTTTCCGGGTTGACTTATTGGGCACACGAACGATCGGTTGACGCTGCCAATTGGAGCGATGGCGGGCTTGGATGCGGATAAAGGCCAACTGTTGATTGAGAACGCCGCAGTTTCGTAGCAGCGTCGGCGGCTGGCGTTTCAGCCGAGTCCTTCAAGTGTTCAAACGTCAGCATAAGCGCGTCGCGGGTGGGCACGATCTGCCGCCATCCCATAGCTTTCAAGCGCGCATTGGAAAATCGGTTTCCTTTCCATAGCGCCGCAGCCTTGTAGGGCGTGATCAGAGCGGGTAACTGGCCTTTCGAGTACGCGTGATACCACTCGACCATGCGCGCAAGCAGCATTGTCGCGGAATACGGCAATGTTAGAAATCGAAGCTTCTCAACGTGCGAGCGATACAGATTGAGGTAGCGACGCGAGCTGGGGAGGTCGTCATCGTGCACATTTACGATTCGATGCGGCGCGGGATACGGTTGTGTTCCGGCCACGGCGACAGCCTCCGCGCAGTTCTCAACGTACGTAAGCGGGAGAAGATTATTGCGGCCGAGGTGCAATAGCATGCCCGGTAGTCGAAGGCCCACGCGAGTTGACATCCCACCGCCGCCGGGGCCATAGATTACGCCGGGCCGGACGGTAATCAACTCGAAAGAATGTTGCGCAGAGGCAGCCGCCACAAACAACTGCTCTTGCCTGGCTTTTGCAAACGAGTATGGATCGCGCCGCTCAGGATGGGCGTCTAGAGCGAACTCCTCGTCGATTAACGCCCCTTTGGGCTGCGTGGCGGCGCCATACACCGAGAACGAACTGATTAGGACAACCCGGCGGACGCTGTTCACGTCGGAAATTGCAGAGAGCAGTTGCTTAGAGGCAACGACAGTGTTCAGGAAGATGTCCGCCGGACTGCCGCGCAAGCCTGCGGCGAGATGAAACACCGTATCCACGTCTCTCAGCACGCCCGTGATGTGTGTCGCCGACAACAGATTTCCGGGGACAATCTCGATGCGGTCCGGATGACGGCTAACGAGTTGTTGAAGGCGGAGGGAGACCGAGCTACGGACCATGCATCGGATGATTAAGTCTGAACGAGTAAGCAGCCGTTCCACGACGGAAGGTCCCAAGAACCCTCCCGCGCCTGTCACCAGAACTATTGTCATGCAGCGGCCCTCCCGATCTGTTGGATTACTTCGTCCAAGACAAGCTGCACGCGCAAAATTTGCGAGTAGGGAATCGGCGGCTCGGTATCGTTGGCGATGCTGCGATAAAACTGCTGCGTGAGGCGGTTCAAGCCATCGAAGAAGTGGAACTCGGATCGCATGAACCGGCTGACGTTGCGAGCCGCGCCTCGCAGGCTGTCGGCGGTTTGCTGAAAGGGAGGCACGAGTCGTCCTACCGCGCTTGGCAAGGTTGGAACGCGCTCGAAGTGGATCGTGCTAGTGGTGATGTCCAGTTTGACTGTGTTCTTCGTTCCGCACACGCGAACGAAATGCGCCATTGGGCGGACATTGGCGGAAAAAGTCGCATATGCCGACACGCCGCCCGCGGCCATGACCATGCGAAGTTCATCGACCAGCAAGCCGGACTGATCCGCTTTGGCGGCAGCCGATCTTCTGAGCGGCACTGCTTGGACTTGAACCTCACCTTCGGGCAGGAATTCAACAATCTTGTTCAGCAGATGGTCCAATACGTTTTGCAGCAAGCCACCCGGAAGGGCGTTCACCCAATGCTTCGGGTCGGCCAACAGAGCCGTGGCGTACGGGCCCTGCAGATCGTACCCGTAGAAGCTCTCAATGTGAACAATGTCTCCAAGTACTCCGGTATGTAGCAGTTCCCGCAAGCGCACTGCTTCGGCATCGAACAGATACATGTAGCCAACGGTAAGCTTTCGCTGCGCGGCCTCCGCCGCGTCGACCAGCGCTTTCGTGTGCGCATAATCCACGGCGACGGGCTTTTCGACGAACAAGTGACATCCGGCGTTGAGGCTGATTCGCGCCAAGTCGAGATGACTATGCGGGGGCGTGGTGATGTGAACCACATCGGGCCGCTCCGTGGCGAGCATGCGATCACAATCGTCATAGAAATTGGATAGTCCGAAACGACTGGCCAACTGATCGGCCATCAGAATTTCGCGATCGCACACCCCGACCAGCACCGCCTCGGGATTGTTCTGGATCGCTTCGACGTGGGCGTCCGCGATTTTGCCGCAGCCGACAATGGCTACCCTCAATTGTTTAGACATATTCCAAAACACCGGTCTCCATGAATGTGCGCGCGGGGTTGAGACTGTGCACGAGATCTCCATACTCTGAAGCGATATTCGACCGTTCATAACGGCGAATGGCGTTCCAGTCTGGCGAGTACTCCCGATCCGCTCGGCAGCGGTAAACCGTTTCCAGTGTGTCAGCTATTAGCTGGGGATTTGAAATATCGGCGCAGACGCCGCTCCGCGTACGTTGAATAATGCGGGCCACCTCGCTGTCGGGATGAGCGATCGCGAAGATGGGTTTGCCACTTGCCAGATATTCGAACAGCTTGCCCGGAATGTTGATCCGGTCATTCCAAAGAAGAAGACAGTAGTCCGACTCCTCAATGAAGCCAAACGCCTCCTTTTGGGTCACGACGCCAAGCATGCACACGCCGGCCACCTTTTGGAGGAGCGGAAGGTACTCGGGATTCTCGATACGCCCGACAAACTTTATGCTGAGGGCGTCACGCACTTTGGCAGAAAGCTTTTGGACAGCTTGCAGGAACGCGGCAGGGTTTGAGGGTGCATACAGGGTTCCCGTGAAGGTCAGGACGATTTTGTCGTCGTCGCGCTTGCAGCCATAAAAGTCCTCGAACGCAGCGGGATCGTATCCGTTCGGTATGACACGGAATTTCTCGGTGGGCTGTTCGGGATAGCGCGCCCGGATCAGGTCCAGGGCGGTCGACGTTACAGCTACTACTCGATCCGATGCGGCGACTGTCTCCCTTTCGATCGCCGCAGCTTGCTGTTTCAAGTAGGGACTTGCGCCGAAATGCAGCGTTCCCAAGTAGTACTCAATCCACTCGTCGCGATAGTCCGAGATGAGCTGTATGTGAGGGTACGCCTTCTTCAGTGCGTTCCCGATGCGGAAAATAGAGAATGGAGGCGCAGTCATCAGCACGGTTTGGATGGAGCAGCGCTCAATCAAGGCTCCCGCATACCGGATCGCGCGGCGCACCCATAAGACCTGGGGATCGGGGCAAAGGGCCCTCCCGAGAATGGCTTTGACCGCAGTCTTCAGGACCCCGGGTTGGGTGCAGCTGCGCTCAGGCGTGACGTTGGCGTTGGAGCAAACCATCCGCTTCATCATCTTTCGAAGGTGGAACGGAAGTTCCGGAGCCATGAGCCGGTGGATATGAACATCTTCTGGCAAGTCGTTGAGGAGACCTGGATCGTGCACTACCGCAGCTGCATTTTTGGCAGTGAGCACATGCACGCGGAAGCCGTGCTGCGGCAGGTACTTGGCAAGGCCGAGAGCCCTTTGAACACCGATTCCGCCGAGAGGAGGAAACGCCCAGGTGATCAGCAGAATGTCGCGCTTCCTCAATTGCGCTCCGGGGCGGATTTACAGGCATGCCGGTTTCGAGCATACACATCCTCGCAAACCTGGAAAGTATCCGCAGCCATATCGCGCCAGGTGCGGCGGAACGTGGCCGCGATCGCTTGCGGATCCCAGGTTTGCGATAAGACTTGGCATAGCGCGCGTTCGAGCGCTTCGGAATTGTGAGGGGCAACGAGGAGTCCCGAGCGCGCATCCACAAGATCGGGAATCCCGCCAACGTTGGTGGCAACTACGGGTCGACCGCAGGCGAGGGCCTCAATTACAGCGTTCGGGCAACCCTCCGAATGGCTTGGTAGACAAAACACGTTAGCCGCCGCGAGCCAAAGGGCGACTGCGCCAGGAGCCGTGTTGCCGAGGAAGCGGACGCGGCCACTCATGCCAGCGTCGGCGGCCTGTTTAGTATAAATTCCGTTCTGAGGACCATCCCCGATTAACGCAAGTTCAAGTTTAGGATTTGACGCAGCCATGCGAAAGAACGCCGGGAGAAGTTCTTGGATGCCTTTCAATGGCACCAGCCGTCCAGTAAAAGCGATGAGGTCCGCTTCGACCGGAACACCCAACTTGCGGCGGGCCTCGGCCCGGTCAGCCGGGCGAAAAATAGAACCGTCACACCCGTTCGGAATCGCCCGGGATCGCTCGGGAGACGCGCCTAGAGCAATGGCTCGGGAAATCAGTTCCTTGCTCACTGCGACCACATAGTCGGCGTTCCGAACCGTGTACTTTACCAGCTGCTTCGAGAGTGGATCCCTAATGCGTCGAATGTCGGAGCCAAGACACCCGATCACGACGGGGATTGATAGTTTGCGGGCAGCAATCACGGCTCCGCAAGCGTCCGGGTAGGCGCAATAGGAGAGGACTACATCGGGACGCCGCTCGCGGAACCGCTTTACGAGATACCCGGACAGAGTTACCCCGTTTGCCGGCCGCGTTATCACCGGGAGTGCAGGGTAATCAATGAACTCAGGAGCAAGGCCGGGCGTTGGATGCGCGAAATCAACCCTCTGATAGAGAAACGTGCGGGGCTGTAGCCATTTCCAGCTTGGGTAAGAAGGGTGGGGCACGTAGACCTGCACATCCGCCCAGTTCTGCATGTGCAAGAGATGGGAGTAGATGGAGCCGCCGCGAAAAGGCTCGGTATTTAGCGGGAAGGGACTTACCACAGAGATGCGCATGAAGTTAGATGGCGCCTAGGCCGGTAACAGATTCCATACCAATGACCGGCGCCGCGGTACTAAGAGTGTTTGGAACAATTTTCTGTAATCGCGCCACATCGCTTCAACAGTCAAAGATGCACAAGCAATTCGCTGAGCGGCGTGGCCCATGTCGCGAAGTCGGACAGGTTCCAAGATGGATAGCATGGCCGCGGCAAGCAACTCTGGATTGCCAGGTTCGCAGTACGCCGCAGTAAGTCCCTCCGGTGCGACCTCGGCGGTGCCTCCCACGCGGGTAGAGACAATGGGGAGTCCCGCAGCCATCGCTTCCAGCACAGACATAGGCAGGCCTTCGCTCAGTGACGACAGCACAAATACGTCCAGGCTTTGCAGAAACTCAGGAACGTTCGAGCTTGCGCCATGAAACGTGACGATAGTCTGGAGTCTTAGGGATGATACCAGTGCTTCGAGATCTCCCCGAACCGGGCCATCGCCGAGAATGTGCAGTTCCACACTCTCAAAACGCTCGCGAACCGAAGCAATTGCGCGTATCATCGTGAGCTGATCCTTCACCTCAGCCAGCCGCCCCACGGTCCCGAATTTGATAGCCGGCCATCGCTTGCCGGGGCTCGCCGTTTTGGCCGCGAATCGGTCAACCGGAATGCCATTTCGAACTGTATGAGTTTTGCGCAATTGCCCGGCATTCTCAAAGTCAAGTTGCCGGCGTGTTTGCTCCGAGACGGTTACGATTGCATCCGTCCAAGGCAATACTGCGTTGAAGTTTCGGTGTAAGTGCGAGTCTTGCTTGTTCTTGCTGCCATGGAGAGTGTTGGCAATGACGGGTACGCCCGCGAGTCGTCCGGCTATCGTTCCGTACGGGTGAACGAGCTCGTTATGCGTATGAACGACATCCGGCCTGTCCGCTCGAAGTTGTCTAACCATCCCTAGGAGAATACGCCATGAGAAACCAGGCGGCTTATTGAGTGTTCTTACGGAGACACCGCAGGATTCCGCGTAGTCCTTGAGAGCAGGCTCATGCCGATGCACACAGTAAATGGAGGCTAAGTCGCCCGTCGTGTTTTGGGTGATAGCAAGGTCCACGACCATGCGCTCAAGACCGCCTACTTCAAGTGACCGGACAACGTGGACGATTCTCATCTGCGTTACTCATATTGACCCGCGAACCAGTGCGATGAAATGGGCCGACTGTACTTTCTAGTACTGGAACTAAGAGTTATTGCGTCCCCAGTGAGCTGACATTACAGTGGAGAAGCAAGTAAACGGATCGAAGGAATTCTATTATAAATGCTCAGTCAATCAATACCGCGGCTCCTTGGGGCTGCTTTCATCACCTTTACGGGGTTGGCGTGCGCCGACTCCGTCGTGTTCCAGATCGGGGCGGATCCCTCTGGCACGGATTCCACGTTTTGCCCCGGTGCGGGTGGCTGTCAGGTAGGCAGCGGTGGGATCAATGTTTCAACGAACGGCACTACCGGCAACACCTATAGCCTTTATGCGCCTACCGTCGGCATAAACGCGTACTCCGTACACCGCGATCCGTTCAGTGGCAGCGCGAGCATTAACAATGCGATTTGCGATCGTTGCCTGTTGAGCTTTACTTCCGGCGGATACGTCCCGGCGGCGAGCGACCCGGCTGCGGGAACGTTTACGTTCGGGCCGGGCTCCGGTTCGTTTTCACTGAGCGGATATGTCGTCCCGCCAGTCTCGGCTAATCATCCCAATAGCCCTCCGGTAATAGCAAGTGGGTCCCCGCAGATCAACACCTTCGCGGTGAGTGTTCCGGGTGGCGCCCAGCCAGGAAAGACAGGATCGTTCAGTGGTTCCGCAAGCTGGTTAGTTACTTCTTTGGATCCGTCTCTGTTTGCCGCCTTTGGTGTCACCGCGCCGACCGCTGCTCATCCGTATCAGGCCCTGCTCTCTCTGTCATTCAAGGTTCTGTCCGTCGGCGATCAGTATCATCCTGGTTTTACTACAGACACGGTTCAAACGAGCGGAACCTTGACGCTGACGCCCGCACCAGAGCCGTATACTATTGTGTTGACCGGGATTGGCCTGGCTGGCCTTGGTGTTTTCCGCCGCCGCCTAGTGGCTTAGTTACTCTTGGAACTAAACTGCGCCTTGTAAGGAAGCGTGACCACGCGCTTCCTTATCGTGCTGGTGATCTTGGAAGCACGGAACTTGTCAAGACTTTTGAGACACCGGTCGCTAAAATTTATTGAGTATCGGTAACTGAATCTGTCGGCCGGATTCAGACTGAGGAATTCATCGTCGCTGACGTCGCCAGAACAAGTCGGCAATGCAGGGCTCGGCGCACCACGGTCTACTGGCAGTAGCATCTTCGGCACACCGCCCAAAAAGCGATCACAATGAAACTAGCGCGCTGGGAACTGCGCCCGGCTCAGCCATTCCGACCGGAAGCCAAGGCGACAACGGCGGTAATGTAAGCAACTATTACGACATCCCATCCGACTCGGGTAACGCTTATTTTACGCGCCGGCACCGGTTCGTGAGCACCTTCGTTTACGATCTTCCTATTGGTCGTAATAAGCGGTATTTCGGTGACGCTAGGCGCGCGGCGAATCTGGTGTTGGGGGGATGGCGCGTTACTGGTGTGACTGTCGTGCAGTCGGGACCGTGGCTGACTCCGTTCTTCCCGAGCGGCCTGGCCGACCCTTCCGGCGCCTTCCCGTCTTCCCGTTCAGTGAAGCGGCAACGTCCGGATTGCAATAGCGGCACGTCCGGTTATCTGTCAAACCCGACCACAGCCAAGTATTTCGAGGCGAGCGCGTTCTCAATTCCCGGCTCCAACATCGGGCGGTACGGAAACTGCGGTGTCGGAATTTTGGAGGGGCCCGGCACCGTGACCTTTTCGATGTCCGCGGGAAAGACGTTCGCCCTCACGGAGCGCATCGGTTTACGCTTTGAAGCGCAATTCGCCATCTGTTCAACGTGCTGAACCGGGACGCGCCCAATACAAACGTAGCAAGCAGTTCGTTCGGCAAGGTCACCCAGAGTTGCAGAATCTGATCCCGTTTCTGCGCACGTTGCGCCGTTTGGAGAGGCGCTTGCGCCGGTTCGAGGCAAAGTTGAAATCACTGGTCGGGAGACTCTGGAAGGCCTCATCGTCAACCAGACTCTCGAGGATATGCAGCTTCGAACTGACGACGGCCGCATCCATCTGCTGCGCAAGTCAGGCGATCGCTACCGCCAAGTTACGTCTGATGCCGAGTGGCCTTCTTATAACGGGCAGCCGGGCGGCATAGCTTCTCCGCCCTTACTCAGATCAACCGGAACACCGTTGGGCGCTTGGCTCCGAAGTGGATTTTCCCGCTCCCCAACGTTTCTCAACTCGAAGTGACGCCCGTGGTGGTGGATGGCATCATGTACGTCACCAGCGCCAATGAATGCTATGCGCTGGATGCCGGCAGCGGACGCCAGATCTGGCACTACGAGCGGCCGCGCACTCCCGGCCTGGTGGGCAATGCGGCCAGCGGAATCAATCGAGGCGTAGCCGTGGCAGGGGAACGAGTCTTCATGGTCACCGATCACGCGCACTTGATCGCGATGAATCGCTCCACCGGCGAGTTGGTTTGGGAAACCGAAATGGCCGCTTGGAAGCAAAACTACAATGCGACCTCGGCCCCGCTTGTGGTCGGGAGCTTTGTCATTTCTGGCACCGCTGGCGGCGAACAGGGTGCTCGCGGATTTCTCGCCGCCTATGACCAGGCCACGGGCAAGTAGATGTGGCGGACGTGGATGGTACCAAAGGCGGGTGAGCCCGGGTCTGAGACGTGGCTGGGCAAAGGCATCGAGCACCCGTCTGCAGTCACATGGTTTGCCGGCACTTACGATGCTGAGTCTGACACGCTCTACTGGCCCACGGGCAATCCCGGCGCCGACTATTTCGGAGACGATCGCAAGGGGGATAACCTCTACTCCGATTGCATTCTCGCGCTCGATGCCAAAACAGGCACGGTGAAGTGGTATTACCAGTTCACGCCGCATGACCTTTGGGATTGGGACGCAACGGAGACGCCCGTGCTTGTGGACGCCGCTTGGCAAGGGCAGCAGCGTAAACTCTTGCTGCATGCCAATCGGAACGGCTTCTTCTACGTTCTGGATCGAACCAGCGGAAAATTGCTGCTCGCGAAGCAGTTCATCAAAACTCTGACTTGGGCGAGCGGGATCGGTCCAGATGGTCGCCCCGTGAAAAACCCGGATCAGGAGCCTGCCGAGAAAGGCACGAAAGTGTGCCCGTCCCAGGTCAGTGGAGTGGGAGGCGGGACGGGCGCATCCGGGCGGCTCGCAACGCAATGTTCCAGGAGCAAGGCCGCAAAAGATCTTGCGCGCCATCGACATCCATACCGGCAGGATCGCCTGGGAACTAACTCAAAATGGATCCGGGGCGTCTTGGGGCGGGAAGTTATCGACCGTTACCGGATTGGTCTTTTTCGGAGAGGATAGCGGCGCTCTCATGGCTGCGGATGCTGTTAGCGGAGAGCCGCTGTGGAGCTTTCAGACGAACCAGTTATGGAAGGCGTCTCCGATGACTTATTCTTTCGATGGCAAGCAACTGATCGCAGTCGCATCGGGTCCAAACATCATCGCCTTTGGCCTGCCGAGTAAGTAAATTATTTATCCTTGCGAACGATCTCGTCGAACACCTGCTTGGAATCCAGGCCGTACCAGACCACCTCAAACTGGCTCGCTGAATTCGGAACTCGGATGAATTCGATAAACCCGGTGCTCCCGTCGCCGCTTTTCCAGGGGAATCGTGCGGAGCCGGTTCCTGCTTGGCTTGAACCCGCTTGGCCCGTAAACGAAAAGCTCATTTTCTCCCTCTTCTGGCCCGCCCGGTAGCGGGCATCCAGCGTACCCTGCAGGGAGCCATTCCCTTCCAGCACATTGATCAGCAGCGATTCGGGAACCGCTGGCGATCGGGAAGCGGAACCCCGGTGCAGCGTCCAACGACCGGCAAGCTGCAAGCGCGGCTTAACGGATGGCGGCGGTATCGGCACGACAGGTTGAGATGCCGACGGGATCGGGAATTGAGGAGTGGGTTGAATGCTGGGTTGCGATATGGGTGGCGTAATCGGTTGAGGAATCACTTGGGGATTCGCCGCAGCAGGCGATTGAGTTTTCACCTGCGCCACTGCTTGCGGCGCCTTTTCGGCAATAATGGCCTGGGGTGGAGCCGGGCCCACCTTCACTGCTTCCTTCTCGCGCAGCTTGGCCAATTCTTTCTGCTGCGCCCGACGCTCCTCGCGCTCCATCTTCCTTCGTGCCCATGCCTCCCTTCTAGTCTCACGTTGCGGAAGCTCGAATGTCTCCTTGACTGGAGCCTTTACCGCGCGCTCCGGATCCGGTTCCGCCGTCAGGGGGACCACTTCCACCGGAGGCGGTGCCACCGCAACGCTGTTGGGCGCGACATAGGTCGTCGAACCTTCCAGCACGGACCCATTCGCTTTTTCAACACGCATGCGGAAGCCGGTAACGTCGGATTTATAGGCGTAGGTGAACTTGCCAGCCATCAGCGTCGTATTATCGAGCACCACCTGCGCGCGAATTCCGCCATCTTGAACATCCAGCCGACCTTGGGTTGAGTCGCCCAGCGCTGTCGGATCCCAAGTGACCTCGATGTTGCCGTTGCGGTGGACGGCCTCCACCCTGAGCAGACCAGACGCCGCCGTTTGAATCGCCGGAGCGGGAAAATGCAGCCGGAGGTAAAGCACTCCGCCGAGAGACAGGGCCGCCATAGCTGTCAAAGCGGCCCAGACTCCCCATCCCCGCCGTCGCTTGAGCGCCGCTGGCTCCTTGCGCACTTCGACCACGCGGCTTGCATGCCGTTGCGGAACCAGTTCGGGGCGTCCTCCTCCGCCATCTGGCGTCGAAGTCGGAATCAGCGACGCCGCCTTCTCCTTAAGGAAGAACTTTGCCCCCATGGAACCATCCGGATTTGGCCGCAGCATTAATGCGACTTGCCACGCTTCGGGAAAGAAGCGGTCGTGCAAGGAGAGATCCTCCGGGGACATGGCAAGCTCGTTTCGTTTATGCGCGGTGTACCAGCCAACCACTCGTTGGCCGCTCACCCGTGCGCGAGTGTCGAGATAACGAATGCGTTCCCCGATAGTCTGCGGGTCGCAGGGAGCCGCTTCGAACGCGGCGATGCGCAAGCTATCGCCAGCGTAGGAACCTAATAACAGGCCGCCGAGATTGAAACCGTCCAACGCCTCTTCTTCGATGCGACCGAGGACATCGGCGTCATACTCGATATTGAGAACGCCCGACCGAGGCAACCGAGTGGAATTGGTCATCGAATCTAGCCAGTATAGTCCCTTCTACTAGTAAAGGGTAGCGCGCCCGATCACCTTCGGTCGGCTGCTCCGCGTTTCTTCGCGCCTCTGCTATCATGAAAATGTCTGGAGGTCTACTAAATGGGTCCCGTGGGTGTGCAGGAGATGATTGTCATTTTCCTTGTGGCCCTTGTCCTCTTCGGTCCAAAGAAACTGCCGGAGCTGGGCAAGACGCTCGGAAAAGCGATAACGGAGTTTCGCCGCGCGCAGAGCGAACTCAAAGCTACTTTCGATACACACATGCGAGAACTGGAACGGGAAAGCGAGTCGATCAAAGAAGTAACTCGCAGCTATACGAGCGAGATTCAAACCACTTACGAGCAGTACGACTCCCCTTATTACGATTCGGGCGCCTATGGCTCCGAGCCTTACCAATCCACTGAAGCAAGTCCTACCACTGTAAGCGCATCCGCAACCCAGGGCGCTGAAATAGCCGTCTCGCACGAGACTCCGGGCAATGGAACGGTCCCCAGGACCCCTGCCGCGCATACGGAAGCACTTCCCGAACCGCCGGTCAGCACCCATCCAACGCCGGAGCCGCACTCCGTCAACGGCTAGTTGTAAAAACGAAGCCAAACCGAAAACATGGACGAACAGAAGCTGGGAGTCCCGCCTCCTGAAGGTGGGATTCCGTCCGAGACCCGCACTCTGGAAACGGAAGTTAGCTACTCTCCGCGCACTGAGGTATCTGAGAAAGGCATAGCGGTTACTCCCAAGGGCGGAGCTATTCAGAAACCGCCGCCCCCGCCTAAGCCGCCGGCTGAAGAGGACGAAGACGGCGACAACGACGGCATGCTTCGCATGTCGTTTATGGAGCACCTGGAAGAGCTGCGCACCCGCATCATCCGGGCTCTATACGGGTTGGCTGTGGCCTTTATCGTCAGCTTACTCGGCGCGGGCAAACTGTGGGACGTTATTCAGGAGCCCGCCACCTCGGCCCTGAAACATCTCAACGTAATTCCTCCCAAGCTGGTGATGACTCAGCCGATGGAGGGCTTTTCCATCATCTGGGTGAAGCTTCCTCTCCTCTGTTCTATCTTCATTGCGTCGCCCTGGATCCTCTATCAGCTCTGGGCATTCATCGCGCCTGGCCTTTACCAGAAAGAACGCCGCTGGGCCATTCCCGGCATTCTCTCAACGGCTGGACTCTTCATCACGGGCGGCCTGTTCGCCTACTTCATTGCGTTTCGCTTTGGCCTGGAATTCCTGCTCGGCATCGGCATGACCAACTCGGTTCAGCCGATGGTCACGATTACGGAGTACTTCGATCTTTTCGTGGACGTGACGCTCGGGGTAGGGCTGGTCTTTGAAATGCCGGTGCTGATCATCTTTCTTACGCTGATCCGCCTGGCTTCGCCTCGCTTCTTGATTCGACATTCGCGCTACGCGATTTTGGCGATCGTGATCATCGCCGCTGTCGTCACGCCAACGCCGGACGTGTTCAACCTCATGTTGTTCGCGGTCCCCATGACGCTTTTGTATTTCTTAGGCGTTTTTGTCGGTTACCTGATTGTGTTGAGGAGGGAAGGGAAGCCGTTCCCGTGGAAGTTGGTGGTGTTGCCGCTCCTGGGATTGATCGCTGTTAGTTCCGGGACGGTGTACTTGCTGATAGCGCGCTACGGCTTCAGGCTGATCCAGCACTGGCCATTTCTAACGAAGTAAGTTCCGAAACAGGGCTACTCGATCCTTCTCTGGCCAGTACCCGTCTGAATGAGCCCGGGAAGGTTGAGGGTCAAGATCTGGCGCTCAAACACCACAACCATGATCGAGCACTTTACTTAGATCGCGAAGCGAATATTAGCGCCGCTGTCCCTCGAAGCACGCAACCTTACCTATCCGATGATCGCCTCAATCGTTCCCGGCGCACTCCCCTCCAACCGATTATTCACGAAAATATAGGAAGGTTCGCGCTCGTCCCGCGCATGCTGAATGAGATCGCGCAGCGCCTGGCGGGTACTAAGACTCGGGTCCTGTATCTCGCGATAGGGCGAGAACTTTGCAACTGCTTCCTCATACGGCCGTCCACGTCTTAACAACGCGCGAGCCACGGTAAAATCCGCCGTAAAGACTTCTGGCAACGAGATTTGTTCGCGCAGCGCAGGCATGCGCGTCCAAGCGTTGAACACGTGCGCCACGCCATGCTGCCGCAAGCATCCAAAATATTCCGGCACGAGAAACTCCTCATTCCGAATCTCCACAGCGTAACGAAACACAGGAGGCAAAGCGGCCAGGAAGGGATCCAGATCCGCGACAAACTCTATTGCATCCCGATAACAAGTCCTCGGAAATGTACCAAACTCGAAGATCAGCACGGCGATTTGGCTGCGATACGGATCCAGCAAGCTCAGGAAAGCGCCCTGCAGCAGCGCGGCGTTTAGGAACGATTCGTTATTCGCGCCGGCCCTTGGCCCGTAGCGCGGGTGAGCGGGAAACGCCCTCACCGTGATTTCTTCCGGAACCTTGAACGCATAGCGCAGAGACCCAGGCGCGGACGCAAAAAGCTTCCGCCAATATTGCTCCGACGGGAACTGGTAAAAAGTAAAGTCGCCGCAAACAATGGGAAATGTTTCGGCGTACTCGCTCAGGCACTCAGCTTCAAAACGCTTCTGAGAAAACTTGCCTCGGGAACTGTAGCGTTCGGCTTCATAGATCTGCCCGAGCCAGCCTGGATACTTCCAGGAACTGGTGCCGATCCAGATGCCATCCTGAACCAACTCCGTTAACTTCGACCGCAGACGCTCGCGAAATATCGCTCCTGGGTCCTCAAATAACGGAAGCGTGCCCACACGTCAATAAGCGTGCGCCACGCGGTAACCATACGGGTCGGCCCCGGCTTCGATCACTCCGCCAGGCAGCACTCTGATCATCACTGGCGCAGCCCCGCTCGCCCACCGCGACCGCGTTCCAATCTTGTGGCCCTTCTCGGCCAGTTCGGCTGCAACCGTAGCTGGAATGCGCTCATCCAGCAGCAGATCGCCCAAGTTCCAGGCGTGATTGTCAAAGCTTGAAACCAAGTGACGAGTCTGAAAGCGAGGCGCCTCCACCGCAGCCTGAGCGTTCATGCCAAATTCCATGGTGTCCAGCATCACTTGCAGCAGGCTCTGATCCTGATTGTCGCCGCCAGGCGTCGAGAGCGCTAGAAACGGCTTGTCATTTTGGGTAACCAGCGTGGGGCTGAGCGTCACGCGAGGGCGCTTGCCTCCCGCCAGTTCATTCGGCGACCCCTTCACCAGCAGAAAACTTTGGCCTCGTTCAGTGAGCGGAATCCCCGTATCTCCGGCGATCACGGAAGGCAGCCACGCGCCCGAAGGTGTCGCCGAGAACACCATGCCATCCTTATCGATCGCATCCACGCAAGTGGTGTCGCGCGCCATCAGAGCATCGTCGATCTTATAATTCGCCGTCTCCGTCTCGGATGGATGCAGCCCCTTCTTTCCGTGAATCATCCCAGGCAAAAATGCCATCGAGGCAGTGTTTGTAATTTGTTTGCGGCGCTCGGCTGCGTACTCCTTGGAGAGCAGAACGTCAGCCGGAATCTTGCTGAATTTCGGATCTCCGTAATATGTGTCGCGATCGGCGTAAGCTAGCTTCAACGCTTCCACTTCGCGATGAATATATTGGGCGGAGTTAAAGGGAGTGGCATGCAGGTCAAACCCTTCCAGAATGTTCAAAGTCTCGATGAGAGAAGGCCCCTGGCTCCAGAAGCCGGGCTTGTAAACCTTGAATCCGCGGTACTCTGTGGAGACTGGCTCCTCCAGTTGCAGCTTGAACGCGGCCATATCCTCATACCGCAGAAGGCCGCCGTTGGCCTTGCTGAATGCGCCAATCTTGCGGGCGATTTCGCCGCGATAGAAATAATCGCGCACCGCATCGATCGCGGCTTTCCGGTCAGCCCCTTTGTCGAGTGCCGCCTTCTCTGCCGCCGCCATGGACCTCAACGTTTTCGCCAGATCCGGCTGACGGAAGATTTCGCCAGGCATCGGGGCTTGCCCGTTCGGGAGAAACGTGCGCTTGGAATCCGGCCACTGGTCGAAAAAACGCCGTGACCGCGCAATCGCCCCGGCGCGCATTTCGTCGATGGCCATTCCATCCGCAAGTTCAATCGCGGGGCTGACGATCTCGCTAAACGATTTCGTGCCGAACTCTCGCAACGCCAGGAGCCCTGCGTCCACCATGCCTGGGACCAAGGCCGGCATGAGACCGGCTACGGGGATGAATCCCTTCAGTCCGCCCGGATCGAGGCTTATGACCTCGAACTGCTGAGGCCGCCGAGCGCGAAAAAAGTCTGCGGTCGCTATTTGGGGCATGGTTCCGACCCCTGCGATCGCGTACACCTTGCCTGCTTTGGTGCGGATCAGGATCGGGGCTTCCCCGCCTAGTCCGAAATGCGAAAATTCCGCCACCGATGCGGCAAACATCGTGGAGACACCCGCGTCCACCGCGTTGCCTCCCTGAAAGTAGGTGCGCATGCCGGCTTCCGCGGCGAACTCGCTGCCTGCCGCGACGGCTCCATGCGTCCCTCGAGCGGCTTGCCTGGCAGGTCGTTCCACATCTTTTCGTTGTGCCGTGCAGGATGCGGCAACAACCAGGACGAGTGAGCAGAGCTTGCGCTTCATAGCAGTTAATTCAGTATAATCCGCGCCAGCTCTTAGCTGGAACGGGGCAGGCGCTCAAGATGGTGTCTCGAACGCCCAGGGTGAATGGAGGGGGAAAACCCTTGTCCAAAGCCTCCCGACAACTTTGTTTATTGCTCCCCGTTGAGAGTTGTTACGCTATTGGCGGCATCCGAGTTGGTGCCCCAAACTGAATTGGTTCCCCAGACTGAATTGGTTCCCCAGACTGAATTGGTTCCCCAGACTGAATTGGTTCCCCACACCGAGTTGGTTCCCCACACGGCGTTGGTGCCCCACACGGAGTTAGCTCCGCCGACGAAAGCCGAGGTGCCCCAAACTGAATTGGTGCCCCAAACTGAATTCGTGCCCCAGACGGAGTTGGTGCCCCAAACTGAATTGACCCCCGATATCGAATTGATCCCCAGAATGAAGGTCGGTAAAGTAGGCGTCTGAGTGCCGCTCACGACGACTGTCCCGCTCGAGGGGTCGGAAGCTGCTGTCGGAGATAGTGCATCGGATCCGAGCGGCAGGGTATCCGAACTGTTTAACGCCGCCCAAACATCCAGGTATCCCGCGCCGACGGTGAAGAGATCGTAGTAGCTGGTGTAAGTCTTGCCTGTCGTAGGATCGGTAGCGGTACTCGACGAGGGGAACGATTTAGTCGCACTCTTCATTAGGCGTGCCTTGATCGTGTCGGGTGTAAGCGAAGGATCCTTCTGGATCATCAGCGCCGCAGCGCCCGCCACCATGGGAGCAGCCATGCTGGTTCCGCTCAATTTCAGGTATGCACCTTGCTTGCCGTTATAGTAGGCCGTCGGAATTTGATTAGCCGGATTGTTTTGGAATAAGGCGCTGTATTGGTAGCCTATCGAAATGATCAAGTTTCCTGGGGCGACCAGGTCAGGCTTCACGATATGATCGACCTGGGAAGGTCCTTTTGAACTGTAGCTGGCGATGCGATCGTCTGAGCGGATTACTGTGCTGTTATCCTTCATTGCACCTACGGTGATGACAAAGGGATCATTCCCGGGCGCGCTGATCGTTCCATAGCCGTTGGTTCCGTATGTGTCATCGCGGCCTTGGTTCCCGGCGGCTACGACCACAACGATTCCAGCTCGCCAGGCAGCCTCGACAGCTTGGCACAGCGGGTCGTTCAGATAGCTCTCAAACACGGGGCGGCCCAGGCTAAGGTTGATGACACGGACATTATAGCGATCCTTTAGAGCAATGGCGGCCCCGATCGCGCTGATCACGGACGAGTCGGATGCCGCTCCAGTAGAATCGAGCACCCGAAGGTTAATGAGGTTAGCGTTTGGCGCAATGCCAATAAAATGGTGGCCGTTCGAATTGGAGGAGTTGGTCCCGTCTCCGGCGAGGATACCGGCTACGTGAGTTCCATGACCATAGCCGTCCTGGGTTGAGTAATTGTTCGATACGAAGCTCTGGCTAAATAGAACCCTGCTGCCACCATGGCCAGCATAGCCAAGATCGGTCGAAATGTTCGAAATGCCGCTGTCTATTACCGCGATACCGATTCCCATACCGTCATAGCCGTAAGACTTTGAAACGTTAGCATTCACGGTCGGATTGGCGAACTCGAGTTTTGGCTTCATCGCCCTGTCCGGGCTGATATAGGAGACACCTGGCGAAGCGGCCAAGTTGGCTAAGGAAGCTGTTGGAAAGGTGTAAAGCGATCCGTTGATAACGCCGCTTAAGTCAGTTTGCAAAACGCCGCCTAGTGCGGAAACGAGGGAGTTCAGAGCCGATACCGGCCCATTATATTGGACAATCACCTTGACGAAAGGTCCTGCGGCGTTGGCGAGATCGGGCGATGTTTTGCCACCGTTGCCCCCAGCCGAGAGCAAGACGGCTCCGGCAGCGAGCGTACAAACCAACGCGAGGGGCCGTATTCGGCCAGAGCCGAGCGGGAAATGCATAAATCCTCCTAAAAGTCTGGTTCTTGGTTCGACCAGTCACAAGCAGGATACTGCAATAGGGTTCTGTAATATCAAGAACAAAAAGACCCTAAGCACAACTTCAGGAGCTCTAGTCCGGTGAAGAGTCCAACGGGTTATTGACATGCAGGATCCCGCTCTTCAATCCGTTATTAAACGTTAGATCGCTTGTCAAGACTTAATGTTTTTGCGGTTTTTAGGCGATAGAGAAACAGAGCAATAGCGTACAGAACTTGTCGCCCAATATCCCACTTACGCCGCTAACGCGATTACTGGCTATGCGAGTAGTCGTCGCTGTCCTGGGTTGCGCCTGCAACCTGCCTGTTTGGGGCTTGGACCCGGCCAACGCCTTGACTCAGTACTCGGTCCGCACTTGGAATTCTGAATCTGGATTGGCCCCGAGTTCCGTGATCGCGATGGCTCAGACACAGGACGGTTTCATCTGGCTCGGGTCAGAAGCGGGCCTGCTTCGTTTCGATGGCTTGACTTTTAAAGCCTTCGACAAAAGGAATACACCTGAAATCAGGAGCGACGTAATCCTGTGCCTGCTAGTTGACCGGCAGAACGTTCTGTGGATCGGCACGAGCGGGGGCGGGCTGCTCCGCTACAAAGACGGCCATTTCGCAAATTTCTCAAAGCGGGATGGTCTTCTAAACGATGTGATCCAGGCTCTCTACGAAGACCGGACCGGCGCTTTGTGGATCGGAACGGATGGCGGCGGGTTGGTTCGAATGGCTGGCGGCCACTTTACAAAGTTCGCCGCTGACGAGGGTACTTCAGACGCAGAGGTGTTCTCCATCTGCGGTTCCTTGGATGGATCGATCTGGGTCGGGACGAACGCTGGACTTACGCGTTTTCGAAATGGCGTGTTTGAGCGCTTCGCCACGCGAGAGGGGCCTTTTAAGGCGTCGGTTCGGACGCTTTTATCTGAACCTGGCGGAGGTTTATGGATCGGCACAAATGGCGGCGGCTTGGCGCTGCTGAAGGACGGAAACCTTCGTACTTTCACTACATCCGAAGGGTTAACAAGCAACTTCATCCGGTCACTGTATCGTGATCATGGTGGCAGCTTATGGGTTGGAACGCTTCATGGTGGACTGAACCGGTTTCACAACGACCGGTTCGATGTGTTTAGAACCGAAGCCTCGCTCTCCAACACGGATGTCTGGAGCTTGCTCGAGGACCGCGAAGGCAATCTTTGGGCCGGGACGGTCGGGAACGGCTTGACTCGTCTAAGCGAAGGCCCTTTCACGCCTACCGGAACTCCCGAAGGGCTGTCAAGTGACACTGTTCTACCCGTTTTCGAGGATCGCGACGGAGCACTTTGGGTCGGGACGACACGAGGCTTGAACCGCATCGCTAAAGGCAAGATCACCCGCTACGGAAGCAAAGATGGCTTGGCTGCCGATATGATTTTTTCAATAGCCCAAGGAGGTGACGGAAGCATGTGGTTCGGGACCCGCCAGGGGGCAACGCGGCTGAAAGACGGCAAGTTTAACACCTTTACTCACGCCGACGGCTTGGCCGGTGATATTGTCCAAGCAACCTATACCGACCGCGACGGGTCTGTTTGGTTGGGAATGCGCGGTGGACTCAGCAAGTATTCCAACGGGCGGTTCAGCACCTACACCTCGAAAGACGGCCTTTCGAACAACAACGTCATTTCGATTTACGAGGACCCATCCAGAACCCTGTGGATCGGGACAGGCGGCGGCGGGTTGAATCGCCTGAAAGATGGACATTTTCAGGCAATTACAACACGCGACGGCTTGGGGAGCGATATCGTCCGATGTATATACGGCGAGCGGGACGGAACCTTATGGATCGCGACTAGCGATGGTCTAAGCCGGTTGCGATCCGGTAAGATTTCGACTATCAAGATCAAGAACGGGCTGCCCGATGACGATCTCCTCAGCGTAATCGAGGACCAACAACATTTCATATGGCTCACCGCGAATCGAGGTGTCGTTCGGGTGGCTCGCTCCGATCTTGACCGGGTCGCAGACGGGAACTCGGTTAGTCTGCTGTCAGTGGCGGTTTTCGATACCACCGATGGAATGAGAAGCAAAGAATTCAATGGAGCTTTTCAGCCTGCAAGCTGGCGTGGACGCGATGACACGCTGTATTTCCCAACAATGAAAGGCTTTGTCTCGATACGCCCAAGCGCGGTCCGCCCTGCCGTGAAGCTGAAGGCGTCAATTCAGGATCTACTCTTTGACGGCCGCGATTATGCTGTGCGGGACGAGATCGAACTGCCGCCCGGTCGAGGGGCTCTCGAATTCCACTTCACCGCTCCTGCTTTTTCATCCGCCGAGACTGTTCGTTTTCAATATATCTTGCAAGGCTTCGACAGAGAATGGAGCGAGCCCAACACGCGGCGACTCGCGAACTATACCAACATCCCTCCAGGCGCATATTCGTTTCGGGTGAAGGCGTGCAGCGGTCGAGGAGTCTGCGGCCCGGAGCAAGCATCGGTCAGCTTTACTCTGCTTCCGAATGCATATCAGACTTGGTGGTTCAACGCGCTCTGCATATTTTCCCTGCTCATGGGTTGCGTGGGCGTATTCATGCTCCGCACGCGCCATCTTAAGCTGCAGGAAAAGCGTCTCCTCAATCTAGTTGAAGAGCGAACCAGCGCCTTGCGGGAAAGCGAGCAGAGATTTCGTCAACTCGCCGAAAACATTCGCCAGGTGTTCTGGGTCATGGATTCCCGCACAGGGGCTTATCAGTACGTAAGTCCCGCTTACGATGAACTCTGGCGACTCCCGTCCGCCGATCTTATCGAGGACAGCTCAAATTGGCTGCGAGCGGTTTTTCCGGAAGATCGCGAGTACGTTGCCGCCATAAAAAAGGAACAGCGCAACACTGACAATTTGACAGCTGAATACCGCATAGTGGGGGCCGAGGGAGAAGTTCGCTGGGTCTTTGATCGCTCGTTTGCTATTCGAGATGAATACGGGGTCCTCCAGCGCATTGTAGGCATAGTGGAAGACATCACCGAACGCAAGCAGGCCGACCAAGTTCTCCGCCAATCGCGAGATGAACTCGAGGCCAGCGTTCAGAAGCGAACCATCGAGCTGACCAGAGCGGTCGAGGCTCTAGAGGCGGAGAACGCGGAGCGTCGGCGGGCGGAAAAGCAACTTCAACGCGCCAAGGAAGCAGCCGAAACGGCGAACCGGGCCAAGAGTGAATTCCTGGCCAACATGAGCCATGAGATTCGGACGCCCATCAACGGGATCATGGGCCTGACTGAGCTTGCGCTCATGGATGGCAACCTCGGCGCCGAACAGCGCGATGATCTGGAATGCGTGTTCGTATCAGCTGAATCGCTGCTTCAGATCGTAAACGACATTCTCGATTTCTCGAAGGTGGAAGCACGCATGCTTGAACTCGATTCAGTCGAGTTCAGCGCACGCGGCTGTGTCGAAGACTCCTGCAAGCTCCTCGCAACGCGCGCCCAGCAGAAGGGTCTATCTTTGACCTGCGTGTGCTCTCCCGGTGTGCCGGATGTAGTGATTGGGGATCCAGGCCGGCTTCGCCAAGTTATTGTAAATCTCCTTGGGAATGCGATTAAGTTTACGAAGGTCGGCTCGGTCACTGTCAGCGTGTCGTTAAGAGACGCATCTGAGACCAGCGCCTGGCTCAGCTTTGCCGTGCGCGATTCCGGCATGGGAATTCCTAAAGACAAACAACGCCTTATCTTTGATGCTTTCACCCAAGCTGATGGTTCGTCGACTCGACAGCATGGGGGTACCGGCCTAGGGCTCACAATTTCATGCAAGTTGATCGATATGATGGGCGGAACTATTCAGGTTGAAAGCGAGCCTGGCCAGGGAAGCGTCTTTAGCTTCGACGCTTGTTTCGAGCTCGCAAGATGCAGCGGGCCGGCGGCACCCGTTCTTGAAATTATGTCAATGGCGTGACCTTCCTGCCACGATCCGTGCCAAAGCTTGCGATGTCAACGCTTCAACGTGATCAGCCGATTTTCTCTCGGGAATGTTTCGATAACAATGTCCTTGTATAAAACTTCTTGCGGCCCGGTCCAGGCGTGAAGCTGCACTCCGATCGGACCTTCGCGAACACGGGACGCATCAGTCTCTCGCCACTCCATAACCTGCACGCCATTGAAGGCCGAGCGAACCCGATTGCCTTGCGCCAGGATCTCCACCTTCACCCAATCATGCTGGCTGGTCACTTTCTCGGACGCGGGCCGGTAAACGGGCAGGCCCTTTGCGTCGATGTAATCCCACATGCCGGGATTTGGAAAGATAACAAGAGGTCCGCGCGTGTACCATTTGTTATCGCCCTTCGAAACGATTTCTCCCCAAAAGCAGACCCCGGCGTGATTGTCCGATTCCACCATCTTTGACGACAGCGTGAGGCGGAAATCCGAGTAGCTCTTCGTTGTAAAAAGAAAGCTTGTGGGCACCTTGTCGTGGAACTTGCCCACAATAGCTCCGCCTTGGACAGACCACCAATCGGGATTGCCTTGCCAGCCATTCAGAGTCTTGCCGTCGAAGAGCGTCGTGGTCACACTTTTGCCAATACGGGGCGGCAGCAAAGGAATCGTTTCTAGTTCCGCAGCAGTCAAGGGAGGCGTGGGCGGGCGCGGAGTCTGGCCTGTGAGAGCCGCCGCTATCGCTCCGATATAGAACCACAATCCGGCTTTGCTCATGGCGGTAGCCTATCACATAGACTAAAGGTATGAAGAGGCGCATCGCTCTGGAACTGCTGCTTGCCGCGCCGCTGGCCTATTCGCAGGATGCAAAAGTGGGGAGTCCAGCAACGGTTCCTGCAGTCAATACGCCTGAGGGTGCGGCTGACTACGTATGTCCCATGGACCTCGACATTCGATCCGCGAAGCCGGGTGTCTGCCCGCGCTGCGGGATGAAGCTGGTGCTGGGAATCCCGGACGGAAGCGAGTATCCGATGGAGCTGAGCACGCGACCCCGCGTCTTCCATGCTGGCGACCAAGTGGAGCTTGTGTTCCGCATTCTCGACCCGAAATCAGGCAAGCCCGTTCAGCGCTTCGAGATCGTGCATGAGCGCCTGTTTCACATGTTCATCGTTAGCCAGGACCTCCAATATTTCCTGCATGACCATCCCACGCTTGGTTCTGACAATGTATTCCGGTTCAATGCGATTCTTCCGAAGGGCGGCGTTTATCGGATTTTGGGCGACTTCTATCCCTTCGGAGCCACGCCTCAACTGATTGCAAAGACGCTGATCGTACCAGTGCGGCCCGGGGGGTCGGTCGCGCTTGGGCCCGCCAAATTGCAGCCGAGCCTCGGACCGTGCAGCGCGGGAAACACGGACGTGGAACTGATCACCGAACCTCTCGAGCCCATCTCGGGTCAAAAGACGCTCTTGTTCTTCAAGCTGAAACCCTCTGCCGGGATGGAGAAATATCTAGGCGCGTGGGGACACATGCTGGCCGCGAGCGACGATCTCATCGACATGATCCACACGCACCCGTTTATTGCTGACGGAGGTCCGCAGGAGCAGTTCAACGTGATTTTTCCCAGGGCGCGGACTTATCGAGTTTGGGTGCAGTTCCAGCGGGAAGGGGTTGTGAACACGGCTGCGTTCAACATCCCGGTGAGCGAACTGAAATAAGATGGTGGGCGGTTAGGGACTCGAACCCCAGACCCCCTCGGTGTAAACGAGGTGCTCTAACCAACTGAGCTAACCGCCCGTTTCCCCATCTTAACATCGTGCTTCTGAGTGGCATAACCAACAATGGCCCCCACCAGACTGCCCGGCAGCATGATCGCGAAGTAATAATGGTTGCCGTTCTCAGTACCCATTCGGGCGATCAGAAACGCGAGGAAAGTGCCCACCGCGAGTCCGAACAAAATCCCTAGCGGCAGCGAATTCACCTTCTTGGCAAAATACCCGATGCACACTCCCGCGATCACACCCTTGAATGTGGATCCGATCACGATTCCGATAATCCCGGCGCGCACCTCCGGCGTAAACCAAGCGGTTAGCCCATCAAATATGCCCAAAATGCCGCCCAGGATCAACCCGTATACTGGCTTATTCATGCTTGTGCCTCCCTGCACACTCTTCTATTCAACGTTTCGCGAAATTCCTTTAACGGCGGATCGCAAAAAATATTCCGGTGCGCACCAAAATGTAGGTCAAGAGCAGGGCCGACAAAGTCTTATGATGCGCGATCCAGCGCGCGGCACGTTCGGCGAGTGACTCCTCGTAGGCACTGATTGGCTGTCCATCCAAGAACCGGGCGATGTCCGCCGAGACCTCCGGTACGCTCGCGTAACGCAGGCCGGGATCCGAGTTCGCGGCCTTGGTGGCGATGGCTCGCAACGCCTTCGGCACGTTCGAGCCCGGCATGAGGAAGTTGAGAATCCTGCCCAGAGCATAAATGTCCGACCGCGCCTCGAACGTTCCCCGGATCTGCTCGGGCGCCATGTAACCACGCGTTCCAGCGATGGAAAGTCCGCCAGGTTCGGCTTCATACCGCGCGATTCCCCAATCGAGGACCAGCACTTCGCCAAACTCGCCGACCATAATGTTTTCCGGTTTTAAATCGCAATGGACTACATGCTGCACATGTGCAAACGCGACAGGCTCGCAGATCCTCGTGAACACCCTCAAGAGGTCGGAGCGCGCCGCAGAAGCCGCATATCGATCGAGGCGCGTGCCTTTCACAAATTTCATGGCACAGTAAAATCTTCCATCAGCAAGAGTTCCCGCATCGTGTATCGGAACGATGCCCGGGTGTTCGAGCGCGGCCAGGATCTTGGCCTCCATCAACATGCGAGCGGTGGCGAATTCATCTGTCTCAGCCGAATCCAACACCTTCAGCGCCACCACCCGGTCGAGGTGCGAGTCGCGCACCAGATAGACGGCACCCATGCCGCCTCTCCCAATCTCCTCGATCAGTTCGTACTTGGTGCCAGTGAGATCCGGCGTGTCGATCATCTTGCTGAGATGGCCGACGACGTCGTCAGGAAGCCATTCCATCTAGATTTCGATGCCGAGAATCGCGCGCACCTCGGCCCGGTACTCGCGGTCGGTAGCGGTCAACTCGCGGAGCTTGCCCAGTACGGCCTTGCGAAAATCGCGACGCATGGCGGAGAGGTAGTTGGTTACCGTAGCCGACGATAAAGAAAATTCGTCCGCAAGCTGGGCGTATGTCGGCCTTGTTTCGCTGTCACCCAAATCGTAGCGTTCGAAGATACGGAAAGGTAAACTTTCGCTTCGGATGTCACCCACGGCCAGCGCGAAAACGCTACGCACCCACTCGCGATGAAAGAAAAGCTCGATCGATTCATCCGATGGGAGATCGCCGTCAAGCTGCATCGGCGGGAATTCACCGCCTCGCTTGAGTCGGCTCCGATGCTTGCGGTCATTCAGCACATGGCCATCGGCGCACAGGCGCAAATACGTGCGGAAACTGCTCCTGGACGGATCATAGTTGGCGAAAGTGCCGGACTCCAAGGCTCGCGCGAAAATCGATTGGGTCAGGTCTTTCGCGTCTTCGTTCGATTCCCGCCAACGCATCCGCAGGTACGTATAAACTGGCTTCCAGTATGCGGCAATGATGGCGTCATACGATCTGCGGCGCACGCCGGGTTGGGGGTCTCGGATGCCGACGACCGCCGAGTAGCGCGTTTCCGGAAATCGGCTCAGCAGTCCTCCCATGTCTGTATCGCTGGTCCGCTGAAGTCTCGACATTGTCACACTCCCGAGTATGAAACATAGGTACGCTTGTAGTTGAGTCGCATGACACATGATTCGCTAGGAGCGACGCCCCGACAGGATGAAACCCAGTCCCCCTTGATTCCGGACCCAGGAATTCCAGGGAGGGCCAGTCGCCATAATCCGGCTTTAGACGGGATGCGCGGCGTGGCAATCTTGTTGGTGTTGTTGTTCCATGGTTTCCTGTCGGTCGCATGGAAAATCCCCTCAAACGTCTCTTTCGCAATGTGGCCGAACATTGGGTGGTTGGGTGTTGATATCTTCTTCGTGCTCTCGGGGTTCCTGATCACCGGAATTTTGCTCGATACTCGGAATTCGCCTAGGCACTTCCGCAATTTTTACGCCCGTCGGTTTCTGCGAATCATTCCGGTATACTACCTCTTTTTAGCCGTCATTTTCTTGGTCCTGCCGCTGTTTGGCATGTTCAACACCGAAGGGCTCAAGGTCATCCAGCACCGCCAAGCTTGGCTTTGGACGCACTTGACCAACATCGGCTTCGTTTACTACCACAAGGTGTGGGTGCAGGCGGACTGGCTAGACCTAAATCACCTTTGGTCCCTGGCGATTGAGGAGCAGTTCTACGTACTCTGGCCGTTATTGGTTTACTTCCTAAACCGACGGTGGTTAAAGGTAACATGTCTCGCTTTCATAGTTCTGTCGACTGCGTTGCGCTTCACTCTTTGGCAAATGGGGCAACCCGTCGGCGCGCTTTATTTCCCGACTCCTTGCCGGCTCGATGGGTTAGCGATGGGATCCCTGGTGGCCGTGCTTGTTCGTGAAAAAGGCGGCAGTGCGGCACTGATCGCTCCAGCCCGCGTGCTCTGTGCCATGGCATTTATACTCTTAATTAGTTTGGGACTGCTCCGGGGTGGCATCATGCTTGCCGACAAGCCGACGGTGGTCTTTGGTGTTTCGCTCGCGAGCCTGCTGACCGCCTCATTAATCGTAATAATCAACCAACCGCGACCCGGCAGGCTTTTGGTGAGAGCGCTTAACAACAGCTTCCTGCGTGCGACGGGCAAATTCAGCTACGGGCTGTATCTGTTCCATAATCCGCTGATCGCTCCGATTCAAAAACTCATACCTTCGACTAGCATCGTCAAGGCTGTCGGCTCCGAGCTTTTCGGAAACGTGATTTTCATTGGCATCTACATCGCCGCATCATACGCGCTGGCGCTGCTCTCCTGGTACGCGTATGAACGGCACTGGCTCAAACTCAAAACGCGTTTCGATTATCGGTCGGAAGGATCACCTAGCCGTCGGGTGCTTGGGCTGGTATAGCCCGATTTCGTCGCCTCCCGGCAGTTTTAGCCGCGTGACCAGTCCCCAGCCCTGATTAGTGATCTCTCCTGCAAACTCGACGCCCTTGCTCTTTAGCTTCTCGACCGTGGCGTGCACATCGTCGCACATCAGATAGAGTTCATGATGTCCGGATCCTTCCGCAGGGTGCACGCCCATTTCGGCCGGGGGAAGAGCGAATATAAGCCATCCTCCTCCTGCGTCTACCGCCGGGAACTCTAAAATATCTTTGAACAGCGCTCGCACTCGCTCGGCATCCCGGCTGTAAATCATCGCGTGAATTCCGCTCACGAGATTTGGCATCCTGAGGATTATACATGAACCAAGTGCTGGAGACCATCGAGCGACACCGAATGTTCGGGCGTGGGATGCGGGTCGGCGTGGCGGTTTCCGGAGGTGTCGATTCCGTTTGCCTTCTCCACCTGCTCCGCGACTTGGCACCCCGTTGGAACCTGCACCTGAGCATCGTCCACATTGAACACGGCATTCGCGGCGACTCGTCGCGAGCCGATGCCGAATTCGTCCGCGATACTGCCACGCATTTCGGGATGCCTTTTCACCTTCTCGAGGCACACCTCAGAAGCAGCGTCGACAATCTCGAACAGGCTGCCCGGCGCGCTCGTCAGAGCTTCTTCGGCGCCCTGATCGGTGCCGGAACCTTGGACCGGGTCGCGACCGGGCACACCCGCTCCGATCAGGCTGAAACCGTGATGTATCGTGTCCTGCGAGGAGCGGGGCTCTCCGGACTCAGAGGCGTCCTACCCGTTACCAAGGAGGGCGTTGTGCGCCCATTGTTGGATGTGGATCGTTCAGAAATCCAGACTTGGATGCTGGAGCGGGAGATGAAATGGCGGGAAGATCAGACCAACCAGGATCCCTCATTTGCCCGCAACCGTCTGCGGCACGAAATTCTGCCGCTCTTGCGTGCAGGGTTCAATCCCCACCTGGACCGAGCGCTTGCACAAGTCGCGGAGTTGGCTCGGGATGAGGAAGATTACTGGAACGGACTGCTCCCTCCCGTCGTAAACAGAGCGGGAGCGGTTTTCTGGCTAGCTGAGAATCTGGCGGCGGCCCATCCTGCGATGGCGCGGCGAACGATCCGCAGGATCATCGAGAGCGTGAAAGGCGACCTCCGGCAAATCGACTTCTCACACGTGCAGACTATTCTCGAGATGGCCCGACCCGAATTGGGGAGCGGGCGCGTGCAACTGCCAGGACTGGACGTTTTTCGTTCGTTTGATTGGATTCGGGTCGCTCCAGCGGGTTTCGACTCGGGACGAACAAGGGACTTTTCGACTCTCGTCGACGTTCCAGGTTCCGCCACTCTGCCTGGAGGTCGAGGTTTGTTGAGGTTGGCGTTCATGGAGTGTGGGGAACGCCAGGAGTGCCATGATAAAGTAAGGAGTGAGCTAGATTGGCAGCGACTTTCCTTTCCCAATCCGGACGCCTTTGATCAGGGCGGTGCGGCTTCGGTTCTGCTGGAACTACGAAACTGGAGGCCAGGTGATCGATACCGGCCCGTCGGAGAATCCCGCGAACGCAATATTAAGGAGTTCTTCCAAGAGGTTCGGATTCCGCTTTGGGAAAGAAGAGATTGGCCGGTGCTTGTCTTGGATGGAAATATTGTTTGGGCCCGGCGCTTCGGTCCCGCGGCGGAATTCGCAGCGCGAGATGAGGACTGCAGGCGTGTCGCGATACAGGAAGAGTCCTGACATTGAATCGATTGGCTCATCAGTGACGTCTCATCGGTGTAGGGGTATTAGCAGCCGATAAGGCAGGGGTTTGGAGAGGGCATGAATTCGAATATTAAGACCGCAATATTTTGGGTTGTCATCGTGATGGTCGTGGTGCTGCTTTGGACCGTGGTTAAGCAGTCCAAATCCCGGCCTGACGCCCAATTGTCGTTCACCCAGTTGATGACCGAGGTCGATAACGAGCGAGTAAAGACGATTACCCTGACCGGGAACGACGCCCATGGGTCGTTCGCCAACGACCAGGGTGAATTTCACGCCGTCATTCCCCCAAATTATCAGCCTTTGATCGAAGGACTTCGGACTAAGAAAGTCGAAGTAAAATTCGGAAAAGAAACCGGCAGCGGCTGGGTTTCGCTCCTGATCAATGCGATACCTTTCGTTTTACTGCTCGCTTTCTGGATTTTCATGATGCGGCAGATGCAAAGCGGCGGCAATAAGGCGCTTAGCTTTGGCAAGAGCCGCGCCCGGCTGCACTCCTCGCAACAAAAAAAGGTAACGTTCAAAGACGTAGCAGGAGTGGAGGAAGCCAAGGAAGAGTTGCAGGAGATCATCGAGTTTCTCCGTGAGCCTCAGAAATTCCAGAAGCTGGGTGGCCGCATCCCCAAAGGTGTTTTGCTGGTTGGACCTCCTGGCACAGGCAAGACCCTGTTGGCACGAGCCATCGCGGGCGAAGCCAATGTTCCGTTCTTCTCGATTTCCGGGTCGGACTTCGTGGAAATGTTCGTGGGTGTGGGCGCGAGCCGCGTGCGAGACCTGTTTGAGCAAGGTAAGAAGAATGCACCCTGCATCATCTTTATTGACGAGATCGACGCAGTGGGCCGTCATCGCGGCGCGGGTCTCGGGGGCGGACACGATGAGCGCGAGCAGACCCTAAACCAACTGCTGGTGGAGATGGACGGCTTCGAATCGAACGAAGGGGTCATCCTGGTTGCCGCCACCAATCGACCCGACGTGCTCGATCCGGCGCTGCTGCGACCGGGGCGTTTCGATCGCCGGGTAGTGGTTGGGCGCCCGGACGTGAAAGGTCGTGAGATGATCCTGCGAGTCCACTCGAAGAAGACTCCGCTGGCCGATGACGTCGATCTGTCGGTGCTGGCTCGCGGCACACCCGGGTTTGCCGGCGCAGATCTCGCGAATCTGGTAAACGAAGCCGCTCTCGTGGCAGCGCGCCAGAATCGCAAAGTCGTCACGATGTGGGATTTCGAGCTTGCAAAAGACAAGGTCATGATGGGAGTCGAGCGCAAATCGCTCATCATCAGCGACGAGGAAAAGAAGAACACTGCGTATCATGAGGCCGGCCACGCATTGGTCGCCGCGCTGATCCCCAGAGCCGATCCCCTACATAAGGTAACGATCATCCCTCGCGGCATGGCGCTCGGGGTGACGATGCAACTGCCCGTCGACGATAAGCACTCCTACGACAAGGACTATCTTGAGGCGCAGTTGGCCATCTTGATGTCGGGCCGCATCGCCGAAGAGATCTTCATGCACCACATCACTACCGGCGCGGGCAACGATATCGAACGCGCCACCGACATGGCGCGTAAGATGGTCTGCGAGTGGGGCATGAGTGAACTTGGGCCTATGAGCTTTGGCAAGAAAGAGGAACAGATCTTTCTCGGACGCGAGATCGCGCAACATCGCGACTATAGCGAGGCCACTGCGATCCGGATCGACGAGCAGGTTCGCAAACTGGTTGAACAGGGTTACGCAACGGCCAGGAAGATCATCCAAGAGAGGTCGGAAGCTATGATCCGAATAGCAGAAGCGCTGCTCGAACGAGAAGTGCTCGATGGCGCCGAAGTGAAGCTGCTGATCGATGGTGGAACATTGCCGGTATTCACGAGCACAAAGTCCACCGGACCCACCGATGGGTCGGAAAAGCCTCAACAAGTTATCCGCCCCGAAGGCGGTAAGGGCGTGACCGGTTTGCTTGGGGGCGAGCGGCCCCAGCCAGCTTAACTGCACCTCTGTAGCGCGGCCGATTCAAGCAATCGACCGCGCTATTCCTTCCGAATGATCCCATACTTCCCTTTTTACATTTTCGACGTCGATGGCACTCTGGTAGACTCCCAGCACGATATCTGCGGCGCAATTCAGGAAGTGCTATCGCGCACTTCGCGAAATGATGTGGAACACGTTTTCCTGCGGAAGTACATTGGCCGTCACCTGATCGACCTCTTTCAGGATCTCTTTCCCGAGTACACATCGACCCAGATCGAAGACTTGATTGTCGAGTACCGGCGCGTTTACCCGATCCGCAATCACACCATGACGCGTCCTTACGAAGGGGTTATAGAAGCGCTAGCCTGCCTCACAGGAAAGAAATCCACAGCCACCACTAAGGGAACTCCAACCACCCGAATCGTGCTGGAACTATTCGGTCTGCTTCCCTACTTTGACCACGTGCAGGGTACCGACGGCTTTCCGGCCAAACCTGAACCGGACGTGATCTTCGCTTCGCTGAAGGGCTTGGGAGCGAGCCGCGAAGAGTGCCTGTTCGTGGGAGACTCGCCCGCCGACATGGAGGCTGGAAAGCGTGCGGGAGTGAAAACCTGCGCTGTGCTTTATGGCTATGGGGAGAGGGAAGAAATGGCCCAATGGAAGCCCGACTACTGGATTACTGACCTGCGCCAGCTATGCGCCGCTCCGATCAGCCATGGCCGAAGTGCATCAGCCAACCGAGCCCGATCAGGGCAGCAATAAAGTATCCGAAGCAGCGCGCCCCATAGCGAATCCGGTCGGCGTCAGTCTTCTTGGTCACCACACCCATCACGATGGAAGTGAACAGCGCGAACAGCACAGCTGCTTCAAAGTGCGACAAATTCATTTTGGGCATTACGTCTTCTTCCTTGTTGCGATCTCGTAAGCGTCCACCATCGCCAGTATATTCAGCAAGCCTGCTCCCACCAGAAACTTGGTCCCGTAGTCGTGAACATGGCCAGCCACGTCAGGCTGCGCATATCCGAACCAGGTAGCGAGAAGGTAGAGCAGGCCGGATGCAAGGTCGCCGATAAATCCGCCGCAGTAGATAATCGTGGTGAGGATGTCGCCAGTCTGGGGTTGAAACATCGCTCCGCGCATCATAAGGCCGAGCAGGAACATCGCAACTACCGAAACTAAAATCAGGCCTCCGCGTCCGTTGCGCTTTAGCAGAAAGTGCCCTGCGCCCGGGACCAGCCAGCCTAGCCCGACTGCGGGTGCCCAGTCTTTTACGGGCGGCATTGGCTCTTTAGTTTTCTGCGTGGTTGCCATGTGCTATCAGTTTAGCAAGCCCTGTCCGAGGCTGGCCCTGTAACCTCACCCTGGGCGGGAAGCGTTAACTAAGGTAAGCATTTATCGCGTGATACCATGAGAGAAAATTCGAACCGCGGCACGCCCGCTTACGTGTTTCAAGTTGTGAATCCCCGTTCGCGCGAAGGACAATTATGGCTAGCATGAAGTCTCACATGGCGATAGTATGCGTGTGCCTGCTGATGGCACAGGCCATTGACGCCCAGCAGTTTTCCGGATCGGTAATTTCGCCGCCGCCTAAGAAAGGCTTCTTCTCCAACCTTATCCGGCCCTACCGGGAGTGGGACATTGCCGCCATCGATCTAGCCAACTCCAACCGCTTGGAATCTTTGGTCCGCGCGGGGAAAATTTATTTATCCCTGCAGGATACGATCGCCCTGGCGCTAGAGAACAACCTCGAGATAGCGGTCCAGCGCTACACGCCCCTGCAGGCGGAATCGGATCTGTTGCGCGCCAAGGCCGGCGGTCTGCTGCGCGGTGTTCCGCAGTCCGTGCAGAACGGCCCTACCAGCGCTGGAGGGAATTTCCTTCTGGGAGGAAGTGGAAGCGGAAGTTCTTCATTGTCTAGTTCCACCGGCGGGGTTAGCTCCAACGGCGTCATCACGCAGCTAGGTCCTACTACTCCAAATTTCGATCCTGTGCTCCAAGGCACTATTAGCTGGGGGCATCTTACCTCCCCTCAAACAAACCTCTTTTCGTACGGAACAAACGCGCTGGTGCAAACCAACAAGCTGGCAAATTTGGCGTTGACCCAAGGTTTCTCCACCGGCGCGAACGCAACCCTGACCTATAACAACCTCTTCACAGCAGCAAACACCGGTCGATTCGACGTGAATCCGTACACGAATTCGAGTCTGGATCTGCTGGTTACTCAGCCTTTGCTTCAGGGCTTCGGGTTTGCCGTCAACAATCGCCAGATTCGCGTTGCCAGGAACAACGTGCGCGCCGCGGACCTGACTTTTCGACAACAAGTGATCACCACGGTCGCCAATGTCGTTGGGTTGTATTGGGACTTGGTGAACCTCAACTCATCCGTCAAGGTGGCCCGCGAATCCTTGAGCGTCTCTGAAAAGCTCTACAACGATAACAAGAAGCAGGTTGAAATTGGCACGCTCGCGCCGATCGAGATCGTGCGCGCGGAGGCTGAAGTCGCTTCCAATCAGCAGAATCTGACTGTAGCCGAGACCAACGTCCTGCAGCAGGAAACGATCATTAAGAACGCTCTGAGCCGCAACGGCGTGGCGAGTCCAACAATTGCCGAGGCCCGAATCGTGCCCACGGATTCGATTCACATTCCGGATGTGGAGCCGATCGAACCGATCCAGGACTTGGTGACCGAAGCGTTTGGAGAAAGGCCCGAGCTAGCCAGCAGCCGCATTAATCTCGAGAACAGCGAGATTCAGTTGATCGGAAGCAAGAGCGGTTTACTTCCTACGATTTCCGCCTTCGCCGAGGCGACGAACCACGCCCAGGCAGGCAGCATCAACTCGCTGTCCCCCCTGGATGCGACCGGACGACCGACCGGGTTCGTGCGCAATCCGACCTCCGTGGATTCATTTTTCATCGGCGGTTATGGGACGGTTTTGGGTCAGCTTTTCGGGCGAAATTTCCCAGATTATCGGGTTGGCGTGAGTTTAAACATCCCTCTTCGGAACCGTTCCGCGGAAGCTGATTATATTCGCGACCGCTTGAACCTGCGGGTGTCTCAGCTCAACTTGCAGGTTCAGATAAACCAGATTCGCGTGGATGTGCAGAACGCTCTCATTGGATTGCAGCAGGCTCGCGCCCGCCATCAGACCGCATTAAAACAGCGCGCCCTGGAAGAGCAGACGCTCGATGCCGAACAGAAGAAATACGCTCTTGGCGCCTCAACCATCTATTTGGTCATTCAAACCCAGCGCGATTTGGCTACCGCCCAGTCGTCGGAAGTCACCGCTCTCGCTCAGTATGCGCGCGCCCGAGTCACGCTCGATCAAGCCACGGGGCGGATTTTGAAGCAATACAACGTAGACATCGCCGAAGCCCAAAAAGGAGTAGTTTCGCGCCCGCCTTCCACCTTGCCGGTGCTGGATCAGAACGGCAATGGTGGGAACGGCAAGCGATAGCCACCTTGCAGGTACCAGACGCGCTCGAGCCGCGCCCGCACTTAGGCGAACACCTTCTGGATTACGTTGCCGCCGAAATCGGTGAGTTTCTCGTTGCGCCCGTTGTGGAGATAAGTGAGTTGGTTCTGCTCAAGGCCGAGCGCGTGCAGGATGGTAGCGTGGAAATCGCGCATGTGAAAGCGTGAACCCTCCACCGCGCGCAGGCCGAGTTCATCGGTATCGCCGACCGCCTGTCCGCCTTTCACTCCGCCGCCCGCGAACCACATCGTAAACCCGTGCGGATTGTGGTCGCGGCCGTTCCCGCTTTGCGACATCGGCAAGCGCCCGAATTCGCTGCCCCAGATGACGAGCGTGGAATCCAGCAAGCCGCGCTGCTTCAAATCCTTAAGCAGTGCCGCGACCGGCTGATCAGTGAGGCGGCACATCTTTTCGTGATTCTCGACCAAGTCTTTGTGGGCATCCCACTGCATGCTGACGGGGCCGCCGCCGGAATAGATCTGTACGAAGCGGACCCCTCGCTCCACCATGCGGCGGGCGAGTAAACAGCGCGTTCCGAAATCGGCGGTGTGCTTCTCGTCGAGACCGTAGAGATGTTTGGTGGCTTCGGTTTCTTTGGAGAGATCGACGGCTTCGGGAGCGTGGCTTTGCATTCGAAAGGCGAGTTCGTAGGAGCTGATGCGCGCGGCCATCTCGGTATCGCCATCGGCTGTGTCGAGCTCGTTCATCTGCTGGAGCAGGTCAAGGGTGGCCCGCTGACGCTCGGGCGTCATGCCTGGAGGAGGCTTCAAATGGAGGATCGGATTGGGTCCGTTTCGCAAAAGCGTTCCCTGATAGACCGCTGGGAGGAAGCCGGCTCCCCAGCAGGGCGTGCCTCCCTCGGGCGTGCCTTCCGGCTGCGGCATGACGACGTAAGCGGGCAAATTTTCCGATTCGCTCCCCAGGCCGTACGTGACCCAGGAGCCCATGCTCGGATATCCCATAAGGATTCGCCCTGTGTGGACCTGGTACATGGCAGGCGCGTGGACCACGCTCTCGGTGTAGAAGCTGCGCACGAAACAGATGTCGTCAACGCATTCGGCTACGTGCGGATAGAGTGACGAAACTGGCAGCCCGCTTTGTCCATATTGTTTGAACTGCCAGGGCGAGGAGAGCAGCGGAGTGTCGCCATTAGTGAACTGGCTGATGACTTTGCCGTAGCTGTCGGGAAGGGGTTGACCTTCGTATTTCTTAAGCGCGGGCTTAGGGTCAAAGGTGTCGATGTGGCTGGGCGCGCCGACCATGAACAGGAAAATAATTGCCTTGGCTTTGCCAGGGAAGTGCGGGACCTTGGCAGCCAAAGGGTTGACGCGAGTCTTGGCGGCGAGTTCCCGCTGAAGGAGTTGTTCGACGGCGATGGCGCCGAATCCATGGGCGGCGGCGCGGAGCACGTCGCGACGGTTCAGCGCGGGCCGGATGTGGTCGGGATCCATGGACTCCCCTAATCTAGCACTCTGGCACCTTTCGTGATACAAAAGACTCATCCATGAATCGGCGAACTTTTCTCAAATCAGCATCGGCGATCTCCGCCGCTCCTATGCTGCGCAGTGCGGTGGCTGCCAGCAATCGCATCACTATGGGCGTGATTGGAACGGGCAACCAAGGCACCGGCGACATGCGTGGCTTTCTACGAGACGAACGCGTACAGGTTGTTGCGGTGTGCGACGTGAATCGCGAGACTCCCGGGTACTGGAACGGAGTGATCGCAGGCCGCGAACCCGCGCGCCAGTACGTAGAGTGGAATTACGCTCGGGAGAAACGATCCGGCGCATATAAAGGATGCACTGCGTACGACGATTTTCGGGATCTCCTCGGCCGCAAAGATATCGATGCGGTGCTGATTGCCGTTCCAGATCACTGGCACTCGATCCCGGTGATTGCGGCCGCGCGTGCGGGAAAGGACATCTATGGCGAGAAGCCGCTTGCGCTCACGATTGCGGAGGGCCGCGCCATGAGCGACGCCGTTCGGGATAGCAAGCGCATCTTTCAGTGCGGCAGCCAGCAGCGTTCCGATACGCGCTTTCGCAAGGCCTGCGAGATCGTGCGCAATGGCGGTATTGGCAAACTGCAGACGGTAAAATGTGGCCTTCCGGGCGGAACTCCCGACTTTGGAAAGACAGGCGATCGGCAAGAGACCGAGCCGATTCCGGATGCGTTCAACTATGATTTCTGGCTGGGGCCCGCTCCCGAGGCTCCCTACTGTCCGGCTCGTTGTTTCGTGAATTTCCGGTGGAATCTGGACTACTCGGGCGGCCAAATTACCGATTGGGGCGGGCACCATCCAGACATCGCGCAGTGGGGCATGGGCACGGAGCTCACCGGGCCGGTTGCAATCCGGAACGGTAAGGCGACTTGGGCGAAGCAGAAGGTCTGGAACACGGCGACCGAGTTCTACTACGAGGCGATCTACGAGAGCGGCGTGAAGTTGGTGGTGTCCGATAAAGCGCGCGAGGGAGTGACGTTCGAGGGAGCGGACGGATCAGTGTGGGTGACACGAGGCGCGATTGAGGCAACTCCGAAGTCGCTGCTAGAGTTCGAGCCTAGTCCGAATGAAGTGCGGCTATACCGCAGCGAAAATCACTCGCGGAATTTTATTGACTGCGTGATTTCGAGGAAGGAACCGATCGCTCCGATTGAGCAGGCGCATCGGTCGATCACGATTGCGCATTTGGGGAATATCAGCTTGCGGCTGGGGCGGGATGTAAAGTGGGATCCGAAAGCTGAGCGGTTTCTGGATGATGAGCAGGCGAATAAGATGCTCTCGCGTCCCATGCGGAAGCCTTGGAGCTTGAGCTAGGTCCAACTCCCTGTCACCTTTATCTGTCTTGTGCCGCGTTCACAACTCGTCCTTCAGTAGCTCTGGTATTGTGGGATTTGGGCACAGCGAACTCCGGGGTGAGTTCCACTTCCCAGATACCCTCGAAGTCTACGAAGTAAGCTTGCACCTCAATGCCCGGTATCGCTTTGCGCACGCATTCCCCCGCGCGCTGCAGTTCCGCTTCGTGGTGTAGAGCTTCCGCCTGGGCATCGCCGCCGAACCCCTCAAGCAACCCCCCGTATGCTCCGCAATCCGAATGCACCTTCAGGATCACAAGTTTCGTCCCGTGCAAGCGGATCGACGTGCGAATCTGTCCCAACACGAACTCGCGGTCCGTTTCCCGCTCTGGAGACGCCAGACACTTCGCACCGCCTGCAATCTTGATCGGATCTGAATTGGAAATTCCAAGTCGCTTAAGAAACTTGGCAAACCCAAGTTGAAAGCGGTTGTCGAAACACCAAACGACCGCCGCGTCGCAAACATACTTATCGCGGGGAGCATCGAAATGAAAGACCTTGTTCATCAGCTACTATTCTCTCCTTGGCGAACCGGCAGTTGTCCACTGCCGGGGCCAGCGCCGATCTTAGTTCGGATTTAGAAGAGACGTTGAACCGGAGGGCAGTTCACGATAAATTGCGCACTTCCAAATTTGGTTCCGTTGGGACCTGTGATCAGTCCATCCTGCACGAAGGTTAATACCTGAAACTCGCCACGGAGTTGGCCGCGGAAGCCCTTGCTCACGGAATCGGGTGTCCATTCGTAGAGCTGGCCGTTCCAGAGCGGGCTGTAGTCAGTGGCGACTGTCGGGATTCCCCCGAAAATATTATTGGGACGAAATCCATCTGTCAGAGCGGCATAAAGACCCTGACGCTGCGGGTTGTCGCAACCGAAGTCCGATGGTCCATTCGTGGCTACAAAGAGCCGCTCAACGGCGCTCCCAAAGCTGTCATCCTTTCCCAGAACGATCTTCTGGAGAGCGGGAGCGAAGGTAGCTCCTTCAATCGCCGCTACATCGGGGAGGCTCGCGTCCATCGACATATACCAGAGTTCGTGTCCGAAGCTGAATCCATTGATTAGCTGAAGAGTGACAGTCCGTGCGAAGGGGTCGATCGTCAAGACTTCGTCATGCACTCGCGTATAATCGGGCCCTCCGCTAGGGTAGTTGATGTCGTTCTCGGCAACATCGAAAGCTACGATTGGCGCATTGTAGATTCGATCTCCCCCATTGACGACACGCACCAGAGGCGAGTAGTCGCTGTCGCCGATAGAACCGGGTTTGGCGGTAGTCGGCGGAAAGGGGGCGCTCGATGGGCCTGGAACAACGGTTCGTGCCGGACGGAAATCAACAGTGCCCTTGTCGAAAACCAAGTCGCCATTCTCATCGATATTCGCCGTACGCACTGCGTTCCCGGCAAAGTTCAGCTTGCCGGAAAAGTTCAGCCCTAGTGACGTCGCCACTTCCGTGTCATTCACGTCTGTGAGAATGTACCACACGTTTTTCTTGCTGCCGGCCATGGTGCCCTTGTAAAGCGGGAGCGTCACCGTCCCGCTGCCCACATCCACGGTGCCGGATTTCAGCAGTTGATAGGGTCCGACGAGGCTGGGGTTGCTGGCCGATGGCGGCGGCCCGAAGTAGGAGAGATCGACGGTCGCGCCGACGGAAGGGGGTGCTGGCAGCACGTTGCAGCCAGGCCCCGGGCCAATGGGTCCAGGACTGGGCTGGCCGAAAGAAATGAAGGGTAGCGAGGCTGTAATGGCCAGCACTTCCAAGCAGCGAGAGAGGTGAAATCGTTTGCACGAAGTATAGTCGGGTATGTTGCGCATGTGGGTCTCCTTTTGCAAGTCGGTCGCGCATGGCGATACGACTCGCTGTAGGCTGATTCGATTTTCGTTTGGAAAAGTTACGTCCGAAGGATATTTTGGTGAATTCTCTTTCACTTCACCCAAACCACTACCCCGCTCTGACTTCGTTCTTCTCCGATTAAAAGAGAAACACTGGCTTCGGCAGCAGGCGGGAGTCCCTCCGGGATTCTCGCGTTTATCTGGAGCACGCCCGCCGTCCCGGGCGCTTGCCCTTGAAACTGCAGTTCGGCCTTCTTTCCGCCAACATCGAGCGACACGGGCTGCACGGCTGTAGGGTAAACACCACTCGGGAACGCTCCTGTTTTGCTGGCAGGATCGGTGATGCCTTGCCCGGTGGCATACAAGACGATTGTGCCGCCTGCAACAGCGGGATTTGCCGACGAGTTTAGCGAACCATCCTGATTGAACAACTGGCGTAGAAGGCCGGGATGCGCCGTTGCCAGGCGCACTGTAACTGCAGCGCTGGCTGAAGCGCTGTAGGTCACCACTACGCTGGCCTCTTTCGCTCCTGCGATTTCGTAGGGCACCTGCACGTTCAACTGATCCTCTCGCGCGAAGTAAATGGGAGCGGGAACACCGTTGAAGGTTACGGAGACGCTGGCCGCTTGCGTCGGCAGACGACCCGTCTGGAGATCAAATGAGGTGATGAACCCGCTGGCGGGACCTAAGCCCGATCCGAAAATGGACACGATCTCGCCGGGGGCGATGGCTGAACCAGCCCCGCTGAATCCATTCACCACTCCGTCAGACGAAAAGGCCGGACGTTGTACTGCCGTCGCCCCGGAAGCCAGCATCCATAGGTCGTTCGACAATCCGCTGGTGGTTACGCCGCCAAAAAACAGAATGGATCCCAGATCGTCGGCAAACACCGATTCCAAACGGTTCCGCGGTTCGGGTGCGGCGCCTGCCACAAGTGCAGGCGTCCAGGTTTGGGCGGCGGGGTCATATTCCCAGGTGTCGTTGAGCAAGCCGCTGGCGCCGCCTCCTGCAAAAACAACCAACCGATCGCGGCGAGCGTCAAACGCCATGCCGTACCGCTCGCGGCCTGGCGGATGCGGGGAGGAAACGAGTTGCGTCCACCGGGTACTCTTTAAGTCGAACGTCCAAAGGTCTTCCTGCGGACAAGGGCCGAAGCCGCTCGAGCAACCCGCGTAAAGGAACATCTGATCGCGCTTAGGATCGTACGCAGCGTGGTGCAGGCAACGCCGCAAAGGTCGTTCCGAAGCCGCGGGACTGATGTCGACCCACTGATTCTTGGCGAGGTCGAAGGCCCATGTATCGTCGAACCGCCCGCTGTCGGTAAATCCATGTGAAATCACCATCCGATCGCGAACAGGATCGTAGATGGCGGAATGGCCGTAGCGGGGCTTGGGTCCGGGATTTCCGCCGCCGAGTTGGCGCCACGTCTTCGCGGCGAGGTCAAACGCCCATGTATCGTTGAAAAACGCTCCCGATTGTCCTCCGAAAACTATCAGGCGACGGCGAACGGGGTCGAAGATGAGAGTGTGCCCGAAGCGCGCAGGCGGTTTGGTGCCGGATGTCGAAACGGGCGTCCAGCCGTGGCTCGCGATCGAATAGATCCAGAGATCGTCAAGCGCCGAAGCGGCTTGACCGCCAAACAAGTAAACTTGCTGGCTCTGGGACTCATAGGCGATCGGCCCGTCAAACCGAGCAACGGGTTTGTCAGCGCCAGGCGCGAGCAGGGTGAACTGAAGCTGCTGTGAAAAACTGGCAGCCGCAATCAGAGGCAAACAGAAGCGTGCGAATCGTGGCCACATAATTCCCGACCTCATCGTGTCAAATCTTAGCGACCGCCGAACCGCAGGACAAGCCCGCCGCCCGCAACCACATTATGCTGCCCGTTTCCGCTGACGATCTGGTTAAAGCTTGGGTTCCCCGTGTAAAAGTCACGGACCTCCGCGCGCAAACCGACAAACCGCCAGAGTGGAGCATCGATGCCACCTCCGAAATCGAATGCGCCGCGATGGGTGAATCGCGAAGCGGGGTTAGGGCGGCCGTCAATTGTCGCAGTGCTCTGCTCATAGAGCGCATAACCGCCGCCCGCGGCCGCGAACGGCGAAATGGCCTTGCCCGGGAAAAATTTGATGCGCAGGCCGGGCGTGACGAAGAGCGTGGCTACATCACGCGTAGCGTTCACGTTCACAGAACGTATGTCCCGCAGGCCATTCGCCAGAAAGTGGGTTTCGACGTAGAGCGCTAGCTTCTCGCTCCGAAGCAATCGGTATCCATAATTGGCTTGCAAAGCGAGACCGCTCCCGAGATCCAATTTGCCTTGGGGAGTGCTGCGTTGCTGGCTTACGATGCCGCCCAATGTCAGACCTAGCTCCTGCTGTTGCGCTCCCGCCGTGGAAAGAAGAACAGCTCCGAAGATCGCGGAGCGAAGCAGTCGCAAGGGCATCGCGGAATTGTTTGTTCGAATCATTCGACCTACAGTTCGTCAGCAGCGGGCGGAAAGTTATGCCAGGCTCAAGAAGCGGGCCGAAGAATTCGATTCATGCCGGAACACAGCGCGGCGATGGCGAATCCGGTCAACGTAGCCGTTAGAGCCGATCCGGCGTGCCAAACGTCGATATGCGCTCGATCCAAGTACGGGCAGAAAATTTCAAGCACGGTAAAACCGACGAGGCCCGCAAACAATCCCGTGCTGGCGCCTAGCGCGAGCGGGTTAAGCCATGCGCCTCGACGGACCACGAAAAAGAAGAGTGCGCCAGCGACGGTGGAATACTCCAGCCCAATCTCCCAGCAATGCATTCCATTCAATACGAAATCGGAATCCTGCTCATAAGGGAAAATCAGGAGCACCGCCGTAAACAGGAGGGCGCAAGTTGCAGAGAGCGCCAGGGCAAGCGGAACCGATCGACGTGCGCCGGGGACCATTTGACGGACGATGAGCGTTGCCGCGAGACTCATGCCTGCGGCGAGAAGGCAGAATACAATCGCTGCTTGCCATCCGGCAAGCTCCAACCATCCCGCGTGTCCTTGCCACCAGGCTCCAGCAGCGCACGCGACTGCGGCAAGACTCAGAAGCAGTGTGAGTAGGGCGCGGTTCGAGGGAAGCGGCGAGACGGGCCGGAGACTTCCGACAATTTCACGAGTGATGCGACCTTGCAATTTGGCGGGGACTTCAGGCTCGTCGGCAATAAGCTCGCGGAGCGTTTGTAATTCCCGACAATGGCCACACTCCTTCAGGTGCTCGCGGGCGCGGGATCTTTCGAACTCGTCACACGTCATTTGATCGAGTTTCCCTATTGTCTTTCACCGCTGGTGCCAGGACGCGGCGCAGCCTTTCATAAGCGCGATGCGCCTTCTGCTTCACGGACCCTATGCTCGACGAAGTGGCGCGGGCGACCTCCTCCAGACTCATGCCCGTAACCTTGAGCAGGGTGACGACCTCCCGTTGACTCTGCGGCAACTCCGACATTAGCGCATCGAAACTGGGCATCGAAGCCGGAATCGGCTCAAAGGGAACGCGCGCTTCGGGAACTGAGTCCATAGTCTTTTCACGTGACAGAATCCGCCGCTTACGGCGGTAGCCATCAACCTTCGTATGCCGCGCGATCGCATATAGCCAAGGCAACACAGGCTCGCCGGGCCGGTACGTATGCCGCACCTTATGAACACGGAGCCAGGTATCCTGCAGAAGATCGGCGGCGTCTTCCGCGTTGCCACATTGGTGAAAGAAAAAACGGTAGAGCAAAGGGCTCACCGCACCGATCAGAGCGACGGTCCCATCAACATCGGCCTTCTGATAGGCCGCCATGAGCTTATCCAACTCACCGTCAACCGCGCGGACCGGACTGGCTGACGATGCATCAATCACTGCCCCCTACCTTCCCTTTCGCTTGAAAAATCTGAAAGTTACTCTGCGCTATGGAGATTTCGTTAGACGCTACTTTATTTTAGGCGGGTACTTGTCGAACGACTTTTTCACCATGTCATCGAGCTTGCGCTCTACTTTCGAGGCATCGCTCTTTTCTTCTCGTGCGATCGCCCTCCAAACCAGTGAGCGGTTGCTGGGGTCTCGCAGATCGATCACCAGCGTGCCTTCGGTATAGGGAACTCGAACAACCCGCGTCCCCCATCCCCGCCAACCCGCCGGATAGCGCTCGAGTTCGGTTTTCCGCACAGCCCCGAGCGTGTAACGAACATTGAGGTCCGACGGACCGGATTCGACGAATGCCAGTCCTTTTGCCTCCAGATATTTCTGGATATCCGAGTTGATTCGCTTGCGGACCAGATCACTGTTGAGCGACGGATTTTTGCTATTCAGGCGGCCATCGCGGATCGCAAAGCTCTTGAACTTCGAGAAGTCAACGGCGGCGTCGGATTCAATCTCGATCTTCTGAGCGAATGAACCAAGGGCGACAAGCAAACCGAGGGCGAGCGTTTTCATATGGGGAATGTAGCATATCGTTCCCTACTCTTCCTCTTCTTCCACTCCCGCCTTGGCCGCCTTGGCCGCCGCGATGATCTTCTCGGCCTGCAAGCCGGGAACGTAATCGTAATGGTCGAATTCCATGTGATACGACGCGCGGCCTTGCGTCATCGAGATCAAGTCGTTTTGATAGCTAAGCATCTCCGACATCGGGACCAGCGCGCGCACCACCTGAGTTGTGCCCTTGGTCTCCATGCCAGAAATGCGTCCACGACGGCTGTTCATGTCGCCCATCAGGTCGCCGGCGTACTCCACCGGTGCCTGCACCTCAACCTTCATTACCGGCTCCAGCAAGGCTGGCTTCGCATTTTGCATGGCGGCCTTGAACGCCTTTCGAGCCGCCAGCTTGAACGCCATTTCCGATGAGTCGACATCGTGGTAGGAGCCGTCGTAGACCGTCACCTTAAAATCGACCACAGGGAATCCAGCCAAGTAACCGTTCGCCGCCGCTTCGATGATGCCTTTTTCCACGGCTGGAATGTACTGCCTCGGAATGGAGCCGCCGAAGATAGCGTTTGCGAACTCGAACTTCGCTCCACGCGATAAGGGTTCCACGCGGATCCAGCAATCGCCGAACTGACCGTGCCCGCCGGTTTGCTTCTTATGGCGGCCCTGCACGTCCGCAGTGCCCCGAATCGTTTCGCGATACGGAATTTTCGGAGAGTGCAACTGAACCTCCACGCCGTACCGTCTCTTCAGACGGCTGACGACGATCTCGACGTGCTGCTGGCCGGTGCCGGCGAGCAGAAATTCATTGGTCGCCGGATCGCGATAAAACCGCAGCGACTGATCTTCTTCCAGTATTCGCTGGACAGCGTTACCCATGCGATCTTCGTCCTGCCTCGTCTTTGCTGAGATTGCGTACGCAATCGACGGCTCGGGCAATTTCACCTTGGGAAAATTGATGGGCCCGCTCTTGTCGTAAATCGTGTCGCCGGTGAGTGTGTCCTTCAACTTCGCTACCGCGCCAATGTCTCCGGCGTGCAGCTCGGTAATGGGCTGAATGGTCTTGCCGACCAGAATACCGATGTGCGCCATTCGCTCTGAACCTTGATTGCGGCCGTTGATTACGCTTGCGTCGTTTTTCATGCAACCCGACATGACTTTGAAATAGGACACTCTACCTGCAAAAGGATCGGCGATGGTCTTAAAGACGAAAGCGGAAACGGGACCCTTGTTCGTGATTTCGCGACGCGTTTCTTTCCCGTTGGTTTCGCCGGTTACTGGTCCCCGCTCGGATGGCATCGGGAAGTAATCGTTGATGAAGTTGAGAATCTGATCAGTGCCGATGTTATGCAGAGCCGACGCGCAGAGCACGGGATAGATCCGATCGTCCCGGATCTCGGCCAGCAGACCTTCGATGATGTGCTCCACCGGAAGAGTCCCTTCGGCGAAGAATTCTTCCAGCAGTTCGTCCTTGCCTTCGGCCACCGCTTCCACCAGCACCTCATGGGCTTTCTGAGCCGCATCGGCCATGTGTGCCGGGATGTCGCTCTCCTTTCCCTTCCCATCGCCATCCGGCGTGTAGGTATAGGCTTTCATGCGGATGAGATCGATGACGCCTTTAAACTCGCGCTCGGATCCGAACGGCAGTTGGATGGGCACGGCGCTGCGCCCGAAGATCGAATGGATGCTCTCGAGAGCGCGTTCAAAACTGGAGCGTTCGCGATCCAGTTTGTTGATCACGAAGGCTCGCGGCAGTGCGGATTTTTCGGTGAAACTCCAAACCTTTTCGGTTTGAACCTCCACGCCTGCCACGCCATCCACCAGAATCAAAGCCCCGTCCGCCGCGGAAAGCGAAGCATCCGTTTCATTGATGAAAAGATTGAAACCGGGGGTATCGATAACGTTGATCTTCTTCTTATTCCACTCGACTGCAGCGACCGAGGTGGCGATCGTTATTTTTCGCTGGATCTCCTCTTCGTCGTAGTCTGTGAGGGTGTTGCCCTCGTCCACCCTGGTCAGGCGATTGGTTGCGCCGGCGGTGTAGAGCAGTCCGGCCGCCAGCGTGGTTTTCCCGGAATGCCCGTGTCCAATGAGCCCAACGTTCCTGATATCCGAACCGTCGTAAACTTTCACAGAGTTCACTCCTAACGTGGAAATTTCATTCGGATATTATCACAACTGAAACATGGCTGCCGGTGGGTTCGTAGTGCTTCCCCAATTGGTGGAGATCCCGTGATCAGTGAAGCGGCTTAGGTCTCCCGAGTGGCGACATAATTGCTAAAGCTTTTGACATGGCGACATCTGTATGGAAAGGACATCTTAGCTTCGGACTCGTATCGATCCCCGTGCGGCTATCAAAAGCAGCAAGGGCTGAGAAAATCAGCTTCCGCCAGTTGCGCAAAGTGGAGCACCAGCCCATCCATGAAGTAAAGCGGGTAGAGACGGACGCGGACTCGGAAGACGAACCGGAGACCTACGCGCCCGTACACCAACAGATGGTATCCGCCTCACCAACAGGGGATAATGCACCGGTGCCGCGCGCCGAGGTGGTGAAGGGCTTCGAATACGAGAAGGACCATTTCGCTGTAATTAAGCCCGAAGAGCTCAAACAGATCGAAGCCAAAACCGGGACCGAGATGCAAATTTTAGAGTTCGTCCAACTTGCCGAAATCGATCCGGTCTATTTTGAAACCTCTTACTACGTGAGCCCCGACAAAGCGGGCGAAAAGGCGTATGCGCTGCTGTTTCAAACTATGCGCGATGCTGGATCGGTAGCTCTCGCCGAGGTAGCCATGCACCGCCGGGAACACGTGGTAGTCGTGCGTCCCGGAGAGCACGGCCTGATCGCCCACACGATGTTTTATGCCAACGAAATACGCGCGGATCAGGAGTATCGCGCGGACACGAGCCAGGTAAATGCCAAAGAGCTGCAGCTTGCAAAGCAATTGGTAGGCTCGCTGGCGGCACCGTTTGAGCCAGCCAAGTATAAGGACAAGTACCGGGAAAAATTGCAGGCGATGATCGATGCGCGAGTGGAGGGCCGCCAGGTAGCCGAAGCACCTCCAACCCAAAAGGCTGCGGAGGTGGTGGATATCATGGACGCGCTGCGGAATAGTTTGAAGATGGCTAAGAAGCCAGCCGCGAGCGTGCCTTCAAAGCGCAAGCGAGCCAGCGGATCCTAGGAATTTGAGGAACTGAACCGCAGCCTTATCCAAATTGTCGAGACTGCCTCCGCCTTTCAACACGGCGCACATCTCGTACGCAACCGGGCCTCGATACGCAATTTTTCGAAGACCCTGAAAAAAGCTCCGGTAATCCACTTCGCCCTTTCCTGCGGGAACGGCGCGAACAAGCGGGGGCTCTTCGCGCACATAGTTGACTCGCTCGGGGTCGTATCGGAATCGAGGCTGGACCACGTAGTCCGCCACCGTCGTAAACGCGAGCCAAGGACGCAGCAACTCCACCGCTTCCACCAGTTCCTCCCCGCGCACACCTTGCAGATGAGGAGCCCATGCATCGAAGGCGCACTTCAGATTGGGCTCGTTTACTTCTTCCAGCATCCAGGCCAGTTGTTTATGATGGCAGGCTAGATCGTGGTGATTCTGAAGAATCAGATCCACGCCGCACCTGGCGGCCTCGCGAGCGGCTAGCCGCAAGCCTTTCACCAACTCGCCATACTGCGCGTCGTATCCGAGCCCCGGCCGTGTGTAGCCGGTGAAGATGCGCAGGCGGTTCGTTCCGAGATCCTTGGCAAGTTGCGCCAGCACGCCGACGTACGCTGCGTTCATTTCGGCTGACGGAATGCCTGGACGGTCCAGGCCAGCGGTGAAATCGGTGTAGCCCATCAGCGCCGAGAGCGAGAGTCCCATCTGCTCCATGCGTCCGCGCAGCCGATCGCGCATCTCCGAGGAATAATCGAGAGGTGAAACGTGAGGCCGTTTCGCAACCAAGGCGACGCTGGAAAACCCGAGCTCAACCGCCTTGTCCAGGAAGCCGTCCACATCCAGCAGCGCGTGCCCGGGCCACACTCCGGCATAGCTAACAGAATGCAGAACGGAGAGGTAAGGCGATTCAATCGGCATTGTCAGATTCATCATACGGCAAGCTTACATTTTCAGACAAAACTCGCCCAATTTTCTGCAATCCTTTAGCACACTTGTCGCGTCTTAACCAGTGAAGAAAGGAGAGAAAACCATGAACATTCAAATGAAGCCGGCACCTGCAAAGGAATCCACCGGATTTTTGCACTGCCCAATCTGCACCCACACGGTTCAGGGCACAGTCATAACCCTGGGCCGCACGAGCAAAGTAAAGCCTGGACAGAAATGCTCGCGTTGCTCGGCTACTCTGGATCCCGCATACATCCTGCGCTACGATCGCGCTGCCTAAGGGACGAGACCGACGTCTCGTCCTTTGGCCCTTGTGCTAATCTAAACGCAGATGAAGAGGAAGCCGCTACCCATCGAGCCTGTGATCGACAAGAAGATTCTGGAAAGCGCTAAGAAAGCTATCCAGAGCGACACGATCGCACGTATCGAGAAGTGCGCGGTATGTGCGGCTCCCTGCGCCCCGAACTCTACCGAGGGTTTGTGCTGGGTTTGCCGACGCCTCAAGATAAGCGCTTGGCGGGATTCCGAGCAGCAAGCCGCTCAGGAATAAGAGTTATACGTCAGTGGGGCAGATAGATGCCATCGAAGGCGACTTTCCACGTCTTGCCCCCATCGGTTGATTGTTCCCAGAACTGATGGACCGCCTTATTTTGTATCGGCGTGAAAGTTAGGCGCTCGTGAATGGCCGGACCATTCGTTTGGGGGGTTAGGCCGGTATAGGCAATGGCACCATTCTTCAATTCCCCCTGCAGCTTGAGCACAGAGCCGGCGCTCATCCATACCTGTTCCCATTTCCGCGTTGCCGAGTTGTAAAAATTCCAACTCTTGCCTTCCACGCCTTTGAAAGGCATCCAATTCTCCTGAATTATGCAGCCATCCTCGATCCTTTGAATGCTGCTTCTGGCCACCGTTTTGCCGCTGACCTGCACGTCCCATTCACCCACCCAGAAATCAAATTGCCGATACTCCGCTTGGGTCAGGCACGGCTTGCCGTTCAGCGCGATGCGATTGCGGGCGGTCACGAAACCTGGCCGGTCCTTCAGGGCCGTGAAGTGAGGGTCAGCGTCAACAAACTCGAGTTGCGAAAACCCGTTCGAGGCTGCTTTGTTCAGCCACTCGACCGCTTGATCCGGCTGGTCTTGGGCCGCGCTCGCGAGGGCGATCTCGGCCATCGCGAATGGGGTTGAGAAATTGTTGTCTAAGGCGTGTTGGAACGCGTCCCTGGCATCGGCGAATTTGCCCAAGCCCTTGAAGCAAGCGCCAAGGCGGAACCAAGCGCGTCCATCCTTGGCATTCTTTCGGGTGGCAGAGCTGAACTCGCGAGCCGCGCCAGCCCAGTCCTGTTTGGCAAAAAGGGCGTCGCCTTCAGGAGTTTGTGCGGAGATGCTGGTGAGAATCAGGGCGAAGGAACAAGCCAGAGATCGCATACTCACCACTGTAGGATCGCAATTAGAGGTTGGCAAGAACCAAGGGGTGAAAAGGCGCTTAGAATCCAGGGGAGGAAGCGACAATCTGCAGCAGCATCGCGGTGCCCATTCTCAGCGTGGGATATTTCGGCGTAGGCGGATCACAAAGCAGCACGCCATCGCCGCCCGGCCGCTCAAACGTAACCGCCAACTGCGACACATATCCGCTATCGCCCCGAATCAACGGCAGCAACCGCGATGTGACCTGCGTCGTAGCGTAAGTGTAGGCCGTCGCCTGCCATCCTAGCTGCGGAGCGATCAGCAATCCCGATTTCCAGCCTTCGCCCGGCGTAAACGGCCGGAACATCGACAGCACCGGCAGCAGCCCTTGTTTCGCGAACGCCCCCGGTAGCAGTTTAGCTATTGGATGCGCATACCCGATCAAACTGAACGAAAGATAGTAAGTGGACAACTCCAGAACGCCTTGGCCCCACGGAGGCAGGCGCGACGCCACCATAAACTGCAAGGGGCCAGCGAAACTGATCGGACCCACCGGGCCTGAAAAATTCCACATGCCGCGCTTGCGTTCGTGCAGCGGAACTACGATATTCGCCGTTCCCGTCAGTTCGTCAGTGTTGACGGCCACCTGCGTCTCCTCTACAGGATCGAACAGTTGAGCCTGGTTCAGCCGCGCAAGACTCTTGCGAAGCTGCGTCTGGTCTAGAATGTCTCCTTCATCCAAAAGGAAATTCCGGCGGATCGTGCTTTCCTTGTAGTGTTTTGAACCCTGAAAATCGATGCGGCCTATCGTATACGCGCGTCCTTCGTCCACTTGCGCCGTGAGATCGGCGATTGGGTCATGACCTTCGCCATCCTCGATCGGATGAAAATTAAGACGGGCATTGAAATCGACGATGCCTCTCTTCTCCGCCTCCCTGCGTTGGCGCATCAGGCAGTTGCACAATTCCCGCGCGACGAAAATCCCGTTCGTCGAGTGCAGGATGTTGCTCTCCATTCCCTTGCCCGACACTTCGATCTGCTTCACCTGATAATGCTGGCCCGGATTCACGAACAGCTTTACGTGGGCGTTTTCCCCGTCGACGTTCGCGTTATCCACCGAGACCCGCGCATCAAAATAGCCGCGTTCCAAATAGAAAGATTGCAGCCTCGCCAAATCGGACTGAAGCGCTTGCTCGCTGTACGCGGGGTGCATGGTGTAGCCGTGCCAAATGCCCGGAATGCCCGGAATCACCTTCTTGATCCGAAGAGCCTGGAGCGCACTCTGCACTTCCTTGAGCTTGAAAATCGTATTGCCTGCGATCTCGACATCTTGCACCTTCACCGAGTCCCCGGACGTTACGTGGATCAGCAAATCGGCTTTATGTTTTCCGACCGGAACCAATTCCGGTTCCACGGTGGCATCCATATAGCCGCGCTCAACCAAGCGCCGCTGTACCTGACCCGCCACTTGCTGTGCGCGCAACGTATCGATCGGCGTGCCGGTGGTCAGAATCGGCTGCATCCCGAACGTGTTGGGCTCCATCCGCAAGTCCCGCAGAAAGAGCTTCGGCTTCTCCACCACATTGAACACTACAGCCGTGCCGTCTGTCTCTTCAATGGTCCGAACGCGGATGTCCTGGAATTGTCCGGTGCTCCAGAGGGCTTGGACGTCTTTGCGCAAATGAGAGCGGTCGAGCTGTTCGCCGACACGAGTGGTGAAACGAGCCTTGAGTGTCGCGCCCTCGACTGTTACGGATTTGACCAACCCCGGAGTGCGGGGAACCGGAGCGATCCCGCCGGTTGCTTCCTCGGCTGCAAAGAGACTCGCGGCACAAAGGCCTGCCACCAGAACTGCAATCATGCGCATAAAATGGTTTGACGTCGCGGGCCATCCGTCCGGTTGCTGAACCGGAACAGGGACCCTCTTGTTACTCTATCCCATATCGGAGGCAATCTTTGCGCCATACGCAGTCTCCAGTCAACCTCCGGATTTGTGGGTTTCCGCGATCGAAAACACTCTCGAACCTGTGGCTGTTCTGGCACTCCTGGACTGATATGGCTCGCATTCCCGGAATCTGGAAAATGGCAGCATGGTAACCTGAACGTTTAACGCGCCCCTGAATGCCCGCTCGAATGAGCGAAAGTTTTATTCTCCGCACTTATCCATTTCGCGAAGGCGATCTCATCGTTAGCTTTTTCACGCGGGACCAGGGCAAATTGCGAGGCGTTGCCCGGCGAGCTCGAAAGCCAAAAAGCACCTATGGTTCCGGTCTCGAGCGCTTGTCCCATGCTATCGTCTCTTATCACCAGAAGGAGAGCCGCGAGCTGGTCAACCTCAATTCATGCGAACTGGTCAGTTCTCAGTTCGCTTTTTCGGCCAGCTATGAAGCCAGTGTTGGGCTCGATTATATGGCCGAAGTGTCTGAACAATTGCTGCCCCCCGAAGAGGTCAATGAGCGGCACTTTCGGTTGCTGATTGCGGTGCTCGATTTCTTTCGCACCGGCGGGAATCTGTGGCAGGGTCTTAACTATTTCGCGCTCTGGTCCGTGCGCCTGGCCGGGTTTCTGCCGGACCTTCCCATCAGCCTGGACTCGCGCGAGATCGCAAGGGAGATGCTGGTGACTCCCGTATCCGGCCTCGCGCCGCGCGAGTGGACCAAGCAGACGGCGCTCGATATGCGCCGCTATCTCCAGCTTCAAATCGAAAGCCACGTCGAACGCAAATTGCTCACGCCCACCATCCTCGAAAATTTATGAGTGCTCAAACATTTCAACAAATGGTCTTTCAGCTCAAGACCTACTGGTCGGATCGCGGCTGCGTGATCCAGGAGCCGTACGATCTGGAAGTCGGGGCGGGCACCATGGCGCCGGAGACATTCCTCCGCGTGCTCGGTCCCAAGCCTTACCGCGTCGCCTATGTGCAGCCAAGCCGCCGTCCCGCTGATGGACGTTATGGCGAGAATCCGAACCGGTTGTACAAACACCAGCAATTGCAGGTGATTCTGAAGCCCTCTCCGGCTGACGTGATCGATCAGTACCTGGGCAGCCTCGGCGCAATCGGCATCGATTTGCGCCAGCACGATATCAAGCTGGAGGAAGACAACTGGGAAGCTCCAACCTTGGGCGCATGGGGGGTCGGCTGGCAGGTGATGCTGGACGGTCTGGAGATTACGCAGTTCACATATTTTCAGCAATGCGGCGGCATCGATCTGGAACTCGTGCCTGCGGAGATCACGTACGGGCTGGAGCGGCTGGCGGCTTTCCTACAGGTAAAGGACAGCATCTACGATATCGAATGGGCTCCGGGCGTTTCATATCGCGACGTGCGTCTCGCGGAGGAGCAGCAGTTTTCGAAGTATAACTTCGAGTTGGCTGACGTTGAGATGCTTTGGCTGCTGTTCAACGCTCATGAGAAGGAGTGCCAGGCGCTGTTGAAGCGCAAAGACGCGATTCTTCCCGCTTACGAACAAGCCTTGAAATGTTCCAACCTGTTCAACCTGCTCGATTCGCGAGGGGCGATCAGCGTCACTGAGCGAGTGGGCGTGATTGCGCGGGTGAGGAAGCTCGCCGTTGGCGCAGCGCAGTTGTGGAATGAGAGGGAGGCGGCATGAGTCTCGACTTCCTGCTCGAAATCGGGAGCGAAGAAATCCCCGATTGGATGATCGTTTCTGCGCTGAACAACTTGCAGGACATGTTCCAAACGCTGCTCGATCAGCAGGGCATCGGTGGACTGGTCACGTCTGTGGACGCCACGCCGCGGCGTCTGGTGCTGCGCGCGTCAGGTCTGAAACAGCGCCAGGAGGATTCAGAGGAGCTGCTGCTGGGCCCGCCGAAATCGGCTGGTCCGGGCGCGGCTGTCGGATTCGCGAAGAAGATGGGAGTCAAGCCCGAAGCTCTGGGCACGCAGACCACAGCGAAGGGCGAGTATCTCAGCTTCCGCAAACTGACTGCGGGCAGGGACACGAAAACAATCTTGGCAGGGTCGCTCCGCGAGCTGATTCTCAAGATCCATTTTCCCAAGACCATGTACTGGAATGGCAAGGGATCGGAGCGTTTTATTCGACCCATCCGCTGGATCGTGGCGCTGCTCGGAGATGCGATCGTACCGTTCGAAATCGCCGGCGTCCATTCTTCGAATCACACCGCGGGTCACCGTATTCTCGGTTCCAAGTCGATCGTGGTTACCATTGAGAACTTCGAAGAACACCTTCTGAAGAATTACGTAATTCTCTCTGCAAACGCGCGGCGCGACAAGATCACACGCGAACTCGAGGGACTGCAAATTCACCCCGATGCGGGCTTGTTGGAAACCCTCGTTTATCTCACCGAATATCCAACCGCGCTGCGGGGCGACTTTGACCAACAGTTCCTTTCGCTCCCGCAGGAAATCCTGATCACCGTCATGCGGCATCACCAGAAGTACTTCTCCACGCGCGGCGCGGATGGATCGCTGATGCCCGGCTTTGTGGCAGTCATGAATACGGATGGCGACCCGAATGGTCTGGTGAAGCAGGGTAACGAACGGGTGCTCCGGGCGCGCTTCAACGACGCACGATTTTTCTACGATGTCGATCAGAAGAAGCCGTTGGCGGAACGCCTGGATGATCTAGCCAAAGTTACCTTTCAAGCCAAGGTTGGCAGCTATCTGGAGAAGACTCATCGGATTGTGGCGCTCACCGGAAATAGTCAGGCCGCTGCCCGCGCCGCGCTGCTTTGCAAGACTGATTTGACTACTGACATGGTGAAGGAGTTCACCGACCTTCAAGGCATTATCGGCGGGTTGTATGCCAAGGCACAAGGCGAGCCGGAAGCTGTCTGGCGGGCTATTTACGATCATTACAAGCCGCTCAGCATGGAAGGCGAGATCCCGGCCACCGACGAAGGCAAGCTGCTCAGCGTCGCCGATAAATGGGACACGCTCGTTTCGTGCTTCAACGTGGGGCTGATCCCCAGCGGGTCGAAGGACCCATTCGCCCTTCGTCGCGCCGCTCAAGGGGTGGTTCGCATTCTTGTGGAGGGCAAGCTAGCGTTTCCGCTCAAAACGGAGAACGAGCAGCTCCGCGAGTTCATGCGAGACCGCACTGAATACTACTTCCGCGAAGTTCGAGGCTTCAAGTACGACGAGGTTCGAGCCTGCATGGCTGTCGGCTGGGACGATCTCCAGGACCTTGAAAGCCGCTTGCAGCGCGTGCAAGCGGTCCGCTCCACTCCCGATTTCGAACCCCTCGCGGCCAGCTTCAAGCGCATTAAGAATATTTTGACGCAGGCCAACGTGACCGCAGGCGGGGCGCTCGATGACGCTCTGCTGGAAGAGGGACCCGAACGCGAGCTGCATCAAGAGAACCAACGCCATCAAGGCAGCGCAATCGAAGACCGCATCGCTTCCTTGCGTCCCAAGGTCGACCTTTTCTTCGACAAGGTGCTGGTCAACGCTAAGGATGAAGCAGTCCGGCGCAATCGGCTAAAATTGCTACATAACCTGTTGACGGAATTTTCAACCATCGCGGATTTCTCCGAGATCGTCACGGAAAAACAGAACTAAGGAATTAGGAACTAAAGACTAATGGCAAAACATGTGTACGCTTTCGGCGGCGGTACGGCTGAGGGCGATGGAAAAATGAAAGACGTTCTCGGCGGAAAGGGCGCTGGCCTCGCCGAGATGAGCAAGGCCGGAGTGCCGGTGCCTCCCGGTTTCACCATTTCCACCAACGTCTGCAATCTGTACTTCAACAACCACAAGCAGGTTCCCGAGGACGTGCAAAAAGAGCAGGCGAAAGCGCTCGACCATCTTGAGAAGGCCACTGGCAAGAAACTTGGAGACACCGCCAATCCGCTGCTGTTGAGCGTGCGCTCCGGGGCGAAGTTCTCGATGCCTGGCATGATGAACACCATCCTCAACCTCGGCCTGAACGACGAAACCGTGGAAGGACTGGCAACCAAGACCAACAACCCGCGCTTTGCCTACGATTGCTACCGCCGCTTTATTCAGATGTTCGGCCAAGTTGCTCTCGAAGTCGAAATGGCGAAGTTCGACCACATCTTCGACGAGCGGAAGAGGAAGAGCAAGGCGAGGCTCGACACCGATCTGAGCGCCGCCGACCTGAAGGCGATCATCGGCGATTACAAAAAGCTGGTCCAGAAAGAGACGGGCAAACCGTTCCCGCAGGACGCTCATCAACAGCTCGATATGTCGCGCGATGCAGTGTTCAATTCCTGGTGGAATCCCAAGGCCGCCTACTATCGCAACATGGAGAAGATCCCGGACGACATCGGGACTGCGGCGAACGTGCAGTCGATGGTGTTCGGAAACATGGGTGAGAACTCGGGAACGGGCGTGGGGTTCACGCGCGATCCCGCGACCGGCGAGAAGGTGTTCTACGGCGAGTACTTGATGAACGCCCAAGGCGAGGACGTGGTCGCCGGCATACGCACTCCTGAGCCGATTTCAGGGCTCGAAACGCAGATGCCAGAGGCTTACAAAGAACTGCGCGAGATCACTAATAAGCTGGAACAGCACTACAAGGACATGCAGGATTTCGAGTTCACTATCGAAGAAGGCACGCTCTACATGCTGCAGACCCGCAACGGCAAGCGCACGGGCATGGCCGCTGTTCGCGTGGCTGTCGAGATGGTGGAGGAAGGCATGATCAGCGAGAAGGATGCAGTGTTGCGCGTGGCACCCAGCCAGCTCGATCAACTGCTGCACCCGCTGCTGGATCAAGCCTCGCTGAAGTCGCTGACCAAAATCGCAACGGGCATCTCCGCTTCGCCTGGCGCATCGGTTGGACGCGCCGCGTTCACGGCCGAAGATGCTGTCGAGCTATCGAAGAAGGGTCCGGTGATCCTCGTCCGCAAGGAGACTACGCCGGACGATATCCACGGGATGGACGTGGCGAAAGGCATCCTGACGGCGGTAGGTGGAAAGTCCAGTCATGCGGCGGTGGTGGCGCGCGGCATGGGCCGTCCCTGCATCGTGGGCGCGGGTGCTCTGCAAATCGACGAGCACAAGAAGATGTTCACGGTGAAATCCGGTGAGAAGAAAATCGTAGTGAAGCAAGGCGAGTGGATCTCCTTCGATGGCACCACCGCCGAAGTTTATCTGGGCCAAGCGAAGACCACCGATCCCGATCCGAAGAATCCGATCTTCGCGAAGCTAATGACCTGGGCCGACAAATACCGCGGCGACTTTGGTGTGCGCGCGAATGCGGACATCCCTCGCGATGCGAAGGCTGCTCGCGCTTTTGGTGCCGAAGGCATCGGGCTTTGCCGCACCGAGCACATGTTCTTCGCCGAGGATCGCATCCCGCACATGCAGGCGATGATCCTCGCAGACGACGAGAAGACTCGCAAGAAGGCGCTCTTAAAACTGCTTCCGATGCAGCGCTCCGACTTCGCCGGCCTGTTCACGGCCATGAATGGATTCCCGGTGGTGATCCGCACGCTGGATCCTCCGCTGCATGAGTTCCTGCCCAAGCGCGAGAACCTGATGGTGGACTTGGCGAGGCTTCCGCACGCGGACGTAAAAGCCAAACGCGCCATGTCGGAATCCTACAAGATTCCCGTTGGCGAGCTGAAGAAAAAGCTGCCTGACTTGCTGAAGCGCGTGGAGGATCTGCACGAATTCAACCCCATGCTCGGCTTCCGCGGGTGCCGCCTCGGCATCATCCATTCGGACATTACGGAGATGCAGGCGCGAGCCGTATTCGAAGCGGCCGTGCAGGTTGCCAAGAAAGGAATCAAAGTGATTCCCGAAGTAATGATCCCGCTGGTCGGGTTTGAGAAAGAGCTCGCGCTGCAGAAAGAGATTGTCCAGCGCGTTGCTAAAGAAGTTCTCGACAAAGCCGGGATGAGCGACATGCAGTACATGATCGGGACCATGATCGAGATTCCGCGCGGAGCGCTGACAGCGGACGAGATCGCGAAACAGGCAGAGTTCTTCAGCTTCGGCACCAACGATTTAACGCAGACCACTTTGGGCATGTCGCGCGACGATTATACGAAGTTCTCGAAGAAGTACGAAGAGCTGAAAATCTTCAAGGCCGATCCGTTCGCGTCCATCGATCAGGAAGGAGTGGGCAAGCTGATTAAGATTGCGATCGAACTGGGCCGGAAATCGCGCCCGGGTCTGGAGATCGGGATCTGCGGCGAGCATGGCGGCGATCCTTCATCGGTTGAGTTCTGCTACCGCGTGGGCATGAATTACGTTTCGTGCTCGCCGTACCGCGTGCCAATTGCCCGTCTCGCGGCGGCGCAGGCCGCAATTTCAGGGAACGATAAGTCGGAAGCAATGCGCACGGCGTAGTAAATAGGGGCAGGCCAAAAACCTGCCCCTAAACCTTACGGCAGCAACTCGGCAGTCAGCGTAGCGCCGCCCATCGAAGCCATCACCGCCGAAATTTTCACCGGGCTGTGCGATTTCTTGTCAATCCAAACAGTCGTCTGATCCGCTCCCCCGTCCGCCGACTTCAACTCCACCTTGTACGCCTCGAACGACCCAGCCGGCACCGTGACGCTTTCCGATCCGGTCACAGCCAATGCCAACAGCTTCGCCTTCTGCTTCTGCAAATCCAGGTTGCGGAACGATGTCGTGTATCCGTCTGCCAGCGGAAGTGTGCCAAGCACGAAGTAAGCGCCCGCCGCATCGCCGAACACCGGACCGCCCAAATCCACATCTAACGGTTTGTCCTTGCCATTCATGGTCATCGTCCCCGTGGCTTTGCCATCCCCAGCGAAATCCACCGTGATAGCCATCGGCCCCTGCTTGACGCTGCGCTTGCGAACCAGGAGCGTTCCCTTGTCCAGCGTAGTAATGTCGGTTGCCGGACCCATCGGCGTATCCATCGTGTCGGTGGCAACCCACGCCCCGTTCTCATCCTTGATTTCGGTCGACAGCTTCAGAGCCATTTGTTGGCCGCCCATGGACATTTTGGCATCGTACTTATAGGTGCCGGCTGTGAGCTCCGACACCGGCTTCGGAGCACCCACCTTGGAGGAATCTGCGATCTTTGTCACGACCACCGAACTCGGATCAACTGTGATTTCTTTCAGCCGAGCGGTTACCTCCGGCGTTCCTCCTGATTGATAACGGCCGTCCAGATTCGATGCCAGGAATTTCTCCACCGCCATCAGCATTGCCATGTTGTTCACGGGGCGCGCAAAGCCGTGGCCTTCATCCGGGGCCAGGAGATACTCCACCGGGAACTTGCGATCCCGCAGCGCGATTACGATCTGTTCCGCTTCCCGTCGATTCACACGAGGGTCGTTGGCTCCCTGCACCACCATGAGCGCCGTCTTGATCTTGTCCGCCGAATTGAGCGGCGAGCGATCCTTCAGCCAGGCTTTGCCTTCCGGGGTGCTCATGTCCGCCATGCGCGAGTACATGATTTTCCTGGCAGCTTCCCAATACGGTGGGATGGCATCCAACAACGTGATCAGGTTCGCCGGACCCACAATGTCCACCGCCGCTCGATACACGTCCGGAGTGAACGCGACACCCGCCAGCGTCGCGTATCCCCCATATGATCCGCCCATGATGCCGACGCGCTTCGGATCCCCGATGCCTTCGGCCACCAGATACTTCACTCCCCACGTGATGTCGTCCTGCATCTTGCGTCCCCATTCGCCGTTGCCCGCGTTGAGGAACTTCTTGCCGTACCCGGTGGACCCGCGAAAGTTCGGCATCAGAACGGCATAGCCGCGGTTCGCGAGAAACTGCGCGTAAGGGTGGAAGCCCCATTGATCGCGAGCCCAAGGACCGCCGTGCGGGAACACCACTAAAGGCAACCCCTTAGCCGGAACACCTTTGGGCAGCGTCAGGTAGGCGGGCACCTCCAGGCCATCCGACGATTTATAGCGCACTGACTTCATGGGTGCTAGATCAGCGCGGTTGAGCTTGTCGAAGATTTTATATTGCGGCGTAAGCGTGCGCTTGGCGCGATCGAACAGATATGTCTGGCCGGGCTCCGTGTCGCCATTGGCGCTTACCAGCCACATGGTTTCGTCCTTGGTGCGGGAACCGAGACCTACTTCTTTGCCGGGCAGTTGAGTCTTCAGCCATTGATAGTCGGATTCGAGCTTCTTGTCATGAAAATAGCGGCGCACGCGATCATCCTGATAGGTGGTGAGGACGAGTTCATCGCTCACTTCGGAGAACAGGACGTTTCCGATATCGACGCGCTTCAGAGGGTCGGACTCCACCTTGTCCACCTTGCCGCTTTCAGGATCGAGCAGCGTCAGTTCCACCAAGTCCGTGCCGTCGCCCTTATTCGTCTCCATGTAGACCCGCTTGCCGTCCTTGCTGTAGCGGACGGGGTTGCACTGCTCGAAGACGCTGCAAGAATAGATGTTCTTGAAGCCGCTCGCATCCACGCGCAGCACTTCCTGGTCGCCGCTGTCGGCGGTGCGCGTGGCCAGCTTGAGATTGCCTTGGAGGTCGAACGTCCAGCCTGAAATCTTGTCCGTGTTTTTGCGAATCAGTGTTTTTTCGCCGGTTGAGATTTTCAGTCTGTACAGATCGTGCCAAGCCTTGTCCCGATCGTTTAGACCGATGTAGATGGTGTCGGGATCATTCTTCGGAAGATCATAAGGTGTGACGCGAACGCCCGTGAGTCCGGTGAGGTCGCGGGAAGGTGGCGCCTCGGAGGCGGTGGCCGCCGCAGCGGGATCCACCGCGTAGACATTGTAGTTCTCATCGCCGGCGTTGTCTTTGACGTAGAGAATGTATTTGCCATCCCGCGTCCAAAAGTAGCCGAGAATGGGCCGCTTGATTTCGGTGGTCAGCAGGCGGGCGGCACTGAATGGCTCGTCCACTTTTTTCACCCACACGTTGCGGGTGTCTTTCCAGGGCTTCAGGAATGCAATGTATTTGCCGTCGGGCGAAATTTGCGCGGCGGCGATTTCAGGGTTGCCGAACAGCAGTTCGCGATCGATCAGCGGCGGCATTCCGGGAGCGTCTTTCTTCTGCGCGAAGAGCGCAAACGTCAGAAACGCGGAGATAGCGATGGGCAGGAATCTTTTCATGGAGTGGACACCTTCCGATACAGACGATTTTACGCTCGGATTTGTTCCGTTGCAGCCTGGCGCGGCGACCGAGAGAAAACGAACGCCTGCATGCTCGCCATTCCAGTCTGGCCTCTGCAAATCGATCTCCGGGTCCATGACGATCCAGTAGCGGCTGTCTCACGTAACTACTCCCGGAGCTATACTGAAAGTTCAGGGAGAATAGCATGAAAACCTACGGGAAGTTCGGCCTTCTGGTCGTGGCGATCATCGGGCTCCTGGTCTGGCTCGCCATGGGCGGCATCAGCGAAAACAAGACATACTACAAAACCATTTCAGAGCTGACGCAGTTGGGCGATCAAGCGCACGGCAAGCGCCTGAAGGTTGGCGGCCTTGTCGAGGATGGATCTATCGTCCGAAACGGCAAGGAGGTTTCTTTCGTGCTTCATCAGGACAAGCAGAAGTTGCGCGTGGTCTACAGCGGTATCGAGCCCCTGCCCGACACGTTCAAGAACGGCGCGGAGGCGCTCGCCGACGGCAAACTTGGACCTGGTGGCATTTTCGAGGCTTCCAAAATCCAGGCCAAATGCGCCTCGAAGTATGAAGCCAAGCCCACCCAGAATAAGGAAGCGCTCCAAAATCGTAAGGCATAATCTTTAAGAGTTCATTCACATGGAAAACATAGGCGCACTGGCCCTGTTGCTCGCGTTTTGCTTGGCGGTTTACTCCGTCGCTGGCTCTCTTCTTGGCAAATTCCGGCGGAACGCGTTTCTGGCGGTGAGCGCTGAACGCGCCGTTTACTCGGTCTGGTTCCTGGTTACGATCGCGGCCGGGCTGCTGGTCTACTCTCTGCTGATCGGCGACTTTCGGATGGCCTACGTCGCCAGCCACAGCAATAAGTCCATGTCCGCTTGGTACAAATACGCGGCGTGGTGGGGCGGTCAGGAAGGTTCGCTCCTGCTCTGGGCGTGGCTTCTCTCGACCTACGCGGCCATCGTTACTTTCCAGAACCGTCGCAAGTTCCGCGACATGATGCCTTATGTCAACAGCGTCATGATGACCACCGAGGCGTTCTTCCTGTTCCTGGTTACCTTCCAGTTCAGCCCGTTTCAGGTGCTGGCAGTCGGCAAGGGGATCACCGACGTGGGTGACGGCCAAGGCTTGAATCCCCTGCTGCAGTACTGGACCATGGTGATTCATCCTCCGATTCTCTATCTCGGATATGTCGGCTTCGTGGTTCCCTTCGCGTTCGCGTTCGCGTCTCTCGTGACTCGTCAGCCCGGAGATGGCTGGATCCACACCACCCGCCGCTGGGCGATTGTTACATGGCTCTTCCAAAGCACTGGGATTCTGCTAGGGGCTGGCTGGGCCTATGCCGTCCTGGGATGGGGCGGCTACTGGGGCTGGGATCCGGTGGAAAATGCTTCTCTGTTGCCCTGGATCACGGCCACCGCTTTCCTGCACTCCGTGATGATGCAGGAGAAAAAGGGCATGATGAAAGTCTGGAACATGGTGCTGGTTTCGGCCACGTTCTTCTTGTGCATCTTTGGAACGTTCCTCACCCGCTCGGGCGTGGTCAACTCAGTGCATGCATTTGCTCAGTCGCCAATCGGAGCGTACTTTGTGGGCTTCCTGGCCATTGGGATTGCGATTACCGTGTGGATGATTCTCGGCCGTCTGGATTACCTCAAGAGCGAGACTCCGATGGAGAGCGTGGTTTCCCGTGAATCCAGCTTCATGTTCAACAATCTGATCTTGCTGGCGAGCTGTTTCGCGATCCTATGGGGCACTCTCTTCCCCGTGATCTCGGAGAAGCTCACAGGTGAGAAAATCAGCGTGGACGCTCCATTCTTCAATCGCGTCAACATTCCCATCGCGCTCTTCTTAATGTTTCTGACCGGAGTTGGACCCCTGATCGCCTGGCGACGCAGTTCGGTCGAGAGCCTGAAGCGAGCCTTCCTTTGGCCTACTGTCGCCGGGGTTTCTTTGATGATTGGGCTGGCGTTCTTCGGAGTGTACGAACACCCATATGCTCTGATCTCGTTCGGTTTGTGCCTGTTCGTCACCACCTCTATCCTCATCGAGTTCTGGAAAGGCGCTTCCGCGATTCGCGGCAAAACTGGCATGTCTATTCTGCCTGCCATGGTGGAACTCACCCATCGCAACACGCGCAGGTATGGCGGTTACATCGTTCATCTCGCGGTGGTCCTGATGTTCATCGGGTTTACGGGACAAGCGTTTAATCAGAACAAGACCGTCGAAGTCGCCAAGGGTGACACGTTTAAAATTGGCCACTACGATCTGACCGTCGTAGGTCAGAAGGAAGGCGAGAACGAAAATTATCTTTGGAGCAGGCTTACGCTGGACGTGAAAGGCAATGGCCGTGATTTGGGCATCCTGGAACCCGAAAAGCGATTCTACAAGACCAGCCGGCAGCCCACCTCCGAGGTGGCCATTCGCCGCCGTCTCAATGAGGATTTGTATCTGAACTTTGCCGGACCTTCCACAGACAGCAAGCAGTCAGTTCTGCAAGCGTACGTTTTCCCGCTTGTATCGTGGATCTGGATTGGATGGTGGGTTCTGTTTATCGGCACGATCGTGTGCCTGATTCCGAGCAAGATTCGGCTGCAATACGCTCGGACCCAAGTGGTTGGAATAACCAAGAAACATGCTCCTGTTACGAAATAGCGCGCGGCTGAATGCGATACTGCTGCTGGCTTTCTCGCTGCCCTTCTCGATTGGATCGGCGTTTGCGCAATCCGCCGCTCAGCTCGAAAGCGACGACGTAAAGCGCGTCGCCTCAAGGCTGGCGTGCCAGTGCGGCTCGTGCAAATCCACGGTTGCGTGTGAGATGCCGGGCGGCTGCGGATTTTGCAAGCGCGTCAAAACTAAGATCGCTCAAATGCAGGCAGGAGGCGCGTCGGACAAGCAGGTCATTGCCGCAGTGGTGAAAGAGAGCGGGCCTGACATGTTTCTAGCCGAGCCCGGAACGTGGGGCTGGCTCACTCCTTATCTAGCCGGGGCGCTGGGATTAGTGGTCATTTATTGGTTCGTTCGCAGAAGCATGCGGGCACCCGCGATGGCCGCCGCCGGACCGCCCATCGATCATGAAGCATTGGACCGCTATCACGAGCGCATCGAGAAGGATCTGGAAAAGCTCGAGTAATGGTCTTGGTCATCGTAGCGGTTCTACTGACGGCTGGAACGTTGCTGTTTACTCTGTTTGTCCGGGCGAAAGATATCCCGGAACCCACGCCTGTATCGCCGACTTTGCACCTGGAAGAGCGCAAAGCCCGCATCTATGAAAATCTGCGCGATTTGCAATTTGAGTATCGGGTAGGGAAGCTTTCCGACGAAGATTATCAGAAGACGAAGCAGGGTTTGCAGCGTGAACTCTCTCTCACGCTGGCCGAACTTGAAGGGGGGAAGCCGGAGAGCGCGGCTGCGCCCGCCCCAAAGCCGGACGGAAAGACGTGTCCGCATTGCGGCGCTAAATTCCCTCGACCATTGAAATTCTGCGGCGAGTGCGGCAAGGCGATGGCATGATTCGTCAAATCGAATCGAAGTGCAGCCAGGATGCCCAATGCCGCTTAGTTTTCACGATATGAGACTATCTGAGCAACTTGTGGGGCAGCCAATCTTGGCTGCAGCCGGCTTTCAGCCGGCTTTCTCAGCTCTCAAATACTCTCCAACGTCCAGGCAAGGCCGCCTGAAAGGCGGCTGCGGGCAGGATTGCCCGCCCCACTTGGATTCGAACTCGATTCGTGGGCCAAAGGCCCATTCGCGACATCCAGGATTGGCTGCCCCACTCCTTCTCCTCCTTACCGTGTTGCCCTCGTTCGCGGCGGTGGATGGGACCATTACGAACGCCACCAGCGGGAATCTTGGCAGCGGTGTCTCCATAGCCCTGGTGGAACCGGGCCCAAGCGGAATGAAGACCCTGGGCCAGACCACCTCCGACGCTGCAGGCAAGTTTGCGTTCACTGAATCCGCGCAAGGTCCAAGCCTGCTGCAAGCTACCTACCAAGGCGTCACCTATTCGAAGATGCTAATGCCCGGAGCACCGACGGCGGGACTGAGCATGGAGGTCTACGACTCGACCAAAAAGCCGGTTTCCAAAATCGCTCAGCACATGATTCTCGTTCAGCCCACCGGGAGCGACCTGAATATTAGCGAAACGTTCCTGCTCCAAGGCGACCCCAAGCTCACCTACTCGGACCACGACGGCGGCACTCTCCGGCTTTACATTCCGCCCGGGATCAAAGGCAATGTCAGCGTGCAGGCCACCGGCCCTGGAGGAATGCCCGTGGCGCGCCCAGTGCAGAAGACCAAATTGCCGAACGTCTACATGGTCGATTACCCCATCAGGCCGGGTGAGACGCGGCTGGATTTTACCTACTCTGTGGCAGCATCGAATCCCGCCGTGCTCGAGGGCAAGATCCTGCACAAGGACGGAAAAGCACGCTTGGTGGTTCCGAATGGCGTTACTGCCAAGGGCGAGGGCATCACCGATCTCGGCAAAGAACCTCGATCGCAAGCGAGCATCTACGAGATCTCTGGCGATTCGTATAGAGCCGAGATCACTGGGACGGGCTCGTTGCAAGGACCCGAAGCGGCACCGGATGAAGACACGGGCACTCCGCAAATCCAGCAAGCGCAGCCGCACATCTACAACAAGATGTATTGGATCATGGGTATCTTCTTCGCGATCCTGGGACTAGGGACCTATCTGCTGGCTCGCGAATGAGCCCGGCCGTTGTCATCGATAGAGTCTGGAAATTTCACGGCGACTTTCCCGCTCTTCGCGATATCAGCCTCAACGTAGAGGCTGGTTCTTGTCTGGCATTGCTCGGCCGCAACGGAGCAGGGAAGACAACGCTGCTCAAGATTCTTGCCGGGTTGTCGAAGCCGGGAAAGGGCGCGATCACCATTCTCGGAAAGGACGCGCGGGCGCCCGAAACCCGCTCTCTAACCGGGGTGCTCGGGCATGGGATCGGCATCTACGACGAGCTATCGGCGTTTGAGAATCTAAGGCTCTTCGCAACACTCTACGGAGTGAAAGATCCGAAGAAGACTGCGGACGAATGGCTTGAGAAGACCGGGCTGGACCGGGTGCGCGACGGCTTGGTTCGCGAGTTTTCGCGAGGCATGCGGCAGCGCCTAGCCGTGGCGCGCGTATTTTTGCATAACCCCGCTCTGCTGCTTCTGGATGAGCCGTTTACGGCACTCGATGACAGAGCCATCGCGGTCTTGCAGCAGCTTTTAACCGCCGCTCGCGCCGAAGGCAGAACCATTATCATGTCCACTCATCAGTTGCGCGAGGCCCTGGCCTTGGCAACGGATGTGGCACTGATCTCCCGCGGCAAGTTGGCCTTCAGCGGCGAGCGTACGCAGGACATGCTCGACGACCCGGGCTGGCTTTATAAGAATTATGGCGAATAGAGCCGGTTTTATTCACCAAGTGCTCACCATCGCAGGCAAAGATCTGCGGTCCGAACTGCGGACCAAAGAAACGATTAACGCATCGGTATCGTTCTCGGTCGTCATGCTGCTGCTGTTCAGCTTTGCCGTTGACCCGGGTGCGGAGGAGGTGCTGCAAATTGCGGCAGGCCTGCTCTGGCTCGTCTTCGCATTTGCCAGCGCCCTGGTGCTGAATCGAAGCTTCGCGCGAGAGTTGTCGAATGATTGTCTGGACGCGCTATTGTCCTCTCCGGCCGAGAGCGCCGAGATCTACTTCGGGAAGTGTCTGACCAATTTCGTGCTATTGCTGATGGTGGAACTGGTCAGCATCCCGGTGTTCGGGCTGTTTTACAACGTATTCTTGCCTGCCGGGTGGCCGCTGCTCATAGCCGTGCTCTTGCTCGGAACCTGGGCGCTGACGGCCATCGGCACTATGTTCAGCGCCATGACCGTAAATTTGCGCCTGCGCGAACTGATGCTGCCGATCCTGGTTTATCCGATGATGATTCCGGCCCTCATCGCTGCGATTCGATTGACCACAGTGGTCCTGCTGGGCGAGCCTCTCGGTGAGAATTGGATCTGGTTTAAACTGCTGATTGTGTTTGATGTAATCTTTACTCTGCTGGCCTTTGCGCTGGTGGACGTGGTTCTAGTAGGTTAAATTATGCGTCAAAGTTTGATTCTAGGCCTTGCAGGCTTGGCCGGTTCGGTGATCATTTGGAATCTGTACACCATGTTCATGAACGTCCCCGACGAGATGAACCAGGGCGCGATCTTTCGGATCATTTACTTCCACGTGCCCTTTGCCATCGCGTCGTTCATCGGTTTCTTCGCTGGCATGTTCTGTGGCATTGGCTTCCTGGTAAAAAAGAATTTTCGGCTGGATTCGATTGCCGCTTCCTTCGCCGAAGTTTCTTTCGCGTTCGCATCCGTCACGATGATCACGGGCATGATCTGGGGCCGGATTATCTGGGGCATCTGGTGGGCCTGGGATCCGCGCTTGACGTCTTACCTGGTCTGCCTGCTGTTGTACGCCGGTTACTTCATGCTGCGCCGCGCAATCGACGATCCGACGCAGCGCGCCAAGCTTTCGGCGGTCCTATCGATTTTTGCGTGCCTGGATATCGTGCTGGTTTGGAAATCGATTGAATGGTTCCGGACGCAGCATCCAGGACCCGTGCTCAGCATTCGCAATGGAGGCGGCATGGCGCCTGGAATGGAAGCCCCGATCTATTGGAATCTGCTTGCTCTGGTGTTGCTGGGAACGTCGCTGGTGCTGATCCGCATGCGCCAGGAGGACACAAAGCGCGAAATCGATTCCCTGCGCCGATACGCGCACGGGATGTAAGGAGCGTATTCTAATGGACGCCCGTAATTTTCAATTCATGTTTTACGGCTTCGCGGCTGCGTGGGGAATAGTAGCTCTTTACGTGATCTCCATAGCATTCCGGGAGCACAAACTCCGCGCCGAACTGACTCGCGTGAAGAAGATGATCGAACAAGGGGAAAAAGAGTACCGACCATGAACCGCCGAAACCTGCTCAAGTCAGCCGCCTCAGTGCTTGCAGGTCTGACGACCAAGCGCGAATTGTCGGCTCAAGCGGCGATTGCCAAGGCTACTCGAGGTCTTCCGTCTCCCAAGATCAAGGATATTCAGGTAATCGCCACTGCACCGGCGGGACTTCGATTGGTGGTGGTGAAGATCATCACCGATCAGGATGGTCTGTACGGGTACGGCTGCGCGACCTTCACTCAGCGCGCGGATCTCGTGGTTCCAGCCGTGGAGAAGTATTTGAAGCCCTTTCTAGTCGGCAAGCCGGCCGACCGCATCGACGATACCTGGCAAGCCTGCTACAACAGCTCCTATTGGCGGAATGGCCCGGTGTTGAACAATGCGATCAGCGGCGTCGACATGGCGCTGTGGGATATCAAGGGTCGCCAGGCCAACATGCCGGTTTATCAGTTGCTGGGCGGCAAGGTTCGAGAGGCCGCCGATTGCTACACGCACGCTTCCGGCGGGGAGATCAGCCAAACTCTGGATAGCGCCCGGGCGATTATCGACCGGGGCTTCCGCTTTGTGCGCGTGCAAGTGGCGACTCCGGGTTACGAAGGCTATGGCGCCGGACGCGGCGGACAAACAACCGCAAAGGTGGCAGGCCTGCATTCCGGCGCTGTTTTCGAATCCACGCCGTACATGAAAAGCGCGCTGAAGCTGTTTGAGGCTTGCCGCAAAAGCCTTCCTGAGGACATCGAGCTTCTACATGATGTTCACGAAAGGGTGCATCCGATCCAGGCCGTCCGATTCGCAAAAGATGTCGAGCAATTCCGCTTATTCTTTCTGGAGGATGTGCTGTCGCCCGAGGACGTCGACTACTTCAAGATGATTCGCCAACAGAGCGCAACGCAGATCGCCATGGGAGAGCTCTTCAATAACCCGCACGAATGGATCCCGCTCATCTCGCAGCGCCTCATCGATTTCATTCGCATTCACCCGTCGATGATTGGGGGTCTGACGCCTGCGCGAAAGGTGTGCGCGCTGGCCGAAGCATTTAACGTGCGCAGTGCATGGCATGGACCTGGGGACCTGTCGCCCATCGGGGCGGCGTGCAACGTCACTCTCGATGTCACCATCCCCAACTTCGGGGTGCAAGAGCACTCGCCGTTCCCGCCGCATGTGCAGGAAGTGTTTCAAGGTTGCCCGGTAGTGAAGGACGGCTACTGGTATCCGAACGACGCGCCCGGATGGGGCATTGAGGTGAACGAGCAGGCTGCGGCAAAGTATCCGTTCGGCTCAAACGAGCGCGGCGAACGCAAAGACTTGAATGGGGGCTGGGGAGAAGTAAGGAAACGGGACGGGGCAATCATCAAGCAGTAGCGCACTGAGCTGCGGCGCTACGCTGATGCGCTATGATTGATTGTTTACGAGAGCCGGTTTCATTGACGATACTGGAATTGCTCGACACTTTGGAAGCTGGAATCGTCAACGAACGCATGAGTCGCCCAAAGAAGGCTTCGGTTCCAATCGCCGATTCCATTTCGCCCGAATCGCTGGAATCGCAAATCGAAAAATGTGGACTCTCGGCGACGGAGTTTGGATCGATCTTCGGCGTTGAACCTGAGAGCGTGCGGGAGTGGCTGGCCGGAAGGAATGGGATCCCGCATTGGGTACAACCCGCGTTGCAAATTTACGAGTTGCTCGGCCTTGGCGCGCGCCGCAAGATTCTAACGCGTCCTAAACCGGTCCCGCTTCCGTCTCCGCCCCCGCGAACGGAAGCCCCATTAAAGCCGCATCCATTTTCACGACTACAGGACCTATAACTTTAAACCAAATGACTGAACAGAAAAACATCTTTGACAAGCCTCGTCTCATCATCACGCACGGCGAAAAAGGCGGAGTCGGCAAGACCACCGTTGCCAGGGTAATCGCCGACTATCTGAAATCGAATGAACTCACCTTTCGCGCCTTCGATGCGGAGGGCGAAACCGGCCAACTGCTGAGGTTCCACCCGGCGGACACTTCCGCCATCGACGTCTCAGACGCTGCCAGCGTCGCTCCTGTGCTGGATTACTTGATGGATGGAACGGGCAAACGCCTGGCCCTGGTGGATCTGGGCGCAAGATCCGGTGCCGACTTAAAGAGCTGGCTATATCGGGGAGGCGCGCTTGAGGAGGCCGGTGCGGGACGGCTGGGAATCACCATCGTCTACGTGTTGGGCGGTGCTGTCGACAGCGTCGGACACCTGAAGGAGTGCTTCAGTGCGCTCGGCCGCGAGATGAACTACGTGATTATCAAGAATCAAGGCGTGGCGACCCGCTTCGATGTTTATGATCAATCCAAGATTCACGACGAACTGACCAAAGCCGGAGCTCGTGAAATTACCTTTTCTGGCCTGGATCCCGCCGTGTATCAATCGGTAGACCGGGCCAGCCTGCCCTTTTCCGCTTTCGCAGATAATCAAGGCGGCAGTTTCAGCTATACGGAGCGTCGCTATACCAGGACGTTTCTGCGCGAGTGTTTCGCGGCATTGGACGAGGTCGCGCCGCTGCTTCGATAAGACTTCAGGCGCGTCGTTTCGGGAATACAACGGTGAATGCCGATCCCCGTTCCGGCGCGCTCTCTACCTGGATCTTCGCGTCATGCCGATCCGCGATCCACTTGGCGATGGACAGGCCTAGCCCGCTTCCCCCTGCGTCGCGGTTCCTCGATTCATCGGCCCGGTAGAATCTCTCGAAAATGTGCGGGATCACTTCTGGCGGTATACCCACTCCTGTATCCCGCACCTCAATTTGTACTGAGTTTGCATCCTGCCGGGCTCGCAGATTTACTGAACCGCCTGGGGGCGTGTAGCGTATGGCGTTGTCCACCAGCACTGAGAGCAGCCGTCGAAGTCCGGCTTCGTGGCCGTTCAGGAGAACTGGCGAGGCCTGGGAATTCGATTCGACGGCCAGCCCATGCCTGGATGCAAGAGCGCGGGCGTGTTCAACCTCCTCCTCGATCAACTTGGTTAAGTCGACCTGAGTCATCGGCCAAGCGTGCAGTCCCGCGTCGGCGCGCGCCAGCGTCAATAAGTCTTCCACGAGTTGAGAGGTTCGTTCGGCCTCTTCGCCAACCTGCCTCAACGCTTCCCGGTACTCCTCCGGGGTCCGCTCCTTGCGCAATGCGATTTCCGCCGCCGCCCGCATCACGGCAATGGGGCTGCGCAACTCATGAGAAGCGTCGGCCGTAAACTGAGTGAGCCGCTTGACGGCTAAATCGAGTCTGGCCAGAGTTTCGTTCCAGGCTTCGGACAGCCGCTGCAACTCGTCGCCTGTCCGCGGCACAGACAATCTCTGCGATAAGTTCTGAAGAGTGATCGAACGCGCGGCTGCCGTGACTTCGTCAACCGGCGAGAGGGCGCGGCGGCTAAGCAGATATCCGCCAAAGCCGGCCAGCACCAACGTGACCGGAACGGCCAACAGCATCATCCATAGCAGGTGATCAAGGACTGCATTGGCCTCGTCCAGACTGGCGATTGCGGAGACGACAAAGGAAGATTGATTCACGACGACCGTATCCGAGAGAGGCCTTGTGCGCAGGACCGCTCCCGGTTGTGGAGTGCCTTCGAGCAGCAGCGCGCCCGTACCGTCGCGAACTTGAATCCAGTACCCTTCTGGAATCGCGTTTGCATACTCCGTCAACTCTTCACGAAGCTGGGCCGGGGGAATGCCTTCGGCGATCTCGGTTCTTAGCACCTTGACCAAGCCCTCGACGTACTGCTTCTCCGTCGACCCGATCGTGCCGTACATGGCTTGTCGAAGCGCGAGCCATACGGCACTGCCGAACAATAATAGCCCGATGGTGAGCACCAGCGAGTACCACAATGTTAAGCGAAAGCGGAGCGAAACCGGGCCGATCATGGGCCTGGATCGAGGCAGTAACCCACTCCCCGAACCGTCTGGATCAAGCGCGCCTCGCCGTCGCCGTCAACTTTGTTCCGCAGCAACCGCACGAACGCGTCCAGGGTGTTGTTTTGAACATCGGAATCGAAACCCCAGACTGCCTCCATCAGGGTGTCCCGCGGCACCACCGCCCCGGGCCGACGCATCAGCAGTTCGAGCAGGTTGTATTCCGTCTTCGTTAGCGACACGCGCCGATCGCCCCGCCGAACTTCGTGGGTTGCGGGATTGAGCGACAAATCGCGCGCGCGGAGAAGAACTGGTTTCGCGACCGGGCCTCGGCGCGAGACAGACCGAATGCGCGCGAGCAGCACCTCGAAAGAAAACGGTTTAGTAAGGTAGTCGTCGGCACCCAAGTCGAGCCCGCGCACCATATCTTGCATGGCATCGCGCGCGGTCAGCATGAGTATAGGAGTTTGATTCCGCTCCTCGCGCAGCTTCCTGACTACCGCGAACCCGTCCATGCGCGGCAGCATCACGTCGAGCACAATTAAGTCGAATACGTGCACCTGCGCCATTGCCAGCGCGGTTGACCCATCCTGGGCCAACACCACCGAATGGCCTTCCTCCTCGAGTCCTTTCTTCAGGAGGTCGGCCATGCGGCGTTCATCTTCCGCTACCAGCAACTGCACGACTTAGGGCCGGATGATGTAATCGGGCCAGCAGGTCACGGCGTCGTCGAACTGATCCCCGAACGCCCGAATAGGCGTGGCTCCGCTTCCCGATGGAGCGGCGAACTTGGGATCCAGGATGCGGGCAATTTGATCTCGCGCGCCTTCCAGGTGAGCCCGAGTTTCCCGGTCGGATGCCTTGGCCAATGCCGATCCGATCGCTGTGTTCAGCGACTTCAGCTCTGCGCGATAGAGCGGACGCTCGTCCCCGCTGGTCGCGAAGAAGCCTTGCGCGAACCCGGGCGGCAGGCCAACAGGAAGGGTTGGAGTAACTCCATTGAGCTTCGAGTTCGCGAGATCCAGGTACGCGCGCTGCAGATTGCGCCGATAAGCGTCAATTTGAACCTTGGACGAATCCAACTCTTTCCACACGCCCTTGCGCACATCTGACAGCAGATCGAGCGGGGCGTACGCCGATGAGCCATCAATCGCTTCCTGCTCAACCAGACGTGCGAAGCGCTGGCTGCTCAGCAGATTGTTGAGGACGCTGTTCTGGGCGTTGCGAACGCGGCTCAACGCGCCAATGGGCTCGATGCGGCGCAGAATCTCGCGGTCGAGAGCCCAGGTTGGCGTGGCGAATGCGTTCTCGTTCAGGAACTTGACTGCGTCGGCTTGGTGCGTTTTCACAACTGGAGTGAAGATCAAACCTTCCTGACCCACCGACTTCTGCTGAGACTGGAATCCGCCCACGATGGCGGCGACGTGATTCAATTCCAGCGTCCACTGACCCAGCATGCGGCCGTACAACTCAGCTAAATCCTCGTACGATTCGCCCTCGGTGGAAGTGGCGGAGAGCAACATCTTGGCGACCCTGTTCAAATTCTTGATACCCAGCCCGGTGGATTTGATGGCGTCCGCATCGCCCACTGCCTCAGTCAATTCGCCCGGGTCCGATCCTGCCGAACCGGCGGTGGAAAAACGAAGCCACGGAGTCTTGTCCTGCTCGCGCGCCCATCGGTCGAGCGTGGGTTTCTCCTCGTCTGGAGTCTTCGCACTCGGGATCGGCTTATAACCCCAAGCTGTGGCCCAAACATCGTAAGGTCCGATACCGGGAATGAGATCCTCGACATCGATGTGGTCTTCAGGCTGCGCCACGTAGTTGAATCGCGAGTAATCCATGATGGAAGGCGCGTGCCCCATTTTCTTGACCCACTCGCGATCGCGAACCTTTTCCTGCGGGTACATCGAGCTCGCCTTCATATTGTGTTGGAAGCCAAGCGTATGGCCCACTTCATGCGCGCATACGAATTCGATGAGCTTGCCCATGAGATCGTCGGGCAGCGGGAGTTTCTGCGCCCTTGGGTCGAGCGGACCGGCCTGCAGAAAATACCAATCGCGCTGCAGGTTCATGATGTTGTGGTAGGACTGAATGTCCGAATCCAGGATCTCGCCCGTGCGAGGATCGTGCACGTTGGGGCCCGAGGCGTTCTCAATGGTCGAGGGCAGCCAGCGGATCACCGAATAACGGGCGTCTTCGGGGCTGAACTCGGGATCCTGCTCGGGGGTGGGGGCGAGCTTCGCGATGATCGCGTTCTTAAAGCCGGCGGCTTCGAAGGCCTTCTGCCACTTCTCCACTCCAGCTTTCATGTAGGGAACCCATTTCGACGGGGTGGCGGAATCGATCCAATACACGATCGGCTTTACGGGCTCGGATAATTCGGCGGAAGGATCCTTCTTTTCCAGACGCCAGCGGTCGATGTAGCGGCGTTTGGGGGCGCGGTGTTCGTCTCTGCCGTAATCCATCTGGTTGACGCTGAAGAATCCAACGCGATCGTCCGCCAGACGCGGCTGCATCGGCTTTTCGGGCAGCTTGATCATGCTCTGGTGCAGCACGATGGTGGCGCTTCCGGCCCGCATGCCTGCTCCGAGGAAGGGATTCACCGGGGTAGCGGAGCCACCAAGCGGGGTGGCCATCTTGGTGTAGGTGTGCGTCGCTTCGGCTTCGATGTTCTCGGGGTAGGGCGAGATGCGCTCGATGTAGGATCGGGATGGATCCATGGTGGTCGCGTTGAGCCGCTGCCGTGCGCCCAGTTCGAAAACATCGGTCGTGAACAGCCGCGTGACTTCGATGACGGGTGCCCCGTTGGTCGCGAACGCCGCGACTGGGAAGGACATCAGAATGGCATTGTTATTGGCCGCTCTTACCGCTTGCGCGATGGGCGTCTTGGCATCTGCGACCACTTCGTAATTAATGTCGCGAAGATTGACCTTGTTGCCCTTCAGTTCCCACCGGACCACGCGATTCCCCAAGCTCTGCCCGCCGTAGCCGACCCCGATCGTAGTCTTTGCGATCTGCGTGACCCAGAGGAATTCCTTATCCAGTTCAGCCTTAGGGATTTCGTAATAATACTTGTCCTTGAGAGTATGGACGGTGAAGATTCCCTTTTTCGATTTGGCGTCTTTGGTGATCACCTTGTCATAGGGCTGTGGGTCTTGAGATGGAGGAGTAAACGCGCCAGGGCGTTGCGGACCGGCTGCGGGCGTTGGTGCGGGTGTTTCCGGCGGCGGGGGTTCCTGCGCTGCGAGGAACGCTGCGGCACAGAGGGCGCAGAGGATGCGGAGCTTCATAGTTAGTCCTCCAGATGGATGAAATCTATCTTACCAGCAGGCTTGATTGTCCATCTTCAAACTGCCGAATTGGCGGTCGCCGAGCGGCCCACGTTGCAAAGGTGGCCGGCGAGCAGACGGTCGCGGAGGCGGATGTGGGACTTGATTTGCGCGATTGAAAAAACGAAGCCATCTTCGGACGGGGCGTAGGTGAAAGGCTGGCTGGGGGCCTCGGCTGCGGCTGCGGCTTTCTGTTCCTTTTCGAAGGCTTGCTCTTCCATTTCGTAGATCAGGACGGCTTCGCGCATTTCTTTTTCTTCGCGGAGCTTGCGCGCGGCCTGGATTTCGGTGATCTGCTTGAGGAGCTTGGCGGCTCGGTTGGCGAGGCGGGTTTCGTAGAGGCTGATGTTTTTGAGGGTCTCGGAGTGGAGATGGAAATTCTTGGCTTCGACGAAGGTATCGTGGGCCGGGGCGCATTCGGTGTCGATGGAGCCAGTCTGGTCGTTGACGGTGAGGGAGAGCTTGACCTTTTCGATAGCGGCGGAGTGGTTTATGCGCCAATTGACATCGGCGTACTGGTGGACGAGGTTGCGTTCGACGATGCCCTGGGACTTCATTTCAAGATGGAAAGCGTTGGTGAAGTTCATGTATTCCGGCATGGCGGCTTCGGGAAGGACGAAGATTTGGCCGGTGAGCCAATGGCGGCCAGCGTTGAGGGAGGAGGCGCGCTTGCCTTCGGCGGTTTTGGGTCCGGTGGACTTTTGGGCATTCTCGCGATTGATTTCGGCGCGGGATCTGGATTGCTTGGAATGTTGTTTCATGAAGGAAGGGTAGCGGAGGGTTGGGCGGGGAGGAGGGGGATTCATGTTGTAAGTTGTTGATTGGAGTGTGGAAGATTGTTTTAGGTTTGTTGGCATCGGCTTTTGGGCGGGCGAGAAACTGATCGATGGCCGATTGCCAGGCGGTCGCCAGGTTGGTAACTTGTCGCCGTGGGCCTGCGGCTCTCGTAGGCGCTAACTTGGGTAAAAACATACTTGACTCATCAGGTGCGTTATGATTAACTATGCTCAGGCCGCACCTAAATTAACATACCCATTCGATTCGCCTTTTCGATGGGGAGCCGGTGTCCCGAGTACAGGAGAAACAAACTTGATTAATCTCGTATACCCCGCGCTTCTTGACCTCTTTAGAGAGCACATCGACCCAAATCGGTCAGAGAGCGCATCCATGTTGATTTGGTATCTCCAGAGCTATTATCGACTTGATGAGGAAGAGGCAATTGCTTCAGTTTGTGACCAAAGGGGTGACAAGGGTGTGGATGGGATTTATGTCAACGATGACAATAAAACCATCACTATTTTTCAGGCGAGAATAAGTCAGAAAACAAACAGCACAGTGGGCGACAAAGACTTACGTGAATTTGCGGGCACAATGACCCAGTTCTCCAGTTCCGAGTCGGTTAAGGCTGTTGCCGAATCCGCAAAAAATGTCTTGTTAGGCAAACTGATTACCCGCCTAGACTTGATGAACAAGACGGCCACACACGAACTTAGAGGGGAGTTTATATCGAATATAGATTCGGACAGAAATGGCGACGACTTCTTGGCGCTCGCTCCCCAGATGACTTTTTTGGGAAAGACAGCTCTGATGGATTCTTACATCTCCGACAGCCGACAGCCAGTAATCCACGCCGAGATGGATTTCGATATTGGCGGGTTTAACGTAACGGAGTACGCTGTTGATGCGAGTACAAAAACAATAGTCGCACCTGTCCGGGCAAACGAATTGGTAAAACTAGAAGGCATCGCAAACCAGTCGTTATTCGACCATAATGTTCGCGGCCCTCTTGGCAATACTGCCGTAAACAAAGACATCACTAAAAGCATTAAAAACAAGAGTCTCCACAGGCTTTTCCCTCTGTTTCACAATGGCATTACTGTCGTTTGTCGCAAGGCGACCATAGAAGGTAACAAATTGACGACTGGAGAATATTTTGTGGTTAACGGCTGCCAGAGTCTCACTGCGTTATTTAATAACCGCAAGCACTTGACCGATGATCTCCGCATTCTAACGAAGTTCGTCAGGATGGACGACCCTACGTCTGAAGCCGCGAACATGGTTACTCGTTACTCAAATAACCAAAATAGCCCCAAGCCTAGGGACTTTATGTCGAATAACAAGTTGCAGGTTATTCTTCAAAATGAGGTTCACAAGTATTATGATGGTAAATATTATTTTGAGATCAAGCGCGGTGAATTAGGGAGCGGGTCCAAGATCACTAATGAGGAATCTGGTCTTCTCATGTTGGCCTTTGATCTTAGACAGCCGTGGGCCACGCATCGAAAATATCAGTTATTCGAGGACAACATGTACGCGGACGTGTTTGGTCGCCCGGCAGTGACGGCAGATCGAATAATATTGTGCGAAGTAATCCGAGAAGAGGCCGATAAGGCAAGAACAGAGATAGCCAACAAACTTTTCGGAAGGTATATTCTCACACGTTACCTGCTTGTCTATCTTCTCCGAGAGATTCTAGAGAACAGTGAAATTGGCAAAAGCGTTATTTCAACGCCAAAGACATTTGTAAGAGAGGCGTCTGATAGAAATCGATTTCAGGGATGTATCGGCACTATATTAAAGGACTTGGTAGTTGATATTAATAGTGAGGTTCAGGAATCTGGCAAGGACTTTGACTACCGGGACAAGTTAAGAGATGAAGCCTGGATACAGCAGATCCGTCGCAGTATAGTCACGCTGTACCAAAAGCTCGTTGGTCGCGGAACAATAAGGTCATTCGGAGACGAGTGGGAATCTACGCAGCCAACCCCGTAATATTATGGAGGCATATGAAACATTCAGCCGAGTACGACGCCTTTACGAGCCTAGTAGACCGCGTGCTAGCCGTCCCGCATGGCGAGATCTTCGGCGTGCTCGAAGAATGACCCACCTGTGCTTTCCAAAAATGACCCAGGCAGTCTGAACTGAGACACAACTCACTGGGCCTGGCGCCCGGTGCGCCCCCGCAGTTTCCGTTAGATTGTGAGTTGCTGTGAGCCGGAG
>JBBRRB010000027.1:0-88853 GCA_038225555.1 Bryobacterales bacterium
TCCCCCCACAAGAGGGGCTGCCGCCCCCTTGTGTATCCCCTGCGCACCTCGGTGTGTTGGAAAACTGACTCAGCACTTTGTATGGTAAAGCGGACAGATCACTAATTATTAAAAGCGGACATCTTGACTAACTACCGACAGCAAATTCAACCGGTAGCAGCTATTTCGAACTCGATCTCCCCCGTTCCCAGCAACTTGCAAAAACGCCCTCTCGATTTCCCAAATTCCCCTGGTACCGTGAAATCGGGCAAGCACAATCCTAAGCACCCCCTTTCCAGGAGCAATCTCATGCATTCCGCACCATCCGCTCAGCCTGGCCCGCGCCAAGCCGCCAACGAGGCCAACGCCCAGAACGCCCGCCACAGCACTGGACCCAAAACGCCCGAAGGCAAAGCCCGAGCCGCAGCCAACTCGCGCACGCACGGCCTCTGCGCCAAGGACGTCATCATCTCCACCCCCGAAGAGCACACCGAATTCAGCGAACTCCTCACCCTCCACCTCGCGGAAATCAAGCCTAACGGCAGCATCGAGCAAGTAATTTTCGATCAGATGATCGCCGACACGTGGAATCTCCGCCGCATCCGCCGCCTCGAAACCGCGCTGAACCATGGCATCGACCCGCTCGCCGCGCTCGATGACGATGCGCTGCAATCCAAACTCGAGCGCATCGCGCGCCATCGCACCCGCATCGAACGCTCCTATTTCAAATCCCTCAAGGAACTCTCGCGCATGCAGACCGAACGCGTCCTCACCCGCTGCAGCGAGCAGACTGCGGATTACACCGACGTTTCACCCCTTTTGAACACCGCCGAATTCCGCCGCAGGCCGGGCAAATCGCAAAATTTCAAAACGAACCCAAATTCCCCTGAGTTTAAGGATCGCCGATCGTCGGGAGGACCGCAGCGCTAACCCTTTAGCAGCAAAACGACGGTCCTGCGCTCGACAAAGGGTAAACTGGAAGGGGTGAGCACGATCTGAAACCGTGAAGTACAAGGGCCTTCCCAGGAAGCCGTCCTTGAGAACCCTGGCACTTTCTCACTCCTGACCTATTTCTTCTCTAAACCATTCATTGAGACAAAATTGTGAAAATTCGCACTCTTATCTTGGGTATTCTCCGAAATCACATCCGCCGCGTGACTATCCCGCTCTTCTGGGCCATTGCGCTCGCATTGCTTACGGTCGCGAACTCAGCTGCCCAGCCGAGTCTGATATTTGGGCCCTCTTCCGTAGAATTTGTTACCGGGACGGCACAGGCTCCCCCCGCCTCACAGACATTCTTCCTGGCTTCCGATGGAGATCCGCTTTCCTACGAGGCCAAGCCAGGATATTGGAGCGCCGCGTCTGACTGGCTGTCCCTCACCTCGTCATCAGGCACGACGCCAGCCACCCTCACCCTCCTCGTGGATACGACGAAGTTGACCCCCGGAGTCTATTTCGGATACGTCGAAATTAAATCTGAATCTCCAAAACCCGGAATCTTACCCGTCACGCTACGAATCGGAGAGGACAGTCCTACACTGAGCCGCGAGCGTATGGGAACGGTCCTCAGCGAGAACGCTCGCCTACGGGCGCTGCCCACGGCCTTGAAGTTCCGGCTCCCCGCTGGATCTACCAAACCTCTGGTGCATGCCTTCGCAATCGGGAGTACCGGTAAGGTACTCAACTTCACCGCCACGTCCGACTCCGGTTCGTGGCTGGCAGTGGGACCGCAAGTCGGAAACACCGAGGGATCGAACACGGTCGAGGTTGCCGTAAATCCAGCAAACCTTCCCGCCGGCATTCATACGGGGTTTGTCACCGTGGATGCACCCGGAGCAGCGGAAGCATTGACTATTCCCGTCACAGTCGACCTGGTTGAAACAACTGCCGCGGGCATCTCGGCCAACAAGAGTTCCATTAGTTTACAGGGTCCTTTCAGCGGACCAGCTCAGACCACCACCATCACTCTTACTTCTTCAGTAGGAGCCGAGGCCTACTCTGCGGCCGCAGGAGCAGGCGAACTAGCGTGTAACGTGTCGGGAGGAAGTTGCTGGCTTACCGTGACTCCGACGGGTGGCACTACGCCCGCAACGCTGACCGTGAGGGCCGATCCGTCGGTGCTTCCGTCCGCAGGCACTTACATGGGATCGATCGACCTGCGCGGAGATCTCAACGGCGAAGAAATTGTGATTCCCGTGACATTCGTGGCGACATCGGGCGGATCTGGCGGTAACACCGTGACCGCCACGCCCTCTACTCTGACCTTCACTCAGGCACAAGGCGGAACACCGCCAAGTTCGAAAACGGTTCAACTCAGCAGCACTGCGGCAACCAGCTTCACAGCGGCATCCACGGCGACTTGGCTCACCGTTGCGCCGACCAGCGGAACCACCCCTGCCGTGTTAACGTTGACTGCAAATGCTGGATCCTTGACCGCCGGCACTTATCAAGGTATGGTCAACGTCACAGCCGGCACGTCGACCACTCCAATTTCCGTTACTCTGACGGTCACCGCCTCGGCAAGCTCTGTAACTCCCAACCCTTCTTCCGCTAACTTCGCGTACACAGTGGGAGGAAATACTCCGAGCACGCAGAGTGTTCAATTAACCAGCAGCACGCCGGCCAGTTTCACGGCAGCATCGAATGCTTCCTGGCTGACGGTAACTCCCACCAGCGGAACCACGCCCTCCACGTTAACGCTTGGGGTGAGCCCGGCGGGGCTGAACCCCGGGACTTACCAAGGCAACATCACGATTACCTCAGGTGGAGCAACGAGTACGGTTGCAGTCACCTTGACCGTCTCAGCGAGCGCTGGGAGCGTCATTATGGCAACACCATCCTCTGTCACTTTTACCCAAGTGCTGGGCGGGACCGCGCCAGCAGCTCAAACCGTGCAGTTGAGCAGCACCAATCCTACCGCTTTTACCGCCGCATCATCGGCTACCTGGCTTACGGTAACGCCCACGAGCGGGACCACTCCGGCCACTCTCACCCTCAATATCAACGCCACCGGTCTGAGCGCGGGAACCTATCAAGGTTCCGTCACAATCACCGCCGGTTCAGCGACGACGACGGTCGCGGTAACTCTAACAGTCACCAGCAGCACAACCAATGCGGTCACTGCCACGCCTTCGTCTCTCGCCTTTTCGCAGGCACTAGGCGGAACCGCTCCGCCCACGCAAACGGTCCAATTAAGCAGCACTAGCGCCACCAGTTTCACGGCCGTCTCGACAGCCTCGTGGCTTAGAGTTAGCCCGACAAGCGGAACCACGCCAGCCACGCTGACCATCAGCGTAAATGCAGCGGGACTAATTGCCGGAACATACCAGGGTGCAATCACGATCACGGCGGGAGCCACCACCGCATCCATCCCTGTAACGTTGACGGTCACCGGCAGCGTAACGAGCGCGATAACCGCCACGCCCTCCTCCCTTTCTTTTGTGCAGAACGTGAACGGGACAGCGCCCAATCCACAGACCGTCCAATTGACGGCCGCTACCGCGACAAGCTTCACGGCCACCTCAGCCGCTTCCTGGCTGAGCGTGGCCCCGACCTCTGGAACCACCCCTGCCACTCTAACGATTTCTGCCAACGGGGTCGGTCTGCCTGCGGGAACCTATCAAGCTTCAGTCACTGTTGCCACAGACTCCGCGACCATTTCGATCCCAGTCACGATAACTTTGTCGAGTGGGGTTTCGGCTGCCATCAGTGCAACACCGGCCGCCGTTGCGTTTTCTCAGGTGGCTGGCCAGAATGCGTTCAGCCTCCAGAACATTCAATTGAGCGCAGCGACTCCCACAGGATTTTCGGCCACCTCCGACCAAACTTGGCTGACAGTATCGCCGGCCTCCGGAAATACGCCAGCCACCTTGATCATTTCGGCCAGCCCGGGCTTGGCCGCGGGCACATATCAAGGAAACATTACCATCACCGGCGGCCCAAACCTGCTCACCATTCCGGTGGTGCTTACGGTGTCGGCAGCGTCGAACGCGATCACGGCCTCTCCGTCGACGATTTCTTTTTCGCAGGTCTCGGGGGGTGCCGCACCGGCTGTCCAGATGCTGCAACTCTCCAGTCCCAGCCCGACCAACTTCACTACATCAGTGACATCCTCGTGGCTCACTGTATCTCCTTCGAGCGGAACTACGCCAGCCAGCTTGAGCCTCACAGTTAACCCGGCCGGTCTAACTGCCGGCAACTATCAGGACACGATCACCATCAATGGAGGAGCCACTCCCATCACGGTTCCGGTTGCCTTCACGATCGCCACCGATGCGTTTATCGCAGCACCTGCTTCGCTTTCGTTCATGCAATCTCCAGGCGGGACGGTGCCGAATTCCCAGACTGTGCAGTTGACGAGTTCCGTACCCAGAAACTTCACTGCCGTCTCGACAGTTCCGTGGCTCACTGTGTCTCCTGGTACCGGAACCACTCCGGCAACTCTTACCGTCAGCGCCAACGGAGCAACCCTCTCAGTCGGGACATATCAGGGAACTATCACGGTGAATGGAGCTGGAGCCCCGCTCTCCATTCCAGTCACGCTGACCGTTGCTACAGCTACCGGCGCGGTGTTCAGTCCGGCCACACTCGCGTTCTCTTCGTCAGTAGGCGGACCGGCTCCCTCTTCCCAAACAGTTTCCGTTACCAGCGCGGGCTCTCCATTTTCGTTCTCCGCCACAGCCACCGCAGGCAACAGCGGCACATGGCTCACGGTGATACCGACCATTGGAACAACTCCCGCCGCGCTCACCGTTACGGTCAATCCCGCTGGACTCGCCACAGGCAAATATTCCGGCATTGTCACTGTAACTCCGACCGATACGTCAATTCCCGCACAAACTCTGCCAGTCACACTGACTGTAGGCAGTTCTCAAAGTTCTTCGTTTTTCGTGCGAGCGATTTTGAACGCTGCGAGCTGGTTGCCGGGTCCGGTCGCTCCGGGCGAGATCATTACAATTACCGGGACTGGCCTTGGGCCAACGACGGGCACCGGGCCCAGCGTGCTTGCCTCGGGTGCTGTCGCTACTCAGTTAGCAAGCACACGCCTGCTTTTCGACGGCATTCCTGCGCCGTTGCTGTTTGTCAGGGCTGATCAGATAAACGCGATCGTCCCTTACAACGTGTATGGCAGAGTTAGCACGAACCTTGTGCTGGAAGTAGCTGGCGTCGATTCGGATCCTATCGGCCTTCGCGTCGAGAATACTGCTCCCGCCGTTTTCACGATTGATGGCTCGGGACGCGGTCAGGCAGCGGTTGTGAATCAGGACGGAACGGTCAACAGTCCCACCTTCGCCGCCGCGCGCGGTTCGGTCATCTCGATTTTCGGCACGGGGGAAGGTCAGACCGGCCCCGCTGGCCAGGACGGGCGCATCATTACAACTGACGTTCGCACGCCACTCGCGTCCGTGTCGGCGAAGATCGGGGGTACCCCGGTGCCGGTTCGCTATGTCGGATCGGCTCCCGGCCAAGTCTCGGGACTGTTCCAATTGAACGTGTTCCTGCCCGCGGACATTGCGATTGGTCCTCAATTGCCGCTGGAGTTGACGATGGGTAACTTCACCACTCAATTCGGCCTGACGGTCGCCGTCAAGTAACGGCGGTGAGCTTGCCGTTGCAGGCATCGAGCAACTTTGCGCTCAGGATCTTCATGCGCTCTTCCGCGAGCTTGCGGCCCTCTCGTCGCACGTAAAATACGTCCAGAGCCCGGTGTGCTTCGGTATCGATCAAGATCACCTCGATGTTGGCGCCCTCCGACGAAATCGTCTGCGTCAAGTCATAGAGCAATCCAGGCCGATCTTCAGTGACCACTTCGATCAGCGTGGATGTCTCCGAAACATCGTTGGTGGACGATACCGTCGGCTGTACCCGCGGTTTGGTCGCTGGTCGACGGCGCTTTTGAATCAAATTGGCCACATCCACCTTGCCGGTGACGGCCCGCAGAACGATGTCCTGAAGTCGCCCGGACTCGTCAGGATTCAGCTCGAGCGTTCGATGAGGATCGGCAAAGATGAACATATCGAGCGACTGTCCCCGGGTGTTGGCGAAGGCTTCCGCCTTCAGTATGTTCATCCCGAAGCTGGCGAGCGCGCCCGAAATGGAGGCCAGCAGGAAAGGACGGTCGTCCGCAACCACCGTGACGCGATAGTTTCCGTTCACTCGATCCATGTGAACCGCGTTGCCCTGGCGCGCCAATTCTATGTGGTTGGCAATCTGCGGCGGAGTGTGAGTTTTCAGATAACGCGTGGGCAAGCCATCCAGAAAAGCGGCGGCCTCCGGAGAGTTCTGGGCAGGCGCTTGGATCCGCTCGGTTTCCAATTTGCGGGTGAATTCTTCGTGGCCGATCAGGTACGCCTTCCACAACTGTTCCAGCCGCCAAGGAGTCATGGCAGTTGGGTTCACCGCGCTGATATCGGCGTAGGTAAGCACTGTCAAAAGTTTCAGCCGCTCGATGGTTCCGGTCTGCTCGGCCAGTTGCCGGGCCGTAGCGGATTCGCCCAGATCCCGCGAGGTCATTATCGAAGAAAGAATGAGGTGATGTTCAACCAGAAACAACACGGTCTGCGCGTCTTCGGCGGGAACCTGCATCCGCCTCAGAACCTCGCGGCCGATCTCGACCGACTTTATGTGATGCTCGCCCGTGCCGTCGCCCTTGCCGATGTCATGCAGCAACAGAGCCAGGCGCAACAGTTCGGGATGATCGATTTCAGTAAGTAGTGCGGCGATGTGCGCCCGGCTCGCGTCCTTGTCGGTACTCAGTTCTTCCAGCGTCTGCAGCGTTACCAGCGTGTGCTCGTCCACGGTATAGCGGTGGTAAAAGTCTCGGGTGACCAGGCAATCGATGCGCGACCACTCCGGGATCATGCGCTGAAATAGGCCTAGATCAGTCATCGCCCGCAGCGCGTTCGTGCAGCGAGGGAGCGCTAGCAATTGTTTCAACTTGGCCCACGAGCATTCGGGAGCCTGGGCCTTTAGCAATCGCGCCTCGGTGTCGGGCGCGAGCGGGATCTGATGCCGCGCCATGAACTGCATCAGTCGCATGATGACGGTCGGATCGGATTTAAGCAATCCGGGAGTTCGCAGCAGAATCTGGCCCCGGGAAACGGTGAAGTCGGAGTTTGAAAGACGCGAGCGCCAGTCTCGAAACTGCCCGATCAGGCTGTTCGGGAACGTCTCGCACAGATCCAGAGCGCGTTGTACAGCCCGGTAGATTTGGCGCGCGTTGCGGTAATATTCGCGCATCCAGCGGTCTGGAAATTCGGAGAGAATCTCTTGCGCCTCAAAGCTGAGCAGGTTATTGTCGCGTTGAAAGTGATGATGCAGCTTGGTCCGCACGTCGGACAAGAAAGCGCGCGGCTCGTCCAGAGGCGCGGTCTCGAATGTGCGAAGCTGCCCCAGCCAGTGGATTACATTGAGGTCCCGCAGACCGCCTGGGTGCTCCTTGACGTTGGGTTCCAGGTGGTAAATCGTGTTGCCGTACTTGGCGTGGCGTCCTCGAGTCATTCGACCCAAGTGCAGAATGATATTGTTCCGCTCGGCATTCAAGAACTTTGGAAACAGCGCGGCGAGCTTTTCATGACGGGCCGGATCGCCGCAGAGGTAGCGCCGGTCGAGCAAGCTGATGGTGAGTTCCAGGTTGCCATCGTGTATCTCGCAGCATTCCGCTGGCGTGTGCACGGACTGACTGACGCGTAGGTTCTTGTCCCAAAGAAGACGCAGAAACTCTGAAATCGGCCCGCGCTGCTCCGGAGTGGGTTCCCCGTCTGTTAACAGCAGCAAGTCAACATCGGAGTAAGGAAAGAGTTCCTGACGGCCGTAGCCGCCCACAGCCACCACCGTGACTTGCGGCTCGGTTTCAGCGAAAGCTGCGCGGACCACTTCGTCAACCAGCGTGCCGCGCTCGTTCAACTATAAGGCTCCTTCGCCGCGATCGTCGTTGCGGATGCGAATAGCCTCCGCCACTTCGTAGACGAAAATCTTGCCGTCGCCGATCTTGCCTGACCGGGCTGCTGCTGCCAGCGTGTGAAGCACTTCGTCGGACCGGGAGTCTGGGACCACCATTTCCAGCTTCACTTTGGGAAGCAGGTCCACGTGGTATTCCATGCCGCGATAAACCTCTTTATGGCCCTTCTGACGACCGTGGCCCCGGACCTCGGTGATCGTCATGCCGTCGATCCCGATGGCCTTCAAAGCTTCCTTCACTTCTTCGAGTTTGTGGGGCTGAATGATGGCTTCGATTTTCTTCATGCTATGTCTCGAAATTATAACCTTCTTCGCCGTGCATGCTGAGATCGAGGCCGTCGATCTCCTGGTCGCGAGTTACCCGCACGCCCACCAGCACGTCGCAAATCTTGAGGATCAACAGCGTGCCCGCGATTGCGAGCACCCACGAAATCAGGACGCCGCCCAACTGATACAGCACCTGTTCAGGTTTACCATCCACCCAGCCCAGCGGCAGCACTTTCCCGCCTGCATCTTTCAGCCCGTCGTTGATCAGACTGGTAGCGAAGACTCCTGTGAGGATGGCGCCGATGGTTCCTCCTGCGCCATGCACGCCGAAAGCGTCCAGGGTGTCGTCATAGCCGAATCGGTTCTTCACCGCAGTCACCATCAAGAAGCACGCGACACCTGCGACAAAGCCGATCAGCAAGGCGGGGAATGGCTTGACGAAGCCGGACGCGGGCGTGATGGCCACCAGTCCGGCGACACACCCGGAGATTCCGCCGAGCATGCTGGGCTTGCCGCTGCGCAGCCATTCGGCCAGCATCCAGCCCAGTGTCGCGGCTGCCGCGCCGAAGTGCGTGGCCACGAACGCGCTGGTAGCGAGCGAAGAGGCCCCCAGCGCGCTGCCCGCGTTGAATCCGAACCAGCCGACCCAGAGCAGAGTGGCCCCGATGAAACTAAGCACCAGGCTGTGAGGCTTCATCGGTTCCTCGGGATAGCCGACGCGCTTACCGAGATAGAGCGCGCACACCAGAGCCGACACGCCCGAAGTGATGTGAACCACCGTGCCGCCCGCGAAGTCGAAGCACGGAATCTTTCCCCCGGTGAAGGCGTTGAGCAGTCCGCCTTTCCCCCACACCATGTGCGCCATCGGCAGGTATACCAGCAAAGTCCACAACACCGTAAAGAGCAGCATGGCGCTGTACTTCATGCGTTCGGCGAACGCGCCCGAGATGAGCGCGGGCGTGATGATCGCGAACATGAGCTGGTAGATCATGAACGTCTGCTGCGGGATGGTGGCGGCGTAGTCGGCATTGGGCGCGCTGCCGACATTGTTCAGGAACAGATAGTGGAAGCCGCCGAAGAATGGGGTGCCTTCCGCAAATGCGAAACTGTAGCCGCACACGGCCCAAATCACGGTCACCACCGCCATGAGGCTGAAGCTGTGCATCATGGTCGCCAGCACGTTTTTCCGCCGCACCAGGCCGCCATAAAAGAGCGCGAGTCCCGGTCCGGTCATCATCAGCACAAGGGCCGCGCTGACCAGCATCCAAGCGTTATCGCCCGCGCTTTGAGCTGCCTTCGCGGCAGCTTCAACGGCGGCGAGGCGCGCTTCAGTGGAGAGAGGGATAGATTGACCGACTGCCAACATGGGCAGACACAAGGCGAGCAGTATGCATCGTGGCATTAACCACTGATTATAGGCAGGTCAGTCGAGCTTCTCGGGTTGCAACTCGATATGCTTCTCTCCGGCGGCCTTCTTCTCAAGGTACTTCTTCACCCAAGCGGCCCAGCTTTTTCCAGCAGCGGTATCGCGTCCGGTGAAGGCCAGGTCGGCGATGTCCGCGTAAGCGATTGAGACCTTCTCGTCCCGATCTTTTGGAAAGAGCCTTACAAACGAATCGGCCAGCGTTTGCCCAGCGCGACGGTCGAAGACATAACCTTCAATTTGACTCCCGTCCTTGCGCGTGATCGTGACATCTCCGCGATAGTCGAACGCCTTCTCTAACTCGTCGGCGATCAAACTTGAACCTCTTCAATCTGCACCAAGGCATGGCTGGGCTTGGCTGGCAGCTTCAGTGCTTCCAGTGCTTGTCGATCAGCATACCGAGACGAAATCGTCGCGCGCACCGTCCCCAGAAAACCTTTGAGCGATCCGAAGGTATCATTCACGGCAGAAGCTTCGTAGCCGCTGTGGACCATGCAGTTGGCGCACTTCGGATTGCCCGACTCCGTCCCGTAACGATGCCATTCCGTACTCTCCATGAGTTCGGCGAAGGTTTCAGCGTAACCGTCCTGTAGCAGATAGCATGGCTTCTGCCAACCAAACAGGTTGTAAGTCGGCATGCCCCAAGGCGTGCAGGCGTACTCGCGCTGCCCCATGAGATATTCGAGAAAAAGCGGCGACTGATTGAACACCCAGTTCGGAGCGCGGTTGGACAAGATTTTGCGGAACAGATCGCGCGTGCGGTCCTTTCCCAGGAAGTGGGTCTGATCGGGCGCTTTATCGTAGGAATAGCCGGGCGAAAGCATCATGCCTTCCACGCCGAGGTTCATCATCTCCCCAAAAAACGCCCGTACGCTGTTCGGGTCGGCGCCGTCAAATAAGGTCGTGTTGGTGGTAACCCGAAACCCCCGCTTTACGGCCTCCCGGATCCCTTCCACCGCGACGTCGTAGCCACCTTCCTTGCACACCGAAAAATCGTGGTGCTCTCGCTCGCCATCCATGTGGACGGAGAACGTAAGGTACTTGCTGGGAGTGAACTGGTCCAACTTTTCCTTCAGCAGCAGAGCGTTCGTGCACAGATAAATGTACTTCCCGCGTTTCACCAAACCCGCCACGATCTCGGCGATTTGCGGATGCATCAAAGGTTCGCCACCGGGGATGCTGACCATGGGCGCGCCGCATTCATCCACCGCGCGGAAACAATCCTCAGGCGAGAGATTCTTCTTGAGGATGTGGGCCGGATACTGAATCTTGCCGCAGCCCGCGCAGGCCAGGTTGCAGCGGAACAGCGGCTCCAGCATCAGCACGAGCGGATACTGTTTTCGTCCCGATAATCGCTGTTTCAGGACATAGGTGGCGACGGTCCACATTTGGGAAATGGGTATTGGCATATTCTTATCGAATCACAAACGCGAACTCTCCTTCGCTTTTTACCATTATACCTGCGATACTGTCAATGAATTCGCATGCCAATCCGCCGAACACCGGTTCAGGAACGAAGCAACGATACGGTCCAGCAGATACTACGCGCCGCTTCCAATCTCCTGTGCATCATGCCGCTCGAACAGATCACAACCAGCCGGATCGCAAACGAGGCTGGGGTCTCCGTCGGTGGGCTGTACCGCTTTTTTCCCGATAAACAAGCCATCCTGGACGCAATTGCGGTTAAGGCGGTGGGGGAATTCCAAGGGATCGTGGAGCGGAGCTTGTCGGAAGTTCAGCCGGTGGATGGCCGGGCCTTGCTTGCGTTGATGATTGACGCTTACGTGCGATTTCTAGATGGACACCCGGATTTTCGAACCATCGCGCTGGGCCGGCACGTCAGCGCGTTGACGCGGGAGAAGCAGGTGGAGGGGGGCGCGGGTCCGGCCGGACTCGTGAAGATGTTCCTGATGGGCGGCGAGGATTCAACCGGATTGAAGCTTAGGATCGCGATCGAGACTGGCGAGAGGCTGATCGATTTCGCGTTCAGCCAGCCAGAACCGACAGATCGCGAAAGGATTATTGCGGAGATGAAAGGCCTCTTGGCCGGCTATCTGTTTGGCGAAAGTTAGGCGACCAAGGCCGCCTTCCCGAGGACCTTTCGATCAGCCAAGTCGCGCAACGCTTGAGGTGCCTGGGCCAAGCGGTAACTTACCGGCTCCGGCGGCTGAATCTTGCCCTCTTCAAACAGCTTAGTCAGTGCAGCTTGCGCTTCGGCGGGATAGCCAGGATTCAACTGGGCATGGCCGCCCCAGACCGCGCCGACCACGGACATGTTTTTCAATAAAATACGATTTGCCGCGATCGACGGAATGCGCCCGCTGGCAAACCCGATCACCAGGAGTCTGCCATAGGGAGCAATGCACTTGGTGGAAAGGTCGAATACATCTCCTCCGACCGGGTCGTAAATCACGTCCGCGCCTCGTCCCTCCGTGATCTTCTTCACCTCGTCCACCCAACTCGGATCATTGTAGAGAATGGCGTGGTCGGCTCCCTGCCGCTTGCAAAAATCCAGCTTGTCGGCGCTTCCCGCAGTAGCGATCACTTTCGCGCCAAACGCCTTGCCCAACTGAAGGGCCGAGGTGCCCACCCCGCTCGCGCCGGCGTGAACCAAAAGCCACTCGCCCAACTGCAGCGCGGCGCGGTTGACCAAGGCGAAGTAGGACGTTTGATACACCACCGGCATTGCGGCCGCGGCAGGAAACGCCATCCCCGCCGGGAGTGGAAACGTGCGGCTGGCCTCGGCGATAGAATATTCCGCCATTCCACCTTGAAAGACGAGCGCGATCACTCTGTCGCCCTTGGTAAAGTCCGACACGTCCGGGCCAATCGCATCGATCACGCCTGAGACCTCCGCGCCCGGTGTGAACGGAAACGGCGGCTTGATCTGATACTTCCCCTGAATCTGGAGGATATCGAAGAAGTTGAGGCCGGCCGCGAGGTTGCGAATACGGACTTGGCCGCGTCCTGGGTCGGGTATTCCGACCTCCGCGAACTGCATAGTCTCCGGCTCGCCCCACGCGCGTACTTGCCAAGCTTTCATGTTCCAGGTCATCGTATCACCGTGGGCGAATGGCGAATACATTGAGAATCGGCGGACGCGATTCGCACTAATCAAGACATGGCATTGTTCCGTACTCGCAGCGCGGCCGTTTTCGGGATCGACGCGCACCTGATCGACGTTGAGGTGGATATGTATGCCGGCGGCAACTCCCGCGATTTCGTGACGGTCGGGATGCCCGACACCGCCGTGCGGGAGAGCCGCGAGCGCATTAAATCCGCACTGATTAACTCCGGATTCGGCTATCCGAACAAATCGGTGACGATCAATCTGGCACCGGCAAATGTTCGCAAGGAAGGCGCAGGGTTCGATCTCCCGATGGCATTAGGAATCTTGGGAGCGATGGGAACGGTGCAGCGCTCGGACGCCCATTTGCTGGTCGGCGAACTCTCCCTGGATGGAACCTTGCGCCCGGTGCGCGGGGCCCTGTCGATGGCGGTGTGCGCTCGTCGGCAGGGGATCCCGAACTTGTTGGTCCCCGCCGATAATGCGGCTGAAGCGGCAGTGGCGGAAGGCGTGAGCGTTTTTGGAATGAGGCATCTGAGCGAGGTGGTTGCGTTCTTGAACCAACCTGACAAGTTTCAGCCAGCGGTCTCGCCAACAGTCGCTCAAGCCGTGCTCGACGGTTCGACTCCAGATTTTCGCGACGTGCGAGGGCAGACTGCTGCCAAGCGAGCGCTCGAGGTGGCGGCTGCAGGTGCCCACAACGTGCTGATGATCGGACCGCCTGGGTCGGGGAAAACCATGCTCGCCAAGCGATTCGGCGGTATCCTGCCGCCGCTCACGTTTCAGGAGGCGCTCCAGACTACGCAGGTTTACAGCGTGGCCGGGTTGCTCCCTCGCGGTGCAGGTCTGCTCTCACAGCGGCCTTTCCGATCCCCGCATCACACCGTTTCCGACGCGGGCTTAATTGGAGGAGGATCGGGAACGCCCAGACCGGGAGAAGTAAGTCTCGCCCATCACGGAGTGCTGTTCCTGGATGAGTTGCCCGAATTTCCACGCAATGTGCTCGAGATGCTGCGGCAGCCTTTGGAAGAAGGCACGGTGACGCTGGCTCGCAGCGCCATGACACTCTCCTTTCCGTCCAATTTTATATTGATCTCGGCGATGAATCCCTGCCCTTGCGGGTTCTTTTCGGATCCGACTCGAGAATGCCGATGCACAGGCGCAATCATCCAGCGCTATCTCAGCAAGGTAAGCGGACCTCTGCTTGATCGTATTGATCTGCACGTGGAAGTGCCAGCGGTGCCTTATAAGGAGTTGCGGTCCAAAGACAACGGCACCGGCTCGCGCGAAATGCGCGAGCGTGTCCAAGCTGCGCGGGATATTCAGCAACAGCGCGGATTCTACAACGCGCAAATCCCCTCCCGGTTGATCAGGAACATTTGTGCTCTGGACGATGCTGGGGAGCGGACCCTGGAGATGGCGGTTCGCAAGATGGGCCTCAGTGCCCGCGCCCACGACCGGATTTTGAAGGTAGCGCGCACCATCGCAGATCTTGACCGGTCTGAGTCGGTAACGGCGAAGCACCTAGCAGAAGCGGTCCAGTACAGAAGTCTGGACAGGAATTACTGGACATGAAATTACAATTGACTACATGCATATCGATGTGCCATAATCATGCATATGAGAACAACGCTGGATTTGAAAGAAGACCTGATTCAGAAAGCACGCGAGATGACTGGAATTCAAGAGAAAACCGCGCTGGTGCATGCCGGATTGAAGGCCCTCATCGAGCGCGGCGCGGCACAACGGTTGGCTGCGTTAGGCGCCACAATGCCGGAACTGAAACCCGCGCGCCGGCGGACAGTTCAGACATGAATTTGGCCGACACCTCCGTTTGGATTCATTTCTTTCGATATGGGGATAGCCAATTCGAAGAAATGTTGGTGTCAGGCCATGTCGCGATTCACGATCTAATTCTCGGGGAGCTCGCTTGCGGGAACCTCAGCAATCGGACTAGAACGATGGCGGACTTGCGGCAGCTCCCGCGCATCGCTTCCGCCACTACCGATGAGGTGCTCTTCCTCATCGAAGAAGCTCGGCTGTATGGCCGAGGATTGGGCTGGGTAGATATGCACCTGCTGGCATCGTCTCGCCTCGGCCAAGTGGGTCTCTTCACATTTGATGAGGCGCTTCGAACGGCAGCGACCGATCTCGGCGTAGCTGCCAGAATCAATGCAACTCGGGCAAGCGAACGGCGAGGGTAAGTTCCAGTTTACTTGCGGAGCAGCCGCCAAAAACCGAGCGGCCGCGCTACTTGCTCGCGGCGGGCGTGATTTCAACGCGACGCGCGGGATCTACTCGAATCCGCCGGGCATCCTGGTCCCATCAATGTTTCGCGCATTCTCTTGATTCCGCGGCGGTAAAAAACATCGAGCCGTGAGCCAGCCAATCGTACTCGCGTGCGGTCCAGACGTCAGCCATCAGCCCATGACCTGAGTGTTCGCCTGATCGGAGTAAAACATGTCCGATTTCGTGGGCAATGACATGCGCGAGCTAGGTGCCCCCACAAAACCCGAGGCCGGCACGGCTTCCAGGCCAGCGCGCCCTTTCGGGCCGTTATGGTTCAGTCTGATTCTCGTTGCCGCGTTGGCCTCTGCGGCCACCATTTGGCTCACAGCTCGAAAACAACCGCAATCTGGCAGTCCCTCGAAGCCCATTCCGATCACCTCCTATCCCGGTTCCGAGAGGACACCGAGCTTCTCCCCCGACGGAAATCAAGTTGCGTTTACTTGGGATGAGGGGAAAGGGGAACCGCACCTGTATATCAAGCAGATAGGGCGCGGGGAGCCGTTGCGGATTGTGTCCTCATCTGGCGCGGTGTATGGGCCAGCTTGGTCCCGCGACGGCCAGCAGATCGCCTTTGTTCGCAGGCTGGAACAGTCCAAGTTGGCAGCCTTTGTCGTTCCCGAGCTGGGTGGCGTGGAGCGGAAGGTCGCCGAGTTTCATCCTCCCTACATCGCCATACAGTACTCTACGAGTGCGGTGTCGCGGTGGCTGGATTGGACGCCGGATAGCAAACACTTGGTTGTGACCGGCGCGGATTCCGCAGATCGACGTCCAGGGCTGTTCCTTGTGAGTGTCGATACAGGCGAGCGGCAGTGGATCACAAGTGTTAAAAAAAGAGAAAGGGCCGACTTCAGCCGGGCCGTATCCCCGGACGGCAGGACTCTTGCTTACTGCCGCGTGACATCGCTGTTAACCACGGAGCTCTACGTTGTCCCGGGCTCTAATGACTTGCCTCCTTTGGTTGAGCCACGGAGATTGACAGTGGGCGGAGGCCTCGCATGCTTCAGTCCAGCGTGGGCACCGGGTGGGCGCGAAGTCGTAGCCTTTGAGCATCGGGTGACAGGGATTAATATATGGCGTCAGCTTCGGTCTGGTCCAAACCCGATCCAGCCGCCAGTGCATTTGATCGAGTCGACAGCCGTGGAAAGCAGTGCGCAATATTCTCCGGATGGCGCACATATCGTGTTCCAATCATTTCGTTCCGGCAACTGGGAAATCTGGGTGTGCGGGGGCGATGGCAGCCACTGCGTGCAGTTGACGTCGATGGGCGGCCCGCATACTGGCTCGCCTCGCTGGTCGCCGGATGGAAAGCAGATCGCCTTCGACTCCAACACATCCGGCAACTTCGAGATTTGGGTAGTGGATGCGAACGGAGGTCCGGCCCGCCGGCTTACGTACAATCCGGCTGGCGCGGCTGCGCCGAGCTGGTCGGCGGACGGCAAAGCAATCTATTTTATGTCGTCCCGAAGCAATGCTCTTCAGATATGGAAGATGCCCGCCGTTGGCGGCGCAGCCCTACAAGTCACAAAAGACGGAGGGTCCGCGGGTCTGGAAGCACCGGCAGACCGGTGGAGTAACAGGACTGCGGTGCCTGATGATGAAGACACGCGAGGATCATATGATTGCGCTGATCCCCAAGAGCGTCGCTCTTGGACTGAGCCTGTCACCTGACGGCAGATATCTTCTGTACTCGCCGATCGATCCGCAGGGCAGCGATCTGATGCTCATTGATCATTTTCAGTAATGCAGGGCTAAATCCTGTATGCTGTTGTGTACCCGAATCCATGGCCAGACTAGCGAAGATTTCCACGATATTATTCTTCACATGCGGCTTGCAAGCACAGGAGCAGGCGCTTCGGCTGGGCAAGTTAACCACCACGCAAGCCACCGTTCTGAAAGCGTCGCCGAAAAACTCGGCACCCACCCTAAAGACTCTGCCGTCCGGATCCGATCTGGACTGGATCGAAGGCGTCCAAAAGGGCAACTTCTACCGGGTCGCTACTTCAAAAGGCCCGGTCGGTTGGGTGCCAGTCTCGTCCGTGAACAAAGTGAGCGATCCGCCTCCGGCGCCAACTCCGGGGGAGATCACCGAGGCCGCTTCAAAGTGCTTTCCCACCCTGGATGCGTGTCCCATAAACGGTTGTGAGCAGGAAGGAACGGCCCATGCTTTGATGAATCAGTCCAAACGAACCTTCGCCACCGGCACGCCAACCACGATCCACTTCTCTGATTTTTCTCTTCTCCAAGACGCCGCCGATCCAGTGGTGGGGCAGGGTCACGAGATCCCTGACCGCTCGGTGCTTCAGAACCTACAGGTCGGATCTCAAACATTGGGCGAAGGCAGCGCCGTAAAAATTGTTGCGTTTTTGGCGAGCGGTCCTGCGGGTCCCCATCCGAATACGGGCGAGTCAGTCAACTGCAACATCAAGACGCCGCAGAGCAACGACTTCCACATTCCCGTCACCGAGAATAAGAGCGAGACGGAATTCGACGGCATTGTCGTAGAAATGATTCCCCAGGGACAGAACTCAGGCGAAGTTCGCAGCGCGGGCTGGAACCTTACCAAGCTCACTGGCCTGAAAACCAAGCAACGTCAGGTCAAGATTTCCGGCAAGCTGTTCTATGACAATGCGCACGTCATCAATGGAGATGCCCAGAACCCGCTGCAAAGCCAGCCCAAGCGATTCAGCCTTTGGGAGATTCACCCGGTCTCGCAATTTTTCGTCTGCAAGCGAACAACGAACAACTGCAACATCGATACAGACAGCGACTGGACCCCGCTCGAGAAAGCTCCATAGGATGTTGTTATGCCGGACCGCTATTCGCTGGATGCTCTGGAAGAACGGAAACCTGCCGTATTGACCGATCTGGACCCCAGGCTGCAGGGGGTCGCGATCGCGTGGCGGGAGGTGGAGAATTTCGCATTTGACTTCGATCCGCTGGCCGAAGTGCCGGAGATCTCCGTCATCGCGCTGGTGACCGACATTCGCGCCTGGGAACTGATTCCCGGCGTTCGCCCGGGTATCTCGATTCCGAGACAGATCGCGGAGGATCACGATCTCGTCACCGGGCGGATCGCCACCACGGCTATCGAGACCGTGAGGCAGCAGCCCTGCGTCGTAAGCCTCAAGGGTGCTCACCTGCTGCATGGGCAATTGCTTACGACCGTACCGGATTTGGGCGTTGCCGCGCTTCCGCCGGGTTGTCAAGCCAACTCAGGTCGCGGGGTGGTGGTGGGCATCGTGGATTTCGGGTGCGATTTCGTTCATCAGAACTTTCGCAACGCGGACGGAAGCACGAGGCTGCAGGCCATATGGGACCAGAACGGCAAGCCCGCCACTGCCGGTGTAAAGTTTGGCCATGTATATCTCGCGCCGGAAATCAATGCCGCGCTGCAGAGGCCGGATCCGTACGCTGCGCTTGGGTACTCGCCCCCGAACGCGGCGCATGGCACCCACGTGATGGATATCGCCGCTGGAAACGGACGCGGCTCGGGGCAAGCGGGCGTTGCTTCAGAAGCCGATTTGATTTTTGTGGAAGTAGCGGCGAATGCTGGCGGACAGAACGGAACCAGCGGCGTTGGAGACTCGGTGCAACTCCTCGAAGCCATCCAGTTTATCTTCGACTACGCCGGCGATCGGCCTTGCGTAATCAACGTCTCGTTGGGCGCGAATGGCGGAGCGCACGATGGATCATCGCTGGTCGAACTCGGGCTTGACCGTCTGGTGGACCAGCAGGCCAACCGATGCATCGTAGTAGCGGCGGGCAACGCCTTCTCCGACGGAATTCATGCTGTGGGGAAGCTGGCGCAAGGCGGCGCGGCGGATTTGAAGTTTGAAGTTGCCGAGGGCAATCCCACGGGCAGCGAATTGGAGATCTGGTACGCGGGTGCCGACCGGTTCGATGTAGACGTAATCGGGCCCGACGGAAAGCGGAGAGCGTCGGTTCCCGCTGGTCAGACTCGCACCATTGGTCAGGGACACTCGATCGCCGTGATGGTGGCCAGCCGTTTAGGCGATCCGAATAACCGCGACAATCAGATATTCATTTCGCTCGATAAGGGCTTGCCTACTGGAACTTGGACCATTCGCCTGCATGGGACCACGGTTCAATACGGCGATTTTCACGCCTGGATCGAGCGCAACGACCAGGGAGACACCGAGTTCACCAAGACTCAGCAGGACAACTCGCATACATTAGGGTCTCTGTCGTGCGGGCGGAAGTCGATCGTGGTGGGAGCGTATGACGCCCACACGCCCGCGTGTCCCATCTGCTTTGTTTCGAGCTCGGGTCCTACGCGCGATGGACGTCAAAAGCCCGACGTTTCTGCACATGGTCAAAATGTGATGGCGGCTCAGTCTCGAAGTCTGACGAAAACCACTAAGATGTCCGGCACGAGCATGGCGTGTCCCGCAGTGACTGGAACGGTAGCGCTCTTATTGGCACAGGCGAAGGCTGCCGGGAGAAATCTCACCGCAGACAGGATTCAAGAACTGCTGAAGATGACGGCGCGGAACACTCCGCCAGAGTCAGGTAGTTGGCACCCCCAGTTCGGCCACGGCAGGATCACAGCCACTGGCGCAATTGCAAAGCTAATGCGGGAAGGTGTTGTGGCGCGACAATGAGGCCTGTTGCAAGTGTGCTAATTTAACGCGAGGATCAGGCGATTAAAATTTGGACGGGAACCTCTTCTATATCCACCAGCCCATGCCATGACTCACGAAACCGGACAGACTGTACTACGCCCTATCCTAAGTTCGACCGAAGCACAATTGTTCGTTGCCGACATCAAAGCATCGTGCGATTTCTACAGCAATAAGCTCGGCTTCACAGTCGCCTTCGTCTATGGCAATCCGCCATACTACGGGCAGGTCACCCGCGACCATGCGCGCCTTAATTTGAAGTTGGTCTGCGAACCTGTGTTCGTTGGCGACATTCGGGAGCGTGAGCATCTGCTTTCTGCTACGCTGACCATCGCGACCACTGACGAGATCAAACAGCTTTTTTTAAATTACCAGGCCGCAGGAGTGCGGTTTCGTCAAACATTGAAGAAGGAGCCTTGGGGCGCCATAACCTTCATCGTACTGGACCCCGACGGAAATCTCATTCTCTTTGCCGGCCCGGCCGATTGAATTGGCTGGCTCGTCAGGAGTCCGCCAATGGGCGCAAGCGGCTAGTTGACGGTCAGGCGAGCGGACGCGCTGGCTACTCTGCCAATCGTGACAACCACAGCTTGACTCCCAAGCACCGCTTGCGTGGGCACTTGCACATTGATTTGCAGCACTCCCACTAATCCCGGCGAGTTCCCGATGAATTGAATCGGAGCCGTAACACCGCCGATCGTTACCGAAGCCGCCTGCGTTGGGGCTGGGAGAGCGCTGACGGCCGTACTCGAAGCAGGCGTGGTTCCGGTCGCGAGCTGAGGCGTCACTGCCCCGCCGCCCGTAACATACAACGAGATCAGCTGGCCGCGGGCTGCACTCGCATTCGGCACGACCACTGAATTTTGACCAGTAAAGATGCCCGGTCCGGCAGCCGCGATTGCCAAGGTCCGCGAAGCGATCTGTCCGTTGTTATTAATCCTCAAGACGGCAGAGGCTTTCACCGCGGTTTCATAAGGTATCTGAAGATTGATCTGGGTGGGAGATAGATAACTCAACGGGGCCGGCACTCCATCGATGGTCGCGGAGACCCCTCCCATGGTCGCTGGCAAGGGGATCGATCCCGCACTCTGAACCGAAGGCGCGAGGGACGTTCCAAACACTGAAAGGAGCGCTCCGGGGGCAAACGCTTGAGCGAAGGAGGCCGCGTTCGCCAGCGAAGTGATGGAAGGGGTCCCGCCCACCACTGACGACTGTTGAATTGTGATTGCGATCATGGCCGATGTTCCCGCAGGCGAACCCGAACCCGTGTAAGTTGCGGTGACTGCCCCCGAACTTTGCAATAGCTGGGCGCCTGAGACTTCCAAGGTCGCGGTAGCTTTCCCCCCGGATCCGATCAGCGCCGACGATCCTAATACCGCGCCCGCCGAAAACACCACGGTGCCCGACGGCGTGTTGCCGCTCGAGTCCGTTACCGTGGCGATCAGCAGAATGACGTCGGTACTCTTCGCCGTGATCGCGTTGCTGACGAAACTTAGCGCGGCGCTGGGGGCGGGCGCAGCCACTGGCGCGCCGCTCCATGCCGACGCCAGTGTAAATGCATCCACCGATCCAAGACCCGTCGCTTGGTCATACCCGATTCCGGCGCTGAATCCCAGCGGGCCGGATGAGCAGTTACCAGCTCCCCGGCCGCAGTGGACCGTGACCGAGTTGTCTCCGGAAGTAATGTCGTGAAAGGCGGCGGGTGCGCTTTGAGCCAACGAATACAACGTCGGATTGATATTCCCCAAACCGGCCGTCGATTGTTTGCCGTTCACGACAAGATACTGGTTGATGAGAACTGCCAGACCGGCGAAGCTAGGGGCCGGGACCGAGGTCCCGCCGAAAACCTGAAGTTTTCCGCCCGTGTAGACGAGATAGCCGTCATGATCGGCCGATGCCGCCAGCGACACATCGGGCACATGTCGCGCATTGTCATCCGGCACGCCAGGTCCGGTCTGCCAGGCGGGCTTGGAAAATACCGCGCTCGGCCCTCCTCCGCTTGCCGCCGGCTGTCCGTCCGAGATGCTGTCGTTCCACACCTTCTCAGGTATGTAGGAAAGAACCGAAGTGCCGTTGGCGCTCGCGGCGGCGTTCCAATATTGTCCGCTTCCCTCAGTAAACTCCGTGCCACCCACGCCCGTAACCTCGGGAATGCTGGCGGGAACATCCACGGCGAGCCCATTTGCGTGCGTATCGTTGCAATCCGCGGCCCCGGCGTCTCCGGACGCGGAGAACCACGTGATCCCTTGAGAGTTTGCCTGCTTCGCCCAGGTGCGAAACGTCTGGATGTCCGAGCTGGGGGTTTCGGGTTCGCAACTCCCGTAGCTCGTGCTGATCACGGGTGCCAAATTCTGGTCAATCGCGTACTGCACCGATTGCATAACGTCATTTGCGTAGACATAGATGATGGATGCCTTCTGTGCAACCGCGCCGGACCACTCCAAATCTAGATTCGCCTCGTCGACGTCCCCGGACTGCACTCCTGGATCGCGCGAGTTTGCCGCCAAGATCAACTGCGGATCGTTCGCAGGCAGGGCGAATCGGGTGCGGAACTGCTGCAGATTGGTCAAAGTGACCTGAGTTTGCCCGGCGATTACGAGCTTTTGGCCGGATCCATCGATTCCAGCCCGATAAAGAGGCGCAATGTTGTAAATGATTGCCAAGTCGCCCGGGGATAAATAGTTGTTGCCTCCGCTGGACTTGTAGTCGGGCTCGAAGGCGTGCGATTGGGCTTTAAAACGCCTTGAGGCGGGCTTCATGCGGAAATCGTGCAGGCCCCGAATATTTTTCACTACGGAACGCAGAGCGACGGGCAGGGAAGGCTCGGTTGCGTTTGCGAAGTGGGTCTCGCCATCCACGACATATTGATGGATCTCGGTTCCAAACGCGCTCTCCACCTGAGCTGCCGACCCGCTAATCACGATCCAGTTTCGGGCGCGTGCGGAGCTCTCCACGGTTAACCCCTGCGACTGCAACCAAGCTGTGAGCGTGGCTAGATCGGCCTCGCTAATCCCGAAGCGCAGGCCGTACTCTTCGGGCGTAATCCAGTGATGATAGTTTGCGGACGATGGATCCTGCTGATCGCTGAGAAGCCGGTCCAACTCTGATTGTTGAGATTCGGAAGGAGCAAAGGTGAGCGCTACCGACGGGATTTCAAGTGCTGGCGCTACGCGGCCACGGTCGTACTCCGGCCGGGCTTTCGGATGCACATGGCCTAGGGCCAGGAAACGCTCGCTATTCGCGATTGGGCCAACGATTCGCGCGGGCTGAGCGAGAAGGGCTAAAGTACCAGCGGGTATGAGGCCAATTAGAACCGCGAATCTTGAAAGGGTAGTCTGCGGGCGCTGCCGGTGAAACATGCTTGCTCCAGGTTCGAGAGATATTGGTGTGACGGCCCCCCGCAACGTCGAGTTCCCATGCTCTCTCGGTTTTACATTTCTTAAAACGGCGAGCGATCCAGATAATTCTAAAGAAAAGCCCGCAGACTGCCGAATAGACGAGTAACGATGCGAACTCGCGGTTCCTGTATTGCCGCTGTCAGGGTGATCGAAGAGATAGCTTTCCAGACCAATATTTTGGCTCTGAACGCGGCTTTGGAAGCCGCCAGGGCAGGCGAGGCCGGGCCGGGATTCGCGTTGGTGGCGGAAGAGGTCTGGAGCTTGGCGCCACGCTCTTCCCAGGCTGCGATAGATACAGCCACGCTGATTGAAGAATCCAGCAGATGGCAACTCAGGCTGAGCTGATGAATGCGATCGAGCATGTGCGCGCCGTGGCGGGAGCAGAGTAGAGCTATCGGAGGCGAAGCGGCCCTATTCGCCTGGCGCTGCGTCCGGTGACCGCCACGCCTTCGATCAATTCCGTCCCGATCAACTGCTCGAGATCTTCCGGCAAGCCCTTGCCAACATCGAATCCGCCGGCATAGGGGGAGAACGCCGGCAAAACAGTAAGGCTCGGGCTTGTCAGGAAGAGAGGGAGCTTCAGTCGCGCCCCGGCTGCGTCCTTCGTGCTTAAGACGGGGTGCAAATGGCCCAGCACAAGATGACCTTCGGGAAGAGCGGAACGCGATAATCGGTCTCCATGCAAGGCGTACAGAGTTGAGTCGCTCCAGGATTCGGCCACGCTGATGCCGAGGTGCCCAAAATCGCGAGCGAAGGCCCGATCATGATTGCCGCGCACCAGCACGATTTCAGCCTTGGATGCCAAGCCGCTCAAGAGTATCTCAATAGCGTCGCGCTCCTCCCTGCCTGGTCTTGGAGCGTGTACCAGATCGCCCAGAAAAACGATCCGCTGGGGGCGCAGTTCGTCGATTAACGCGCTCAGTTTAGGCTGTGACTTGGTATCTTCCACCGGTCCCAATTCACCACGCCGACGTTGCGCCCAGCCGTAGCCGAGGTGCGCGTCGGCGATGATCGCGGTCTGGACGGATTCAAGCCACATTGCTCCGCTCGCATGAGCGTATCTGCCTGGCGCCAACTCGCAAAGCGAGCTCAATCCGGGCCTTCCCAGCGCCCGTATAACTCGCCTACCAACTCCTCCAACGCCCGATCCGGATCCTGAGCCATCAAAGTTTCGCGATTGAACGAGGCAAACAAAGGCAGCGCAAACGGAGAGGGCCGGGGCAGGGTAAACACTTCCCACGCAGCAGCATAAATTCGCGCCGCTTCGCGCCAAGCTGTTTCCGAGTCGCATTCGTCCTCGAGCACTTCACGGACTGTCTCCCGGACTAAAGGATGATCAGGCTCATGCTCCTGGAACGTCTTGTACAGCAATGAACCACTCCAGCTAGAGGACTTAGAGGAGACCGCTCCTCGAATCGTCCGTTTTGGAAGCAACTGGCCCACTTCCGCCACCGCCCGGAAACGTCGCCCAAGGGTCTCGGTGGTCTCGAGCGCCCGGCGGAGATCCCGTTGCCAGTCGGAGGGGTTGAATCCCTCGCGCAATTCTGCCTCAGACGGGGACTCCTTCGCGCTAAGAGAGAGCAAGAAGCTGTGATCGTCAAAATTGGCTGCGACGCTGCTGCCCCGTGCAATGCGTGCGGCCAACACCCATGCCAGAGATCGATTCACCGCGCGGCCTCGAACAATATGAAAGACAATGAGCAGCGTTCTGCCGCTGCGTATCCGTTCCATCTGCACCGGCTCATCTACCGGAATGGGAGCGGCCCTCACTTGATGCTCCAGGAATCCGCCGATCCGGTCGGCCGCAGGTCCCGAAACATCCCATTCGCGCCGGAGCATGGCGACGCACGCCGGCTTTCCGCCCCGCAACCAAGCCTCCCGCATCCCGATCCTCAACCTGCGTTCTTCTTCCGCGAGCTGCGCGGTCAAGGGCATCTTGCCGCCCATCCAGCGCGGGGCCTTCACGCGCTCGCCCGTTGCCGGGGCAACTACGGCTTTGTTTTGAAACATGGTCTTAATCGCGACTGGCTTGCCGCCCATCAGAAACGCCTCGCCCGGCTGCAACGACGCCAGAAAGTTCTCTTCCACTTCGCCCAGGCGTCGATTGCCTCGCATCACCACATGGATTTTAAAATCGTCGCTGATTACCCCTGTGTTCATGTAGTAAGCCCGCGCAACCCGTTGCGAGGCTACTCGAAACCGCCCATGCTCAATCAGAATTTTCCCGTAGGTCCCATACGGACCCAGCACGCGTCCGCCGCCGCCCAAATAATGAATGATGCTGTCGAAGTCCTCCCGGCTCAAATCCCGATACGGTCCGGCCTTCGTCACCGTCGAAAAAGCCTCATCCAGAGGCCAAGCCCGCTCGATACTCATTCCGAGTAGTACTTGAGCGAGGACGTCCAGCGGCGCCTGGGGCGGACGCAAGAAGTCCAGCCTGCCCTTTTGCGCCGAGTGCCGGAGTGAGACGCATTGTACGAGGTCGGGCAAGCTCAGCGGGACAAGAGATCCGGTGGCTACTCCCCCGACGCGGTGGCCGCTGCGTCCCAGCCTTTGCAGTGTCCGGCTGACCCCGCGCGGGGCACCGATCAGCAACACCTGGTCCACGCTGGTAAAATCAACGCCAAGTTCCAGGCTGCTCGAGCAAACCACCGCCTTCAGCTCGCCCGTTGACAGTCCCGCCTCGATGGCCTGCCGTTCCGATGGGTCCACCGATCCATGATGCACGGCAATTTTCTCGTCCCATTCGGGAAGTAGAAGCTTGAGGGCCAGTCCCAGGCGCTCCGCCGCAGAACGTGTTGCCGTGAAAACCAGCGTACACTCTGCTTTTGCAACCAGGTCGGCTACAGGCTGAGCGACGCGGAAGGGGTTGTATCCAGCTGGGGGCAGCCATAAATCGGGGGCTGGCGTGGCAATCTCTAATTTGAACGCTCGTCGCAAATCGACCTTTGCCACCGAGCACGGGCGATCGCCGCAAAGAAGCCGGGTGATCGCTTCGGTCGGCCAAGCGGTAGCTGACACGCCAATTCGCTGCAGGGCTCCGGTGGATCGGCTCTCCAAGCGCTCCAGGGCGAGGGCGAGCAAAGCTCCACGTTTCCCCTCCGCGAATGAGTGAATCTCGTCCACGATGACAGTGCTCACGTCGAAGCCGCCATCCCGCCAACCGCTCTGCGACAAGAGGGAGCTAAGACTCTCGGGGGTGGTGATCAGCAAATGCGGACGCTTCCGTTGTTGCTGACCGCGCGACGTCAGATCCGTGTCGCCTGTGCGAACATCCATGCGAACGGCAGGCAGGGCGGACAAGGGGCCTTCCAGATTGCGCCGCATGTCCCGTCCCAACGCTTTCAGAGGCGAGACATACAGCGCTCTCACGGCGTTGGGTAAATTCCCGGATTCGGCTTGAAAAGCCAAGTGTGACAGAACTGATAAGAAGGCGGCGAGAGTCTTCCCGCTGCCTGTAGGAGCCAGAATTAGAGTATTCGTTCCGGCGAGTGTATACGGAAGAGCTTTCTTCTGAATCTCCGTACAGGCCGGAAAAGAGTGGTTGAACCAGCGCTCAATGGCAGGATGAAACTTGGGGCTCAGATCCCAGGTTACCGCTGTACTTGATGATAGTGATGGCCCTCGCGGTCATAGCCCCGGTCCGGCACTCCGACGGTCAAAGAGCGTTCCAGACGAAAGGTCAAGAGCGCCTCTGCCGGGATCCTGACCGCAGAACCACGAGTCAGCACCTGGGTGCCAGCCCCGGCGGCCCCGCCAGCGAGTGCGCCGATCGCGGCTCCCTTGCCGCCTCCCGCAATGGCTCCGATAATCGTGCCGAATAATGCTCCTCCGCCAACATACTCGCCGGTGCGAGCATTTTTCCCGATTCCTTCCCGGTTCGACCCCGAACGGGTCACATCTTCAGTACGCACGCTGTAGCGCTGACCGTTTACGATGACGGAATCCAAGTCCACAGACAAGAGTCGGTTGCCGGCATCCCGCACGATCAGTTCGGCACCCGACCCCCGAGGAATTGCAAGGCGTCCGCGGCTGTCCAGAACATCGCGATCCACTATACCGGAATAAACCCGCCCATCTCTCGAACCTCGAACGTCAATTCGCTCATTCGTGCGCACCGGAATGTTGGTCCCATTCGGAATCGTATCGACATCGGCGAAACTGCTGATGCTGATCGCAAGAAGTACTGGCAACATTGCCAAAGCTCGTCGTCTCATAACTGCGATCATACCGCGCGTCGTTGCTGCTGGGGCATTGAGATTGTCTTGCGGCTTCGTCGCGTTTGGCTCATCCGTTCGTTTGCAACAGCTACGGCATCTGCCAACGGTTCCCGCCTCACGCTGGCGCCCCCGATGCTGAAGAGATTCGATGAAGCGCTCAATGAGTCAAGTTGAAAAGCCCACAGCTGTTCGGACAAGACGTTCAGATAAGCGCGGGCTTCACTACCCGTGTGCGCGGGGCAAAGCAAAATGAATCGGTCGGGGGTGCTCCGGCATACGAAATCCGCAGGACGCAGAGCACGGTTGAGAAAAGCCTCCAGCGACCGCACAAGCTCGTCGATCTGGCTGACCCCGATCGACATGACGAGCCCTGTGAACAAACGTCCGCTTTGGATCAAGCGATCAAGCTCGCTCGACTCATGCAATCCGCCTGGGACCGACAAGTCCGTCTGAGGTCCCGAGCCATGGATCAGCCCGAAGCCTGCCTCGGGTCGATGCTCGCGAGCAGGCGAGTCGAAAAGCGAACTCCAGAGGAACTCATCCACCACCACCGGATGGGGGGGCAAAACATGTTCCGGGCTCGGGGCCATCTCAAAAGGGGGCAAGTCCCTTGCTTCAACGGATGCTTTGTCCGTTGCCCGAGCCGCAGCACGCTTCATCAGCCAGCTAGAGAGGGCTTGTGTTGAACTCATATCGTCCTTGGGAATCTTCGGCGGTGCCGGCGAGGAAGCTCGCTTCAAAACGGGTACTCTCGGTTTGGCGAAAATCTCTTCTTCGGACAGCGTCTGCTTCTTTGAAGAGCTGTTCCCGGCTGATGAGATGTCCCTGGCGCTGCTGGTCCGCTGTTTGTCAACCTTTCGGGCTCGCAGGCTCCTGACGCGCAGCAAGTCGCAGAAGAGCGCTGCGGCAGCAGCACCCAGGATCGCGACAATCGTCAAGACAACTTGCGGCTCCACCCTGATTGACTCCTTGGATCTGAGTTTAAGCATTGCAGACCTCGCGTGAAATAGATCTCTAGTGTCAAAGGAGTTAGTACCAGAAAGCAAATTGTATGGCGATCAAACGTACTGCGAGTTTGGGCTAGCTTATAAGAGTGCTGATTCGTGGATCAGCCGACCTTCGGAAAACCGGCGAATCCCGAGCAGTTCAGCGTCGATCAGGTCTGACCGGCCTTTCAGGATAAGGTCCGACACGATGCGGCCCGTAGCGGGCGAGTGCATCACGCCGTGGCCGCTAAAGCCGTTGGCGCAGTAAAATCCTTCCAGGCCTGGCACGGGACCGAGAATGGCGTGGTGGTCGGGCGACATGGAATAGAGACCAGCCCACCCCCGGCCTGGATTGACTTGAAGTTCGGCAAACCCCGGCACCCGGCTCACGGCGTGGATCAAAATCTTCTCCACGAACTCCGGGTCGAAGTCCGTGCGGAATCCCGGTTGCTCCGCCTGATCGTTCCAAGCCATGAGTAACCCTCTGCCTTCAGGACGGAAGTGAAATCCCGTAGACATATCGATCACCATGGGCAAGGGATCGGGAAGTCCGGCGAATGGCTCGGTGGGAACCAGCATGCGGCGCAGGGGGTAGACGGGCAGATCCAATCCCGCGCTTTTGGCGACCAGCCCAGCCCATGGGCCTGCCGCATTCACCACTACTCGGCAGCTGACTTGGCCCTCGCTGGTGCGCACACCGTCGACACGGCCGCTGTTCGATACAACACCCGTCACCTCCACGCCGCGGCGGAGCGTGGCACCGCTTTCCTGAGCCCTCTTCATGAAACCCATCATCACGCTGTAGGGATCCACGAACCCGTCCGTCGCGCAAAAACTGCCTCCGACAATGTCGTCCGAGCGCAACTGCGGAACCATCTTTACGACATCTTGCGCGTTCAGCAACTCCGCGAATTTCAACCCCAGCTCAATTTGTCGAACGTAGTTGGATTGAAGGTAAGCTTGGTGACTTTCGCTGGTTGCCACGAACAGGTAGCCATGCGGTTTATAGCCGGACGGACTGCCGGTTGCGTCCTCGAATTCGCGAAAAAATGGAATCGAGTAGAGCGACATTTGGATATTGACGTCGGTAGCGAACTGAGCACGGACGCCGCCCATACTCTTGCCTGTGGACCCTAGACCCAGCCGGGTCTCCCGTTCCAAAATCAGTACATCTTTGCAGCCTGCCTGTGTGAGGTGATAGGCGATGCTGGCTCCGACAATACCAGCACCGATAATCACGACCTCAGATTTTTCCCTCATGAGTAACCTGTGCGCTGACACTTCAGTCTTAGTATCCAACGCTTATGACTCCTCAAGAAGCCACGCTGCGACTTGAACATGCCTTGGTAAGAGATCCGGCCGGCCGATATTCTTTTGGCTGCAAGAAAGCTTTCGTGCTGGTTAAGCTGTTTGGTAGCGCGGACAGAATGCGGTTCACCGCGCGGGAAAGGCTGGCCTTTCGCACAGATGCGAACTGCCTCATGATCGAAAAGTGCGATTCTGGAGCGGTGCTAAGGCGTTTTGCCTGGGAACAGATCGAGTGTCTGGCGGCAGGGGAACCGGAGATAGATAACGGCCCGCTATTTCAGGGCTAATTGTGGGGCGGGCAATCTTGCCCGCAACCGGCTTTCAGCCGGTTCAAAGCCGGCTGAAAGCCGGCTGCAGTCAAGATTGGCTGCCCCACACTATTTCTTGGCTGTGTGCTTTGGCGTGCGAGCCTGATCGAGCATGTTCTCCACCTGCGTCTCTGGAACGGTCAGCGACATAGTCATCACATTCCCTGTGGCGCTCAAATTCATGGAATCGACCAACGTGGAAACCTGCCCAGCCACCGCATCCTTATCGCGATTGGTCTGAATCATCCCCCCGATAAACCGAATCACGTCCACCAAAGCCTGGGCATCTTTGTCCGAGCGCGTAACGGCCTGCACCGAAAACTGCACATTCGCCCCGAATTTGACGCCGCCGCTGGCCTGTGAAATCGCCTGGAACAGGGGGGTGCTCATCGCTTGCCCGATATTCGGATCCGGCATCAACCCTGCAAATTCCGATACCGGGACCAGCGTCCTAAACCAGAAATCGTACGCCCCGCTGACGCTCTTTACCTGAGCGGCGAGAGCAGCACCGTCCGCTCTGCTTTGAAACCGTTGAATGGTGGATTTGACGCTGTCCGGGTCGCCCATTACAGCCGTCGAGTTATCGCAAAAAGCAATCACGGAGTCGCCTTCTTTCACGCCAGTCGTGTTGCCCGAGAGAATATCGACGCCCAGGAAAGAGGTCTTGGTTCCGCCGCCGCGCAGCAGACTGGCTTCGATCTTGAATGAATCGAACATCCCGCGGGCCACGATCAACCAGTGGGCGTTGACATTCGAATCCCAATTCGATGCCATGACGATCTCGCTCAAGTCGCGGCGAGGGTCAAACCCGGTGTCGGTCATGAATTTCTTGAAGCCCGCGTCATCGGGCTGCATGTGCGCGAGAACATATTGGCCAAATGGCGAGATCTTAGCTTGATTCACCTGTATGCCCGCTACAGCTTTGGCATCCGGCATCAGAAGACCGAGCAAAGCCGGGTCGGCTGCAACTGCCAGGCCGGGGACGAAAAGGGCAAGCGCCAGAATATTGCGAAGTTTTAGCATGGACAGACTCTCTTGACTAATACGAGGCTAGCACGCCGGGAGTTCGGTGGATTACAACGAAGCCTACAATGAAGAGCATGCCTCATCGCCTGACTCTGACTGAGATGGCCGCCCAAATCCGGTCCAAGAAACTCTCGCCAGTCGAATTGCTGGACGCTCACCTCCTCCAGATCCAGAAACACAATCCCAAGATCAACGCATTCATCCGCATACTTCACGACGAAGCTCGAGCGGCGGCCCGAGCCTCCGAGCAGGCGCAAATGCGCGACGAGTTCGCGGGTCCGCTGCATGGAATCCCGGTCACGATTAAGGACAGCTTCGATCTGGCAGGCTACCCGACTACTTGCGGAAGCAGCTTCTTCCAGGATTTCCGCGCGACCCGCGATGCCGCCGCGGTAAGGCGTTTCAAGAAAGCGGGCGCGATCCCATTTGCCAAAACAAACTGCCCGGAGTTTTTAGCGAACTACGAGTCGGACAACAATCTGATTGGCCGCACTAACAATCCGTGGAACCTCGATAGAACGGCCGGCGGATCGAGCGGCGGTGAATCGGCAGCCATCGCGTCATTTTTCTCACCAGCGGGCATCGGCAGCGATGGCGGAGGATCGGTCCGAGTCCCTGCTCACTTCTGCGGCATCTCCGGACTCAAGCCGACTCCGGGCCGGGTTTCCGCCGTGGGACACATGCCCGCGATCAACCATCCGGGAGGGCTGCTCGGCGTGGCCGGACCAATGGCCCGCACGGCAAAAGACGTCAAGCTGCTTTTCGAGACGCTGTCGGGCTACGACTGGGAAGATCCATTCTCCGCGCCTGTGACGCTGAGCAAGCCGGACCTCGGCGGCGTACGAATTGGATGTATGGAACAGTTCTTGAGCGTGCCTGTGGAGACCGGCGTCCGTGCGGCAGTCCGAAAAGCGGCCCAATGCGCGCAGGATCTGGGATTCCCGGTGGAAGCGTTTCAGCCGAAAGGAATGGAGCGAGCGCCCAACCTCTGGTGGTTTTTCTTTGGCCTACTGCCTGCCAGAATTACGAACGCATTGATCGCTGGTCGGGAAGATCGGGCGCATTGGACCGGCACCGAGTTTCTCGCCAAAGCTTTGCAGGAAGCGGAGCCGACCGCTAACAAAGTGGTTGAGAGTCTGGCCGCGCGCGATAAGATGCGCCACGCCATGTTGAGCCAGATGGAGCAGTTCCCCGTGCTGTTGCTGCCCGCCAGCGGGGTCTGCGCCTTTGAGCATCGTCAGCGGCGCTATGAAACCGACCAGAAGCCGATCGGCCTATTCGAGGCGATGATGCCCTCCACTCCCTTTAATCTGTTTGGTCTGCCCGGCATGGTGATCCCGTTTGGAATTGACGAACGCGGACTGCCGGCGGGAGTCCAACTGGTGGGTCGCCCGTATCAAGAGGAACTGCTGCTGGAATTGGCTATGAAGCTGGAAGAGGCGCGCGGGCCATTTCCGGCCCCTCCCGGTTACGGGTGACGCGTTAGCGAGCGGTGACCGGAACCGAACCGCGACCGCTAGCGAGGGGTTGATTTCCCGGGCTGCAATCCTTGGTGAAGTACACACTCCAATCGTCCGCGCCGAGCGTATCGAACAGCAGCCCCCGATCAACAGTTGGAGCCGGACTAGAAATTGGGATCAGGCGTGGACGGACCCATCCCCGGAAAGCGAAGTACCACTGCTTTTCAGCCACGATGAGATAGCCTTGCCGCATGCGAGCGGCCTTGGGAACCTTGCGCGCAAAGCAGCGATATACTGAACGGCCAGAGCCGAGGCGATCCAGTTCCGGGGCCAGCCAAGCTGGAATGGCGCAGGCGTCAGAGGAACTAAACCAGGAGGAGATTCGCCCTGCCAGACCGGAGGCAAGAAACGTCAGAACCCTCAGGAGAAATGGCATTGCGATCGCGATTCCAATGAGCAGCGCGGCCACGATTCCCGCAGCAATCATGGGATGTTGGTAGGTCAGCAACACCAGCCCGACCACGCCAAAGTCTTCGGCTACGCTAAAGATCGAGTTACTGACCGGCTCGGGGGAGGCATGGGCGATGAGACGGTAGCCCATCTTGGTGGAATGCGATCCAAGCGCAACGGACCCGCCCGCCAACATGGCGATCGCCTGCAGCTCCGGGCTTAACTTCGAAGTGGAAGCGAGCGCCAACGCGGCGGCGCCCAGAGGCCGAATCACCGTGTGTATCGAATCCCAGGCAACGCTGACGAAAGGAATTTTGTCGGCGAAGAATTCAAGGAGATACATTATTCCGGCAATGCTCAAGATGGCGGGATGGGCTAAAGTGTCCAGGCTGCCCGGCAGGCCGCTGATCCATCCAAAACGCTCGCCGAGGCCGACCACGAGCACGGCCGCGTACAGATTTATTCCGGACGCGAACGAGAGTCCGAGGATACTGGAGAGGATGGGAATAGAGTTCATGCGCGCTCCGGCTCTACTATCTCATACTGCTATAGGCTGGAAAGATGCCCGGTATCGAGCCCGCCCATTACACGTGTTATCGCGCCGCCGGAGCCATCACGATAGACGGTCGGCTCGACGAGCCATCCTGGCTGGCCGCCCCGAAATCGAATCGCTTCGTGGACATCGTCACGGGCGAACCCGCCTGGTACGACACGCGAGTAGCGATGCTTTGGGATGACCAAAATCTCTACTTTGGCTTCACTGCGGAGGAGCCGCACGTTCACGCCACCCTCACCGAACGCGACTCCCGCATCTACGAAGACAACGATCTCGAAGTATTCATCGCCGGAAAGAACGCCTACTACGAGTTCGAGATCAACGCCCTCAACACAATTTACGAAGTCTTCTGGATCTGGAAAGACCAGCCGCTAACGCCCGAGTTCGATCCAGCCAAGCGCAAAACAATGACGCTCGATGGCGTTGGAGGCCACGTTCATCCGCGCGGCGAGCGCTGGGGATTTCTGGACTGGGACTACCCCGGACTGCGTCACGCCGCGCATGTGGATGGGGCCGCGGGCTGGTCGGCCGAGTTGGCGTTTCCCTGGCGTGGCCTGGAACTCTTGGCGGATGGCCGAGCATTGCCGCCTCGTAACGGCGATGTATGGAGCATCGACTGTTCGCGCTTCCAACAAGTGGACGCCGATCGGAGACCCATACCGCCGGGAGCCGGGTGGACGTGGAATCGTCATGGCCACTATGACTCGCACATTCCGGAAGTGTTCCCCTACGTGACGTTTTCGAGCGATTCGGCCATCCACTCCAAGTAGGCCGCCGAGCCGGCCACCACCGGCAATGCGATTACCTCGGGAACGTCGTAGGAATGAGCCTGCACCAATTCAGCGGTCATTTGTTCGAAACATCGCTGGCTGGTTTTGATGATTAATAAGAACTCCCGCGAACGCTCGATTGCGCCCTTCCAGCGATACACGCTCTGCACCCCCGGGATCACCGTAACGCATGCAGCCAGCCTTTTGCCCACCAGCAGGTCCGCCAAGCGGTCCGCCTCTTCCTGGCTGGCGCACGTGCACAGGACTACCATATTGCCGGTCACTTTATTATTTTCGCCCCTTCACTGGCTATTTTTGCAAAAGAAGATTATAAACAAGTAAGGACTCAGCGGTACATGGATTCGCTTGCACGACGGCTTGCCTTCACGATTGCCTTCATCCTCCTGGGTGTGTACGGCTATTTAACGCTCAGCGGACCCCAAGGCATCCCGGCGCTCATCGCCAAACGGCGCGAAATTCGTCTGCTCGAAGAAGAGAATGCAAATCTCACCAGCGAGAACGAATCCAAGCGCGTGCGCCTCGAGAATCTCCGCCTCAAACCCTCCGAGCAGGATCTGGAAATTCGAAAAAAGCTCAAAATGCTGCGAAAGAACGAGACGGAATTCATACTTCCAAACTCGCCGAGCTTGGCCAAACCGGATGCCGCCCCCGCTCCCATTGAGTAACCCTCATCCTCTCACGACGCGCAGAACTTCCTCATAGAGATCGTGCAGGCGTTCTTCCGAGGTCGCCTCCGCGCCCAGCCGCAGGAGAGGCTCGGTGTTCGAGGCGCGCACGTGAATCCAACCATCCGGGAAAATCAGTTTGAGTCCGTCAGTCCGGTCCTTTCCCGCTTCTTCGAACCGCTCGTCCAACGCTTGCATGATCGGACCCAAGCGGCCGTGCTCATAGGCGATCTTATCGAGCTTGCGGTAATAGCGCGGCAAGGCGGCCTGTAGAGCCGATATCGTCTGCCCGGTTTGCGCCATTCGGTCCAGCAGAAATGCCATCCCCGTGTAACTGTCCCGGCAGCAGTGGACGGCAGGAAAGATAATCCCGCCGTTCGCGCCTTCTCCTCCGATTGCCGCTTGGACCGCCTGCATGGACTCCACGACGTTCGCCTCCCCGACGGCGGTCCGAAACACTTTACGCCCATGTTTGCGCGCAATATCGTCGATAGCGGACGATGTCGTCAGGTTCACCACCACGTCGCCCGGCGTTCGGGCCAATGCGATATCGACAGCCAAGGCCAGCACATCGTCGTTATCCAGTACGCGCCCATGTTCGTCGGCCACCGCCAGGCGGTCTCCATCGGGATCCTGCCCGAATCCAACGTCGCAGCCTCTCAGCCTGACCAGCTCGGAAAGATCGCCCAAAGTGTCTGGCCGGGGCTCCGCTATGCGAGGGAACGGCTGAGTCGGGTCAACGGAGATCGCATGCAGTTCGCAGCCCAGCATGTCGCGCAGAAATCGCACGCTGAGGATGGATCCCGCTCCGTTCACGCCGTCGAGGGCGACACGGAAGCGGCGGCCGCGAATTCGTTCCGCGTCGACATGCTTCAGGACCCGTTCGAGGTGAAGCTGGGAGGGAGCCCCGTATTCGCAGGTCACCGCGCGAATTTCGTCATTGGCCGCTTGACGGAAGTCGCTTTGATGGTAAAGATCGAGCAGGTCGCCGCGCTCGTAGTTGTTAAAGAACAAGCCCTGGGCGTTGAACATTTTCAAGGCGTTGTAATCGGGCGGATTATGCGATGCCGTGATCGCGAGCCCTCCGCGCGCATGGGATGCTTTGGTATAAATCTGAATAGTCGGTGTTGGAAGAATGCCCACGTCGACCACTTCGCATCCCGCAGCCAGCAATCCGCACTGGACCGCGTGCTGCAGCATGGGTCCGCTGGCTCTGGTATCGCGTCCCACCACTACGCGTCCAGCGCCAACGTACGTTCCGAACGCTTGGGCGAAGGCCAGGGCGAGAGAGGGCGTGAGGAACTCGCCAACAACGCCGCGGATGCCCGAGACTCCGATTTTCAGCAGATGTTCTCTGGAAGCCATGACTTCAGGATCTACCAAGCTCGGCAAAGAAAAATTGGTTACACTACAAAGATTCACAAGAAGAAACCGCACCGGATCCCGGCTGAGGGAATTGTGTGGGCTGGGGTTCCGGTGCGGTCCGCCCTGGGAGGGCTAGGATCAGGCGTCGATGTCTCTGGCACGGACACCCGCTTGCAAGTTCCATTCCTGGTGAGGCCCGCGTCCTAAAATTCCTGCACCACGAACGCCAAACGACTCCGAAGCCGCAATCCTGGGCAAGACGAATCCTGGCAAGATCCATTCTACTTTTGACGAAGCCCTCAGACAAAAAAAGACCCTCTGTTGCAATCCGCCAACAGGAAAAGAGCGGCTTGAAAACTCGAAACACCGTCTCCCGCAAGCACGCCATTCATGCAGCCCACTCGCTTCCTATTCTGCCTATTGCAATCAGAGGGCAGGCTTTCAAGAGTCACTTCATCAATTCCCCAGTTTCTATGCACGTCTCCCGCCAAGCTTCTCATCAGCTCTAAACCTTTCATAAAGCTGCACTTGGTAAGTGCGATCCCGGGACTACCCGGGTTTGGGTGTGGCGCTGTGACACAATGACAAGTGACCAAGCCTCAACGCAGACAGCCGATGCGCTCCTACGTCTTCCTCATTTTGTGCGCTCTCATCGGTTCCGCGGCTAACGCTCAAGGCCAGGCTGAAGAATACCGGGTCTACACCGAACATCCCCGCCTGTTTCTCCGTCCTCAAAAACTTCGGCTCTTAAAGCGCGAGCGGGAACGGCAATCGATGCGTTGGCGTCAGTTCGATACGCTGATCTCAGGCAAGGCTGAGATGCCGGAGCCCGGGTTCGCGTTATCGCTTTACTATGCTGTAAGTGGCGACGCCGCGACTGGGAAACGAGCCATCGATTGGGCGCTGGGGGCCGGATCCGATTTACGCCAATTGGCTCTTGTTTACGACTGGTGCCAGAATTTGCTTGGCGAATCGCAATCGCAGGCGCTAGCGGCCAAGATTCGGAAGGGAATTGGAAGCTCTCCAGCGACGCCGTCTATCGGCATCCAGCGAAGCAGGATCCTAGCGGCCATCGCAATCGCTGAGCAGGATCAGAATGCAACCGAAACGACGCTTCGAACGGCTGTGGAGCAATGGTGGAAGGGGAAGATGGCCCCCAGCCTCAACGCAGGATCGAACCTCGACGCCGGTGCCGAATTGCAAGCTCTTTTAGAGACCTTGCATTCCGTTCGGGACAACCTCACGATCGACCTCCGCTCTTTCGCGCCGGACTACTTCAAAACGCTTGCGACCTACGAAGTGGCATGCAATTATCCAGCCCCGTACCCGGCGACTGAAAACGAGTACAGGGTCCCGATCTTCAGCGGAAACGGGGATCCCGACGTTACGCGGTCCGCGCTGGCCCGGGCCGCTGGACTGAGCACGGTCGCTTATGATAGCAACGCTCTCGAAAACCAGTTCCTGCAAGGATGGCTGATTCAGGACCGGTTTATGCTGCGCGGGGTCTACGGCGCGCCGTACGAATTCCTGTGGGCGAATCCCTACCAACCCGGCCTCAGCTACGCGCACTTGCCGCTCGTATTTCACGACGCACGATCCGGAGTTCTATTCCTGAGGTCTAACTGGGACGAAGATGCTGTATGGTTCGCCTTGCAGGACGGACAAGCTCAACTCTATCGTGACGGCCATATCACTATGCTTTACCAAAAAGGCCCGCTAGCAGGAAAGCCCGAACCGATTCGGATCGGCAAGGCCAGCATCGTAGTTGCTCGCGACCATCTGCGCTTTCAAGCCGACGGCGAGCAGATGTTTATTATTGGATGGAAACCACGAACTAAATATCACGTCGAAGTCGACGATGAAGAGATGAGCGAAATGGAAGCGGACTTGGCTGGCACGCTAGCCCTGCAGTTTGCGGAGGATCGTACTCCGGGCGTGCGGATTCAGGAAGTCTCGCACGCCCGTCAATGAAAGCCGAGCTCCGGCGGCGCTACTTGTTGAGGCCGGACGGAGGCTTTACTCCGCTGTTCTTCCATTCTCGCAACTGCGAGAATCCCCTGGCGATCTCCGGTGCCAAAATCGTGCAATGCCCATCATGTTCCACAAACTGCTGCACGAAGAAATCGCGAGACCCGGCGATCTCAGTCAGACCAGGGTACATGGCGGGCACGCGGACCGGTACCAGCGGATCGTACGTTGTGTGAATCGCCAGCAGAGGATGAGACAATTTGCCCGTGGGCGTGTACCAAGTGCGAATGTACTCAGCCGCTTTCTTATCCGCCGCGTAACGCTTTACACCCTCGTTTAGCGGATTGTAGTCGTCCAACGATTCGTAAATCACGTCCCGGTTATCGAATGGATTGCCCCCGGTCCGCTGCTGCAGTTCCCGGAACAGGTCCGTCAGGAACACTAATGTCGCACCCATATCTTTGTTGCTATGCGCCCCCGTGAACCGCCGCAGCGCTGCCGACTTTTCGGGCTGGCTGTCCAGCAGAGCGATCAGTTCCTTGGCTTTCGCGGTCGAGTTCCGGAAGTCGGCGGGGACGTTATCCGGCGGGGGCAAAACATTGGGGAAATAATAATCGAACACCACTCTCGCATCGAACGCTCCGCGAGCCATGAAGTAGTTGGTCGGGGCAAGCGGACCGCACAGCGCCAAACCCGCGTCGTAATTCGTCGGGTAGCGCTCCATCAGCATCATCGTGAGAAAGCCGCCCATCGAGTGTCCCGTTACAAACGTCTCCTTCGGTTTGCCATATTTCGTGCCGAAATAGCGGCGCAATTCTTCGGTATCCAGGATGGCTTCCTGAACCGCCCAGCCTCCCGCCGCGTAGCCCGATTGCGCCAGCGCGTAGCCTTGATCGGTGAATACGGCGAATATTGGGGGCAGTTTGGTGTCTTTGAAGGAGCCAGGTTCGGCGTTGTAGCCATGGCAGTAGATCACCAAGCCACCGTTCCAGTTTTCGGGGACGTCGATGCGGAACTTGGCACCATTTAGATCGCCCAGCTCAGTCTTGGGACCTGCGATGGGGCCTGCAAGACCGAGAGCGCTCGCTAACACGAACAGAGTGAAGAGCTTCATGGATATCAAAAGTATAATGCATGTGGGGGATTCATTGGCTGAACTGAAAGGAAAGACGGCGCTGGTCACGGGCGCATCGCGCGGAATCGGAGCCGCGACCGCGGTCGCGCTGGCACGGCATGGAGCATCGAGAGTAGTGATCCACTACAGCGGCTATCGCGAAGGAGCGGAACGGACGCTCTCGTTGGTGGAGGGCGCCGGAGCCCAGGGCGAGTTGATCTCGGGCGATCTATCTACCTCGGAGGGCATCCAAGCCTTCGTTGCCGATGTGAAAAAGACGGTGCCCGAGGTAGACATTCTGATCAACAACGCCGGGTCGCTAGTGGGACGGGCGAAGCTGGAAGAGTTCACTGAGGGTTTGTTTGACCAGGTGATGAACCTCAATGTGAAGAGCGTGTACTTCCTCTGCCAGGCGGTAACTCCGCACATGGTCCGATCAGGGTCGGGGGTTATTATCAATTTGAGTTCGATCGCCGCGCGAAATGGGGGCGGTCCTGGAGCGACGATCTACGCGGCAGCTAAAGCGGCTGTGTCGGCGATCACCAAGGGTCTGGCCAAGGAATTGGCACCGAAAGGGATTCGGGTGAATGCGGTGAGTCCGGGCACCGTGGACAACCACTTCCACGAGGTGTTCTCAACCAAGCAGACGCTCGAAAGCATGCGCGCATCGGCTCCCGCTGGAACCCTCGGAACGAATGAGGAGGTGGCTGATGCGATCCTCTTCCTCTGCACCGAACCGTCGCGCTATATACACGGCCAGACCATCGAAATCAATGGTGGCATGTACATGATTTGAAGTTTTCCAGATACCAACCATACGTGCTCGCAATGCCTTCGCGGAGCGGCGTGCGAGCTGTCCAACCTAAACTGGTCAACTTGGAAACGTCCAGCAATTTGCGGAGAGTTCCATCGGGTTTGGTCTCGTCGAACGCAACACGTCCCTGGTAGCCGGTCGCCTGCTGAATCATTTCGGCTAGTTCCCGGATTGTTACGTCTGTACCAGTGCCGACATTCACGATCTCCGGCTCGTCGTAGTGCTCCATCAGGAACAACGCCGCATCGGCCAGATCGTCCACATGGAGAAACTCGCGCCGAGGCGACCCCGTTCCCCACACCGGCAATTCAGCGTCGCCGTTTTGTTTGGCTTCATGCGCCTTGCGAAGCAAAGCCGGCAAGACATGCGACGACTGCAGATCGAAATTATCCCCCGGACCGTATAGATTCGTCGGCATCAAGCTGATCGCATTGAACCCGTACTGCTTTCGGTAGGCTTGGGCCATCTTGATCCCTGCGATTTTGGCGATCGCGTACCATTCGTTCGTTGCTTCCAACGGACCCGTCAGCAGGTATTCTTCTTTGATCGGCTGAGGAGCCATCTTGGGATAAATACAGGACGAACCCCAAAAAGCCAGCTTCTTCGCTCCGTGCCGATAGGCCGAATCGATGACGTTGGTTTGAATGGCTAGGTTGTCGCGCAGGAAATCTGCTGGATAGGTGCTGTTCGCGAGAATGCCGCCCACTTTCGCCGCAGCCAGAAAAACGTAGTCGGGACGCTCCTGCCGAAATAGATTATCAACCGCGGCCTGATTGCAAAGATCCACTTCCGAACGTGTGCGCAAGACGAGATTCCCGTAGCCGGCAGCCCCAAGACGACGCACAATGGCCGATCCGACCAGCCCTCGATGCCCCGCTACGAAGATCTTTCCAGCTCTATCCATGCGCCATGCCGCGGACCACAACCTTATGCCCCGCGGTGGCAAGAGTCAATTCCTGTTGGGCAAGCTCCAGATCGTGCTCCACCATCAGCCGCACCAGGTCCTCGAACCCTACCTTCGGTTTCCAGCCTAGTTTAAGGCGCGCCTTGGATGAGTCGCCCATCAGATAATCGACCTCGGTGGGGCGAAAATACCGGGGATCGGTTTCGACGTATTTGGTCCAATCCAAACCGCAACATGCCCCCGCTAGATCCAAAAACTCGCGAACCGAATGCGACTCGCCGGTGGAAACCACGTAGTCGTCGGGCTCGGGCGCCTGCAGCATGAGCCACATCGCCTCCACGTAATCGCCGGCAAACCCCCAATCCCGTTTTGCATCCAAATTGCCCAGAAATAGCTTATTCTGCAGGCCCAGCTTTATGCGGCCTAGCGCCCGGGTGATTTTGCGCGTTACAAAGGTCTCTCCGCGTCGCTCCGACTCATGATTGAAGAGGATGCCATTGCAGATGAACAGCTTGTAGGCTTCGCGATAATTGACCGCATACCAATGCGCCGCGACCTTGCTGGCCGCGTACGGGCTGCGAGGATAAAACGGCGTCGTTTCGTTCTGCGGAGGCTTGGTCGCGCCGTACATCTCCGACGAGCCCGCCTGATAAAAACGGATCCGACGCCCCCCCGAGCCAACGTAATCCCTCAACGCCTCCAGCAAGCGCAAAGTTCCGGTCGCGACCACGTCCGCCGTATACTCCGCCTGGTCGAAGCTTACCCGAACGTGCGACTGCGCCGCCAGATTGTAAATCTCATCTGGCTGGACTCTTTCGATCACGTGCCTCAGCGCGGCGCCGTCCGTTACATCGCCGTAATGCAAATGCAGCGAGGAGCCTTGGTCATGCGGATCGGCGTAAATCGAGTCCAAACGATCTGTGTTGAACGTGGATGCACGGCGCACGATTCCATGCACCTCGTAATCCTTGGCCAGCAAAAATTCCGCGAGAAACGATCCGTCCTGTCCCGTGATTCCCGTTATCAGCGCCTTTTTCATACGCTAGTGGGCCACCAAGCCTACCTTCGTCAAGCCAGTCCCCATGAGATCCAAAACCGGCAAACCGCTGCTCGCAATCTTATCGGATGACGCGGCGCTTTGCTTTTGAGCAATGACCAGACAATCCGCCCACCCTAGAAGCTGATCGAGGCTGTTGTCCATAAGCCGGCCGATATGAGGAATGGTCTGCAGAATAAAATTCCTGTTGCTCCCATAGAGATCAACAATCCGTATGTGCGGATCGAAGACCCGGATGTCGCGCCCCTTGCCGATCAAATATTCCAGCATCGCCACCACGGGACTCTCGCGCAAATCGTCGGTATTTTCTTTGAAAGCCAGGCCAATCACGCCGATACGGCTCTCGGGAAGGTCCATGACGGATTCAATAGCGCGCTTCAGATGCTGCTCGTTGCTCGGCATGGCCGATTCCAGCAGAGGAAGTTTGAGATCCAGCCGATTGGCCCGATAAGTCAGCGCGCGCAAGTCTTTCGGTAAACACGACCCGCCAAACGCGAATCCAGGCTTCAAATAGGCCTTTGAGACGTTCAGCTTGACGTCCTCGCACAGGGTGTCCATCACCTCTCGAGAATCCACGTCGAGCTTGCCGCACAGCGCCCCAATCTCGTTTGCGAAGGAGATCTTTACCGCATGGAACGCGTTGCACGCATACTTGATCATCTCGGCCGTGCGCAGCGAGACTTGGCAGGCCGAAACTCCCAGAGGCGCGTACAACTCCGCCACCTGCTTTACAGCCGACAGGTCGGACCCTCCCACCACCACCAGCGAGGGTTCCATAAAATCTTGCACCGCAATCCCTTCGCGAAGGAATTCAGGATTCGAGACGACTCGGACGTTAGGGTGCCCGCTGAGTGCCGGAAGCACCACTTCCTCGCAAGTACCGGGAAATACCGTGCTGCGGATCGCGACAATCAGCGGCTTGGCCCGACCATGCAACTCGTCGGCGATTTCCCCGACCACACGCTTCAATTGATCGAGCCCAAGATTGCCATTTCGCTCGGAAGGAGTGCCCACGCACACGAAGGCTACATCCGCTTCGCGAACGCCGTCGGACAACGATGTGGTTGCAGTCAAGGAACCGTTTTCAGCGGCTTCTCGAACCAGATCTTCCAGTCCAGGCTCATAGAATGGAGCCTGTCCGTTGCGCACGCTATCGACCTTATGCTGATCGCTGTCGATTCCGATTACCCGATAACTTAGCTTCGCAAGGCACGCAGCGCTGACGCACCCGATATATCCTAAGCCAAGCACCGCAATAGTAGGTTTTCCGTTCTCCACGCGCCATCCTTCAGTTTTCATCACAACGAACGTTAGTGAGCCAGTGCCCGAGTAAATCTCAATCTAAAATCGGCTACCATGCGATTCGAGCTGGAAAATATTCCGCGATTAGATCCTGGTAGAAAGGCTTCACTTCTTTCAGATCGGGGCGGTTGGAGCTTTTCGAATACAGATCGTACGGATTGAACTTCTTCACCCAGTCGAACATCTCACGGTCTACACCATTCATTAAATGGGAATAAGCTCCCTCTCGATGACCAGAATAGAACGAGTGGTATCGAATCATGTAGAGCGCTTCTTGAGGGAGGTAATCTTTCACGACGTGGTAAAGGTACTCGTCATGGCCCCACGACAAATCCACTTTGTCGAGCCCGCAATTTTCCGAGTAGACGCCAAGAATCGTTTGATATTCCGGAACCTGCCGGTCGGGGTTAGCCGCGAACAACTCCGGAAACACGATCTTCTGAGACCATGCGCAGCCGACCGGAAAGGTGTCGCCCACCACCGACCACTGGGGCTCGCCATATAGGCAAAGAACCTTGCCGAGATCGTGAATCAACCCGGTCAGAATCATCCAGCGCGGGTGCCCGTCTCGGCGAATCGCTTCCGCGGCTTGCAGATTGTGGTCGATTTGGCTGAGGTCCGTGTCCGGGTCGCTATCGTCAACCAGGGTGTTGAGATACTCCATGGCTTCCCAGATTCCCATTTCGCTCTTCTGCTTCGTCGTGTACTGGGATTTTTTGGATAAGACAAAATCGCGAGTCTGGTGCGAGTGGTTTAGCCGATAGAACTCGCGCACTCCGGCCGGTGCGGAGTCGTCGAACTTCCGGAAATCTTCGGTCTTTCGGTTGGGATCGTATCGATCAGCGACAAAATCCTCCCAAAGGTCTGCCTGCGTAGCTAATCCCATACGTACAGAATATCAGTCGGAGGAGCCGAAAACTTTACATCGTCCAACGCCAAAGATTCGCACCCACGGTGTATCCCGCTCCGACCGCCGCGAACACCACCAGATCCCCCTTCTTCAGTCTTCCCTCTTCCACCGCATCGCGAGTAGCCAGCGGAATCGTGGCGGCCGTCGTGTTCCCATACCGATCGATGTTAACCATTACCTGATCGCAGCGAAGCCCCAGGCGCTCGGCCGCTGCCATGATGAGTCTCTTGTTCGCCTGGTGCGGAATCAACATCGCAATGTCTTTAGCTGTCAAATTATTGCGCTCCAGAAGATCCCGCGAAATCTCGTACATCTTTCGGACTGCGTACTTGAAGACTTGCTGACCGTCTTGCTTGACGAAATGCTGCTTCTGGTCAATCGTTTCGTGGGTGGCCGGCATGCGGCTTCCCCCGGCCGGCTGTTTCAGGTAATCGCCGCCCGAACCGTCAATCTCGTTCAGGAAGTCGATGAAACCGGTCTCGCCATCCTCGGCCCGCTCGACCAGCATCGCGCCAGCTCCATCGCCAAACAGAATACAGGTTGCACGATCGGTGTAATCGAGAATGCGCGACATGGTGTCCGCACCGATCACGAGCACTTTCTGATGCGATCCGCAGGACACCAGATGAGCGGCCGTAGTCAGTCCGTAGATGAAGCCCGAACAGGCGGCAACCAAGTCGAATCCCCAGGCTCCTTTCGCCCCGATTCGATCTTGGACCAAGCAGGCGGTGGCCGGAAATAGCATGTCAGGGGTGACTGTGCAAACGATCAGCGCGTTAAGTTCTTCAGCGCAGATCCCTCTTTGTTGCAGCGTGATGCGCGCGGCTTCCACGGCCATGTCGGAAGTTGCGATATTGGGCTCGGCGATATGCCGTTCGCGGATTCCGGTCCGATCCTGAATCCATTGATCGTTCGTATTTACCAGCTTCTCCAGATCGTGATTCGTCAAAACGCGCGGCGGACTGTAACAGCCAAGTGCTGTGATTTTCGCTCTGAACAAAAAGCCTCCCTGAATTAACTTACGATTACATCACGTTTGGAGCCGGGGCCGCGCTGGTCCGTTCGCAAATGCAACAAGCGCGGCCCGCAATGGGGGCAGAGTTCGACAATCACTACACCTGGTTGGGCTTGCACCTCAAAGTAGTTGTTGCCCTCATTCGTTTCAGCTACTTGATTGTCTGGATCCACCATGACATAGAAGCTGAAGACAGGCGTCTCCGTGGTGCCAGGGCGTATTAAAACGGGAACGCAACGTTCGTGTCGACGCTCGTATTTACGCCAGGAGGAAAGTTCTGGGAAGCAGGCACGTTGATATCGAAAACCACGTCGGCATACAGGGGTGGATCCTGATGGTAGGACGAAACGTACTCTGTGCCGAAGGTTATTTTGAACGGACCAGTGGCTGGACCAAGACCGTTGTTGAAGACAACCACAGCGGGATGAACTCCATCTGTCCGGCGGTTTGGCATCACGGCCACCGGGATCAAGTCCGGGAGTTGCGGAGGCGGGTTGATGCAATTATTCAGGGCTTTTTGCAGAGTCAGCACGTTGGAACGAACGCTTCTGATCAGTCGCAGAGTCCGCAGTTTGTCGCGAGCGCTCGTCTCTCCGCTGAGTTCGGTTTGCAGGTCAGCCAGCAGATCCTTGTCGTTCTGAAGTTGGTCGGCGATGGGCTGGCAGCGTGCAGGGATTGCCATGGTGTTCTCCTTTTATAGGGCGGAATACCGATCCGCCGTCCATTGGTGAACGCACTCTAGCTATCGTTTCGGCTCTTCTCCCAGGATCGGGCGACTCCTGTGCCAATCAGCCATCGAGGTAGACTATCGTCACTTCAAGCCCACCAGTCGGCGCAGGTCTTGTTCGTTTTGCACCAGGAACTCGCCTAGCCACTGGGTCGCGGTTCCCATGGTGGCGTGCTCCACCACCACCGAGATCACCAATCCGGTCTGCGATCCCTTCTTGTCTCCTCGCACCAGCGCCAGCACGATGCGTGACACGTTGCCGGCGCTTTGCTCAGAAGCCAGCGTGCCCGTCTTGGCGTAATGCTGGACGCCTTTCATGTTTTGGAGCACTGCCAATCCGTGCGTCGCGCGCAAGAACGGATTCGCCGTGCCATCGCTCGCATCGATCACCTCGCGCAGTCCTTGATACAGAAGAGCGGGATTATCGAAACCCTCGGCTCGCTCCTTCGTGGGCTTGATCAGATTCGTATCCAGCCTCGTGACGTGCGGCACCACCGCAGCCCCCAGCACGCAAGTTCCAAACGCCCCGGCGAAGTCCACGTTAGCCCACAGATTCGACCCGCCGCCGAGCAGCAGCGTGATGTAACGGCGCGGCGTCTCGATGCGGTTGAACTCGAAATCGGGCGCTTCCGGCGAAGTGTATTCCAGCGCTTGGCTCAGAGGCGCTTTATTGGCCGGATCCCAATCGTTTTGCTCATCGCCGGTCCAAAACGAACGGCGATGTGCGATCTCACCCGTCTCAATTCCAATGCCGTACATTGCCTTCAGGCGCTCGGCCAACTTGCTCTGCTCAAGCCCCCGAATGCGTTCCGGCCGCGACGGAATGAAATCGATATCTTCGAACTCCGGGTAATGTTCCCAGGCATGTTGGCCGCCGTCGAGGGACTCTTTGTTGGATGGAGATCGGTCGCCTGCTAAGATTTCAGACGGTCGGTCGGGATCGGATTTGGAAAGCCCCAGAAACCCGAGCCTGACTTGATAGCGATTGTCTGAAACAGCCAGGTACTTCGCTAAATCGTGCCATCCGCCCTGATGGACTGACCAGCCCTTCCCGGGGATGGTAATTCCAAACACGTCGTTTTCCGTGTCATCAAAGCCGCGCACGTCCAGCTTGGTTTCCAGCCCGCGATGCAATCGAAAAACCGCTGACGCCCACAGCGGCTTGCTGGCCGAGCCAACCGCGATTCGGTCGAAATTGCGGTCGCCTTGATAACGGAGCCGGAGCGAGTGCGGTGCGGCCCGATCCACCCAGGTAAACGGCGGGATGGGATCACCGCCAGGACCCGATTCCCAATGCCGGCTCGAACTCATGCGCGGCCATCCGCCGAGTCCAACCACCTCTCCGCGCGGAAGCGTGATCACCGAAATCGCAACTCGAGGCGGCAGCGGTTGCCTGCTCGCTTTTCCGGTGCTCAGGTACTCCTGATAATGCTGGCGGCCCTTTTCCGTCGCGAAGGTTTGCAGCGAAGCTTGCAGAGCCTTGTCGAATGTTAGCGTGCCAAGCCGCGCAGGCAGATCCTTCTTGAGCCGCGTCTGCTCGTCGGGGAGAGCGTTTGCGAGATTGGCGGTCCAGGGAATCAGCGGGTCGGGATCGTAGGTCGGCACCCAGTTGCCCATCACCCACGCCGGCCCGATCAGCGCGCCTTGCGCCGTTTTTTCCACTGAGAATCCGGGAATAACTTTGTTTTTGCCGATCGCGTATGAGAGTTCCACGCGATCGGCAGGCGCGAGTTTCTCCAGCACATTGCGCGGCATCTTTTTCGGCGAGGCACCTGCGTGGACCAGCCGCGCATCCACCGCAGGACGAAACGTGATGCCCATGGCCGTCACCCTTAGCTCGCCGAAAGCGAACGCGGGCTTGGCTTTCTTCTCAGGCTTGTAGCGAATCCAAAGCTTGACGGTGGAGGCGTCGGGATTAGAATCGGAGAGCTTGCGGAACGCTCCATTGGCGGCTTCTTCCAACACCACCGTGCGCTCATCGTAGCCTTTGGCCGCTATATTCGGCACTCGAAATTCGAAATTGCGCCCGCGGATCAGAAAGGTTCCCGCCGCCTGACCGCGCAGCGTCACAGCGGGGATGTCTTCCTTCCGCAACTCATGGAAGCTCACGCTGGTGTTGAACGCCGGGTTGGGCAGGATTTGAAAGCTTCGATCCGCCACCGGCACGCCGCCTTCTTCATCCACAGTGCGAGGGTCTGCAACTAGTCGGAACAGAAGCGGGCGCTCGGGCGTGCGATCGTCATCGTCCATCGTGCGCAGCCATTGCATCAGGCGATCGTATCCGGCTACCGTGTTGACTTGGCGTAAGCGGCGGCGAAATTCGGCGGCATTGCTCCCCAAGCCTTCCAGTTTTTCGCTATCGGTGAGAGCGTTAAAGCGTGCGATCTCTTGCTCCATCAGCGTCCCGCCCTCACCCGCGAGAGATTGGTCGGCAACCTCGATCAGCATGGTCTTGGGATCCACCTTGAGCTTGCCTTGGTCACCCGCCTTGCGGATGGATGCGAGCAGGCGAGTCCATTGAAATGGACGTGAGAGTTCCGGGTCGCGCACAATCTCGACATTCTTGAAAACCGTGTAGCCGATCATCAGGATCGGCAGCGCGGCAACGGCGAAGACCGCGAAACGATACCTGGGACCGGGCTCGCGCAGACTGTCATTGGCACCGGGCAAAGCTGCGGGCGAGATGATCGATTCCGTCCGGAAGTCTTCCTCGGACCCCATGGCGCGCCACTGCAAGGCACGGACCGCGAGGCAGAACAGCAAGGTCCAGCGCACGGAATCGGTGAACGATCCAACGGCCAGCAAGGGCAGATCGCGGCCAGTATACGGGAAGGCGGTGAGGTTCATCCCGGCGTGGAAGATGGCCTCTAGCAGAAAAGCGCATGTGATCAGTGTCGCGAGTCCGTGGCCGGTGTCGAAGCGCGATCGGGCACCGATCAGCACCCAGATGAGAGGCAAGGCGTAAATGATCAGCAGCGCCAGACCGCCCGCCAGACCGAACTCGCTCGCGATGTAGAAACTATAGGTGCTGTCCACCTGCAGCGTATGCTGCGGAACCTGGGACCGTCGCACGGGAGCCTTGCCATAGCCGAGACCGAACCAGCCGCCTTCATGGGCGATGGCTTTGTTTTCCCAGGTGTGCTGCAGGCCTTGCGCTACTTGACGGACCGTAGGCGCGTTGGCGGCGTCCTCCTTGAGCATGGGCAAGCCGGGCAGACGGTCCTGCAAATTCATGCCTTCCTTGAAGATGAGCAGCCGCACTCGGGCCTCGCCGGGAAGCTTGGTGACGTAATCGAGATTGAGATAAATGACGCCTGAGGCGATGATGGCGAACAGCAGCACCCCCATGGGCATCCATTGCAGACGCCTCGGCTTTCCGCCCGCTGCCAGCAGCGCGACGGCTGGCCAGAAGAACGCAAACGCCGCCACGATGCCTCCCGCATCCCCGAGCAAAACGGGGAACAAAACGATGGGAGCGAGCATGAGCAGGATCGCGGCCAGCAGCCATGGAACCAGCCAGCCCATGCTTCGACGGCTCATGCGGCTTCCAGGCCGGAATCGCAAACGGGCCGCAAGCCACACCGTCGCGGGCATCCAGCAGAGAAGGAACGGAGCGGCCACCTCTTGGAGGAATTTTTGCGCGCCGCCCGTGAGGTATCCGATGGCACCGATGATGACTGCCGCCCCGACCAGCGAGAGCAGCACGCCGGTAAGAACTTTGACGCGCGTCTTGTAATCCTGCCGGTCGTATTCTTCTTCATCGTCAAGAGTCGAGCCCAGGTGACGCCAGAATCCTTCACTTTGTTCGAGCGCGAAGGTCTCCGTGATGCGCCGCAGGAAACGCGAGCGGAACTGCTCTAATCGGATGCGCAGCCGTGCGCTAACCTCGCGCTCAGGATCGTAGAAGTAGAGGAAAAATATGTATCCGCAGACCCACACCAGAGCGAGCAAAATCAGCGTCGCCGAGAACAGGAAGCTGGTCCCCAGCGAGGACTGCGAATAGCGGGCCTGCACGTTGGGCCACAGCGAATGCGCCAGCCAAGTGATGAGGCCTGAGGCAACTCCCGCGGCTGCGATATAGGCGAGCAGCCGTTTTCCAGCGCCAACCTTCTCGCCTTCCGATGCGAAGTGCGCCATGGCCGCTCGGTCACGCCGCAGACGTACGGCGATCAGAATCAGCGCGGGCACGATGCACAGCGTTCTGAGTGCGGCGGCCACTCCATCGAAGGCGAATTTGTCGAAATGCGCGGGGTCCAAGGCGTAGCGAAACGCCAGCATCACCCTGATTAGCAGAATGACCCAAATCGACGAGACCACGCCTCCCAGCACCCAGCCGTCGCGCCAGCGCATTCGCGCCGAAGCGAGCCACAGGCCTGCCGAGTAGACAGCGAATGCGAGCAGGATCGCGAGGAGGACACGGGGCCAGCTTGGCAGATCACGAATGGACGCGAAGCGCAGCGCATACTTCCCCGCGTATTGAGTATCCTGCGAAAGAATTTTCTCGAACTCTTGCGGGTGCGCAGTCTTGTCGGGACGCGCGAACTGGGCGTCCTTCAAACTGATGGTTTGGTTATAACCGCTGAGTTCTCCTCCCAGGGGAAGAAGAAACGCCGAGTCGCCGGGCAGGGCTCGCGATTCCAGGGTGAGGTGCGAATCGCCTTCGCGGGTCGCTTCCGGCAATGGACTCGCCAACCGCCAGGGAGGCAGGAACGTGGCTTCAAGACGCCCCTCGCCGCCCGCCTTTAATTCCACAGGTTGAGCCTGACCGGGCCAGTAAACTGTAAGCTGAGCAGGCAGCTTCAGCTTCGCTTCCACTGCTTCGGATTCGGAACCGAGTACACGCAACCCCGACCGGCTGACCAGAAGCCGTAGATTCGATGACCAAGCTTCTAGCGACTGTGCGGCCGCGCCATCCGTCTTGCGCAAGCGTGCGATATCCACAGCCAGGTTCGAGTACAAGGAGGAGACCCGCGGATCGCCTCCCACTCGAGGCTGGATCTTCCCTACCTCGGTGCCAGCAGAATCAAAGACCCGAATAGTGGCCCGGCAACGCAGACAGAGACGGCCGGGAAGGCTCTCGGCATCGAGCGAGTAACCACCGATCTGGGCCCGATTACCTTCGGAAAACGGCACGCCATTCAGGAAGCCGCTAGGCCCTCGAACGAAGCCCCCTCCTCTGGCAATCTTGATGGTCGCGTCCGAGTCTCCGTCGGCCACAATGCTGAGCGCGGGAGAAAATGCGCCGCTAGGCCATCCAATGGTCGCCTTTTGACGCGATCCACCGATGTCGAGCGAGTCTTCCGCGCGCCGCGTAGACATCCCGATCCAGGCGATCTGGGTGCCCGCATTTCCCTGGCCTGCGGAAAACACGATCCACATGAGCACGCCCGAAGCTGCGGCGGCTACGGCAATCGATGCCAGCCACCAGAGTCCCAGCACGCGCTTGTCGTTGCGGCCCTCGGCTCCAAGAAAGGCCGCCAGATAAGCCAGCAGCAGGACTGAGAACGATATCAGGATCACACGCGGCCAGCCTTCGGTTTGAGCACGTTTTTCAATCTCCGTTCCAGGTCTTCGGGCAGGTCTCCGATCTGCTGCGCCACTCTCTTCCGAAGCGGCTGGTCCTTCAGGAGCAGACGGGCCAGAGCACGCGTGTAGGCGTTGCGCGAGGTTGGGTTGTTGAAGGCGTAAGTGATGTCGCGAGCCTTAGGGTCCAGCACGTTATGATCGCGCAGGCACTCGATCAAGCGGTCCTGCGAGCTGGCCGTGAGGAAGCTCAGCGCGTCACCCAGGGCAAAGTATTTGTCTGCGAAACTTTCCGCGAATCGGGCTCCGTCCTGCTGGTAGTGAGCCTTCACCAGTTCGTCCATTTCGGCGCGGGAGTCGGCCGTATTCTGCTTGGCGAATTTGGCGCCCGTGTCTGCGGCAACTTGGTCGACTGTATCCGGGTCTGAATCGAACAGGAGCTTTCTCAACGCCTCGCGCAGAGGGAGCGTTTTGGGTTCGTTCTGCACTACGCTCTTCATCTTGCGGGTGTCGCGGCGCAATGCTTCGGCACCGAGCGAAGGCGCGAGCAGCATCCAGGTTTCCTCGTCCTGCTGAAACTTGTTCCATTCGGTCAGCTTTTCATCGCTGCCAGGAAGGGCTGCAAGTGCATGTTGGACTAGAGCTTGGCGCTCCTCGGGCGCGACCGGGGCGAGTTGCTCGAGCGCATCCGAGAGGCTCTTGCGCACGTCGGAGCGCAAACTATCCAGATAATCGAGCCACATTCTGACGCGCAGCTCCCGTGGAATTGGCAACCCTTTGGGTACGCGCTTGGGCGGGCTGCCGAACCGGCGCAGCTCGGCCATAACGGCCTCAGGGTGGAGCCGCTCGGCGACGCCGGAATCCAGTTTGCGCGCTTTTTGCAAAACGAACCCAATTAGCAGGGCGCTGGCTTTTGGTCCTAGCGGGTCGCTGCCGCGCGTGAGGAGTTTGGAGATGGCTTGATCGATTTCAGGCTGGAGTGCACGGGCGTTTCCGGCGCGTTCGATCAGTTCATCGCTCGGCCCTGGGGCGGTCTCGATCTCGCGCAGAAGCAGGATCGCATCGAAGTAATCCGTCGGATTTTCGTCCCAGGTCCAGAGCGGACGTTGCGCTTGGGGGTGCGGTTGCCAAGCCTCCAGCAAGCGGCGTCCGGTCTCGATCCATGGTGCTGGATCCACCGCGACTTGATCGTCGATAACCAGATTCGCTCCGAGCGCTTTCCCATGAGCCGAACCGCCGCCGACTAGCCATCCCCGACTCGCGCGAAAGCAGACTGGCAAAGCTGCAAAGGCTGCGGCGAAGGCTCCGGGATCGGGCCGATTTGAAGATCCCACTAAGACTGGCTCCAGCGCGCTCGCGGCTACCAGGTTCGACAGAGGCGAAAGCTTAGGCACTGCGGACTCACCGTTTACTCCGCCCGCCACTCGTTCTAACGCCTCCGAGGAACAAGTCTCCGGGTTTTGAAACAGCAGGTCCGGGTTTGCCAGCAACAGCGCTTCCACCAAGGCAGCGGCATTCCACCCGAACCGCTCCCAGACGGGCTCCCCCGGATCCAGCAACAGGGAAAACGGATAGCCGCCGCGCTGTTCGACATTCTGCCGCTGCCGAAAAATCAGAAAGGGCTGCGACTCGATCACGCCCATGCCATAGCACCACGTGTTTGCAGCCAAGCCATAACTATCCCGCAGCGTGGCTTCCGGAATGGCTGGCCACTGGCCAATCCTGCGGCGCTCGCTGAAACTCGTGCCGCCGTACGCAAGCAGGCGCGCGGGCATTATTTCCCTTTCTTCTTCTTGGGAGCGAAGCGCCCGTCCAGGCACCACGTGACGAACCTGCGAAGGCCAAAAGTCTGAGGCAGCTTGCCAGGATCGGTGTCGTTCAAGCCCTCCGTCCAGACCAGAAAGACCTCCACATCGGCGAGTTGATGCGCTAGATCGCGCTCGGCTGGAAGAGCGTTCGTATCACCTAGCCAGCGCAACAGGAGCTTCTTCTCGGCTTCCGGTTCGACTGCCTCCCCGGCGCGCAGCTTTGCAATCAACTCGCGCTCGGCAGGCAGCAACAGATCGTCCTCGATCAGGTCGACCTTCGTCACGATAAGGCATTTGCGATTCGCCGCGATGGTGTCCAGGCGTTCGCTCGCGGTCTTCGCATTGGGCGGCGTGACATGGCCCAGGAAGCGCAGTTGCGAGCCGTCCAGCACCACCGCGCCAATGTCCACTGGATCTTTATGTTTTTCCGCAGGCTTTTCGTTGTCTTCGCCCGCCGTGTCGTAGAAGAGCAGCGAGTGCCAGGGAACCTTCGAGTTCAGCACGTACTTCCAAACCTCTTCGGCCCATTTGCGGTCTTCGACGTTGGCCCGAAAGAAAGCGGCTTTGATGTTGGCTCGCGTGGGCGGAGTGCCGGCCACCCACTCCGGCGTATTCCGCTGATCGCGCAGCATGCTGAAAGGCAGCAGCGCTTGCAGGAATTGTTCCTGCGGCTGCTGAACGACTCCTATTCCTTCCGGCGAAACGTACGTGTAATTTTCAACCCGGAACGTGGGTGCGGGCTGAGGCTGCGCGTATCCATAGGGCACCAGGGCCATGGTGGCAAGCACGGTTTTCCCGGCGTTCTTGGCTCCCGCGAGGCGGATGGTCGCGCCAATCCCCTGGCCTTGGCGCTCGTCAAGCGAGTACCAGTTGACCGTCCGAAACATGTGCAGCGGGAACCACATCTCCGACGCGTTCGGCTCCATGGCTGCCAGTTCGCGCAAGACGCCGAAGAGCCAGTGCTGGATGTGGAAGACCTTGCCCTCGCGTTCCAGCGTGTCTTTCTCAGGCACGTCCATAGCGGTGCTGTCGCCTTTCCAGTAAGGATTCTTAGCGGGGCAGCCAACGTGCCGGAGAAAGACGCCGGTCTGAATCGAGCGCGGGTTTTCGCAGGTCTTCACCTTGCAGAAAATGTCTTTGCGATCGATGTCGAACGGGAAGGTCTGCTTCAAGTCGGGATGGCTCAAGCAGACGCGAGCTATTTGTTGGGTCGAGTCCAGCTTCTGAAAGCAGAGCGGACACTTCACCGGCATTGAAGATTTACCTCGATTGCGGACCGGGCGTCCATTTCACCTTGTTCGATCCAGCGCTCGATATTGTTTCGCTTCCAGTACAGGGCGTCTTTCGCCGAACCTAGTCCGACGGATGCCTGGATGCTAATAACTTCGATCGATTCGGGAACGTGCTGCCTGAAGCGCGCTACCGCCCTGATTGCACTGACCACGGATTTCACGATGAGAGGGACATTTGGCAGGACGTTGATGGCGATCACGCGAGTGGCGCCCATCTCCGCAGCGGCCCAAATCGGCAACGCGCATTGCAGTCCTCCATCGGAATATATGCGCCCGTCAATTCGATGTTGCGAAAAACAGCCCAACATTGCCGTGGAAGCTGCCAGGTGCTGCCAAGTCAGATCGGGACCACGGAACAAGACAGGGCGGAGCCGCAGCGTATCCGTTGCGATCAGGCCATAAGGAATGCGCGGACTGAACTGGGCGTGGGTTTGCCGAATTAAGCCTTCGACGGCTGTCGAGTCCATAAAACCGTGCCAGGGCCGAGTTGGCACGCGCAGCCGGTAGTGGGAGAGGGCCTCGAGCCCAAGCCACATTTCGATGAGGCGATCGGGGGGGCATCCGCCCGCAATCGCCCATCCGTTGAGTGCGCCGATGGACGCTCCCACCACGATGTCGGGCTGAAGGAACTCAGAGAGCGCTTTCCAGACGCCTGCCTGGTAAGCTCCAAACATGCCGCCTGCGGACAGAACAAGCGCCGTCATTCAATCCATTAACTTCGCGGCTGCCTGGTCGAAGAACCACGTCACACCGCGTCCATGATGAGCCGAAATCTGAGCCGGGTACTTCTTGGCATCGTACGGTTCATTGAACACCGCCCGCACCGCTTCGGCTTTGTCTGCTCCCGTCACGAACATCACCGTGTGCTGGGCAGCCAGCAAAACGCCCGGCAACAACGTGATCCTCCACTGAGTCATCTTTTCGACGTAAACCGCGGCTGCGATATTCTCGCGATCGTCAATCAATGGCTCGCCTGGAAACAGACTCGCCGTATGAGCATCCGGCCCCATGCCTCTATGTACGACATCCAGGTGCGGAAGTTCCCCGTTTTTCACTCCGAAGAAAGCCTGAATATCCTCCGTGTACACCCGAGCCGCTTCGTCTGGCTGAAGTTCCGCATGAACGCGATGGACGTTTTTCTTCGGGATGCGAGCTGGCGTAATCAAGCTCTGTTCCGCCATCAGATAGTTGCTTTGAGGATCGGTGGGAGGCACCGCGCGTTCATCCACCCAGAACAGGTGAACGTTTGCCCAATCTAAGTCCGCGTTGGCCATGACGTCGAACATCAACCGCGGCGACTTCCCGCCTGAGATGGCCAGCGTTGCAGTGGACTCGCCTGAAAGCCTCTCTTCCAACAGCCCCACGATAAATTTGCCCGCCGCCGCCGCAGTTTGTCGCTCTTCAGGGTACACATACGGGTGACTCATCCGATGCACCTTCGATATATCGGGTCGACTCCGACGATGGACAACTCTTCCCGCAGCAAATCGCAATCGCCCAACTTGGGGAAGGACACGCGACGGCTGAGTTGGTTCACGGTCACCTCCGCCATGGACTCCTGAAGCTCCACCGATGCCACAAAGGCGGGCCCTTCCAGCCGGATGCCACTCACTTCGTAATTGGGCCTGGCGTCCGTGTGCTGCAGGTCAACAGCGACGGAGAGCGCGTCCCGAAACCACGCCTGCAAGTAATACAGGCAAGTCGGCATCGTCTCCAGACCGAACTGCGTTGGGCCGGCATACGAGATCGTTACGCGTTCCAACGTCTTCAGGCGAGCCCGCGTGTTTTCGTTCTCGAAAATCTGGGAGATGGTTGCACGCACGTGCGTGAGCCGGGTCCAAGCGAGATCCGCTACGTTTCGTCCGCCCGAGATGAATCCCCGGATGAAGTTCAGCGCGCCGAGCGGATCGGCGAAGCCGGAGGAATCCATGATGATTTTCTCGGTCAGCTCAAAAAGCTGTTGAAAGGCAGGGTCGCGGCACAGCTTTTCGCTGCGGCACCACAGCACAACGGGCAGGTCGGGCGCCATGATACCCAGCACCAGCTTGGGAAGATCGGCGATTCGCGACTGCGAGGCCGTAATCTCAATCTCTTCGCAGCAAATCTGCTGGCGCCGTCCGAACGGCATCCAGCATTGGGCGAAAACGCGCGCATCCAGCCCGGCGGTCTCGTCGGGATTAACCCTCATCACGATGACGCGGCTGGGATGCTGATGCATCAGGTTTGCGATCGTCTCTCCTACAGATTGGGCGTCGGCGTCCCCTTCCACCGTCGCGATCAAGGTCATCGCACAAGCGCGTAGAACGCCCGCCGAACCTTTCCGGCTGTCCTCCTTCCCCAGATCGCTCCAGAGCTTCTGGAGATCTTTGAGAATCTTTTCGGGCTTGATTTGTTCGGGCTTAGTGCTGGCGGTCATTAAGGAACCCTCCAGGTGTGGCCGTGCTGCGCGAGCATGTCATCCGACGCTTTTGGACCCCAGGTTCCAGCGGCATAGTTCGGGAAGTCGAACTTGGTGTTGCCCCACACCTCCAGAATAGGCTGAACCACGGTCCAACTCGCGTCCACCATGTCCTGCCGGGTATACAGCGTCGCATCGCCGGCCATGGCGTCGAGCAGAAGCGTCTCGTAGGCCGTGGGCGAGCGGGCCCCGAAACTGGTGCCGTAGTTGAAATCCATCGAAACCGGGCGCAACTGCATGCCGCTGCCTGGCTCCTTCGAAACGAATCGCAGGGAGATGCCCTCTTCGGGCTGGATGCGAAGGATCAGCAGATTTGGGCGGCCGGGCGCGGTAGCGCCGGGCGACGCAGCCGCGAAAGGGGAATGCGGCGCAGGGTTAAACTGGATCGCGATATCGGTGACGCGCTTCGGCAGACGCTTGCCGGTTCGGATGTAGAAAGGCACGCCCGCCCAGCGCCAGTTGTCGGCGAAGAAGGTGACTGCGGCGTAGGTGTCGGTTTGCGCTTGCGGATCGACGCCGGGCTCCTGGCGGAATCCCACAACTTCCTCGGTGCCGATGCTAGCCGGTCCGTACTGACCGGCTACGGCATTTTTGAGAACGGCATCCGGCTTCATGATGCGCAGCGAGCGCAGAAACTTCGCCCTTTCATCGCGCACCGCGTTGGCTTCGAACACCGCCGCGGGCTCCATGCCGATAGTGGCCAGAACCTGCGCGAGGTGATTCTGGATCATGTCCCGCAACGCTCCGGCTTCCTGGTAATAAGCTCCTCGGCCTTCCACGCCGATCGACTCCGCCGCCGTGATCTGCACGTGATTGATATAGCGCCGATTCCACAGCGGCTCGAAAATGCCGTTGCCGAAGCGGAAGGCGAGAATGTTCTGAACTGTCTCTTTCCCTAAATAGTGGTCGATGCGATAAACCTGATTCTCTTCGAACTTCTGATGAATTTCGTCGTTCAAGTTGCGGGCGCTGGTCAAGTCATGCCCGAAGGGCTTCTCGATGATGATCCGCCGCCATCCGTTTCCATGCTGCAAGTCCGCCGCTCCGAGCGCGTTCGCGACGGGGCCATAATAGCTAGGCTGCGTCGAAAGATAGAAGAGCACGTTGCCGGCAGTTTGATGCGTCTTCTCGATTTCGGCAAGCTTGTCGGAGATTTCGGAGTAGAGCTTGGGGTCGTTCAAATCGCCCGCGATGTAGAAGAGATTCTTGGCGAAGCTCTCCCAGAGATCGGCTTCGAAGGGGCTGTCTTCCAAAAACTTTTCGACGGACTCGCGCATTTTCTCGCGAAACTGATCGTCCGACATGGCGGTGCGGGAGTTTCCGATCACCGCGAAACTGGGAGGAATTCTGCGTTCGTAAGCTAATCGGTAGAGAGCTGGGAGGAGCTTGCGTTTGGTTAGATCGCCGTTTGCCCCGAAGATGACTACCGCGCAAGGAGGGGCACGCTTTTCGAATCGGAGCGGGTCGTTAAACGGATTCGCATCAGCCATGGAATCAACATAGCATTGGGATGACTAGACGAGCCATGTTCGGCTGCTCCGAGAAGCAGCTTGCCTGGATGCTACGACCGTATTGCTAGAATAATGCTGTGGGCAATATCAGGTTTGCCTGGGACCCGCGCAAGGGTCGATCTAATCTTATCAAGCACGGCATTTCCTTCGAGGAAGCGCAAACTGTTTTCCTGGACGAAAGTGCGCGCTTGATCAATGATCCGGATCATTCGGAGAACGAAGAGCGGTTCGTGCTGCTCGGTTACAGCTTTCACGCGCGTTGTTTGATAGTCAGCCACTGTTACCGGGAATCCGATTCATGGATCCGCCTGATTTCCGCCAGGCGCGCCACCGCTCGGGAAGAGGAAGTCTATTGGAGGTTCGATGAAAAGTGAATACGATTTTTCCAAGTCGCGTAAAAATCCTTATGCTAGTCGGCTCAAACGCCAAGTGACGATTCGGCTCGATATCGATGCGGTGAACTATTTCAAAGAAATGGCTGCGGAGTTGGGGATGCCGTATCAAAACCTGATCAATCTTTTCTTGAGGGACTGCGCCGTGCAGAAACGGCGTCCCGTCATTCAGTGGCCTCAGGAAGCTTCGAAGCGGCCCGACAAGGGCTGAAGAGTAGCTGGCATAAATCGTCCGCCAGGCCACTAAATCTTGGTGATTGCCACCGTGATCTCATAATGCCGATCGGCCGACGGATCATCCAACGTCACCACGCGAGTGGCTGCTGCGAGCGGAATCGGCGCGCTCATTTCAGACCGAACGCTCTGAATCAGAGGCATGTTTCCGCCCGGAGTGCGTTTGAGCTCCGCACTGAGATCCATCTTGCTCGCGACGTTCATGGTCGAACTGACCTCGAATTTCGCATCCATCGAGACCTGCGGGCCTTTCTCGCGAAGGCGGCAACTGATGATCACGCCCACGTCGGCGTAGTTGAACTTATCTTTCTCCACAGTGTAAGGCACCTTGGATCCTGCCGAGATCTTGCCCCATGAATTTGGCTCGAGCAGAAGCGAATAATGCCGGTCCTTCGGCTGGGATGCAAGGGTTGTTTCGTGGATCGTGAAGTCTACCCGGTAGACGTTGTCGATAGAAGTCTTCTCTTCGGCGGAAAGCGGCAGGACCGCCGCGACCGCTAGAATCGAGATGATGAACGAGCTTCGCATGCCACATAGGACGAAGCCGTGGCTGCAGACGTGGAATAAATCCTCCGTCTGGCAGGATTTATCATCAAAGGAATAGCTATGCTCAAAACACTCTTCGCTTCAACTCTGCTGGCAATCGCGCTAAACGCTGCAACCACCGTGTCTCTCCCGGATCCGACCGTGGATGTCAAGCCGACGGCCAAGGGCAGCGAGACCGCAGTCCTGGCTGGCGGATGCTTCTGGTGTACCGAAGCGGTTTTCGATCACGTCATCGGCGTGCAAAAAGTAATCTCCGGTTTCTCGGGCGGTGATGCGGCCTCGGCGCACTACGAGACGGTCGGAGCGGGCAAAACCAACCACGCGGAATCGATCGAGGTGCATTTCGACCCCTCGAAAGTCAGCTACGGCACGATTCTCAAGGTGTTCTTTAGTGTCGCGCATGACCCGACTCAGCTAAACAAACAGGGTCCGGATTGGGGTCGCCAATACCGTTCCGCGATCTTTTACAAGGATGCCGAGCAGAAGCGCATCGCCGAGGCTTACATCACTCAACTGAACGACGCCAAGGTATTCGATAAGCCGATCGTCACCGAAGTATCGCCGCTGAAAGGCTTCTACGCGGCGGAAGGTTACCATCAGCATTTCGTCCAGAACAATCCTAACCATCCCTACGTAATTCAGAACTCTCTCCCCAAGCTGTCGAAGCTGAAGAAACAATTCCCGGAGTTGTGGAAGCCGTAGACTGTTTGTTGATGCGTCTGAAAGATAAAGTAGCTATTGTGACCGGAGTCGGTGCCGGAATCGGGGAAGCCATCGCGCTGCGCTTCGCCGAGGAAGGCGCCAAACAGATCCTCAACGATCTGAATGAAAGAAATGCCCAGGCCGTCCTTGAGAAGGTGCGCGCGAAGGGCGGCCAAGCTGAACTCGTAGTGGGCGACATCTCCCAGGAGGGCACCGGCCAAGCTCTCGCCACCGCCGCCATCAAACATTTCGGGCGCATAGACATTGTGGTGAACAACGCCGCGGATTTTACCCAGGTCAGCGTGGAAGACGCTACGGTGGAGCAGTGGCGCAAGGTGCTGGGAGTCAACGTGGTCGGTACGGCGCTGGTTTCGAAACATGCGATTCCGCACCTGAAGAAGAACGGCGGGTCGATTGTGAACATCGCTTCCATGAGCGGATTTATTGCGCAGCCGAATTTCGCGACGTACAACTCGAGCAAGGGCGCGCAGATTCAAATGACTAAGTGCATGGCGCTCGACTTGGCGCCTTGGAATATTCGCGTAAATGCCGTCTGCCCGGGCTGCATCGTCACCAGCGCGTCTTTCCGCGAAATCGAGCGCATGGGACTGACTTTCGAGCAATGGCGAGACGAGATGGCACCGCTGCACTTGCTAAACAGGCTTGGCGAGGTGAACGAAGTCGCCAACCCCGTGCTTTTCCTGGCGTCCGACGAGGCTTCGTTCATCACCGGCACCACCTTGATGGTGGACGGCGGTTACACGGCTCGCTGAACCCGGCTTGACTCTCGCTCGTCATTCGAATAACCTCTCCAGCATGCGCACTCAAGTCGTATTGTTGATGTTTGCGGCCCTGTCACCCGCCTTGGCTGAACTGAAATCGGGACCACCGCTTGACTACAAAGTCGTTGAGAACTGGGCTCAACTGCCTAAGGGATGGAACTTCGGAGAATGTTCGGGCGTGGACGTCGACAAAGACGACAATGTCTGGATCTTCAATCGGGGCGCTCACCCCGTAGTGCAGTTGGATAAGAATGGCAAGCTGCTGCAGGCTTGGGCTGAAATGCCCGTGAAGTCCTCCCACGGACTCCGCGTGGATGCGGACGGCAATATCTGGACCGTGGATGTAGAGGCGCACCGCATTGTGAAATTTTCACCCAGCGGACGGGTGCTCATGATGATCGGCGGAGTCGGCGGCGCAGCAGGTAAGGAGGGAGACGCCAAGGACGCCTTCAACCGTCCGACTGACGTGACCTTCGCCCCGAATGGGGACTTCTTTGTCTCCGATGGGTATGTCAACTCGCGCGTGATCAAATTCAATAAAGACGGCGACTATCTCACGCAATGGGGGCGCAAAGGGACTGGAGACTCTGAGTTCAATCTGGTGCATGACGTTGCGCTCGATTCCCATGGACGGCTGTATGTGGCGGACCGGAACAATCAGCGGGTTCAAATGTTCGATCAGTCGGGCAAATTTCTAGGCAAGTGGACCGATATAGGTTCGCCCTGGGGACTCTACTATGTCGGACGTGAGAATGCGATCTACATGTGCGATGGCGTGAACGACCGCATCATTAAGCTGAACCTGGACGGGCAGGTGCTTGGAGTGTTAGGCTCGCATGGCAAGGCGGCGGGGAAGCTCGATTTTCCGCATAACCTGGCCGTCGATAGCACGGGCGCGATTTATGTGGCGGAGATCAAGAATTGGCGGGTCCAAAAGTTCGTGAAGAGGTAGCGCCGCCTGCGAGCGCCCGCGCTACAGTGAGATAGATGTTAGGCCGCCTGTGGCTGATCTCTTTACTGAGCCTGATCCCGCTTTGGTCGCAGTCGACTTGTGAAGGCACTCCAGCCTATTCGCCTTGCGAACTAACTTTTGAACTATCCTCGTCGGAAGCGTCCGCGCATCCCAATCCCTACGCAAGCGTAGAGCTCAGAATCGAGTTTCGTTCGCCTCGATTTCGAACCTTCATGACACCTGCTTTCTGGGATGGCGGGCGCAAGATGGTGGTACGCTTCGCGCCGACTGAGCCAGGCGAATGGATTTACCGCGTCAGCAGCAATATCGCGACCCTGGAAGGACAGCAGGGAAAATTCACCGCGGCCGAGTCGGACGCTCCGGGCTATATTCACCCTGCCAACGTGCATCATTGGGCCACCGAAAATAAGAAAGCGCACCTGTGGATGGGGTACGTCATCGATCATTTTGGAAGCATGCCAGCAGCGCAACTCGACGAAGCCCTGAACGCCGCCGAGGCGAACAAGTTCAACCATATTCGCGCGTCAATCCTGGGCAGCGGGTCAGAACAGAGCCATGCCTATACAGCTCCTGACCAGCCGAACGTGGCGTACTTCGACGAGTTGGATAGGCGCGTTGCGAGCGTCCATAAAAAGCGGATCACAACGGATCTAATGCTCGCCGCCGATACCGACTCCCTCGCCAAACTGTTCCCGGACTGGCAGTCTCGCAAGCGCTTCGTCAGATACGTCGTGGCTCGCTACGGAGCCTTCAACATCACGTGGCAGGGAGTGGAGGAGTTCGAAGGGCACCGCGATGCCCGCTCCGTTCTAAAAGAGATCGGCCTGGCTCTGAAGGAACTCGACCCATATCAGCATCCGCGCTCCACCAACGCCAAGATTACCTCGTCTCCTTTCCTCCAGGATGGCTGGATGGATTTCGTCATCGATCATTCTTCGAACGATCAGGTGGGGGCCGTGGAGCACCAATTTTACCCGGTTCCTTTCATCGGAGTCACAACCGCTGCGCACTTGTGGAATTCCACCATGGACGGTCAGTATCCAGTTCTGGAAGGCGCGGTGGGGAAGGAGCCCAAGCTCTGGTTCGACTTCATGAGCGATACGCGGCATTGGGAGCTCGAACCGTACTTCGATGTGGACGCCTCCCGCTGCGTTTCGCTGGAAGGGATCGAATACGTTGTGCTGGTGGAGAAGCCCGGGCCAATTGAAGTGGAGGTCGAAAAGCACGGCTACGACGTGAGCTGGTTCAACCCGCTCACCGGCGACTCCATCGATCAGAAGAAATACAAGGGCGAGCACTATACCGGCTCCGCGCCGGATAATGCGCATCCCTGGGTGCTGCTGGTGGCGCGCGAAGGCCGGAAAGAGTCGATGCTGAAGTCCTACAAATTTGAATCTCGGATCGTTCCCGTCCAAGAGATCGAGCAGAACGTGGCCAAGGTGCCGTTCGAAATCGCGGAGCCGCCGGGCGATACTGTATCCGCCTCCAGCATCCCGAGATTCGCGGTGAAGCTGAAGCGCGAAACGCGAGCCACGCGCTCTATCATGTATCTCTGGATGGGCGAAGTTCCGGCGGATGGGCAGGGCTTTCGCGTCCTTGGGACTGGCTCGCAGGGCACCTTCCGCCTGCCGCGCGATATCGCCACGCGCTTTCCCGGCGTGCTCAGCGTACGCGTCAGCGCGCTGAATGCCAACGGCAAAGCTTACGCGGCCGACAAGGTCTATCAACTCAACCAGTGATCCTCGCGATCGACACCACCTCGGAGTTCGGCAGCATCGCCCTTTGCGATGGACCCGCGATGATTGCCGAGGTGCTGCTGCATTCTCCCGAGGGCTTCGGGCACATCCTCTTCGGGCAGATCGAGCGACTCCTCCTGCGAGCTGGTGTCGCTGTGAACCGCATCGACTGTTTCGCGGCCACCTCGGGACCGGGGTCGTTTACCGGCGTCCGGGTAGGGCTAACCGCGGCAAAGGGATTGGCCGAAGCCACCGGCAAGTTGGTGGTGCCGGTCTCTAACCTGCAAGCGTTGGCTGCCTGCGGCGGCGCACCACTACGCGCGACCGTTCTGGATGCGCGGCGAGGGGAAGTTTACGGGGCGGTGTACGACGAGGACTTGAACGTGGTTCTCCCCGAGGTGGTGATGAAGTTTCCGGCTTGGATCGAAACTTTGCCAGCACGCGATCTGGAGTTCATCGCGACCGACTTCGCCCCGTTCCGTCCTTTCGTGAACGCCGAAATTCCCGTCTTAACCGCCCCCCGTGCGCTTGCCGGCGCAGTCGGGAGAATCGCCTGCCAACGCTACCAAGCCGGCTTGGCCAGCGATCCCGCGGCGATCGACGCCAACTACGTGCGACGCGCGGATGCCGAACTTTTCTGGAAAGAGTGAACCCTGGGCTACTTGTCCTTTTGCTGCTCCTTGGCTCGGGTCATAACTTTGCGCGCGATTTCCTGGCTGAGCGGCATCATCTGAGTCATCATGTCCGTGGTGATTTTTGGCATCGCCTCGATCATATGCTTGCCGGAGGTCGATTCATAGAATTGGATAAGCGCCTTCACGTCGTCGGCAGAAAGGTATTTATCGTATGAGGCGCTCACGATCTCAATGATCTTGTTGAAATCGAGCTCTTTCCGAAACTCCTGGAAAAAACCCTCCGCTGACGTGCCGTTCGGTCCGGCCATAGCCTTCATGCTGGCCGCCATTTGATCGAACATCTGGTCGGCAATCTTGTCTCCGCCGGTAAGCGTCATCAGCTTGCGAATGTCTGCAAGCTTTTGGGCGTGAGCCTCATCGCTCTGGGCTGCCAGCGGCGCGACGAGCACGAACGCCAGGATCAGGGCAAGGGTCGGAAATCGGTTTCTCATTGGAGGCTCCTAGTCGAGTAGTTCGATCCGATACTCTTCGATAACCGGATTGGCCAGCACTTCACGCGCGATCTGCTCGATCTCTGCTACCGCCTTCTCACGGTCCGTGCCGGGCTCGAGCATGATCTCGAAATACTTGCCTTGCCGCACGGACGTAATTGAACGATGGCCCAAGCCGACCAGAGCGGAACGGACCGTCTGACCTTGGGGATCGAGCACCGTCTGCTTCATTAAGACGTACACGAGCGCTTTCATGGACAACTCTATTGTAGAGTGTCTACGGCTTCGCGACCGTTACAGTCACCGGGTCGCTCGCTTGGCCAGTCGCTAACGACCTTACCTGCACGACGTTGATTCCAGGCCGAATCGAGGCCGGCACCTGCGCCTGAATCTGACTGCCCGACGTTACTAGCAGCGGAGCCGCCACATCGTTGAACACTACGCAGGAACCGCCCAGCAGCGTAGGAACCGGCAGTTGGCTCGCGATCGCCGGCGTCGCCAGATTCGTACCGCTGATGGTGACGAAGCTTCCCGGCGTGAAGCTTGCGCTTCCATTATTAGAGTTCACTACGATCTTCGAACTTGCCAGGGTCGGTTTCGTGCTACTGTTCGCCGGGGTAAGAGAAATCACGCTCAGGCCGGAAAGGGTGATCTCGTAGGCAGTGTTGGCCCCATCCGACACCAGTTGGCGAGCAGGAATATTCACTCGAGCTGTCCCAAAAACCTCCGTGTTAGGGTTCTCCGCAGTAGCCCCAACCAGCGTTTCCCCTCCCGATTGCAAATCGAAAGATTCGAGAAGCGTCCGGGCATCGTCGCGCGTCGCTGCTCCGTTAGCTGTTCGCTGCGGAGTGGTCACGCGCAAGAAGGTGTTTTGGTCGAGAGGCGCTACTGCGGCAACATTTCTCGTGCCGGGTTCCTGAATGTTCGACGTGATCGTTGAACTCAGCACCAAATTGTTCGCCAGAAAATAGACTCCTCCGGGAGCCGCGCCCAGCACGCCGTAGTAGCCTTGAATCGGTGCATTGAAAAGCTGAGTGGAAGCGGTATAGGCGTCGTTGAGCCCGTCGAACAAATAGGCAGTGCCGGATCCATTCAGTGTCAGAATATTCTCGCCATTGGGGGTCGCCACCATTTGCACTGGCGTGGGAAGCGTATTCTGAGCCGTGTTGGCCGGGTTGACTGCAATGGAATCAGGTTGGCGCAGCACCGCTTGGCCGCCGATCACTTCCCATTGAGAAGCTTGCGCCCCGACGGCGTTGGACGTGGCCAGCAAGAATTGCAGTCCAGTCTGACCCACCGCCATCGCTACCACATGGCTGGGCGCAATCGCCCCAGCCCGCGGGATTGCTGGAAATTGAATGTTGCCCGTCACCTGCTGGGCGTCCAGATCCACCATGCTGATCGATTCACCGCCCGTGTTCGCCACGTACAGAGTGCTTCCGTCCAGCCCCATGGCCATCGTGTGCGGCAACTGACCGACGTCTATGGGCTTCACAAACTGCGAAGTGGCCAGATCGAATACTTCCACGCGATTGTAACCGGAGTTCGTTAGATAGAGTTTCTGCCGAGCTTGATCGAGTACGATGTCCTGAAGTCCTTCAGCGGTGGTGTTCGTGCTAACGGGCACAGGGTAGATCACGCCGCGCTGATCCGTCTGGCGATAGTTCATATAAACCTGGATCGTGTTCGGGATGTTGATCGCTTCCAGGGATCGAACATTGACGTTTAATGGAGCACCGGAATTATTTGCGGCACCAGTGTACAAGTTCGTTCCGGGCTGGCGAATTACGCCGCTGCGGCCGGGATCCATGGTGAAAGTGATGCTGGACGGAGCCGTGCCGCTGACCGCCCGGGCTTCCAGAGCCGAGCCGGGGTCAGGCACGCTGAACGTCAGCTTGCCTTGACCGATATTGTTGATCGGGAGCGAAGCTGCGGAGAGCCCCCGGTTGCAATCATCCTGCCTCAGAAAAACCGATGTCGAGGCAGGCATGATGATCGGAAACGTATAGAGCGTCGAGAGCGGCAGCGAGACTAGGCCGGACTCCGACAAGCCCCAGGCATTCGCGCCATCCTGCGTGGCGACCATCTTCGCGACGATGCTTTCGGGCAGCTTGATTCCTAGTTGGATTGCAAGGTTACGAGGGTCGGAAATCAACAGCGTAGAGGCTTGAGGGCGCGCTGCCGGCACCACGTTCGGCGCCACGTTGAAGGCTCCGAAGATGGTGGATCCGTCGGCTGAGAAGGCGCTGCCTCCCACATTGGTAGTCGTGTTGATGGCCGCAAGCGGAAAAGGGGCGTTGGCTGAGCTGAACTGGGCGATTACGTTCAGGGTTGTCCGATCGTACAAAGTGTAGCCAGCCATGAACTTAGACCCGTCCGGGGATATCGAGAGGATGGTCGATTGCCCGGTCACGTAGCGGCTGTTCAACAGCGTCCCCGACTGGACTTCATACACGTAAGCGACCGTCTGGGTGTTATTATTCACGACGCTGACGCCGACGATGAAATTACCGTCGGACGTGCGCAGGAGCTTCCCCTTGAATGTGGTGGTGGGGCGGGCCTGCACGGTCGGCAAACCTGTCGGGGTCGGCGGGGGAGGCGGGAAAGTGACGGGGATAATCTGCTGTCCCAAAGGCTGTGTTCGATCAAAAATCAGCAGAGTGTTGCTCAGATTAGCGGTGCCGCTGCCTTGAGTCGCGATCAGAGCGCGGCCGTCGGCACCCACTTCGACACCTTCCGGCTTGGCCGGGACCGCTACGCTTTGGATCAATCCGGTGCTGCGCAAATCAATGACGCTTACGGTTGAGCTGCCGTTATTCGTTACATACAAATAAGTACTATCCATCGTCATGGCCGCGGCTAGCGGGCGGGTGCCGACGGGGATCGGCGTCAGCTTCTGCTTATTCAAATAATCGTAAACGTCGATGCGGTTGGCGCTCGAGTTCACCAGGTACAACTTGCCCCGGGACTCGTCCAGCACGATGTCGGAAGGTGTTCCGCCCAGTGAAATGACGGTTCCGAAGGTAGCGCTCGTAGTTTGTGACCAGGCTGGAATGTTGAGAATGGCGGCTAGGACCAGGACGGTAAAGATGGATTGCAAATAGAACCTCTGCTAAGGTAATCTTAACCCTTCAGGACACCATAAGTTCCGTCCCGGCGCAACCGTTGGGGTGGACGCGGGTTTAAAGCCAGTGTTAAGACTACGCATCTGGAACCAAGCCAGGAACGCGCTGCTGGCGGACCGCGCGGATATCGCGGACACCAGCCAAAAGCGCCGGACGGGTTTGCTGAAGCATGCGGCCCTGGAGGCCGGAGAGGGCCTGTGGATCGCCCCGTGCGAGGCTGTTCACACGATGTTTATGAAGTTTCCGATTGACGTGCTGTTCCTGGATCGGAAGCGGCGGGTGTTGAAAGTTAGGGGATCGATGAAGCTCTGGCGAATGGCTATATGTTTCCGGGCGCATTCGGTGCTTGAGCTGCCAGCCGGCACGACTGACCGGACGGGAACTGGCGTGGGGGATCAGTTGGACTTTGAGAAATATGAAGGCTAAGGTTCTTGGAAAGTTCTTAGGCTGTATTTGCGCCGGTGCAGGAGCGGTGTTTTCGTGCTCTTGTTCGCGCCAGCACGTGGCTGCGGCACGAACCACGGCCGTCGCCCAGACGATGCAGCGGCAGATCTCGAATGCAACCGATGCAGGCGAAGGCGATTACCAGACTCGGAATCTGCGCGAGCAATTGATCGCGAATCCAAATGATTTAGCTGTCCGGCTCGCGCTCGCTGACCGTTACTGGAAGGCCGGAGTGCAGGAATTGGCTCTGGAACATTACCGGTTCGCTACCGAGCGCTTTCCCAACAACCCTAAAATCGCGACGCTGCTAGCGCGCGCGCTGCGCGACTCCAATCGACCAGCGGCAGCCATCGATTCACTGGTAAATTTTTGTAACCGAAACCCGCAACCTCCGGCTGACTTGCTATCGTTGTTAGGAATTCTGCAGGATGACGCCGGACAATTCGCCGAAGCTGAGAGAGTGTACAAGATAGCCATCGAGCAGATGCCTGCGCGCGCGGATCTCAGGAATAATCTCGGCTATAACCTGCTCTTGCAGGGCAGGCCAACCGAAGCGGCGGAGCAACTGCACGAGGCGTTGCAGCTCGATCCGCATTCGCAGGTGGCGAACGACAATCTGGGGCTCGCGTTGCTCGCGCAATGGAAGGACGATTCGCAGCCCAAGGAAGCGCTCCTGAGATGGCAGTCAGTGAGCGACCCTGCTTCTGCCCATAACAATTTGGCGACAGTCCTGATAGATCAGCGCCGGTATGCGCAAGCTCGCACCGAGTTGGAGATCGCGCTGAGCTATCAAAAGGACCATGCGGCGGCGCTTGAAAATTTACGACTGGTTTCCGAACTCGATGGCCGCGCCGCGTCCCCTCCGCAGCCTGGGCGAAACTCGTTCTGGAAGCGCGTCAAGACCGCATTCAAATCTCATAAGCCACCTCAGACGGCGGAGACCGCCGCAAACTAAAAGTAAAGGACACCCTATGAAAAAGCTGTTCATTCGTTTTATTCGCGACGACCAAGGCCAGGATCTGGTGGAGTATGCCTTGATCGTGGCAGCCGTCGGCTTGGCCCTGATCACTACTGTGAATCAGCTCTCCGGCGCCATTGTGAGTCTGTATTCGAGCATTACTCAAGGGCTCGCCAGCATTGGCGCGTCCGGACAGTAACGCGAGTTCTCATGTTGTGTCGCACCGCTGGGCCCGCTTATTGCTCCCAAACTTGGCGGTGTGCCTCTCCTCGGTTACTGTTTTCTATTGCCTTGTTTTGTTCAATGCTCCGCAACAATTATTTCGCGATTCCGATGCAGGCTGGCATATTCGCACGGGAGAACGCATCCTGAGCACGCTCGCTTTGCCGCGCTCCGATCCCTACTCGTTTTCCCGTGCAGGCCAGCCCTGGCTCGCGTGGGAGTGGGGCTCGGATGTAGCGATGGGCGCTGCGAACCGGCTCGCTGGTTTAACCGGCGTGGTCTGGTTGTTCGTTTTGGCAATCGCGGCCGTTACATGGCTTTGGGTTCGATTGAATTGGGCGGTAGGCGGAAATTTTTTCCTCGCCGGCCTTTTCGCCGCCCCCATGTTATCGACTGTAAACCTGCACTGGCTGGCCCGTCCGCACGTGTTTAGCTGGCTCTTGCTAGTCGGGTTTCTCTCCTACTTTGAAACCGCGCAGCCTCGCTTCCGCGTCAGGGATGGTGCGGTGATTGCACTTGGATCCATCTTTTGGGTGAACATCCACGCGAGTTTTCTGGCGCTTCCCGTGATGGCGCTCGTCTACGCAGTTGGACATCTGGCTCGTCCGCTGATTTGGAATCTCGACTCCGATTCCGAGCGGAAGAGGGCTCTCTGGTTTGCGCTGGCCGCCATTATTGCGCTGGCGGCAAGCGTCGTGAATCCTTACGGTCTCAGAGTGCATGCCCACGTGATTCGCTACCTGGCCGACGGCGAACTGCTGGACCGGGTGGCCGAATTTCAGAGCTTCAATTTTCACGCCAATGGTTCGTTTCAGATCCTTCTGATGACCGCTATCGCGGCTGTGGGCGGAGTGCTCGCGCTGATCCAAAAGAAGATTGCGCACTTCTTGCTGGCGGCCCTGTTTCTGGGTGGCGCGCTGCGGTCTGCGCGCGGATTGCCAATTGCCGCGCTGCTGCTTCTTCCCCTCGCGAATGGCGCAATTACCGAAGCATTGCGCCAAGCTCGTGGAGTTCGCCCTCAGTTGCGCCGGGCGCTGCAATCTTTTCTGCAATACTCTGACCGGCTGCGTTTGCTCGATGCGCGCTTGTCGGGACTCGCGTGGACTCCCTTGCTGGCGCTGCTAGTGCTCGGTTGGCTCCGCTTGCCTCTCATCGCTGCCCAGACTGGCTTCCCGCCCGATCAGTTTCCGGTGATTGCTGCGGGGGAACTGGCCTCGCTTCCACCCAACGCGCGCTTGCTGGCCCCCGACAAGTACGGAGGTTATCTCATCTACCGCTTCGACGGCCGACTCAAAGTGTTCTTTGACGGAAGAAGCGATTTGTACGGAAGCGTGTTCATGAAAGATTACCTCCGCTTAGTTGAGGTTCGCCCAGGTTGGCGCGAGCAGTTGGAACAACGCGGCTTCACGCACGCGCTGCTGCCCTTGGATTATTCGCTGGTTCCGGCGCTTGAAGGAATCGGGTGGCGCGAGTTGTATCGGGATGAGGTTGCCGTTGTGCTGCAGCGGGAGTTAGGACGACAATAATGGATCGCAAGAGATTGCTTATAATTTTCGGCGCTGCCTGGGTTTCGGCGGCTTTGCTCACATGGTTTCTCTATTCGACAACGAAAGCTCCGAAGAATGAAAAGACTGTCGCATACGTGGTCGCATCGCGAGACATGCCAGCCGGAACGAAGCTTAAGAAAGCCGACCTGAAAGTGGTCCACATCCCGGAGAAGTCTCTTCCAAAAACCGCCCTGCTTGACGAGAACATGGCCGTGGACCGCGTGCTGCTCTTCCCCGTTAATGCAAACGAGCCGTTCACCAACCCGAAGCTGACAAGCAGTTCTCGAGCCGAGGGCTTGGCATCCACCATCGAGCCGGGCATGCGGGCCATCTCTGTCCAGATCAGCGACATGAGCGGCGTCGCGGGGTTGGTTCAGCCGCGATCTCATGTCGACGTGTTGTTTACTCGACCGGGGTCCATGTCCGAGGCGGTCACCAGCACAATTCTCGAGGACGTGGTGGTCATGTCCATCGGCCGCGTCACCGAAGCGGCGCAGAATGCCAATATCGATCCGCGCGCCTCGCGTCCCCAGAATCAGGCTGCCACGTTGATCGTTACGCCGGAGCAGGCACGCAAGCTGGAGTTGGCCAAGAACGAGGGGAAGATCAGTCTTTCGCTGCGCAATCCTTTGGATCACTCGGACAGTCTTGATACGCGGCCCACGACAGCGGCCTCTCTCAACGTCGGACCTCTGCAGGCGCGCCGCGAATTCAACGCTCCCAATGTGCGCGACCCCAAAGTATGGGCCGGGTTGACGGGCAAGAAAGAAGAAAAACCGGAGCCTCCGAAGCCGCGCTTGGTTGTGGATGTGTATCGGGGAGACAAGCACGTTCAGGAAATCTTTCAATGATGGACGGTTCGACCATCTGCCTGAGACTTTTCTTGTCCGCGCTCTTCTGCGTTTGCTTGATTGCCGAGCCCGTACCCGGTGCCAAGAAACCCATTACGCTCACGATCGGCAAGGGCGATCTGCTTCAATTCAGCAACGACGTGGTCCGAGTCGCGGTGGCCGAGCCCAAAGTGGCGGACGCCATCGTGGTGTCCCCGCGCGAAGTTATGGTTAACGCCAAAGGATTGGGCTGGACGACGGTAATTGTCTGGGAGACCGGAGCCGAGCCAGTGCGCTACGAAGTGCGCGTGGTGAACGACACCTTTGAAATTGATTCTCTGCGCGACGAGTTTCGCGGCTGGGCGGGATCGGGCATCAGCCTGAGCGGCAATGATCAGTCGCTCGTCTTGACCGGAACCGCGAGAACTCCGGAAGACAGCAAACGCGCCCAGGCGCTGGCCGGGATGCATACGAAGACGGTCGTGAATTTGCTGCAGATGCCGGCCGCCGCCGAGCCGCGCCAGATTCTGCTGGAAGTGAAGTTCGCCAGCATCGACCGCACCAAGCTTTCCGAATTCGGCTTCAATCTATTCAGCACCAATCCCGCTGGCATCGGGGCCGCATCCACGCAGCAATTCCAGCAGCCTCGCTTTACTCAATTGCAATCGACTAACGGCAGAGTTGCGACGCCATCGGTGAATTTCGCGGACATCCTGAACCTGTTCTATTACCGGGCCGATCTGAACATCGGCGCGACTATCCGCGACATGCAGTCGAAAAATTTGCTCGAGATGCTGGCGGAACCGAACCTGATTTGCGTGGAAGGCAAGACGGCCAGTTTTCTTGCCGGCGGCCAATTCCCTTTTCCGACCATCACTTCCACCACCACCGGCGGCGCCACCGCACCCGTCATCACTGTTCAATTCAAGCCGTTCGGCGTCAAGCTGGACTTCACGCCAACGATCACTGCCAGCGGAGCGATTCATTTGCAGGTGGCGCCCGAGGTGAGTTCGCTCGACTATACCAACGCGGTTACGCTGCAAGGATTTCAGATTCCCGCGCTGACCACTCGCCGCGCCGATACCGAGGTGGTGCTCAACGATGGCGAGAGTTTCGCGATCGCAGGTTTGATTGACAACCGCGTCACTCAGTTGCTGACGAAAGTGCGAGGCCTGGGCGATATTCCAATTCTGGGCGCACTGTTCCGCGGCAGCTCCACGCAAAAGAACAACAACGAACTGCTGGTGGTGATCACGCCGCATTTCGTCCGTCCTCTCGCGCCAGGGGAAAAGGCCAAGCTGCCCACCACGCTTGAGGCGTATCTGCCAACTTTGGATGAGACCAAGGCAACGGCGGACAAGAAAAAGAAGCAGAAGGGATCGAAAGAGCCCGCGTTCGTAGGACCTCGTGGACACCAGGAACCGCCCCAATAATTTACGGCCGCGCGAGCGGGGGGCGACCAGCATCCAGATCCTGGTCATCCTTGTGCCCGTGTTGTTCGGTTTGATCGGCTTCGCGGTCGACTTGGGACGCCTCTACATGATTCGCGGCGAGCTGAAAACGGCGGCGAGCGGAATGGCATTGGCTGCCGCCCAGAGGCTGATCGGAACGGATCAGGGGATGGTGGATGCATCGACGGCTGCCAAGGTTCCCATCGATACCTCGACAGGCTTCGGCAACAAGTACGATTTTGGCGGACTCGCCATTGGACAAACCACGGGCTCTCTTTCGAGCAGCGCCCCGGATCCAAGCTTCTACGACACGCTGCAGGACGCTCAGGCAGGAAGCGGCGCAAGCGGAGGGTCAACCGCCCGCTATGCGCAAGTCACCTTAACTGCCGACGCTCCATTGACGTTCTGGCGTTTTCTTCCGCTCGCTTCGTCAGGCAAGGTGTCGGTGCAAGCGGGCGCGGTGGCGGGCATCAGCGCTCCTCTTTGCACGGTGTGCGGAATCGAACCCTACGCTCTAGCTGCCTTCGATCAAAGCGACACAGCCGATTTCGGATTTGTGCAAGGGACCATCTACACGCTTGGTTACAGTTGCACTGGCGTGCCTGCTCCCTCGGGCTTGCCGTATAGCGGCGGAGCGACGGCGCTTGTTCCTTATCTGTTGCTCGACCGGCTGAACCCCAATGATGTGGCGTTCCCCGACGAAAATTCCCAATCGTTTCGCGGCGGGGCGGCTGGCATGCCCGGGGTGAACCCGGCCAATGGGTTTCTGACGAACTCAGGGCAGCCGGTCGCGTGCTTCAACATTAATAATTCCACGCCCGAGGTGGTCTGGGCGAACGCGCTGCCGACCCTGTGCCGCAATACGGTGGCGAGTCCGGTGTCGTCGGCATTGTGCGGGATGGATACGCGTTTCGAGGCGAATCCGAGCAGCACGTTCAGCACGGTGTGCAGCGGGATCGCAAGCGTGTCGACGCTGGAGCCGGTGTATTCGCCTGACAGCGATGTTGCGGAAGAGGTGGCGTACGCTTCGTATTCGGGCAACGGACGCAGGCTGATTACGATTTCGATTGTGGATGCGCTGAATCCGACTGGCGGAATGACCGTGCTTGGATTCCGTCAGTTCCTGCTGGAGCCGAATACCAACCAGACGACGCTGACGCCTCCCGATATCGATGGACGGTTTCTCGCAATGTACGTGGGAAGCGTCGCGCCTGTTAAGCAGGGGAACTTTGGGAGCTGCGGGGTAGCAGCAGGTCCTGGCAAAGTGGTGCTGCATGACTGACACTTTCGCCAGTAGAAAGAGCAGAGGGTCTGCTGCGATTGAAGCGGCAATCTTCCTGCCCGTGCTCATCCTTCTTCTCATGGGCACCCTCGAGATCGCCCGCATCACTTACACCTACTACACGCTGCACAAAATGATGTACGCTCTCGCCCGCTACGTCAGCACGCAGCAAGGCGCGAATCTCTGCGACACCGCCGATCCCGCTGTGGTCGCAGCCAAATCGTTCGCCCTCAACGGAACCACCGACAACAGCGGCACGGCCATCCTCAGCGACCTCACCGCCGACATGATTTCCATCCGTCTGGAACAAGTGGACGCGGCCAGCGGCGCAATCAACGAGTGCGCCTGCGCGGTTCCGGGCTGCGACACCTCAAATGGGGGACTCCCTCCCGATTACATCGTGGTCTCGCTGCCCAATGGCTATTCGGTGACGCCGCACATTCCGCTCATTCCCACCAACCCGATCGCATTGCGCCCGCAAGTTCGCTTGCCCTATGGAGGCACATGAGACGCCGGGCCGGACAAGCGACAGTGGAGTACGCGATCGTCACCGCCGGCATCATCATTCCTGTGACATTCGGCATCATCTTCCTCGCGCAAATGCTCTGGATCTGGCACAGCGTGGTGGAGTTGACGCGCGATGGCGCGCGCTACGCGGCCACCCATTGCTGGACCGCTGGCGGCCAGAACGTTGTGACCTACATGCGGTCCCATGTCCCGGTCATGGTGGACCAGCAGCAATTCCAGACCGGCACCGCCGAGCTGCAGGTCAACTACTTCTCGCGCGATCCCAACTCCGGCGCGCTGGTCGATTTCTCCTGCGATACTGAGTGCAGCACCGCGTGCGTGCCTGACGCCGTTACCGTTCAGGTGGCGAACTACCAGTTCACGGGCTTCGTCAGTTATCTCAAATTGCAGCCGATCACGATCCCCAATTTCCAGACCTCGGTCGCAATGGAAGGGGCTGGATGCGATCCGGAACAGGGGACCTGCACGCCTTAGGAATCATTATGCCCATTGCATTGCTGGTGGCCTCGGCCGATGAACACTTTCGCGAAATGATGCGCGAAAATCTGCTGAACGTTCAGAACGCCAAGATCACCGCGGAGTATACGGAAGTATCGCCCAACCTCTACATTCGCGTTCTTCAGGATCTGGAGCGCCATCCCGAAGCCGCGCTGGTTGTGGACGTCGCGAGCGATCCCGACGGAGGGTTCAAGGCGCTCGAGAAGGTCAAGCAGTCTTCGCCCGACCTCTATGTGATCGCGTCCAACTATGGCGCCGAGGGCGACGTGGTCATCAGCGCGCTTCGATCCGGCGCGAACGATTATCTGACTCAGCCCATCAAGCGCCTCGAGTTTCGAGAGGTGATGGCGCGCCTGGAGCGGACCCCTCGGCGAGTGGCCAGCGGCGGCAGCAAGCTGGGCAAGATCTATACGTTTCTTGGAACCAAGGGCGGACTCGGCGTCACCACGCTGGCCGTCAACTTCGCCGGGGTGCTTGCTCAACGGAAGCAGAACACCGTGCTGCTCGATCTGGATTGGACCGGCAACGACGTAGCCATGCAGCTCGGCGCGGCTCCTCAATACACTTTGCAAGAGGTTGGCGAGAATCTTTCGCGTATGGACCAGGCACTCTTCGAAGGCTTCGTCACGCGCGACCCTTTGGGATTTTTTCTCGTCGGCCCGCCCGACTCACTGGAGCATCGCGGCCAGTTTACCGAGCCGATGTTTCGCGAATTCGCCACGTTCCTGATTGAGAAATATGATTCCGTCGTCATTGACGCGGGTAAGGACTTGGGCGATCCGGTCGTGCTCGGCGCGCTGCAAAGTTCAACCGTGATTTTCCTGGTGGTTACCCAAGAGTTCCCATCCATCCGAAACGCCCAGCGCTACCTGGCCAACCTGATGCACATGGGGTTCACCCAGGATCAGATCAAAGTGGTGGTCAACAACTATCAGAAGCGTACCGATCCAAATTACGCGGCTCTCGATCAGATCCAGCAAACGCTAAATCAGCCCGTTTTCTACGGAATCGCAAGATCTCCCGCCGTTCTGGCAGCGATTAATAAAGGGCGTCCATTTGTGGCCGACAGGCAAGCTGCCGGAGACCTCGACCGATCGTTCCGCTCCTTCGTAGACAAAGCAACAGGCGGCAAAGCCGAAGCGAAGACTGCCTGATGTCCACTCGCGCAGTTCCCCGCCCCGCTACCGGCGTTGATCGCTGGTTCGGCATCAAGTCCAAGATTCATGCGAAGCTGCTGAACTCGCTCTCGCCCGATCAGTTGAAGTCGTTGACCAAGGAAGGTGTCCGGGAGCAGGTTGGCAACGTCGTCGAGAATCTGATTGCCGAAGACGCGATCCCGATGACGGTCACCGAGCGGGAGAAACTGATCGAGGAGGTCCTCGATGAAGTTTTCGGCTTGGGCCCGCTGGAACCGCTGCTGAAGGATCCAGCCGTGAGCGACATCCTGGTAAACGGGTTCGATAGCGTGTATGTCGAGCGCATGGGCCGCCTGCAGGAGACCACGGTCCGCTTCAAGGATCAAGCTCACCTGCGCATGATTATCGACCGGATCGTCTCCAACATTGGCCGCCGCATTGATGATTCGTCGCCCATCGTGGACGCCCGCTTGGATGACGGATCGCGTGTCTGCGCGGTGATCCCGCCGCTTTCCCTCATTGGTCCCGTGATGTCGATTCGCCGATTCGGCAAGAAGCTTCTCTCCACTGAGGACTTGCTGAAGAACGAGACCCTGACCACGGGCATGCTCGACTTTCTAAGCGGGTGCGTGGAAGCCCGGCTGAATATCGTGGTATCGGGCGGTTCGGGCGCAGGCAAAACCACGATGCTGAATACGCTCTCGCGCTTTATTCCGGAAGAAGAGCGCGTAGTCACGATTGAGGATACGGCCGAGTTGACGCTGCAGCAATCCCATGTCGTGCGCCTGGAAACGCGCCCAATGAATATTGAAGGCGCAGGTGCGATCACTCAGCGCGATCTGGTAATCAACGCGCTCCGCATGCGGCCCGACCGCATCATCATCGGAGAGTGCCGCGGCCCGGAAGCGCTGGACATGATGCAGGCGATGAATACGGGCCACGACGGCTCGATGACCACCACCCACGCCAACTCGACCCGCGATGCTTTCTCGCGCCTCGAGACGATGGTGATGATGGCAAGCCAGCATATTCCGGATCGAGTAATCAGGCAAATGCTAAACTCAGCGGTCCACATTGTCGTGCACGCAACGCGCCTGCCCGACGGCACACGCAAGGTGACGGGCATCGCAGAAGTGGCCGACATCGAAGACGATCAAGTGCTGTTGAACGATGTTTTCACCTTTGAACGCACTGGAGTAAATCAGCGCGGCAAGGTGCTTGGTCGATTTGCAGCGGCGGGGTACAAACCGAAATGCCTTGCGCGACTGAAAGCTTACGGGATTCACCTGTCGCAATCGATCTTCAGCGAGCAGTGCGAGGTGAAGGACAAGTAGCGTGTTCCTCTTCGTCGCCTTCCTGATATTTACGGGCGCTCTTTGCGCGGCAGGCTATTACCTGTTCACCATCCCTCGCCAGGAAGCTTCGCAAGTGCTGGCGGGCAGGCTACGCGACTTGCGAGTCCGGAGCAGCGGGCGATCCAGGACGGCACCGGACTTGTTGCAGCGCGAGACACGCGGCTCGCTCGCATTCCTAGGAGATTTTATTTCATGGCTCGGAGTATTGCGGCGGCTGCAGCTAACCATTAATCAAGCGAACCTGAAATACCGGGCGGCTGACGTGGCTGTGTTGTGCGCCCTAATCGCGATCGGGCTCTACTTGATCTTCGGATTGTTCGGGCTTTCGCTATGGTTCCTGCGAGTGCTGCTATCGCTCGGGTTGGCGTTTATTCCCATCGCCTATATCCGTTTTAAACGCAATAAGCGGATGAAGAAATTCGAAGAGATACTGCCCGACGCCATCGATCTGTTCAACCGCTCCATGAAGGCCGGCCATAACATCCACAGCGGACTCGAAACCATCGCGGGTGAGACATCTGACCCCGTCAAGATGGAGTTCAAGAAGGTGATCGAAGAGCTCGCCCTTGGCTCCCCCATTGAGGATGCCCTGCGCAATCTGGGCAAGCGGATTCCGATTGTAGATCTGAAATTCTTCGTCACCGGGCTGATTCTGCAGCGGCAGACTGGCGCGAACATGGTGCAAGTGCTGGAGAATCTGGCGCTGCTGGTTCGCGAGCGGCTCAACCTGGCGGCCAAAATGAAGGCTGCCACTGCTCAGCAGCGTTTCTCTGCAGGCCTGCTGTGCGCCTTGCCTCTGGTTGTGGGTCTGGGCTTCTGGATTCTTAAACCCGAATATATTCGTCTGCTGTACACGGATGAAACCGGTAGTAAGTTCCTGACTTACGCGATCGTCTCCGAGATAGTTGGGATTCTCGTGATCCGAAAGATAGCGAATCCAAGGTACTGACCATGCTGATTCCCGCATTCGTTTTTATCGCGCTCTTTGCAACAGTCGGAGCCTTGCTTTGGTCTGGCTATCTGTTGTTTCGAAACCAGGAGGACCCGCTGGGGGAGCGCCTGGACGAGTTGCAGGCGCACGCTCTGGTAACCGGCCCCACTCGCTCGGCGCGGCGAAAGGCGGGTGGCGGATTCTTCAACAGCGTCCTCTACTTCGTCAGCTTGGTTCCAGGCGGCGACAGTTGGCTGCGCGAGACTGAGCGTGAACTAGCGCAGGCAGGGATTCGCAATAATCAAGCGCTCGGGATGTACTCGCTCGGTCACCTCTTGTTCATGACTTTATTGCTGGCGGGCATGCTTTGGTTCCAGCGGGACAACGACATGTTGCAGCGCCTGGTCGCGCTTACGGCGGCCTTCATTATCGGATGGCTGATCCCTCCGCAGGTGCTGCACCGGCTGGTGGCGCGCTACAGGAGGAAACTCCAGGAGGCGCTGCCCGACACTGTGGACATGCTCGGGATCGTGCTGGGAACCGGCCTTGCGCTGGATCAGGCCATGATGCGGGTGAGTGAGGAGATGGAGTACATCTACCCGGAACTCGCGTCCGAGTTCATGACGGTCGTGATGCAAGTGAAGGCTGGCCAGGAACGCAGCAAAGCGTTTCAGCAACTGGTGCGACGTACGGGCATCGAGGACTTGAAGTCCCTATCAGCGATGATCGTTCAGAGCGAGCGGTTCGGGACCAGTCTGTCCCAGGCGCTGCGTGTTTACTCGGATTCGCTCCGGACACGCCGACGCCTGCGCGCGGAAGCGGCAGTGGGGAAGGCCGGGATCAAGATGCTGTTCCCGATCGTCCTATTCATCTTGCCCGTGCTCTTTGTGATTACGCTGGTGCCGGGCGTCTTGAGCGTGCTGCGCGATCTGAAAACCGGCATCGGTCCAAAGTAGTTCAGGCACGCTCAGTAAAAAGCTGGTCGAAAATCTCCCTGGTTCGATTTCGAATTCTCCTCAGTTGCACTCCCAACGGCTGATGATTCAAATGGTCTGGCGTCCATCGATGCACAATCTCAGTCAGCATCTGCAACTGTGCTTCGGAGTTGGGCAAATTCCCTTCCGCATGCCCCGAGTAAATCCGCAGCCCGTGATCCACCGCTCGATAAAACGTCACGGCATCGCGCAGAAACTCGGCGTCCGCCCGCTCCAGATGCCCCATTTTTTCGATAATATCGATCCGCTCCGGCATGTTGAGCACCTTGAAGAAGATGCCCGCGCTCTTGAGCCGCAGATACAACAACGCAAAATCAATATCGTAAAACCCGCCCAGCCCCGCCTTCAAAGGGTTCTGCGGACCCTGCTCTTTTTCCAGCCGGATTCGCATCTGGCGCAGGTCCTTCTTTGACCGGCCGCTCTGCCCATAGCGCCTCCAGTCCACCTCCTGCAGCGCGTTCAGGAAAGTTGTCGCTCGCTCCACATTGCCCGCCACCGCCCGCGACTTCATGTAAGCGATTCCTTCCCAAGCCTCCGCGTGCCGCTCAAAGTAATCCTGATAAGCCCCTTCGGTTTGCACCAATGCGCCAGCGCTCCCGTTCGCCCTCAGCCGTGTATCCACTGCAAACATCACCCCGGTGCCGGTGTACGCGCTGATAATGTCGATCACTCTGTTCGCCACTCGCGTCCAGAATTCATGCTCCGATTGATCCGCATCCGGCACGATAAACAATAAATCCGCGTCTGAGGCCAAGTCGAATTCGCGCATCCCGAGTCGACCCAATGCGATCACCATGAGCTGGTGGCCGACCGTATAGTGCGGATCTGAAGCAAAATGCGAGCCCCGCACCTGCTCGAGTGCCATTCGATAAGCCGCCGCGATCGCTGCGTCCGCCAAATCAGATGTTCGGGCAAGTGTCTCGAACACATTCGATCCCAGGCATAAGCTCGCCACCTGAATACGAAACACTTCCTGGCGAAAAAACTGTCGCAACTCAGCCGGATCGCTCAGTCCGACAGTGAGCTCATGGTAGGAATGGCTCACCGAGCCATCGCCGCTCAACCTTGCTACGTCTTCGATCAGTCCGGGTGCGCGAATAAGCTCATCCGAGAAGTAGGGACTGTGCTCAAAGATGTCCAGCGTGTAACGCGCCACCGCGCCATCGCCATTGAGCAGATTAAGCCACGCCGGATTGGGCACCACCTTCTCCAGAAAGTGCTCGAACGCCCGGGCCCCGATTCTGGGCGGATTGCGCGCGATAAGGTTTGCAAGCTCGGGAGCCCTGTGGTCCAGGAAGCGCACTAGGTTGCTCGAAACCGGTTCCCCGGATTCGGCTTGTTCCGAGTCCGCGGATGCAGCCGTAAGGGGGCTGTAGTACATCGGCTTCTGCGCGTAAATGACGCGCTCGTAAATTTCCTGAACCGCCTCCAGGTGCCCGTTGAGTTCCTGCAAGAGTCTCTCGCCGGAAGGCACGCCGCCGAATTGAGCGCTGGGCATTTTGCTCGCGAGCAAATCGAGAGCTAAGGAATCCCGAGGTAAAGTATGCGTCTGACGATCGTCATCGAATTGCAGACGGTGCTCCAGGTTGCGCAGGAAGCGGTAGGCGGAAGCCAGTCGGCCGTACTCGGCTGCGGATAGGAGATCCTTGTCGTTCAGCCTCCCCAGCGCCAGCAGAGTGCCGCCATTGCGGACCCAGGGCACTCGCCCGCCGTGCAGACGCTGCAGGCATTGCACCAAAAACTCGATATCCCGGATGCCGCCTCGCGCCAGTTTAATATCAAAGGCGGGCTTGGAGCCGTGGCGCTGATTCAACTTCTCGCTGATCCTCTCGCGCGTGGCTGAGACCGATTCCACAGCTAGGAAATCCAGCGTCGTCGAGTAAATCTTGGGTTCCACGAAATCGAAAAGTTCGCGGCCTGTTTCGCGATCTCCCGCCGCCACCCGCGCTTTGATTAGCATCTGCAACTCCCAATCGCGTGCCCGCGTTTCGTAGTATTTCTTGGCCCCATCGAGTGAAATGCAGACCTCGCCGAGGCTTCCATCTGGCCGGAGGCGAAGATCCACTCGATAGCAAAGTCCCTCGGCCGTGTAAGTCGAAAGCAGATGAGTGTATTGATTGGCCACCTTCTTGAAGAACTCTTTGTTCGAGATCGAGTTCGGCCCGCTGGTCTCACCGGCGGCCGTATACACGAACATCAGGTCGATGTCCGAACTATAGTTGAGCTCTTGACCACCCAGTTTCCCAAGTGCGATCACTGCCATCCCGCACTCGCGGACGTGGCCTTCCCCATCGAGGAATTGCGGGGTTCCATGTCGCCCCGTCAACTCGTCGCGAATGCGTTGATAGCTGATTTCTAGAATGCCGTCGGCGAGATTGGAAAGCTCTCCTGTGATCTCCGGGAGTGTGCACAGCCCCCGCACGTCGCGAATCAGAATGCGCAGGATCTGTTGTCTGCGGAAGAGAGCCAGCGAAAGTGCCTCCGGAGCGTCTACCGGTTGAGCTGCGAGGAACTCTCTGAGCAACGCCGCTTGACGCTCGGCCGAGAGCGCAAAAGCGAGAGGCTCCAAAGTTTCCAGCCACTCAGGCTTCTTGATTAATTCGTCAGCCAGGAATCGCGAGTAAGAAAATACAGCGATCAGATTGGGGAGGCTTCCCGGGGCATTTGCAATGCGCGAGAACGCGGCGGGCTGCTGCTGCTTGAGATTTACAAGGTAATGCAGCGTGCGCTCCGCATCGGGTGAAGCGGCGACCAGCGATTCCATCTGGCCTCTAGCGGCTGGTTCAAGCCCGTCAATGAGGAACGAAAGGCCGCGGGGTGCGCGCACTAAATTAGACAACCTGGTCTACCAGCGCGATTATATCCTTTTGCCGAACCATCCCCGTGCGGGAGACAGAAGCGTAAAAGCCGCTCATAGCCCAGCGAGGAGTGGACGGATCTTCAGCCTTCACCTGCCGGTCATAGATTTCCTGCTTGATAGCGGGACCATAGACATCGAGCTGCGCGCATGGCACGCGTACCTTGGTCAGCTCAATCATTACCTCGCCCAGCCGGTAGCGCTGTCCAGTGCGCATCTGGCGATGATCGATGCCGCGCGTCGTAATATTCTCTCCAAGCGCGCCGTAAAAAAGCGGGTAGCCTTTCGCGGTCAGGGCTTCGATCGCTTCGGAGCAGATCAGCAGGAGAGCGCGCGTGGGGCCGCCATGAAAGCGCGGATTGTTGTGCCAATCCCCTTCAATCCCAAGCGAACTGACATGACCCTCGACAATGGGCAGTTTGGGTACGCCGCCATGAGAGATGCTCACCTGGACGATGGACCCCGTCACGGCAGGAACCGCAATTTCAGGTTGCCTTCTACTGGAACTGGCTTGCCGTTCTTTTCGGCTGGCTTGAAGCGCCACTGCATCAAAGCTGCAACCGCGTTCTCATCGAGGCCGAAACCCGCCGGACGAAAAATCTCAATCTGATGGATCACTCCGTCCGTGCCGATGATCACTTCCGTCAGCACTTCAGGCTGCAGCTTGAGCACGCTGGCCGCAAATGTCATATGGGGCTCATCCCTCGCCATGAGTTGTGGCGGATTGACTCCGGCACCCATATGCGTCGAATTCGTCATGGTCTCTTCAGCCGGGGGCTGCATGGCGATGATAATTTGATCCCTGAGGGCCCGAGCCTTCGATTTTGGTTCGCGCGATTCTTCTACTCGGCCCAATTCTTCCAGAACGAGCGCCTCAATCTCGAGTGCGAGCGCCAAGTCCGAATTCCGCGTGTTTGCGTTTTGCTGGCGAAGCTCTAGCGCTTTGCGAGCAAGAGGTTCCACCTGAGCTTCGAGCGCTGCCTTGTCTTTCGCAAGCGCGGGATTCAGGGCCATCGCAAGCAGATCCAGAGCTTCGGCGTAATCGTCTGACTTGGCCCCCTGCTTTTCCCACAGCGAGACCGCTTGTTTGAGCAGCGACTCCGCCTCCAGGCGACCCGCTGGCTGCAGCACCAGATCTTTGGCCCGAGTTGCGAGTGCATGAGGATGGGCGTCGGGCTGCGCGGCAATGAGTCCTGTAACAGCGATCAGTCCCGTCAGAATTCGCATGAGAGATCCTAAAACGAGGATACCGGACTTCAGTAAGCTGGATTCTGAAGGCGATGCTGCAGACCATCCAAGCTACGCGATATGTGACTCCCTTGCGGGAGGGCGGTTCGCTGCCCGCAATCGTCGAGGCGAACGATTTAGGTCTGTATGTACTCAAATTTCGAGGTGCTGGACAGGGACCGCTCGCTCTGGTGGCGGAGCTCATCGCAGGCGAGGTTGGCCGCGCTCTTGGACTGAAAGTGCCGGAACTGGCACTGATGCAGGTGGATGCCGAACTCGGACGAAATGAGCCGGACGCCGAGATCCGCGAGCTGTTGAATGCGAGCGTCGGATTGAACCTGGCGATGGACTATCTGCCCGGATCCGTCACGTTCGACCCTGCTGCCGGAGATCGCGTGGATCCGGATCTCGCGTCCAGCGCAGTGTGGTTCGACGCGTTTGTCACCAATGTCGACCGGACCGCACGCAATACCAATCTCTTGTTGTGGCACAAGACTCTCTATCTCATCGATCACGGCGCCGCTCTCTATTTTCATCATGATTGGCCGAGCCTCGAGCGTCTGGCCGTTAGCTCATTTCCACCCATTCGCGATCACGTGCTGTTGCCTTGGGCGAGCCGTTTGCAAGAAGCGGACTCCCGGCTGCGTGCTCTATTAACCGACGCTGTGTTTGAGCAGGTACTGGCAGAAGTCCCGGATGAATGGCTGGTGATGGGATCAGGAGTCTCCACGCCCGCCGAAAAGCGCTCGGCGTACGTGGAGTTCCTGGTTCGAAGGTTGGGGGCGTCTGCAACGTTTGTCGGGGAGGCGGTGCGTGCCCGAGCTAAATTCGTTTGATTATGCGGTAATCCGAGTGGTTCCTCGAGTTGATCGGGAGGAGTTCGTCAACGCAGGGGTGATTCTCTTCTGTCTTGGACAAAACTTCTTGCAGGCGCGCGTGTACGCGGACGAACTGAGGCTTCGTGCGCTTTGGCCAGAATCGGATGTGGATCTCGTTCGCTGTCGGCTGGAAGCTTTTCCAAACATTTGCGCGGGACATCCCAATGCCGGCCCCATTGCGCGACTGTCCCGCAGGGAGCGTTTTCATTGGCTGGTATCCCCGCGCAGCACCATTATCCAGGTTTCGCCCGTCCATACCGGACTATGCGAAGCACCTGAATCCGCCCTCGCGCATTTGTTCCGCGAACTCGTGCACGGCTCAATGTAGGGCTGGGCGGCTTAACTTGACAAAGCAACATTAATCCACCGCAACGCAGGCACGCCCAGAGCGGCGGTCACCGTGGCGAACACGGCACCGGTTTGATCCCACGGACCGCTCGATCCAAATGTCCAAAAATTCGGCCATACGAAATCGGCGACGTCAGTATTGCCGATCGCGTAGTGCTGCTTGGCAACCGGATCGCACACCTCTCCATCGAAGAGCCGCCACGGGAACGGCTGACCGCCTGGATAGAGGATCTTGACTCGGCCGAACGGGTTGGCCAGCATCTCCAGAATCTCGTGCGTGATAACCACGGTATTTATCAAATTGTTCTGAAGTCCGATAGAGGCGAACACTTTCGCGAACGGTATGCCCGCCGCCGAAACCCCATGGTAGCCAGCATCCCCTTTGGGATCGCCATCGTCCGGATAATCCTGAATGGTGAGCACCATGGGACTAATCGGGAATCGGGTTAGTTGCAGGTCGGCTGAGACGAAATATTTCGGCGCAAAATCCCTATCGAGCTGAATCTGAAAATTGTTCACGTCGGCGTGGCTAAGACTGGCCCAGCCTGCAAAAAACTGGGAGTTGTTGACTATCGAGAGGAGGGGCTGCATTTGTTCCTTCGGTTCTGACCGTCATTAAAGCATGCCAGTCACGATACGGAACGAATCCCGAATATCCTTACTCTCAAGGATCCTTTTCGGGGAGCCATTCTTTGCCACGTTCAGCATCGCCCGGCCCATCTGTTCGGTCGTTACCATATAGTTCGGCAACAAGCGCCGAAGCACTGGTAGCAGCGGCCCTAGAGCAGCATAGAGCACGCGGTATGCTGCCGTTTTTGAGCGTTCTCCATGCATCGGCTGGATTCCGGGCGGACGAAACATGTACGTAGCTTTAAACGGCAAGCAGAGCAAAACGTTTTCAGTTTTCCCCTTTACGCGCGCCTAGCCCGTCCTCCCTCGTTCCGAACTGTCCGCTCCAGCGCCGGAAACGTAGATGAAGGTCATACCGGCATTCAGCCGTACCAATGTTTCCGCCGCTGCCATCGTAATCCCCTACGTTACCCCGTTCATACGTTTCTGCGGACATTCCGCCAGACGAAACGCCGAGGCAGAAGAAACAAGCATTCGAATCCAGAAAGGGCCGGCTCGATGCCTGTATAATTCCACATGTCCGCGTGCACAATTTCACGCAACTTAGGGTGATCGATACCTGCTGCCGTTCGCCCGATCATACTGACGATCCGAACATCCGGGTCCTGCAGGCATTCCCGCAGGACACCCTGCCCCACCATTCCGGTTGCTCCGAATAGAAGTATCTTCATGCTCCCGCAAACACCACGAACCGGTCGCGCCGGGCCGGAGGGGTCCGGTCCGGCGATACATTTTATCGACGGCCCCAGCCTTCGTGATGTTCTCTATAGTCGGCCAGTCGGCGCAGATCGTCATTCAGAATTTCGCGATCGCGGGGAGCCAGTCTGTTGTCGGCGACCACGCGCCGAAACGCACCGATCACCTCGTCGAGCGCGCGCTGATCGAAGCGGTTATTGGCCAAGCCTTCCTGCAGTTCGTTCAATTCCTGCTTGACTCGGGCAATCCGGTACTGGTCACGGCCGTCGGGCCACGAGGTCGTCTGCACGTGATCCAAATCCTGTCTGACCTGCCAGAAAATACGGTTGCGCCAGCGGTCGCCCTGATATTGGTCATCCCGGTCGCGATGGTACCAATCAGAGTCTCGCCGCTCCTGCGCCCCGGCGGTGGACACGAAGACTGTCAGAGCCGCCGTCGCCAACATCGTTTGAACTATTCGATTCATGTTTGTACCCTCGCTTGGTAGGACGCCGAGAGCCGCTCAATCGCTTCAAGAGGCGAAATTATTTGCGGTTAATCCAAGCTTGCGCAACACCACATTCAAGGCTGACGCAGCTCGAACTCCCCGGTCTTCTCTAACGCCCAGAAAAATCCAACATCTCCGCCATAGGTTGCGGCCCGTACTCAGCGGCCAAAGCCTCCCGGATTTCCAGCACGGACCGTCTGCCATTCGCGAATCCCCGCATCTCCATTGCGTTGTACTGAGTCCTCGACGCCTCGGCCAAATCGCGATTGCCATCCGGAGGGCGCTGACCCGCGCCGCCAAAACCGCTTGGAGCAGGTTTCTTCTCGGCGAAGCTCTCGGCCAGGCTTCGATCTTGTCGCTCGTTCTTGCATCCTCAGCCAGAATCTTCACCCAAACAATCCGCTTCCCGCCCATAACGTTGATGAACTAAATTGAAAGCGAGCCGGAGCGGCTCCTTGTCCCCCGCCATCCGGAGCCCCAGCCGCAACTGATCGGACGCCCTGGCCGCGCCACTGCCCATTCGCGAGCTCGGCCACCCGCACCGCGCTATCGGCATGAGCATTCACCATCACGGAAAGGCTCGAAAGCGCAATGAAGATTACGCGCTTGAGCTGCGTCGGGTCGGCGGTGAACGGCCGATCCTCGCTTGTGTGGCGAGCGATGTCGGGCCAATTATTGAACAGCACGGCAGGCACGCCCATCCCTAAAACCGCCGGCTGAGCAGACGACTCGAAATGCCTTTCGACGCTGTAGTTGAACTAGTCGCGCGAGCCTTGCGGATCTAGTTAGCTGCCTGACCGGTAATTCGGGATTTTCAACATCCTCGCCGCCGCGAGCGCCGACCTTTGTCGCGGCCGCTCCTTTTTGGCGGCTGCCACGCCTTGATTCACCCTCGAGGTGACCAAATTCGATCAGCCAACCTGACGTTTTTCGCACACTGCTTCACTCGAGTTGTGTCAATTCCATAAAACTTTCGCAATCGCCCTTGCCAAAGTACCAGAAGTGCGCCATCATAACAGAGGAGCAGCAGTTCCTCCGCTCAAAACGGAGCCTGCTGGACCAGAGTCGGTTTTGGTTTATTCTAAAACCTGACTAGAAGGTTTTCCATCTGGTTAAATGGAGCGGAGTCTTACACTTCCTCCCATTCCCTTGAAATTGGAAAAATCTACAACCGGTTGTAATACAATCGCGCGTGGACACGACCTTCGAGGCCGGGCAATGGAGTCGATCTTCGAAAGATCGTCGACTGTGTTGCGCAGATCTTTGACAATCTGATTGAACGCAAAAATAAGTAATTCGTCAGAAACTTTGAGTAATAAGCTGGGGCGAAAGAAGCCTTATTTTCATAGGAATATGGGGAATAGAGGCGAGTCTCAA
>JBBRRB010000028.1:0-84022 GCA_038225555.1 Bryobacterales bacterium
CCCACTTTACAGGGCCGATCGCAACCGCGGCGCTGGTGAATTCGCTCGGCACGTTCTCTGGGCCGCTAATGATGGAGTACAACTTCCAGGGCAAAACGTTGGCGCATCTGCCGGCATGCCTGGACTTCAAGAATGGCAAGCTGTTTCCCAATGAGCGCCCCGGGTTGGGCGTGGAATTGGATATGAAGCAGCTAAAGCTCGTGACGGAGATAACGCAGCCTGTGACGGCCAGGGCCCAGACTTATTTCCGACCGGACGGCTCGATCACAAATTGGTGACGAAGGAGGAGCAAGCGCCTATAACATGAGGAGGGTATAAACCAGATCTCGATAGATACAACACTGTTAAAAACGAGTGACTTCGGTAAAGTGGAAATCGTGCGCCTTCATGGCAGGAACCACCATGTCAAATGCCTCTTCACCGGAGGCGCGAACCGCTGGAGACATCGATTCCACGTTTCGGAGCAGTTCGATTATGCCTTGATTGAACCGGAAGTTCTTTAGCCCGGCTACGATCTCGCCATCTTCGATTAGAAACGTACCGTCGCGAGTCATTCCAGTCATAATCTTTTCGTAGGGATCCACCTCGCGAATGTACCAGAGACGGGTTACCAGGATGCCGCGATGCGTGGACGCGATCATCTCCTGCACTGGCGAAGTTCCGCCCTCCATGACTATGTTCAAAGGCGCTTCGCCGATCTCGTTAGGCAGCGGGAATCCATGGCCGGTCGGGCTCACGTTTGCCTTGAGCGCACTCGCGCGCGAGTAGGACAATTCGCAAGGAACCCCCCGATTCACGAGCTTCAACCGCTTGCGCGGGACACCTTCGCCATCGAACGCCGGTCCGGCCTGCAGCGGATGATACACGTCATCGAGAATGGTGATGTTCTCGCCAAACAATCGTTCGCCCACTCGGTCAGTTAGGAAACTGCGCTGATCAACCAGAGCCGTCCCGCCAAAATCGCCGAACATTTGGCCGACTAGATCAAGCACGGCGGCTGGCTCAAGCACGACGGTGTAGTGGCCAGGCGGGACTTCGCGCGGACCGGCTGACAGGCGCGCTTTGTCGCTGGCCGAGCGGGCGAGCGCGAGAGGATCCAGATCGGCAGAGCGTACAGCGGACGCCTTGGCCCACCCGGAACTATCGCCCGCCATCGCGGTAATCGAAAAATCGGCCATAGTCTCGGTGTGATAAGCCGCGACTCCCTCGGAGTTAAACATGGCTTGGGCAACCTGCTCAGTAGAGTAGATGCCAGCCGCGATCTGCGAGCGCGACTCGACCAGCCGGATCGCCTCCGCTACAGCTTTGGCTCGGTGCTCGGGATTTGCGGATGCCGTGGCTGAATCGAAACGATCGACGTTCGTGTAAGGCTCCGGAGCATAGAGAGGCAATATCTCCGCGTCGGCTTGCACGGATTTCGCCAGCGCGATCGCTTCTTCTACCGTTCGCTGAATGGAGGTCTCGTCGAATCGATTCGTGCTAGCCCGCGCAGTCCTATGATCTTTCTGGACTCGAACCGAGATCGCATGCGACTGCTCATAAACGTTCTGATGAATCGCATTATTGGCGAAGCGGGTGAGCGCCTCGGATTGAGAGCCGATGATCACTTCCACATCGCGCACACCCAGCGCGCGGGCGATGCGCTCGATCCGCTCGTAGGCTTGCCGGAACTCAGCCTGCATAGCCCGCACCGACTTTGATTTTGCGAAAGCGCGAAGGGCTGGCTCCATGGCCCGTTCCGATCACCTGCTCGGGCTGCCCTTTCCCGCAATTCGGCACGCCCCAAATCACCCAGTGCTCCCGGTTTGCAATCGCATCGCAAGCGTTCCAGAACTCGGTGGTGATTCCGCTGTAAGTCGGATTTTTCAGCATGCGCCCGCGCTTTCCGTTGCGGATCTCCCAGGCGATCTCGCAGCCGAACTGGAAGTTATAGCGCTTGTCGTCGATAGACCAGCTTTTGTTGGTCTCCATGTAAATGCCGTGATCGACGTTGAACACTTCCTCCAGGGTTTGTTCGCCTGGAAGGACGCTGACATTGGTCATGCGGATCATCGGGAGGCGGCCCCAGCCGTTAGCTCGCATAGTCCCGTTCGAGCGGTTCTGGCCGACGGCTTGGGCGGTTTCGCGCGAGGTCATGTAGCCGACAAACTGTCCGTTGCGGATGATGTCCGTGGACTGGGCCGCTACGCCTTCATCGTCGAAGGCGAAGGATCCCAGGCCATTTTCGTGCTGCTCGATGGTAGCGTCGCAGACCGCGTTGACGATCTCAGATCCATAGCGCAGATTGTTAAGCTTGTCGAGCGTGAGGAAACTCATGCCCGCATAATTCGCTTCGGAGCCAAGCACGCGATCCAGCTCGATGGGATGCCCGATGGATTCATGAATCTGGAGCGCGAGCTGGCTGCTTTCCAGAATTAAATTGAATTCGCCTTCGGGGCACTGATCGGCCGAGTGCAGAGCGGCAGTCTCTTCGGCGATACGCGGCGCGTTCTCGAGCAGGTTTAATTCTTGGATCAGCTCGTAACCCTTGAGTTGGTGCTGTCCGCCGAAGGAGTTGGGAAAGGAGCGCTTCTGGATCTCGCTTTCGCCGAAGCTGTAGGAGCTGAAGCCTGCGCCGCTGGTGGTGCGAGTCTGGTCTATCAGGCTGCCGAGCGAGGAAGCGAAGACTTGGCGCGTACGGTCGAAAACCATGGCCGTTTCCGTGAGCGTGATCTTGGCATGGCGGCGCAGTTCATTGTCGATTTGTAGGAGGAGGCCGAGCTGTTCCTCCACTGAGATGGAGAAAGGATCGATCAAGCACTGGGACGTCCAGGTGGCTTCGTGTTTCGCTTCCGGAACCAGCGATACGTCCACCTTCTTGGCGACTGCACTGGAGCGGGCGATGGACACGGCGAGCTTGGCGGCAGACTCGATGCCAGCGGTCGTGAGATCGTCAGTGGCCGCAAAACCCCAGCACCCGTTTACCAGGACCCGTATGCCGACCCCTAACGATTCAGAGCTCGAAATGTGGCCCGTCTTGCCGCTCTTCGTGCTGAGATTGCGCGCGCGCTCCTCGATCACTCGCACGTCGGCGTAAGATACCTCGGGACGCAGAGCCGCATCGAGCGCTTTGGTAGCCAGAGCTTTCACGTGAATAACTCTGGGATCGCGGTGCCCTTTCCATCTTGCGTCACATACACGGGCCGCTTCTCCACCACATAGGAGAGGTTGGCTGGGATGCCCATCGCTCGATAGATAGTCGCGTGCAGTTGTTCGATTCGCACCGGGTTTTCAATCGTCTTGCAGGGCCGCTCATCGGCGGTCTTGCCCCAGAGCATACCTTTTTTCACGCCGCCCCCGAACAGCAGGACCGATCCAGCGTCTGTGAAATGCCGATGCATGCCAAAGAATTTCGGCTCGGTCATCACTGCCGGAACCGTCACTTGATCCTTGACCTTCTTGTCTGGTTTGCCTTCCACCATCATGTCGCGGCCAAACTCGCTAGCTACTACGATGAGCGTTCTGTTCAGAAGGCCGCGCTCTTCCAGGTCGAGCACAAGCTGCGCTATGGGCGCGTCGATCTGTTCCTTCATTCCGAGGGCGCGCGTGTGGCCGTTTTCGTGGGTGTCCCAATTCTTGAAAGGGATGTATTCGGTGGTCACTTCGATGAAGCGGGCTCCGGCTTCGGTCAGCCTGCGCGCCAGCAGACAACCTTGGCCAAAGCGTCCGGTGTTGTATTTATCGAAGCTCGGCTTTGGTTCTAGCGAGAGATCGAATGCCTTGGCCGACGGCGAGCTGAGCAGCCGATGCGCCGATTCGATGGATCGCAACAACGATTCTTTTTGAAAGTCGCTCCCATACCGGGCTACTGGCGACTGCGCGGCCAACTCCTTATAGAGCTGATGGCGGCGCTGAAACCGACCGTCGCCCAGTTCGGATAGCGGGCGAACACTCGCACCCGCGTCCTGCGGATCGGCAATGAGAAAGGGGCCGAATTCGCTGCCCAGGAAGCCTGCGGTGTGGAACGCTTTAATCCCGGCGCTCTCCCCGCCTATCTCCATGTTCTGGCCAACGTCGATGAAGGCAGGCACGTCCGGGTTGCGTGGTCCAAGCGTGCGTGCGATCACGGAACCGATGTGCGGCATCGCCACGGTTTGCGGCGGAGCGTAGCCGGTATGCCAGTGGTATTGGTGCCGCGAATGGAGGATAAAACCGAGATCGCCGGCTTGATATGAGCGGATCAGCGCGCCCCGATCCATGACGCTCGCGATGCGCTCGAGGCCTTCTGAAATTTGTATGCCGTCAACCTTGGTGGGGATCGGTTTAAAGGTGCTCAAGACGCGATCGGATTTCATGCCCGGTTCGAAGGCGGTGGGGCGTTTAGGGTCGAAGGTTTCGGTTTGCGCCATGCCGCCTGCCATCCAGAGAAGGATCAGCGTGTCTGCGGTGGGAGTTGGACGAGGGGATTCTTCAGCGAGCAGGGGAGCGGTTCCCGAGAGGGCGGCGAAAGTCGCGGCTGCGGAAGCACCCAGGAAATGGCGGCGGGTCAGACGGGAGTGGATGTGTTTTTCTTCGCGAGTCATGTTTTCGCTAGTTGATGAATTGGAACTCGGGGAGCATGAAGACGCTCCACAGCAGGTCTGCCAATCCGCCCGGCTCGGCAAGAGCTTTGATGGCGAGTTTGCGTTCGGCGGGCGTTGCGTCGCGTCCCAGTGCTTGGATCCAGATGCGGGAGATGACGTCTGCGGAACCGGTTGGCGATGCTGGTACGGGTGTTTCGGGTCCTACCTGGACCAGGTGTTCCCAATCCGGCTTTTCGCTGAATGCAAAAAAGCGCACGGTGGGCGAGATGTCGCTCTGGAGGGACTTTTTGTCTACGCCAACCACGGCGCGAAAGCGGCTGTAGCCGCGAACGTCAAGGATTTTTTCCGAAGGCACCGTCATGCTCACCCCGTTCGGCACCGGCACCCACTCGCCATTCTTTTCGAGCATTGCGTTGGCCCATACCGGCAGGACGCGCTCGGGAGAATACGAACCGGCATCCGCAACGATGAGGCGGAGCTCGTTGAGGCCGTTGAGGTCGAGGTCGATAGTGGCGTGTCCGGAAGACAGCTTTCCGCTATCAAAAATGTTCGCGGGCGGCGTTTTCCACTCGCCCCGCATGCGCTGAGCCCCTTGCTTGATCAGATTTGTGAGCACGCTGCCGTTCACCAGCTCCAGCGATTGCAGGGTGGTGGCGGAACAGTCCCGTTCGGTAAACACCTGGTCGCGGATCGGACGTCCAAGGGCGCGGCTGAGCGTGGTGGAATTTATGCGCCAGTCGCGGCTGTAGCGGCCCGCCTTCTTTCCCGGCTCAGTTGCAACCTGCCATTCGCCAGTGATGGACCCGATAGCGTCAATGAACTCTTCCGCCGTGATCCGGCGGAACTCCGGCCCCTGAAACACATATTCTTTCACGTTGGTGCCTTCGCGGTGAACGCCTGGCATTTGATAAGCCTGCGAAGTCATGATGGTTCGCAGCAGATGCTTTAGGTCATGACCGTTTGCCACGAAGTCGCTGGCCAGCCAATCGAGCAGCTCTGGGCTCCACGGCTCGCCATCGAGGTCGTCGACGTCCGCCACGATGCCGCGCCCGAGCAGGCGTTGCCAGTAGCGATTTACCAGGGTGCGGGGAGTGCGCCCGTTGCGGGGATCGGTAAATAATTTGGCCACCATCGCCCGGCGATCGTCTAGAGCAAGGGGGATGGATCCCGGGTTCAATTCGGGGAAGAGGAAGCTGGCATCCGTGTACTGCCCGGTCGGGTTATCGCAGCGGACCAGTTCCATCTCCGGACTTGCCGAAAAGAATGCCGCCAGCCCGTAGGCGTCCTTCAATTTCCAGCGGCTGATGAAGCTGTCGTGGCAGGAATTGCATTTCAGGTTGATGCCAAGCAATACTTGAGCGCTGTTCTGCGCGGCCTGCATCGTCGGGGTTTGGCTGGCATTGATATCGCCTCGCCAGTTGACTCCGAGCAGGAAGCCCGCCGGAGAATCGCGCTTGGCGGGATTCAGCAGATCGGTTACAAAACGGTTATACGGTTCATTGGTTTCGAGCGCCTTGTAAAGCCACGCCGTGATGCTTTCGCGGCCTCCGTGATAGTTGTCGCCGCCATCGTTGCGGAGCAGGTCGTTCCAGAAACTGATCCAGTGTTCGGCGTAGTTGCGGTTGTCATCGAGCAGGCGATCAACCAATTGAGCGCGCTTGTTAGGATCGATGCTTTTGACGAATGCATCGAGGTCAGCGGGGGAGGGAAGCAGTCCCCATGCGTCGAGGTATGCGCGACGTGCGAAGGCGGCGTCGCTGACCACGGCTGGTACCTTGCCGCCATGCGTTTCGAAATAACGGGCGATGAAGCGATCTACAGAGTGGCTCGACGAGGTGAGGCGTGAGAGTGGAATAGCGGGAGGGGTCAGTTCTAGCTTCGGGATCCAAGGTGCTTTGGCAGCTTCGGAGTCCGGATTAAGACGCGCACCGTCGTCGATCCAGGAGCGGATCAGGCTGATATTGGCGCTGGTCAGAGGCGCTCCGCCGAGCGGCATGACGGGTCCCCGCTCGCCGGTGATGCGCTGCAAGAGAAGGCTTTGGCCTGCATTGCCAGGAATCACCGATGCGCCGCTCCGTCCCCCGTGGAGCATTTCGGCGTATTCGCGAATGGTGAATCCGCCGGAGCGCTTATCGCCCCCGTGGCAGGCCTTGCAATTCGCGGCAAGAATAGGCTGGATGTCGCGGACAAAATTCGGACGTTCGGCGTTGGCGACGGACGCCCACAGAGCGCCGTACACAAGGAGAAGCAATTTCCGGGGAAGCATCTCTAATCTTCAAAATACCAGTTCCCCGCCGCCGAAGTAGCATTGTAAGTTGGAACCAATTTCGCACTTTTTCTATTCGGATCGGCTCAAGCTGCAGTTTTGGGATTTCGGGCAGGACGGCAAGCCTGCGCTGTTGCTGGTCCATGGGGGGCTTGATCATGCGCGCAATTGGGATTGGGTAGCCCGTACTCTGCGCGAACATTTCCACGTGTATGCGCTCGATTTGCGCGGCCATGGCAATAGCGCCTGGGCACCGGGAGCGATGTACAGCATCGGCGAGCATGTCCTCGATTTATCGGCCCTCGCGGATGTGATCGCCGACTTGCCCCTGTACGTGATTGGCCATTCGCTGGGCGGGATCATCTCGCTCATTTACGCCGGCGTGTATCCGGACCGGGTGAAGAAGGTCGTTTCGATTGAGGGATTCGGCTTTCCTCCTGCGCACCGCGTCCATCGGCCCGCTCCCGAGCGTCTGCGAGGCTGGATCGAGACCATTCGAAAGACCGAGCAGCGTGAGCCGCGTACGTATCCCAGCCTCGACGAAGCTGTCGCGCGGATGAAAGAGGCGAATCCCCACTTGAAGGATGAAGTAGCTCGCCATCTCACGCTGCACGGTACAAATTGGAACGCCGACGGCTCGCTCATCTGGAAGTTCGATAACTATGCTCGCAACTTTCCGCCGTACGGGCATAACCACGACGATCTTCAAGAGATTACTCGTCAGATCGCTTGCCCCACTCTCCTGTTCTGGGGGACCGAAAGCTGGATGCCCGATCCGGAAGGCGAGGGACACATCAAATCCATCCCGAACTATCGATTGGTGAAGGTGCCGGGCGCAGGACACTGGCTACACCACGACAGGCTTGAAATTTTCCTGGAGGAGACACAGCGGTTTCTTTCCGAGTAAGTGCTATGAATCTGCGCTTCAAGCTTGCTTACGAACCTCGGGAACTGCAGTTCGGCACTAGCGGACGGCGGGGCGAGGTGGTCCATTTGACGCAGCTCGAGGTTTACATCAACGCGCTGGCCGAGGTGGAGTACTTGCAGTCGCTGCCTGCGGCGGAGGGCGGCATCCAGCGCGGCGATTTTTACTTTGCGTACGATCTGCGCCCTAGCTCCCGTCGCATCTGTCAAGCCGTGGAGCGAGCGATCCGTGATGCAGGCATGCGTCCTGTGAATGCGGGCGCTCTTCCCACACCCGCCCTTACGGCCTATGCAATCGGGAAGGGCGCTGGAAGCATCATGGTGACGGGTAGCCACATTCCTTTTGATCGCAACGGCTACAAGGTCAATACGTCGAAGGGCGAGTTGTTGAAGCAGCATGAGGAGCCGGTTAACCTCGCAGTCGCGGGTGTTCGCGAGCGGGTATACCAGAGCGATTTCAACGAATCCCCCTTCGACGAGCGAGGGCTCTTCAAGACGGGCGATCGCGATCTGTCAGCGGAAATTCCGGGCGCGCGGGCAGCCTACATCGATCGTTATGTCAGTTTTTTCGAGGGCTGCAGTCTGAAGGGGGCTCGTCTTTTGGTCTACCAGCACTCCGCTGTGGGTCGGGATTTGCTGGTCGAGATTCTGCAGCGCTTCGGGGCGGAAGTGATCCCGCGAGGCCGCAGCGAGACCTTCGTCCCAATAGATACCGAGAACATCGACGCCGAGCAGCTGGCGGTGATCCAGGCGCTTGCGGACCAAGAGACTAATCTCTTCGCCGTAGTCTCGATGGATGGCGATAGCGATCGTCCTCTGATTTTGGACGCGGCGGGTCCCCAGGTGCGCTTCTTTGGCGGGGACTTAGTGGGGATGATCGTGGCGGACTACCTGGGTGCCGACGCGGTGGTGGTTCCCATCAGTTGTAACGATGGGATTGATCGTGGGCGGCTGGCGTCGGTGTTGGAGCCGAAGACGCGGATCGGTTCGCCATATGTGATCGCGGGAATGGAACTGGCTAGGCAGTGCGGGAAGCATTCAGTGTGCGGATGGGAGGCAAACGGCGGATTTTTGACCGGCTCGGAATTTCGGCGCGCGGGGCGAACGTTGCCGGCGCTGCCCACTCGCGACGCGATTCTCCCAATTCTCGCGACTCTGTTTGCCGCGCGAGAACGGAACATTTCCCTTGCGGAGCTTTTCGCCGGGTTGCCGAAGCGGTTCAGCCGGGCTGCTCTGCTCAGGAATTATCCGAAAAGTACCAGCCGCAAAGTGGTTGAGCGGTTCTCTCCGCCGCATGATGTGGAAGGGATCAAGCAAGAGCTCGACGACATTCTCACTGCTGAGAAGGGCTTCGGAAGAGTGACCGGCCTCGACTACACGGATGGCGTGCGGGCGACCTGCGCCAATGGGGATGTCGTGCATTTTCGGCCTTCCGGGAACGCGGACGAATTTCGAATCTATGCCGTTGCGGACACGCAGGCGCGCGCTGATGAGATTGCGGCGCTTGGGGTGGCCGAACCTGGTGGGATCCTGCGAATGTTAGAAACGCGTATAGCCCCATAAGAAAAATTTTGTTAACATTTCGAACGAAAATCGGATAGTATAACTTCACCACCAAATGAAAGCCGTTTTCCTGCTCGCCTTAGGGATCACTCTATCCCTTGGTGCGCCGTCGAACATCGTACAAGCTCGACCTGCGCTCAATAAGCCGGTTGCCGTCGACGAGGTTCAGGTCGACAAATGGATGCAGAACTGGAAGAAGCGCCTGTCGCTGCAAGACTGGGTGATCAGCACGGTGATTGTGCGGTCGACGGATTTGAAGCCGGATACGCTTGGCAACTTGAAGTGGAACAGTGAGAATAAGACGGCTATCATCCGCGTTTTGAACCCGGCAGACTACGATATTCCGGCGGCCGAGATTCCGGCGGACATTGAGTATACGGTTGTTCATGAGCTGGTCCACTTGCAACTGGCGGCGCTGCCCCGGGATGTTGCAACCAGGAATGTGGAGGAGCAAGTGGTGAATCGGATCGCGGAGGCGCTGATGTCGTTGGATAAAGGCGCACAGTACAGGTCGCGCACTTCTGTGTCGCATTCGCCTTCGAAGGTTAGGTCGAGTTCGGAAGCCAGCCGCGCTCAGTGATGCGACCATTCGGGTCGATTGATGGGCGACGGGGCGGGCAGGTCCCAGAACTATGAGACGCTTTCGGGTGACGTTTTCTGCTTGATTTGGAACAGCGATAGAAATTGGGCTTGAGATCGCTATTCAGACGCCGCTCACCCATACGCAGATCTATTTGGGTGAGGATGGCCCGACCCGGCGTGTGCCCCATCAAAGGACCACAAAGGCATTCTGTTCCATCTTTGGGGCATTCAAACGTCGCGGAAGTTCGTCATAGGTCTTTCCATCAAGCTCGCGACCGGTTCGCTTCTTGTTGGTCCCGCCCCACTGCTTAAAGAAAAACGGCACTGATGCTGACTCACATTGGCGCTGAATCTCCAGTACCCATTCACGCTGCATGGGCCGCGAGCCTGGGCCGGACTCACCGCCAACGATGACCCAGTCAATGCTTTGGAGATTTAACGCTCCGAGGTCACCAATCAAAGGCTCCAGTGAAAGGAACCGGATTTTCGCCGACGTCATCTGCAGATCCGCGATGCGGCTGGCGTACTTCGCATTCTCCACGCTTACGCCCATCCACACGTTCTCTGGCCAGTCGATCCGGCTATTCATCTCTCGAAGTCTCTCGGAACGTTTGGTCAAAATTTGAAATTGATGCCAGTGAGCGCGCCGCATCGTCGCGAATACCTTCTGAATGTACGACTCGGGCACCCGCTCATGGAAAAGATCGCTCATGGAGTTTACGAAAATCATTTGCGGCTGCTTCCAGCGCAAAGGAAGCTCCAGCACGTGCGGATGCAGGGTCAAGGCGAACTCGTTTCTATAGTTTGTTTGCCCCATCGCCTTGAGCCGCTTCGCCATGCGTTCGGCATAGCAGTGCTTGCAGCCAGGGCTGATCTTATCGCACCCAGTAAGTGGGTTCCAAGTGGATTGGGTCCATTCGATGCTCGACTTCGTGGCCATTTGCTACCCCCGCTCAGTCTGGAAACTTAAGAAGTGTTCCGCTTGGGAGCGTGCGTTTGACGCCCCCGCTCTGCATCCGACGGGCCTTGGCCGGTGGATCAACTTCAATGCGAAACTCCGTTTCGAGTTGCAGCACCGCATCCCGGTAGTTGGTATCAGTGTACTGTTCTGCAGCCTCCTCTTTTACCAATTCTTCAAACGTGAGCGTCCGTCCGCCAAAGACCTCCGACAAACGGTCTGCGAGATCGGTGATGGGTGGAAATAGAGGAATATTTGAGAATTCAGGCTCGGTCGGATCGAACTCGAAGGAACCTACACCATCGAAGACCTGAGAACTGTAGCTGTTCATGATTCGCTTCATAATACTCGCGCCCTTAGCATCCTTCGATGCAAACACGAGGTGATGGCTGGTGCTTCCCCCTTCTGAGCTCTTGAACCGAAAAATCAGCGGAATGCCGGTTGCCTGTCGGATTGCTTCTCGGATCGCATTCAGGACCGCATTTTCCCTCGCCCGCGGCTTTAAAGCCTTGATCTTGAGCCTCAGATCCGCCGCTACTTCAGCGGAAAAGAAGTTGTTGATTGACTCGTCCATAACTGGAAAACTGAGCTTCATATTCACACGTCGGTAATTGAAGAAGAACAAGGTCGTTGCCAAACCCTTTCAGTGCGGCGGCCACCATCCGCAGCGACAATCCTTTATAGCCACAAGGGTCGGCGAAGACGAGCGTTGGAATCGTGTACTGTCTATCGGCCAGGGAAGAGCCTACTACCTTGTTCGTCACGGTTGGCCGGTGAGCGAGCGAGCCGACTCCCTGCACGGTCAAGATATTCTTTTCCAACTGCTGAGCAAGCGCGGGATCGCCTTCATTGAACCAGAGGCGGACATGACGTCGCAAGCGCTCCTCCGCAATTACCTGCTCCGTGATGAGGATCGGTATCGACTTTTCGCCGTTCTTATATAAGCCGGGACCAGCGAACAGATCCGCATAGCCGACGTCCCTATTCCGGGCCAGTACGTTGGTGAAGGCACCAAAATAGTCGGTTACCACCCGCTGCTTGAGTCTGGAGGCATCCGTGGGTTCGTCGAAGAAGCCTTCTTCAACGCCAAATTCTGTGTGTTTGCTCATCCAATCTCCCGAAGGTTGCTCGACCCTCCGCCATTTAAGACTGTGTTCCACCTGTCTCTAGGGCCGGTTGGCGCAGGTGGCAAACTAACATTATAGCTACAATATGTTTAAGCCTAACGCTCGTCGCGATGAGAATTCAGACTCTCGAACGCTCGTGGCGCGGCAGATCGCTTTTTGTGCTCGACGTAAGAACCCCAGCTGCTCCGCCAAATGCGGTAAAATCAAGTCCTCGCCTTGCTTTCCGTACATAACATCACGATGCGCTTCGGCGCCAAGATTCTGTTTGAAGATGTAACCACCACGTTTCTCTCCGGCCGTCGGTACGCTATCACCGGGCCGAACGGCGCTGGTAAATCTACGTTCATGAAAATCCTAACCGGTGAAATTGAGCCGGGAAAAGGATCGGTAACCCGCCCGAAGAAGCTCGGCGTGCTCCGTCAAGATCAGTTTGCGTTCGACGCTTTCCGCGTGATCGATACGGTCATCATGGGCAACGGACCTCTTTGGAAGGCTCTCCAGGAACGCGACATACTCTACGCGAAGCCGCACGATGAACTAACAGACGATGACGGGATGCGCCTCGGCGAACTGGAAGGAATTGTCGGGGACGAAGACGGCTACACCGCCGAAAGCGATGCCGCGATTCTGCTCGATGGTTTAGGCGTGGACGAGTCCCTGCATGATCGCAAAATGAATGAACTGCAGGGGGGCCAAAAGGTTCGCGTTCTGCTGGCGCAGGCGCTCTTCGGGAATCCGACCGCCCTGCTGCTGGATGAGCCGACGAACTATCTCGATCTCGATTCTGTGCATTGGCTGCAGGGTTATCTGCGCAACTATCAAGGATCGCTGTTGGTGATCTCGCACGATCGCCATTTTCTCAACGATGTCTGCACTCACGTCGCCGATATCGACTACGAGACGATCATCAATTACACCGGCGGGTACGACGACATGGTCTTGGCGAAGACGCAGATCCGGTCGCGAATCGAGTCAGAGAACGCACAGCGGGAAAAGAAGATCTCTCAGCTGAACGAATTTATCGCCCGGTTTTCCGCGGGAACCCGGTCGAGCCAGGTGACTTCGCGCAAGAAGGAAGTGGAGCGGCTGCAAACTTCCGAGCTCGCTCGCTCTAATATTCAACGACCGTACATTCGCTTTGAAATGAAGCGGCCTTCCGGTCGGCATGCACTGGAGTTCAAGGGTCTGTCGAAGTCGTATGGCGATCTGAAGGTCATCGACAGCTTTTCTTCCAACCTGACGCGCGGAGACAAGGTCGCGATCATGGGCCGCAACGGAGTGGGTAAAACTACCCTGCTGCGATCGCTGCTGAGCAACGCTCCCGGGTATCTGGAAGACTCGGATCGGACGTTTCCCATCGATTCCGGAACCGTAACTTGGGGCCACGAGGTGGCTGTCGGCTATTTCTCGCAGGATCATAAGGAATCGATTCAATTGGCGATGACGGCCATCGAATGGCTGCATCAATTCGATCCGCAGGCTTCCGTAGAAGAGTTGCGGGGCTTGCTTGGCCAAATGCTTTTTAGCGGCGAGGAGGGCGCAAAGCCCACGCATGCGCTTTCTGGAGGCGAGGCGGCCAGGCTAATCTTCTGTCGGCTCATGCTTCAAAAGCCCAATGTGCTGGTGCTCGACGAACCTACGAACCATTTGGATCTCGAGTCGATCAACGCTTTGAACATCGCTCTCCAGCGCTACGACGGAACGGTCTTGCTGGTGACGCACGATCACGACCTCATCGAAGAAGTCGCGACTCGCATATGGCACTTGGAGCACGGCCAGATCGAAGACTTCAAGGGTCCGTATGAGGAGTACCTGGGCGTCGCCCAAAAAGTGGGTTAGGCGATCACGCCGTTTGGGGCCGCGGGCTCGCCAACTCGCGCTGTCAAAAATCGAGACGAGACTTCCAAGAGCCGCGATTAGCGGGTCGGGCTGACGGGTCGCCTACTGCCCGGTCCAAGCGTGCTATGTTGTGCCCATGCGCAAGCTTATTCTTCTGTTGATTGTCACTGTAATACAACTCGGGGCTCAGACCGCTCCGGGAACCTACACAGGCACTTGGTCAGGCGGGGCCAGTGGCGACTTTCGTCTGACTCTAACCGAAGCCGATAAAGGCGACTGGAAGGCGGTGGTTGTTTTCACCATGGGTACGGACGAAGTGAAGACCAAGGTGACTTCAGTCAAAGTGGATGAAAGCAAGATCACAATCATCTACCAATACGATTTGCAAGGCACGCAATTGCAATCGAACATAACGGGCGAATTCAAAGGCAAGACCATCGAGGGCACCTACAAGGCCACCACTGTCGGCGATGGCGCCGCAGTCGACGAAGGCACTTGGAAGGTCAGTGCGAAGTAGGATTAAAGCGGCTGCACTGCTGCTCGCCTGGGTTCCTTGGGCTGCTTTGGGTCAGACCGCCGCGGTGTGCCATAAGGGTCATGCGGACGCGGGCTATAAGATGACGCCCATGGCCCCGCCCCCCTTGCGAACCGGCATTGGCACGACCGCCCTGGAGATGACCACCAAGTCTCCCGAAGCGTTGAAGTACTTCAAGCAGGGCGTCGCTCTCTTGCATTGCTTCTGGGATTTCGAAGCGTATCGGTCCTTCAAAGAAGCCGCGCGCATCGATCCCGGTGCCGCCATGGCGTATTGGGGAATCGTGCAAAGCATCGCCGACTATAAAGCGATGATCGAGGAGAAAGACGCCGCCCTCGAAAAGATCAAGACGCTGCTTCCGAGTGCATCCGAGCACGAGCAGTACTATCTACGTGCTCTTCAGAAACAGCAGGACGACGATGGCTTTGAGGACTACGTCAGCGAAATGGAAGCGCTGATTGACAAGTATCCGGAAGACGTGGATGCCAAGCTGCTTTTGGCAATCAATAATCCAAAAGGCTACAACAAGGATGGTCGACCGAACAAGGGGACGATTTATTCTTTGATGCTGCTCAAGAGCGTGCTGTCCGAGCATCCCGATAGCGCAGCGGCGAATCACTATTTGATTCACGTCCTGGAGGTCGGCCCGCACGCAGACGCGGCGCTGCAGGCGGCTGACATGCTTGGGAATCTGGCGCCTGCCTCGGGGCATGTGGTCCACATGCCGGGTCACATCTACTACAAACTGGGCATTCAGGACCGGGCGCGCCAGGCGTTCCTTGCATCCCTGAAGGTAGACGAAAGCTACATGAAGAGCGAGGGAGTGAGCACGGATGACGATTGGAACTATGCGCACAACCTGAGCTACCTGATCGCCAGCGATGCCGAGGCGGGCCGTTACAGGGACGCTCTAGATTTCGCCTCTAGGCTGGATAAAGTGCCGGCCAATCGTTTTCTGGCATTGGGAAGACCAACTCACGCATTCACGATCGGCTCCACTACGGCGCGCCTTCAACTGCGCTTCGGAAACTGGCAGGCAGTGATCGACCGTCCCGTGGACCTCGGCGATGACAAAGTAAGCGGACCGGCAGCGATCGCATTTCGCGATGGAGTGTCGGCGTATGCCCGCGGGATGCAGGCTCTGGAAGGAAAGCGGATGGATGAGGCCTCGCGCCAGGCCGACGCTCTGGACGCGCTGCAATGGCGGCTGAAATCCGCGACGGACGACGCAGCCGATGACGAGGATCAAGGCAAGCCGGATCGCGTGTTTCTGCTGCTGGATACGGCGTCGCTGGATCTGCGCGGGAGCCTCAGGTGCGCCCAGGGCAACCTAGAGGAAGGGTACAAGCTGCTGAAGAAGGCGGTTGAGAAGGAGCGCGTAGTGGGCTATAGCGAGCCGCCGCAATATAGCCGTCCTGAGTTAGAGAGTTTGGGTTACGCGTACTTGCGGGCAGGGGAGTGGGACAAAGCGCGCGATGCTTTTCAGAGCGAACTGGGCCTGCGTCCGAGGAGCGGGCATGCGCTGTATGGAATTGCTCAATCCTGGGAAAAAGCTGGAAAAGCAAGCGAAGCGCGGAAGGCGTACGCTGAGTTTCTAAACGAATGGAAGGAAGCGGATTCCGATTTGCCGATGATGAAACACGCGCATCAAATGATCAGCATGCAGTCCCCGTAGCTGTAGAACCTGTATCCGGTCTCAACTGCGTGCCGGTATGCGGCCAGGATCAGTTTGGTTCCCCCGAAAGCGCATACCAGCATCAGCAGACTGGATTGCGGAAGATGGAAGTTCGTCAAAATGGCTTCGGTTTTGCAAAACGTAAAACCCGGCTGGATGAATAGATCAGTCTCGCCGCTCTTGCCCAGCAACATGCTTTCCACGGCTCGAACGCTGGTGGTTCCTACGCATACTACGCGTGAGGCGGATTCAATCTTTGCTCGGCTCTCCTCGGGAACTTCAAAATGCTCAGAGTGCAGCTTGTTGCCTCGCACAGGCTGGAACGTTCCCAAACCCACATGCAGCGTGATGTACGCGAGGGCAGCGCCGGCCTGGCTGCAAGCTTTCAACATGGCTGGAGTAAAGTGCAGGCCAGCCGTAGGGGCGGCAACGGATCCAGGCTCCCTGGCAAACACAGTTTGATAACGCTCGCGATCTTCCTCCGTATCAGTTCGTTTGATGTAAGGCGGCAACGGAACATGCCCGACGATGTTGAGAACTTCAGAAATGTCCTGTTCCGAATCGAAGCGGAGAGTGCGTTCGCCGAAGTCTTGCCGCGCAATGATTTCCGCTTCGAGCCCTCCGTCGAATCCGACGCGGTCTCCCACCCGCAATTTCCTGCCGGGCCGCATCAAGGCTTGCCAAGTCTTGCGATCGGCACTGGTAGGCCGCAGCAGAAAGGCCTCTACCTTGATACCGGCCCGCTCCCCAAAGAGCCTCGACGGAAAGACACGCGAGTCGTTCAGGACCAGACAGTCCCCTGGATGGAGAAAATCAGGCAGCTCTCGAAAGTGCCGATCCTCCCACGTCTGCCTGGCTCGATCAACGATAAGCATGCGCGAAGCCGCCCTGTCATCCAGCGGCTTTTGCGCGATGGAAGCTTCTGGAAGGTGATAATCGTAATCTGAGAGATCCACTTTGGCGTGTACCTATGATTATCCTCGGCATAGAATCGTCGTGCGATGAAACCGCTGCAGCGGTGGTAAAAGACGGCGGTCAAATTCTCAGCTCCGTGGTTGCATCGCAGCTTGAGACGCACTCTCGGTACGGCGGAGTGGTCCCGGAATTGGCCTCTCGCGAACATCTGCGAGCGATCGTGCCGGTTGTGCGCGAGGCACTAGAGCGGGCTGGCGTGAAGCTTGAGGGGTTGTCGGCCATTGCCGTGACGGAGGGTCCTGGCTTGGTGGGCTCGCTTCTAGTCGGGGTCACATATGCAAAGGCGCTTTGCTTTGCGCGCAATCTTCCGCTGATTGGAGTGAATCACATTGAGGGTCACATTCACGCGGTGGCGATGGACGTGGGTCCTGAATTGCGCTTTCCGGCCCTGGCTCTCGTGGTAAGCGGAGGCCACACTCACTTGTTCGAAGTGCGCGAAGGTTTCTCATATCGGCTGCTCGGAAAAACAAGGGATGACGCAGCAGGAGAAGCTTACGACAAGGTTGCAAAATTACTCGGATTTGGCTATCCGGGAGGCCCGACTGTAGACGCCCTGGCGGAGTACGGCAATCCTAAAGCGATCAAATTTACTTCACCCCGCATGAAGGGCAACGCGCTCGATTTCAGCTTCAGCGGGTTGAAAACCGCCGTCCTGCGCTGGGTAGAGCAACACAACATGCAAGAAGAGATCCAGGCACGGAAGGCGGTGCGAGGCGCGGATACCGCTACGTGGCTTCGATTGACGCCGCCTGCGACCCTCGATCTGCTGGCATCGTTCCAACGCACCGTGATCGATGAATTGCTGCGGCGGGCCGAGAGTTCGGCTTTGCAAATCGGTGCCCAGGCGATGATCGTTTCGGGAGGAGTAGCCTGCAACTCCGGCTTGCGGGCGGCGGCCAGCCAGCTTGGGATGCCCATTCCGGTTTACTTTCCCGGAGCAGGGTTGTCCACCGATAATGCGGCCATGATCGCTGCTGCGGCTTTCCCAAAGTTCAAGCGAGGCGAGTTTGCCGGGTTCGACTTAAAAGCTAAGGCGAGCCTCGCGCTCGCGTAATTTCTAAGTCACCCGCGCCGCAAGGGTTCCAACTCCTTCGATGCGCGCCCGCACTCGATCCCCTTGCCGAATCCGCGCCCCCTTCGGGCAGCCAGTTGAAATAAGATCACCGGGATAAAGCGTCATGAATTGGCTGTGAAACCGCACTAATTCGTACGGACGGTGTCGCATGTTGCGGACGAAATCGCGCGAACAAATTCCGTCGTTATGCTCTGTGATCACTTCCAGGCTATCGACATCGGCGATTTCGTCGGCGGTAACGATCACCGGACCGAAGCTGAAAAAAGTATCGATGCTCTTGGCCCGGGTGAGGTAACGCGGGTTCTTGCGAAGCACATCCAGGGCAGTCAGATCCAGCGTGGTGGTATAACCGAAAATCGCGTCCTTCACCTCCTCGGCCTTTAGAAAACGGCAGCGCTTGCACATGATCACACCTAGCTCGCCTTCCGCGTCCACGTCGTTCGACACCTCTGGAGGAGGAAGTACGATGTTGCCGCCAGGCTCGAACATGCAGGAGGCAGGCTTCATGAAACTTCCCGGTTCTTCAGGCTGAACCGCATCGATATCCTCCGCATGCGATTTGTAATTTAAGCCGATGCACCAGATCTTCGGAGGAACGTCGTAGGGCAGCAGCGGCTTCACTTCCTCCAAAGGAATGATTGTGTACTGGTTGTCATCCCCCAGGTCCCGAAGTTGCTCTACCGAGTTCTGTTCAATGATGCGCAGAATGTCAACCGGAATCGATAGCTTCCGTTTCGCGTTGATCTCCTGAATCGAGATGATGCCGCCGGCGCGCAGAATGCCTACGTGCTGGCCGTGTTTGTGGGTAAAGCGGATGAATTTCATATGCTCTTCGCGATATCGACCAGGTCGCTGAACAGCCCGTACGCAGTCTGTTCAACGCCGGGTGAAATGGATACGGTGCCCACGGTTCCCATGAGGTCCGTGTGCAGGAGAATTATGTTCGAAGTGCCTGGGATGGAGGCGAGAATGTCTCCCTCCGCCACGACCTCGGCGCGCACTCGCAGCCGGATGCCTGCCGATGTGATGCGGCCGCGGCTGACCAGGCAAATGGTCTTGCGTTCCTGCTTGAGGGCGATGACGCGCTCGCCTGTCAGCCTTCCGATGCCGCGGCGATCCACGTCGAGCGGCGTCATGTTCGCGTCCATCAGAACGTTCGCCAGCACGGCTGTCTTGGCGGCTGAGTCCCATCCATCGATATCGAAGCTGGCGTCCGCTTCGGCGATCCCGAGATGCTGGGCCTGCCGAATGCCTTCCTCCATCGTCTTGCCGTCGCGCATAGCGGAAATCACGATCTTCGTGGTCGAATTGAGCACTCCCGTGAAGCCGTGAATGTACACCCCGGGCAGAGTGTTGCGAACCATGTTGAAGACAGGCGCGCCGTCCATAACCGTGGGCTCGAAACGAAACTCGACCCCTGCCGCGAGCGACTCTTTGCGCAGGACCGAAAAGGCATGCGCGATCGGTCCTTTATTGGCAGTGATGACATGGCGACCTCGCGCGAATGCCGCTCGAATATGAGACAGCGCGGGTTCGCCGGTCGCCGGGTTGAGAGTAGTGATTTCGGCCACAACCTCGCACGGCACGGTATCGAGAAATTCATCAACGGACGAGGCAGCGGGACCGAATTCCGGCTCAACGGGGAGTCCTCGCGCGCCGATCGCAGTCCCGTGACGGGAAGTGTGGATCCCGACAATTCTGAACGGGTAAACGGATCGTTTCTTATCGAGCAATCTTGCAAACGCTTGCCCGACATTGCCAAAGCCGATCAGCGCTAATCGCATTCCGACATGTTAGTGGACCAGAAAAGTGGTGCAGGCAAGCACCATGCCGATCAGCGCGCCGGCCATGGCTACGAACCACATCATCTCGCGCTTCGTCAAGATCGCAAGCGAGGCGAAAACGATCGCAATCTCCAGAAAAATCTCGCCGAAGTGGAAGCGCAACGCCTTCCTGCCAGCGATGTGGCTCTCGACTTCGAATTCCTTGGCGTTCTCCTGTATTTTCTCGACCTCTTTGCGGTACCGCTCCGAGTTGTCTTTATACGAGGCTACCTTGTCCGACTTGACTGCGGTTAAAATGTCGAGCGCGATCTCGGATTCGTAACGCCGAATGTTCTTCGCTTGGGAAAAGGCCCACTGGTCGGACGCTTTTTGCTGGAATAGCAGTTCTTCGGTGGTGGTGAGATGTCCAAACACGGCGACGATGGCGAGCGCAGCCGCGATTGCGGCCATGGTGGCCGCCACCTTCTTATCGAACGGCTGCTTGGCATGCTCGGCGTGCTCATGCAGCTCCTCTTCAACGTGCATCTTCGAATCTCCTTGTGGCTAGAAATTTAGTATATCCAGATCGGATTGCACGTTTTGGGTAATTTATCGTCAGGACTTAATAGGTTATGATGACAGCGGCACCACTCTTCGAGGGACTCATGAACGAGCGTGGCATACCGTCAGAGACCGGCAGCGACGTCCAAGTCACGCAAGAACAGCAAAGCCGCTTTATTTCCGATAACTTACGGCGAGTCTTTCTGCTCATTTACCGAATCGTCGGGAACGTGGCCGACGCGCAGGACCTTACTCAGGAAGCGTTCATCAAAGCGCTCCAGCGTCAAGATCAGCTCAAAGACGCCGAAAAAGCGGCCCATTGGCTTTCCCGCATTGCGAGCAATACGGCAATCGACTTCCTTCGCCGGCACGGAAAAGTGAATTTCTGTGAAATCGAAAAGCTGGCCGAGCCGTTGCGCGAGCCTTCAGAGAGTCCAGAGCAGGCTGTGCTTCGGTCGGAGCATCGGGCCTATCTGGAAGTCGGGCTCGAAGGTCTAACGGCGCGAGAGCGTACCGCGTTGATCCTGCGCGATGTGGAGGGTTTGCCTGCCGAGGAAGTGGCTCGCCAGTTGAATTGTTCAAAGGCCACAGTCCGTTCTCACATCGCCAACGCCCGCATCAAATTTCGCCGCTATGTCGAAAAGAACCGCCGTGGTCCGGAAAGGAAAAGTTTATGACGCCCAATCTTCACCCGACGGCTGCCCGGCTGGCACTTTACGCGGGGAAGGACCTTGGCTGGTGGGGCCAATGGAGCGTCCAGCGGCACGTTGCGAATTGCTCTGGCTGCCAGGCAGACGTGGATGCGTTGCAAAACTCAAACGCTCAGCTTTGCAACTTGGCGCCCGACCTGCCCGCAGATGTGAACTGGACGAGACTTTCTCAAGAGATGACGGGCAACATTCGGGTAGGTCTGGCGGCAGGCGAGTGCATCGCCGATTTTGAGAAGAGTGTTCGGCCCTCCCGTCCCCGCATAGCGTGGCTCTCCGGCACTGTCCTCGGTTGCGCTGCCATTGTCGTTGTTGCGAGTCTGTGGCTTAACCTTCCTACGCGGCAAATGGATCACTTGATTTCCGCCGTCGGCCAAGTTCGTTGGGGGCGCATCGGCTCGAGTTTCCGAACACCCGCGACAAACCAGGACGCAGTAGTGCTGGAGGCGAATCCCTTGGCCATCGAAGTAAAAATGAATGGCCACGGTTTGGCTTTGATGCACCCCAGCTCGGCGGGAGCCACCGTTTCGGTCAATATGCAGGATTCCGCCGGCGTGCGCTATGTGGATGCCGACAGCGGCCAAGTGACACTGAACAAGGTTTATTATGCCCAGTAAAGTGGCCTCAGGCTTGTCTGCCTGTGCGCTGATGGCCGGTTCGCTTTTCGCCGGAGTTCTTCCGAGAATCGACCTGCCGAAGGATTCTCCCGTTTCGTTTCTCTCAGCTGACTATGGCGAATCGAACGAATCGGCTCGGGGCGGGGCTATGCTGCTCGATCTGCACGCGGCGTTGTCGCTTCGCAATTCGAGCGCCCGCCGCATCCGGGGCATCACGATGGTGGTCACCGCGCAGGATTTCACGCCTGGCGGCAAGGGATCGGTGACTGTGACCAGTCTGGATGTAGGGCCTGGCGAGACCTTTCCGATCCGGATCGACCTGCGCCTGCTGCGTCCTTTGCAGACTGGACCTGGCGTCCCCGTTCTGGTGGGCTTGGACGGAGTGCTGTTCGACGATCTTCAGTTTTACGGTCCAGACAAGCTGAATTCCCGCAGGACCCTGACCGTCAGCGAGTGGGAAGCTCGACGGGATCGGCAGTACTTCAAGGCGCTGCTCGCTTCCGGGGGTCCTGAAAAGTTGCAGCACGAGGTGCTGGCCAGCATGGCGCGTCAGACGGATCGCCCTAACGTAGATGTTCAGATGGTGCGCGGCGGAAGAGCTACCAATTTCGAGCCCGAGAGACAACTTCAGTTCGCGTTCCTGCACTTGCCGGATTCTCCTATCGAGCCGCTGGAAGGAATGGCGCGGATCGCCGGGAACGAGGCGCGCGCACCGCGCGTGGAAGTGAGGAATCGCTCTGACCGGGCTGTTCGTTATCTGGAGATTGGATGGATCCTGCAAGATCGGCAGGGCCGCGAGTTTCTGGCTGGAGCGGTCCCGGCGCAATTGAATCTGAGTCCGGGGCAGAAGAGCCAGATCCTGAGTGACACGGCGCTGAAGTTCCCGCGCACTTCCGGCCAGCCTATGGAGATCGAGGGGATGAGCGGGTACGTCAGCAACGTGGAGTTCGCCGACGGCACCGTGTGGATTCCGAACCGGGCCGATTTGGCCGACCCGCGTTTGCAGAAAGTGCTGGGACCGTCGGCGGAAGAGCAGCGCTTGCTTCAGCTTTACCACAAGAGAGGGCTGAAGGGGCTGGTTGAGGAATTGAAAAAATTCTAACTACGCCCGGCGCTTTCTGCGTAAGAGCGCCAGCATAGCTAGTCCACTGCCCAGAATCACGACCGTGGATGGTTCCGGGACAACTTGCGAGCCCGTTAAAGAAAACGCCGCATTAAAGGGTCCTTGACCCGTCACGTCAGTGCCGATACGCACCCAATCCGGCGATAAGTTCGAATTCCGTATCCAGCTTTGCAGATCAGGCGTGAAGGGAGTTCCCGGTGCCACGATCGGCTTTGGCGCCGACAGCCACAGGAAATTCCCGTTCGCCAAAGCCACTTCCGGACGGAAGAAGTAATGACCCGGCGCAAGAGTAAGGGGCGTATTGAACGTGATGTTCAAGAGAACCTCTTCGCCCGTAGCCGCACCTTCGCCTCCCGTTAATGGAGTGGGAAGACCATGAATGCCATTCACCACGGTATTGGCCACGCTGAAGCTTGCGTTCAGCAAACTGCTGGTAAACGTTAAGCCCGCCGTCGCACTGTCGAAAGCCGCAAATTCACGATCGCTGGGCGAATTGACACGCGTCGGTACATTCCCGGATGGCGGATTCGTAGAATCGAGCGGGAAGACGTTGTACAACTCGATCTCCACGCGGCTGATACCGCTAAGAGCCGCGCCGGTTGGCAGCAGCCCGATAAAGGTCGCGCTGTTGATGGTGGTCGGCAGAGTGGTTAGGAAGTCGTCGGCCGTTTCGGTTTCGAGCAGTCCTGGACCGGAGGGACGGGAAAGCGTGCCGATCTTGCCATCGGGGTTGCCCGTACTGAAAAAAAACGGAATGGTTGCACCGGCGGCGGAAGGCGTTACCACGAAAGACAAACCCGCTACCAGCATGGAAGTGACGAGCGAAGGCATGTTCATAAGTTATTCCTTGTGTCTGGGGACGCAACGAATTATACACGAAAACTTGCGACTGCTGAATCTTCGTCGTTGTAAATCTCAAACACCGTATGGAGGCGCGTCAGTTGCACCAGTGCCTGTGCCCGGGAACCGAGTTTCGCTAGCTTCAATTTGCCGCCGTTCTGGGCCACCGCTTTATGGCGCGCCACCAGTTCTCCCAGGCCGGTGCTGTCGATATAGACCACCTCGCTCATGTTCAGGATGATGTCTTTCTTGCCCAATGCCAAGGCGTCGTCAATCAACTGGCGCAGCAGATGCGTACCCTCGCCCAGCGTCAGCCGTCCGTTCAGGCTCAGCACGAGAATGCCATTTCGATCCCAATCGATGTAGCTTAGCGCCATCTTAGAGCTTGGCCAGTTCTTCCAAATCGAGCCGTCCCGTGTAGATCGCCATCCCGAGTGCGGCGTGAATCTCTAACTTGTTTAGCTCTTGAACATCTTCCATTGTGGTAATCCCGCCAGCCGCGGTCAACTCGTGCCGGGTGGCGGCTCGCAAACGGCGGAACCAATCGAGATCGGTCCCCTGCAGCATGCCTTCTTTGTCGACGTACGTGCAAAGAAAGCCCGAGCAGAAAGGCTCGAAGTAGCTTAGCCATTCCTCCGCCTTTAAATGCGTCGATTCCGTCCAGCCGCGAATGACGATCTCGCCCTGCTTTGAATCGAGCGCGATGATCAACCGATCCGGTCCGACCGCCTCGACGATTTCGTTCAGGACGGGCTGGCTAAATGCGGCGGTACCGATGATCACTCGGTACGCTCCTGCCTCCACCAGTTCCGTAGCGCGCTCGGCGGACCGCACGCCGCCCCCAACGCGGGCGAGAGTCTTCGACGCCAGCAGTTTCACAATCTCAAGATTAGAGCCCTTGTTCAGAGTGGCATCCAGATCGATCACTTGGATCTGAGGAAACGCATCGAATTTGCGTAGCATTTCCAGCGGGCTGTCGCCTTCGAGCGCCTTCTCTCGTCCTTGGACAAGCTGAACTACTTTGCCGTCCATTAGATCGATGCAGGGAATAATCAAGGCGCGGGCCTCACCGGAATGTTGCGAGCATGCAGCCACTGTTTCAAGTCGGCCACCGTATAGGTTCCATAGTGAAAAACCGAAGCCGCCAGTGCCGCGTCCGCTTCGCCTTCGGTGAGAACGCGGCCGAAATCTTCCGGCTTGCCCGCGCCTCCCGAAGCGATCACTGGTATGTGCGTTGTTCGCGAAACGGTGCGAGTCAGACAGCAATCGAATCCTTCCTGCACGCCGTCTGTATCCATCGAAGTCAGCAGAATCTCGCCCGCCCCCAGCGCCTCCCCGCGCTGTGCCCATTCGATGGCGTCGATGCCCTCGTCATGCCGACCACCGCGGGTGAACACGTTCCACCCAGCGTTCCCGTTGCGGCGCGCGTCGATGGCCAGCACCACCGCCTGAGCGCCAAACTCCTGGCTTAGTTCCGAGATCAGCTCGGGCCGGTGCACAGCCGCCGTGTTCACGCTCACTTTATCCGCGCCCGCCATCAATATCTTGCGCGCGTCCGCGACCGATCGAATTCCTCCGCCAACGGTCAGCGGGATAAACACCCTCCGTGCCGTTCGAGCCACCACGTCGGCCATGGTATCCCGGTTGTCGCTGGAGGCCGTGATATCGAGGAAAACAAGCTCGTCCGCGCCTTGCTGATTGTAGCGATCAGCCAATTCCACCGGATCGCCCGCATCCCGCAAATTTACGAAATTGACGCCCTTTACCACGCGGCCGTCAGTCACATCCAAGCAAGGAATAATGCGCTTGGTCAACATGCAAGTTCCACGAAGTTCTTTACGATTTTCAGCCCGATCGGACCGCTCTTTTCGGGATGGAACTGAACGCCGAAAATATTGCGCGATTCGAGCACGGCCGTGTAGGGCAGCGTGTAGGTGCAGGTGGCCGCGGTAGCAGTTGTAAGGGGAGCGTAATAGCTGTGGGCGAAGTACACAAACGGGTTTGGACTGATGCCTCTCAAGAGCGTTGAACCGGAAGCGGGAGCGAGTTCGTTCCATCCCATGTGCGGCACGCGAGCGTCTGCAGCGAAGCGTCTGTTGGAGCCTTCAAAAAGGCCCAGGCCGTCCAACTCCGGCGCTTCTTCGCTCTTCTGAAACAGAGCTTGCAATCCTAGACAGATGCCCAGAAACGGAATCCCGGCCTGGATGCGCGCCAGCAGCGGCTGCCTCACTCCCATCGCGTCTAGCGCTCGCATCATTTGTCCGAAATGGCCCACTCCAGGCAGCACGATCTTAGTTGCGTGTTCCAGTCCAGTCGCGTCGCGCACCAATTCGTAAGCCGCGCCGATCTCCGACAGCGTGTTTTCCACCGAGCGAAGGTTGCCCGCGCCGTAGTCCAGAATCGTAATCACAGCAATCCCTTCGTGGAGGGCAACTGCTCCTTCAAGCGTTCATCGGTAGAACAGGCGTAACGGAGCGCTCGCGCGAAGCACTTGAAGATCGCTTCCACTTTATGATGGCTGGAGCGTCCATACAAGACCTTGGCGTGGAGGTTCGCGCCAGCGTGAATCACAAAACCGCCGAAGAAATCCTCCAGCAACTCCACCTGCAGATCTCCGACCTTTCGCACGGTGATCTTGTCGCTGTAAACCAGGGCCGGACGCTTGCTCAAATCGAGCGCCACCACCGCCAGGGTCTCGTCCATGGTCATGACAAAATACCCCGCGCGATTGATCCCGATCCGGTCGCCCAGCGCTTTGGAAAATAGCTGGCCCAAGGCGATCCCGACATCTTCCACGGTGTGGTGCTGATCCACGTCCAGGTCGCCGTGAGCCTTTAACTTCAGATCGAACCCACCGTGCTTGGTGAACAACTCCAGCATGTGATCGAAGAAGCGCACGCCTGTCGATATGTCATAAGCGCCTTGGCCATCCAGTTCGAGGCTGCCCTGAATCTGGGTTTCCTTGGTGATGCGCTCCAGCTCAGCCGATCTCATTCACGTCTCCTAAAATGCGAATGGCTCCTTCTAGCTCCAGGCCGGCCACCAGATCGTCTCGCTTGGGGCTGTTGGGCGCGGCGATGCCAATGAACGGAACGTTGGCCGCCCGGGCAGCGCGAGCATCATCCACCGTGTCACCCACGTAGAGCAGCGGCTTGCCCGGACGCATTGCCGCGATCTTCAGCAGACCGTCAGGGGCGGGCTTTTCGTTAACTACGTCACTTGAGGTCACCAGCAGAAAGCGATCGCGGAGCCCCTGGCGATTTAGCGTAATCTCGGCTTCAAGCGTACTGCGGCCTGTAAAAATCGCCAGTTCAAAGCGTTCGGTCAGGCGGTCCAGCAAGCCGTCCCGAGGGATCCAGCGTTCGCGGTGAATGAGGCCTTGGTTTAGGAACAGGTCATTGAACGTTTCGATCACCGACTCGTACGGAACTTCTACACCCAGATCGCGGCAGATCTTCTGTGAGAGGACCCAATCGTTGTTATAACCGCCCAGATTCTTGTATTCCTGAATCAGCTCGCGCGAAATCGTCTTGCCTGTGAAGATGTTAACGGTTCGCACGATGGTTTCGCGATACGACTCGGAAACCTCCACCAGCACGCCATCCATGTCGAATACCAGCACTTGCGGCTGCGTCATTTCCAGATCTCTCCGAGGTCCGACAGAAAGCGCCGGATCTGGTCCCGCGTGCCCACCGTCACGCGTACACAGCCCGCGATTTCATAGCTTCGATCGCGCACCAGCACTCCTCGACGACGCAGTTCGTCGCGAATGGGAATTGCGCGATCCCCCGCCTGGATCAGCACAAAATTCGCCTTGCTCTCGTAATAGGGGATGCCGAGCTCCTCCAGTCCGACGTACAGCAGTTCGCGCGCCGCCAGCACCTCGGTTACGTATTTCTCGATGTAGGCTTTGTCACGCACCGCCGCGCGCGCCGCAATGGCGGCCACGGTATTCACGCTATAGGGCGACTGCGCTTTGCTCAAAAATTCCACGTTGCCATTCTGCGAGAATAAGCATCCAAAGCGCATGGCAGCCATGCCGTAGACCTTGGAAAACGTGCGGCTCACGAACAGATTTGGATAATCCTGCAGAAGCGGCAGCGCAGTGACGCCGCAAAATTCGAAGTACGCTTCATCGATCAACACCGCGGCGTTCACCGCCTTCTCCAGAATTCGCTCTATGCCCGAGCGGGATGTGCCGGTCCCCGTTGGGTTATTCGGATTCGCGATCAGCACGGCCCGTGTGGAAGGCTTGATCGCTTCCAGCAATTCTTCCATAGGAAAGGCCAGCTTCGGCTGACGGTAGGGAAGCTCTCGAACAGTAGCTCCCGCGAGCTCGGCGTAGAACCGATACATTGCGTAGGAAGGGCGCAGCAGAAGCACGTCGGCTCGATCGTCTATATACGTGTTGATCAGCACCTGAATGGCTTCGTCGGTGCCGTTGGTGAGAATGAAATCGTCCGTATCGACCCCGAAGAACGCACTCAGATCGCGCTTGGTATCGGTGTACTCGGGGTACATGGAGAGGGCGCTCGCGGTCAAATGTTGGCGCAGATACTCAACCACTTTCGGCGAAGCTCCTACGGTGTTCTCGTTAAAATCGAGACGAAGCTTCTCCGCTCGTGCGCCAGTGGGAGGCGAGTAGGGTGCCATATTCAGCACGGCATCGCGAGGTTGCAGCACCCCAGGAGGCAGTTCCATTTCGCTGCTCACAAGCGCACCTCGATCGATCGGGCGTGCCCTTCGAGCCCCTCCGCCCGGGCTAGCGTAGTGATCGATCCGGCCAGTTTGGCGAGCGCTTCCGGGGTCAACTCCTGGACCGAGATCACTTTGACGAAATCGGCCGTCGAGAGCCCTCCGCGAAGTCGGGCCGCCCCTGCGGTTGGGAGCACGTGGTTCGGGCCCGATGCGTAATCTCCCGCCGCCTCCGGGCTGCTAGGACCTATAAAGATGCTGCCCGCATGTTGAATCAGCGGCAAGAGCGATGCGTCGTGAATCGCCAGGTGCTCGGGCGCCAGTTGGTTCGATGCGACCGCCGCGTCCTCCATAGAAGGAACGATAATAATAGCGCTATTCTTCCGAATTGCCTCCGCTGCCACTGCTGCGGTCGAGAGCGATTCCAATTGGCGCGAAACTTCCAGCGCCACCGATTCGGCTAGACTTCTCGAAGTGGTGAGGAGGATGGCAGATGCCTCGGTATCATGCTCCGCTTGGGCCAGCATGTCGGCCGCGATATGACGTGGATTGCCTTCGGCAGCGATGATCACGATTTCGGTGGGTCCCGCCACAAAGTCTATTCCAACCTCGCCGGCGAGCAACTTCTTAGCCGCAGACACATAGATGTTTCCCGGGCCAACGATGCGATCCACTTTGGGTACCGTGGCCGTCCCAAACGCCATGGCCGCGATCGCCTGCGCGCCCCCCATTCGGAAGACGTTCTTCTTCACTTGCAGAAACTCGCACCCGACCAGAATCTCCGAACTGGGATGGGGACATGCGATGCAGATGGTCTTCACTCCGGCCACTTGCGCTGGAATCACAGTCATGAGGAGCGTGGATGGCAGGGGATAACGACCCGCGGGAATATAAGCGCCCATCGATTCGAGAGGCCGCACCACTTGACCGAGTCGTCTGCCGTCAGCCAGCGTAACCGAAGTCTCTGGAGGCATCTGCATGCGGGCGTATTCGCGTATGTTCGCGACTGCGAGTTCCATGGCGGGAATAAAGTTCGGGTGAATGCGTTGAAAGGCTGCCGCAAAATCGCTTTTGTGAACCCGCACGTCGTTGGTTTGCAAGTTGTCGAACTTGCGAGCATATTCGAACAGCGCATCATCACCGCGCTTCCGCACCTGTTCGAGGATCGGCGCGACTACTTGCTCGGCCTCGGCCAGCCGCAGCGCCTTCCGGGTGATCAGTTCCTGCGCTTGAGAGAGCTCTATGATTCGCAACATCACATCACTATTTTGTTCAGAGGATATTCGACGATGCCCTGCGCCCCGGCTTCTTTCAGGCGCGGAATAATGGTGCGAACGGTCGACTCATCGAGGATCGTATGCACCGCGACCCATTCCTCGTCGCTGAGATTGGAAATAGTGGGCTTCTTCAAGGCTGGGAGAATTGTAAGCAGTCGAGCCAGATCGGCCTTCGTCACGTTCAGCATCAATCCTACTTTTCCAAGCGCGTTGATCGCGCCCTCAAGAAGCATGCGCATGTCTTCCAGCTTGCGCCTCTTCCAAGGATTTGCCCACGACTCGACATTGGCGATCAGTTGCGTATTAGATTCCATCACCGTTTCAATGATGCGGAGTTTGTTTGCGCGCAAGGATGAACCCGTCTCGGTGACCTCAACGATCGCATCGGCCAGCACCGGGGGTTTGACTTCGGTCGCGCCCCAGCTAAACTCCACCTTCGCGGTCACGCCATGCGAGGCGAAGTAGCGCTTGGTTGCCGCCACGAGTTCGGTCGCGATGATCTTGCCTTCGAGATCCCTAACCGAGTGGAAGGTCGAGTTTTCCGGTACCGCCAGCACCCAGCGCACTTTGCCGAAGCTCTGCTTAGCATAGATGAGATCCGCAACAGTTTGGACGGTAGCCTCAGTCTCCTGAACCCAATCGTGTCCGGTGAGTCCGGCGTCCAGCACGCCATCTTCGACGTAGCGGGCCATCTCTTGCGCGCGAATCAGCATGCACTCTATTTCAGGATCGTCAATCGACGGGAAATACGATCGCGAGCTGGTGGTTATGTTGAACCCTGCGCGGCGAAAAAGATCGATGGTAGCGTTTTCGAGACTGCCCTTGGGAATCCCGAGCTTGAGTATGTCGCTCATGGGATTGCCTGCCCCACAACACTTACGAAAGCTTGTCTCATCAATAAACCTTGGCGGGATCGTAAGTGGGCTGCTCCGATTCCTGCCACTTTCCATCTATAAGCGTTCGATAGAAACAGCTTTCATACCCGTTGTGGCACACACCCGGGCCGAGCGCATCCACCCGCACCAGGATCGCGTCCTGATCGCAATCCGTCGAGATCGCCTTCACCACCAAGCGATGCCCCGAAGTCTCCCCCTTCAACCACAGCTTGTTGCGCGAACGGCTGAAAAATGTCGCAAAGCCAGTCTCCACCGTCTTCCGAAAAGCTTCCTCGTTCATGAAGCCGAGCATGAGAACGCGGCCGCTCGCGTGATCTTGAATCACAGCGGGAAGAAGGCCATCCGATTTACTGAAATCCAGGTTCATAGTTTGAGCACTAAATTAAAAAGCCCGCCAAGTGTATCTGGCGGGCGGGTCGGTTTTACTTAAGGTAGAAAAGTCAGACCGCCGCCGCATGCCTATGATGATTACGATGGGCGTGGCGGAGCATGAAATCAGAGTATACCATCCGCGAGCGTCAATTCAAGCGCGCGGCCGGCATCAACCGCGCCCGCACCCTGCCGCTCGTCCGGAGCGCCCGGCACCTTGTAAGCGGCAGCCATCAAAATAGTGCGTACCTGGTGTGGCGTTAACGCGGGATTCGCTTCGAGCATGCAGGCTACAATCGCGGCGACTGTCGGGGCTGCGAAGCTCGTACCTTCCACGTGCTGGTAATGCGATGTCACCAGCTTAAGTTCCGCGATTCGTGCGCTGACAGACTGGTCGCCCCTGGCGCGCCGCGCAAAAAGATCCTTCGCTTCCACGGCCACCGTGGACCCGGGCAGCACTGGGGCCGCCAGCCAAAGACTCGGCGCCACCACCTCTGGCTTCGACGTTCCGCGTTCGGTGACATCGTAGTTGCTATGCCATACCTCATGCGACTCACGATCGAATCCGTTGTGATCGTCCAGCCCCCCAACGGTGATCGCTTCGCAAGCGGTCGCTGGCGGCACAAGTTGCCGTTCGGCTTTGTTGCCGGAGGCGGCGATTACGACCACGCCGTCTTCCACCAGTTGCCTGACTGCCTCGTCGACGGGGTTGCCACGCAAAGGAAAGATTGGATCCCCCGCCACCGAGATGCTCACTACGCGGATTTGCAGCTCCTTCCTCTTCCGGCGAATCCATCGTAAGGCTCGCGTCAGCGTGACATTGGTGATGCGTCCCCGGCGGTCCCAAGTCTGCACCAATGCCAATTCCGCATCGCAGGCCAGCCCGCGGTATAAGCCGTGACTGAGATAGCCGTTGCCAAAACCCGCTGTGGTCGTCATGAGGCCGTGCCACTGCCAATGGGCGCTTCCTTTGCTTCCTGGCCATTCAGGATGCGCTGAGGGTGAGAAGCGGAGGTAGTTCATGGCTGGTCTGGTCGCATCCACCCAGGCGCGAATCCGGTTGCGGGGCAGCACCAGATCGGGGTGGGGATAAAAGCCGGAGTCGACTTGCGCGATGGTCACGCCTTTGCCTGTGAAGCGCGGATCGGCGTGCATGCGCAATGGCATCGGGAGGGCTCCGAAGGCGGCATCCGCATCGAGCGGCCACACATTGCGAACGCTCTCGTGCATGGCGGAGTGGCCATGCACGAGACGAGTGTGGAGCAACGCCTCTTGCACGCAAGAAGGGCAGCCCCCCAGACCCTGCAGCCATTGCTCAGATGTACGGCCACACAACTGGCAAGCCTGATAGGCCATCTACTGCGGGAGTTTGGTGGTTTGATGCGCCGCGATGCGCCACATTCCTTCTTGCTTCACCCAGAGATGGAGCATCATCACGTGATCGTTGAAGGGCTTTCCATTGCTAATGCCGTTCATGCGCAGGAATGAGTGGGTGACGACAGCATCGCCATACTCAACCACCCGGGTCTTTTCGATCGTGACGTGCTCGTATTTCTGCGCTCCAGTTTTGAGCCTGTCGAGATACTGCTTCTTCGAATCCACATTGCCCGTGGAATGCGCGTAGATCAGATCGTTGGTATAGAACTTGTCCAGCGCCGCAACATCTCCACTCTGCACGGCTGCTGCCCAGGCCGCATCTCGTTCCTGAAACGTTTGAGCAGAGGCCGCCGCGATCAGCCCTACGGCGAGCACAAGAATTTTCATCACCTGGTTGGGACCGGAGTGAGTTCGCGGCTGGCGATAATTCGATCAATCAAGCCATACTCCAAAGCTTGGTCCGGCTCCAGAATATAGTCGCGATCCACGTCTCGCGCGATCTTTTCCACGGGCTTGCCCGTCGCTTCCGCCAGGATCTCGTTCAGAGCTTGGCGCATTCGAAGAATCTCTCGCGCGTAAATGTCGATATCGGTGGCTTGCCCACCCAGACCGCTCATGGAAGGCTGATGGATCAGAATCCTGGCATGCGGCAGACTATAACGCTTGCCCTTCGTACCACATGCCAGCAGGACGGCGGCCATGGAAGCAGCTTGTCCTAGGCAATAGGTCACGATGTCGGGTTCCACCAGGCGCATCGTATCCAGAATCGCGAGCCCGGCAGTAATCGACCCGCCAGGAGAATTGATATACAGCGAAATATCTTTCTCCGGATCTTCGGCTGATAGGAACAGTATCTGCGCGATGATCAAATTCGCGACATTGTCATCAATTGGCGTACCCAGAAAAATGATGTTTTCTTTGAGCAGCCTCGAATAGATATCAAACGCCCGCTCGCCGCGAGAGGTTTGCTCCACCACCATGGGTACCAGTACGGAATTGTTCATCGGAACTCCCACTCATTATGATAAGCGATGGTTTGCGGGAGGTTGGAAAACAAGCGACCAATCTGCCATTATTGAATCTCAGATACTAATGACGGTCGAAACGCTTACTGATGAGGTGCGGACCAATCGCAAGGCGAACTACGATATTTCGCCGCTCCTCTTGAATCGCTGGTCGCCGCGCTCCATGACTGCCGAGGCACTCGGCGATGACGAGCTTTTTGCGCTATTCGAGGCGGCAAGGTGGGCTCCATCCTCGTCTAACGGTCAGCCGTGGAGGTTCATTATTGCTCGGCGCCAGCATCAAGAATATTTTGAGAAGTTGCTGAGTTTTCTTGTTCCCCCCAATCAGGCGTGGGCAAAAAATGCAGCCGCTCTCGCGGTAGTTGCATCCCGGAGCACCTTCGAATACAACAACCAGCCGGCGATCACGCACGCTTTTGACACGGGCGCTGCCTGGGAAAACCTTGCCATCGAAAGCGCGCGGCGCGGGCTCGTTGCGCATGGGATGGCGGGCTTCGACTACCAGCGCGCGAAGTTGGAGCTCGCAATACCGGAGGAGTTTGAAGTTCACGCCATGCTGGCGATCGGGCGGCGCGGAAACCCAGATGCCTTGCCGGAAAAATTGAAGAATGCCGAACATCCGAACGTTCGCAGGCCGCTTCGGGAGATCCTGTTTGAAGGAGCGTTCGGCCAATCCATTCCGGAACTACCGGAATGAGCAACATCATTCCAGACGATTCTTCCCAACCCGCATGGCCAGCGCTGCCTTTCGAAGAGTGGCGGACAACCTGCGAGACGCTGCACATGTGGACGCAGATCGTGGGGAAAATTCGGCTTGCCCTTAGTGCCCACGTCAATCATTGGTGGGAGGTTCCTTTATACGTAAGCGCGCGGGGGATGACGACTTCCGCCATTCCTTACGGAGAAGGCGTTTTCGAAATTGAGTTCGAGTTCGCCACGCACCGTCTGGCCATTCGGAAGAGCGGCGCAGCGACAAAATACGTTGGACTGTATCCACGCTCCGTGCGGAACTTCTACAGCGAGGTGATGGCCACGTTGCGCGCGCTTGATATTGAAGTGAAGATTTGGCCCCAACCGGTGGAAGTCGCCAACCCGATTCCTTTCGCCGAGGACGACCAGCACGCCGCCTATGATCCGCTATACGTAGCAAGGTTTCATCAGATCCTCTTCCAGGTGGATACGGCGCTCAAAGAGTTCAGAGGCCGATTTCTCGGAAAGACCAGCCCCGTGCATTTCTTTTGGGGCAGCTTCGATCTCGCTGTCACCCGTTTTTCCGGGCGGCGCGCACCGGAACGCGAGGGTGCCGATTCGATTACTCGCGAGGCCTACTCTCACGAATGCAGCAGCGTCGGATTTTGGCCTGGCAGCGATGCGTCGCCGAAACCGGCATTTTACGCCTACACGTCGCCTGTGCCGAAAGGGTATTCAGAAGCGTCGGTTCGCCCCTCGGAGGCATTTTATGACTCCACTCTCGGCGAATTTCTTTTGATGTATGACGACGTTAGGCGGGTGGCTCAACCCAGGCTGGCCTTGCTGGAGTTCTGTCAAACAACGTATGAGGCAGGGGCGAATCTGGGTGCGTGGGATCGGGCCGCCCTCGAACGGGCAACCTGACTGGAAACACTCCTCCCGCCGGGTCGCGATCGTATATCTCGATCCACTGGCCGCGCCGGGACCAGCGGATCACCTGACGCAAACCCAGGCGATCACGGCACTCCTCTGCAGACATCTGGGGCTCGTATTCGTAGAACTTAGCCAGAAAACGACGAGCCCAGGAATACCTCAACACCCCCCATTCTGGTTCCCAAGTGCGCGAGTACAACACCAGAACCTCCACCTGTCGCGAATCCAACTTTTCCAGCGTGGACGCGCGCAGGTCCGAGGTCTCGTGGGTCTTCAGTCCATGCTGCACGTATCCGAACTCAGGCTGGCGCAAGGCCGCCGTCAACGGCCATGCCGTGTAAATGGCCCGCTCCCCATAGCCTTGCTCCAAATATCTTGCCGCGGTTCGATGCAGTTCCACGAAATCGGCCATGGCCAAATTGTTCTCGTAAGGAAACGGGTAAGGCGGATTCACGAAAAGGCCGGCGATCAGGCCACATACCAGCGCTGCCAGGCTTAGATTGCGCCATAGGACGGGCAGGATCGTCCAGGCTGCTGCTGTTGCGATATAGAATACGGGCAGCACCGGGACTAAATAGCGTTCAAGCTCAGCGCCGCCGAGCAGACTTACCAGCAGAACGTGAGCGCCCACAAAAGTTCCCGTGATGCGCCATGCGTAGCTTCGGAACAGTCCTTTCTTGAATGCGTGGATGATCGCGATAGTTCCCACCCAGCGAAAATCGGCCAGGAATAAATAATAGATTCGGCGAATCAGTGAAGCAGTCGCTCGCATTGGGTGAAGAGAATAGGCGATGTTGTAGTGCGCAAAGCCGGGGTCGCCGAACAAGTGACCGGTGGTATGCCAGAGCAATCCAAGCCAAGCCGCCAAAACCAGAAACGACGGCGCATAATATGCAGCTTGCTTTTCGCGTCCCCGTTGTATTAACAACGAGGCACTAAAGATCAGTGGCAGCAGGATGCCCGTTTCTTTCGCCAAGACCAACGGCAGACACAACAAGCCCGCAGCGAGATGGCGTCCTTGTAGAAATAGGAGCAAGGCACCCAGTCCAAAGACCATGGCCGGCATGTCGAGTTGTGCCATCATCGACTGCGTGTAAAACAACGGGTCGGCCAACAGCAGCAGGATCGCGAACAAGGCAGGCGCTCCGCCCAGTCCCCGGCAAAGTTGGATGGCCAACAGGAAGCCGAACAGAACTCCGAGCGAGGCGAGTCCGAGCATGGCGGAGCGGGTTGCGGGAATCGAATAACCCGCAATCTTCCACGTGAGGGCGAGCCAACCCATCACGCCCGGAGGATGCACGTTGGGAACGGCGGAGTGGGGGACCAGGGCACCGTCGTGATAGATATCGAGCGCGGCCGGAACGAACTGGCCGAGCTCATCCCAAAAATATGGAAGGCTGAGGTAGGCGGCGTGCGATAAAAACAGAATGGCAGCGAAGGACGCGAAGAAAAACAAATACGCTCCGAGCGGTTGGGAGCGGAACCCGGCTCGCATGCCGGACTATTGGATCACCGATGCTTGCCCCGCTTGAGCCTCCAGCCGAATCTCTCCAAAGGTCGCTTCGTACTGCGATAAATTTTGCGTCAGGACATTATGGAGCGCCTTCGCCTGTTGGGGACTGAGATAGATGCCCTCGAAATTGCTGATCGAGACCGTGTCAGCGGAAGTCTGGTTGACAGTCCCGAACATTAGGAAAAAGTCCCAGAGATTTACCCGGACCTGAACACTGTTTGCATAATTCTCGCGATAGTCGGCCCGATTGGACAATTGAATCTTTGGCGGGGTCTGAGAAGGGGTCATAAAGAACCATGGTGACACAAGACCAGACTGCGGCAATACCCAATTTCTGCGGAGCGACTTATATCCAAATCGTCCAGCAAAGCTTGCGAACGGCAAGCCGCTCTGTCAAGGTAAATTGGCATGAACAAAAGAAGCTTTGGATCCGCAGTGGCTTTCTTGAGCTTGGCTGGGCTTTCGCAAGCCCGGAGTCTGTATGTTTCAAGCAACGACAACGACAAAGTCCTCAAGTACAACGTTTTCACGGGAGTGCCCGCCGTCCCGCTCGAATTCACGCCCCTCTCTAAGGCTTCGACTGACATGGCGTACGGTCCTGACGGGAATCTGTATGTTTCCAGCTCGGGAACCAATAATGTGCTGAGGTACAACGCATTTAGCGGGGCCTTCCTGGGTGTTTGCACGTCGGGAGGCAACCTGGATGAGCCAAAGGGATTGAGGTTCGGCCCGGACGGTAATTTATACGTGGTCAACAGCGGCAAGGGGAGGTTGATCGATTCAACGGTGTCACTGGAGCATTTATTGATGTATTCGTGCCCAGCGGGAGCGGTGGTTTGACCACTCCGACGGCCATTATTTTCGGCCCGGACGGGAACTTGCACGTAAACGGATCCCGATAATAACTTCGTGCTGAAGTTTCGGGGGTCGGACGGAACGTTCCTCATCACTTTCATACTCGCCGGAACCGGAGGGTTGTGTGAACCGCAAGGTTTAACTCACGGCCCGGAGGGGAACTTGTACGTCGCAAGCGGAGGCGACAATGCGGATGGCAATAGCTGCGGAGCTTTTGGGAGCGATGCGATTCTCAAGTTCAACGGCGGTTCCGGCGAGTTCATAGCTCCTTTCGTCACCAGCGGTACCGGCAAACTAACCGATCCGGTCGGCTTAGTCTTCGGGCCGGATGGCAGTTTGTTCGTGGCAAGCGAGAACAACGACAGCGGGCTGCGGTACGACCGAACGGGTGCTTTCCTTAGCGTGGTGGCTTCCGGCTGCACTCTGAATTGCGCGTTGAGCGCGCCAATTATTTATTGATCCGACCATTTTGGGCTTCAGATAACGTACGCGTTCGCAACAGCGCGCTGAGTTCTTCTCATGCGGGCTGTTAATGTGTTGGCTTAAACCTTTGGAACCATGCCCCCCTACGAAACATCCATACACCTACTGGGGTTTAACACATTCATGAATTTATGTTTCCGCCTGCCGGGACTCGTGCTCGGGCTATCGCTAGCTCTGGGTTTTGCGTTCGTCGCTCCGGCACAACAACAGGGCGACGAAGCAGCGGCCAATGTCCCCGCTCCTGGAGCGGCTCCCGTGGACAAACGCGTCTTTGGCGTGTTGCCGAATTATCGTACGGCGGAAGGTTCGCAACCTTTTGAACGTATCACTTCCAAGCAAAAATTTACGATCGCAACGAAAGACTCCTTCGACTATCCCGTTTTCGGGACCACCGCCTTTTTCGCTGGACTCTCTCAATTGCAAGGTACCGACAACGCCACCTACGGCCAAGGCTTGAAGGGCTTCGCGCATCGATACGGCATCAATTATGCCGACCAAGTAGTTGGCAACTACTTTCCCGAGGCGATTATTCCCTCTTTGTTCCACAGCGATCCCCGTTATTTCCGCAAGGGCGAGGGCTCGGTGAAGGGCCGCGTGCTCTACGCAGTTAGCCGTATTTTCATCTGCAAAAGCGATAACGGCAACAACATGTTCAACGTGAACGAGTTCGTTGGAAATTCGACCGCTGCGGTGGTGGCATCCGCCTACCACCCTCATCAGCGCACCGTTGGCGACATGGCGACCCAATGGGGCACGTTCGTCGAGACGGATATGGCCGGCCAGGTGATGAAAGAGTTCTGGCCGGATATCAAGCGCAAACTATTCAAAAACAGGCACTAACGTCGCCTGCCTCGTTCAAGATCCCTGCAATCTAGGCGTTGACGCTAACTTTTGCGTCATAATATACGTCTAAGTTAAATCCAGGAATGAGCGCAGCCCCGTCTCCACTAAGTCCACCTCGTCCGAATCCATTAAAGCCGGATTTGGTTCCCTCGCGCCCCCGCAAGTCTCGAAATGGAGGTTTGTGGGTCGGTTTGCTTTTAGCTCTGCTCATGATCGGGGGGGCTTTTTGGCTGCAGCGCGGCAAGAACGCCAGCGCGCCGGCAACTGCCATGACCGGCTCCCTTCGGAGCGCGAAGGTGGTGTCGGGCCCCATCGAAAATACGATTCGACTAACGGGAGTTACGGCAGCCGCGAACTACGTATCGCTGATCACGCCCCAGCTTCGAGGCAGCCGGAGCGATCGATTGCGCACGAGCAATTCAGGCGGAGGAGCGACCACCTCTGCGCCTGTCGCCAGCGCGACCGCATCCTCCAACTCGGGATCATCAACATCCGGCTCCGCTTCCAGCAGTGCAAACTCAACATCCGCTGCCGGGGGTACGGCGTTTCAATCCGCGACGAATCGCTTTGGCGCTTCCTTGCGCGGGAGTTCGGCGACGTCCAGCGCTTCCGCTCGCTCAAATACGCCAGCCCAATCGGCATCCATGGGTTCCGCCGGACTCGGCACAGCGGCTGACTCGCTTGGCGGCGGAGGGGGTCCTGGTGGCGGGCCTGGAGGCGGGGGATCGGACGAATTCATGCTGGTTCTGCAAGAAGTTGTTAAGCCCGGAACCACCGTGAAGAAAGCCGGGGTAGTTGCTGAATTCGATCGCCAGTTCATGATGCTCCGCCTGGATGATTACAAGGCCAGCGTGGCGCAATCCGAAGCTAGTCTCGTCAAGCGGAAAGCCGAACTCGACATCACGCGCAAGGCGCACGAGCAGTTGGTCGATTCCGCGAAAGCCGACTTGGAAAAAGCGAAGCTGGACTTGAAGACCGCGCCCGTGCTCTCGTCCATAGATGCGGAACGCGCCCAGCTGGCCGTGGATCAAGCCGATGCCAAGTACAAACAGTTGCTGGCAGAAGTGAAATTCGTCACCATCTCTGAGCAGGCTGCAATCCGAAACGCCGAATTGGACTTGGCCCAATCTAAAATCGAGCTGACGCGAGCCCAGGCGAACGCCGATAAAATGATCGTGAAGGCGCCCATCGACGGTTTGGCTGTGATGCAAAATATGTTCCGAGGCGCGGAGTTCGGGCAAATTAAGCAAGGCGATCAGCTTTGGCCGGGCATGTTTTTCATGCAAGTGGTGAATCCTTCGTCGATGGTCATCAACTCAACCGTGAATCAAGTGGATGTCGACAAGCTTCGGGTTGGTTCCAAGGCCAGAATCCATTTCGATGCTTATCCGGGGCTCGATCTTCCCGCTCACGTGGAATCCATAGCCGCGGTGACGAAACCTGGCGGTTTTAGAGCAAATTTCGTTCGCGAGGTTCCGGTAAGGTTGAAAATCGATAGCATGGATCCGCGCGTGATTCCCGATCTTTCCGTGAGCGCCGACGTCACTCTGGAACCGGGCGAATCCGCAGCCGCGCTGGTGCCGACGGGTGCCGTGTTCGCGGAAGGCAGCCTTGGCAAGACCTACGTTTTGGTGAAGCAGCCTTCCGGGTGGGAGCGGCGCGCGGTCAATCTGGGAATCGTGAATCATCTCGTAGCGTCCGTGAAAAGCGGATTGCGTCCCGGCGAGGAAGTCGCGCTTGACCGGCCGCATCCCGCCGAGGAACGACCGTAGAATACCGAGTCGCGTCCCGAGGAAATCGATGTCAAAGGATCTAAAACCCAAGCAGCGCCTAGGCCAGCAGTCTTCCCGCAAGAAGAAGCTGATTACTTGGGCCATTCTGCTGATGGCCTGCGCGAGTGGTCTGTTAGCGGCTTATCATTACGGAACCAGCACCACCAAGGTCGAGGTTCAAGTGGCCAAGGCCCGCATCAGCGAGTTCACCATCAGCGTGCGCACGCGGGGCGAGGTCAAGAGTACCCGTTCACAAACGTTGACCGCTCCTCAAGTACCCGACCCCCGCATTGTCCGCTTGGCCGAATCCGGGAAGCCCATCAAGAAAGGCGACGTAGTCGTCGAATTCGACCGTGCCCAGCAGGAGCAGACTTACCTCGAGAAAAACACCAGCGTGCGCACGGCCGACAGCGAAATTACGCAAATGAAGGCTACCCAGCAGATCACCACAGAAATGGACAGCATGAATCTCATGACCTCCGAGTACAACGTGGAGCGAGCCAAGCTGGAGGCCAGCAAGGCCGAGGTTCTGTCCGCGATCGAAGGGGCCAAGAATCAAATCAACGTAGACGTCAGCAAGGGCGATCTGGATCAGGTGAAAACCACCATGACCGCCCACAAGGTTGGGGACAAGGCCGACATGGAGCGCCTGGATCAGAAGAAAGACAAGACCGTGCGCGATTCTGACCGCGCCAAGGGATATCTCTCGATGATGGTTTTGCGCGCGCCCAACGATGGGATCGTGAACATCCTTCCGAACTTCCGTAGTTCGGGATCGTTCGGCTCCACGCCTCCACCTTTTAAGGAAGGCGACAAGGCTTGGACGGGTGCGGCCATCGCTGAAATCCCGGACCTCTCCCAAATGCGCGTGGAGTTAAAACTGGACGAAGTGGATCGAGGCAAGCTCAAGACCGGCCAGAATCTTAAGGTGAGAGTGGACGCGATTCAGGAGAAAGAATTCATGGCCACCCTGGATTGGATCAGTCCGATTGCAACCGTAAATTTCCGCGGGATGGGGCTGACTGAAAAGATCTTTCCAGCCTTTGCCACTCTCAAGAATTTGGATCCGCGCCTGCGCCCCGGGATGACCGGTTCTGTTGAGATCGTGATCGAGAGTCATCCCAACAGCCTTCTGATTCCAACCAGGGCGAGCTTTCTGTCTCAAGGCAAACCGGCGGTATATGTGCAGAAGGGCCAGGAGTTCGCGATTCGACTGATCGAGGTGGGTCGTCGCAATGAAACGGACATCATCGTCCTAAAAGGGCTCAAGGCGGGCGAAGTGGTCGCTTTGGAGAATCCTGCAGACGCGGCCAGGAGAGCGAAAAAGCTTTAGGGCAGGCGCTCGGGATCTTAACTTGAAAAAACTCCTTATTAGAGTCTTGTTAATCGCGTTGGCCGCTCTCGGCGTATGGCGGGCTTACGGCTTTTTTACGCAGATGCCCCAACGTCAGCAGCAGCAACTGGCGACCACGCGAGTCCGCCGCGGCGACGTGATCGTCCGCAGCTACGCGCGAGGCGAACTGCGGGCCACGCGTTCGGCAACGTTGATCGCCCCCAATTTGTTCGGCACTGTGCAGGTCACACGTCTGGCACCTCTCGGAAGCTTCGCCCACGAGAAAGACCTGTTAGTAGAATTCGACGATTCTGAAGTGAACTCGCGCCTAGAAGAAAAGCAGCTGGAACTTGATCAGATCGACGAGCAGATCAAGAAAGCCGAAGCTGACTTGGCCGTGCGCAACAATCAGGATCAAGTCGATCTGCTGACCGCTCGGTTTGGCGTGCGCCGGGCCGAGCTCGAAGTGAAGCGCAACGAACTGCTCTCAGCGATCGACGCGAAGAAAAATGTTCTCTCGCTCGAAGAGGCCAAGCGCCGCCTGCAGCAGTTGGAGCATGACATCAAATCCAAGCAGGAGCAATCGGAAGCTCAGATCGCGGTGTTCCGGGCCAACAAGAGCAAGGGCGTGCTGGAGTTGAGTCGTGAAAAAGCGCGCCTTCAGCAAGTCAAATTGCTGGCCCCTATGACCGGCCTAGTAGCCATTCGCCAAAATCGCCCTAATTTTTTCTTCCCGGGCATGCAGATTCCCGACATCCGCGAAGGCGATCAGTTGAACCCCGGCATCGCGGTTGCGGATGTGCTGGATCTCTCCGAACTGGAAGTTCTCTCGCGCGTCGGCGAGTTGGACCGCGCCAACTTGCGCGAGGGACAAGACGTTCGGATTCAGCTCGACGCAATTCCGGGCAAGAAACTCACAGGACGGATCAAGAGCATGAGCGGCACGGCCACCGCGAATATCTTCTCGAGCGATCCGGCGAAAAAATTCGACGTTGTGTTTTCGCTCGATATGAAGGAGCTTTTCAAAACGCTGGGCGTAAAGCCGGAACGCATCCAGCAGATTCTTGCCGTGGCTGAACAGAATCGGAGGAAGCCGGTGCCTGGCCCGGCTGGTCCGCCTCCCCCAGCGCCTGGAGGTGCCGCGAAAGCAGCGCCTCCGCCGCAGATGGCTGGCATGAGCGCTGCGCAGTTTTCGGACAAAGATCTTGCGGATGCGAAGCTCCCGCCTCCTCCTGAGGAGAATTCGCAGTTTGAAGTGCTGCTGAGACCCGGCCTCCTGGCCGACGTCGAGATCATCGTGGAGAAGATCCCGAATGCCGTTCACATTCCAGTTCAGGCCGTGTTTGAGAAGGATGGAAAACTGGTCGCTTATGTCAAGACTGGGAACCGCTTCGAAGAGCGATTTTTCACTCCGCTGAAGCGCAGCGAATCCACGATGGTTGTCTCCAAAGGTCTACAGGAGGGCGATGTGGTTGCGCTTGCCGATCCCACGGTGAATAAGAGCGACAAGAAAAAAGGGAAAGCGGGAGGCGGCGCGATGGGCGCGTTGCCCGGCGGGGGAGGGAAGTAACATGGCCAGCTTTTCCGGTTACCTGCCTGAGCTTTACATGGGGCTCTCAAGCCTCCTGGTGCATAAGCTTCGCAGCTTGCTGACCATGCTCGGCATGATCTTCGGTGTGGGCGCAGTGGTCGCAATGCTCGCAATTACAGCGGGCGCGCAAAAAGAGATGATGAGCTACATCGATCTGCTGGGCGTGAATAACATCATCATCGAAGCGAAGGAGGCGGTGGATCGCAACGAGCTCCAAACGCGCCGCGGCATATCGCCCGGGCTCACGTTCCGCGATTACCGTGCAATCTCCGAAAACGTCCAGGGCATCGAGGCGTTGACTCCGCGCAAGCGCTTCAAGCCGCTGAAAGTTCTCCCCAAGCCGACTCAGGAAATGCCTCTGCTGATCGGCGTGGAGCCTCGCTTTCTGGAGATCAACAGCCTTCGCATGGTGGAGGGCCGCTTTTTCAGCGACGACGATAACGCCCGGTCAGCGCCCGTCTGCGTGCTCGGCGAAAGCGCCAAAGTGAACCTGCTTGGATACGATCCGGCGGAAGGCAAGTACGTAAAAATCAACGATACGTGGCTGCAAGTGATCGGCGTGCTGGCGCAGCAGGCAACGGCCGACTCCGATGTCGAGGGTCTGGAAGTAGTCGACCGCAACAACCTCATCATCGCTCCCTTGAACACCGTCATGCGGCGCTTCGAGGATAACAACAGCTACCTGCGCGACGAGATTGACGGCATCTACATCAAAGTTCAACCCAACACGGACTCCATCGAAACCGCGAGCGTGGTAAACGCGTTGCTCTCGACGACGCACAAGGACGCGGGCGACTTCAACGTGGTGGTGCCGGCCGGTTTGCTGGAGCAAAAGCGCCGCACGCAGTTCACTTTCAAAGTAGTGATGATTTGCATTGCGGGAATTTCGCTGCTCGTGGGCGGCATCGGCATTATGAACATCATGCTGGCAACCGTGCTGGAGCGAACCCGCGAGATCGGAATTCGCCGCGCGATCGGCGCTCGACAGTCCGACATCATTCGCCAGTTTTTGATGGAGGCGGTCCTGATCTCCATTCTGGGTGGATTGATCGGCATAGCTTTCGGCTTCACCCTCTCACGCGTAATCGCTGCCGCTGCCGGATGGTCCACCGTGGTGACTGCCACGTCAATCGGAGTCGCGTTCGGCGTCTCGGTGGGCATCGGCCTGGTGTTCGGAATTTATCCCGCCGTGCAAGCGGCCAAATTAGATCCAATCGAAGCAATCCGGTACGAATAATTCTGTATGCGCCTTTATATAGTCATTCTTTCGCTCGCAGCCTGCCTGTCAGCTCAGAAGATGGATTACGATCCCTATTTTCCCAAGCCAGCCTACTTTCGAAAGCATTTCGGGCCTGTGCCTGGTCGGGTCGAATTGCAGCCTCCTGCCCGTTTGGCGGATTTTGTCGCTGGCGATAAGCTCGAACTCTCGCTCAAAAACTATTTGGATTTGGTGATGGCCAACAACGGCGACATCACCATTCAGAAGCTTACTGTCGAGTTCAGCCGGGACGCGATCACGCGCGCCTTCTCCACCTTCGATCCTCAAGCCCTCGCGCGCTTCAGCACGGCGCGCTCGAAGAGCCTTCAGTCCGGCATCTCCACAGCGGGCGTGAGCGTGGCCGGCAACTTCATCCAAAGCCAATTGAACCAGCCGATCAGCCTGCAATATTCGCAGACCCTGCAAACGGGAACGCAATACAACGTCGTGTTCGGCGACACCAAGACGTCTACTAATAACTCGGCTGTTACGCTGAATCCGCAGTTGGCTTCGAATCTGAACATAAATTTGCTGCAACCGCTCATCCGGGGCCGCGGGATGTATCTTTCGCGCCTGCCGATCTCGATCGCCCGCAGCAGGCTTCGTGCGGCGGACTACGGGTTCGAAGATCAGCTAATTCAATCCATCACGGCAGCGGAGAATGCGTATTGGGATGCGGTGTCCGCGCGCGAAAACCTCCGCGTGCAAGAGGAGTCTCTCAAGCTGGCCGATGCGGCCCTGAAGCGGGCTCAAAAGGAGCTCGAACTGGGAGCGACCTCCCCGCTGGAAATCTATCAGCCTGAAGCGAATTTTGCCAACGCGCAATTAGCAGTGGTTCAGGCCCAGCATAATCTGGCGAATACGGAAAACGCCCTGCGCCGGCAAATGGGCGCCGACCTGGACTCTAAGTACCAGCGCATGCCCTTAGTTCTCACCGAACCTGTCGAGTCCATAAACGATCTGTCCACGCTGGACCCCGAAACTGCCGTCGCGCTCGGCCTGCGTAGGCGTCCCGATCTGAAGAACGCGCTCCAGAGCCTTGACGCGGACGAGCTCAACATTCGCCTGACCAACGACGCGCTCCGACCCGACCTTTCGTTTACGGCTCAGTACGGCTCGTCGGCTTTAGCCGGATACGCCTATCCCGGCTACGGCGGCCCGACAGCCCTCGTAGGCGGGATCGGCAGCACCCTGGGCAACGTCTTGGGATTCAGCTATCCGATTTACGGCTTTGGCTTGATCCTGCGCCTCCCAATTCGAGATCGCAGAGCAAGCGCCGACTTGGCCGACGCGCTGGTTCAGAAAAAAATCGACGCACTCAGGCAACGGACTACAGAAGAGAACATTCGCTTGCAGGTGCTGAATGCAGTGAACCAAATCGACAACAGCCGCGAAAGCGTGAAGATCGCCAAGATCGCGCGAGATCTTGCCCAGAAACGCGTGGAGGCCGATCAAAAGCGCTACGAACTCGGCACCACGACGCTCTTCTTCGTGCTCGCGTCCCAGAACGATTTTGTGCTTGCCGAATCGAACCTGCTCAATCAATACATCAACTACCGCCGAAATCAAACCACCCTCCTGCAGAGGACCGGCCAGCTCTTGGAAGAACGCGGAATCGTGATCCAATAAATAAGTGGGCATCCTTCTCAGGGCGTGGTGGGGCAGCCAATCCTGGCTGCAGCCGGCTTTCCAGCCGGCTTCGGCTCCGCGTGGGTAAGATTCGCGTCCTCTCCGACGTAGTAGCCAACAAGATCGCTGCCGGAGAAGTAGTAGAGCGGCCCGCGTCGGTGGTCAAGGAGCTACTCGAAAATTCACTCGATGCTGGAGCCACGCGAATTCAGATCGAAGTCGACTCAGGTGGCCGCCGTCTCATTCGGATCGCGGACGACGGGCATGGAATGCTCCGCGACGACGCGCTGTTAGCGTTCGAGCGTCACGCCACCAGCAAGCTGAGCGACGTGAAGGATCTACTCTCCATCGCCACTCTGGGCTTCCGCGGCGAGGCCCTCCCCTCCATCGCATCGGTCTCTCGGCTCTTGCTCGAAACCCGGTCGGGCGACGAGAACAGCGGAACGGCAGTCGAGATCGCAGGAGGCAAATTGCTGCGCTGTGACGAACATCCAGCTCCGCCCGGCACGGTGATCACGGTGCGCGATCTCTTCTACAACGTCCCCGCGCGCAAGAAATTCCTGCGATCCGATCAAACTGAGCTGGCCCACATAGCCTCCCTCGTAACGCATTACAGTCTTGCCCATCCGCATCGGGCCTTCCAGCTTCGCAACGGCGCGGTCGACTTGCTGGACGTCACCCCCGTGGAAACTCTGCGCGAACGCGTGTACCAAGTCTTTGGGAAGCGCACGCTAGAGGATCTAACCGATCTGGGAATGATCGAAGGCGAGTTGGAAGTCCAAGGCAACGAAGAGATTGAGCGGCGAGCCTTCGCCTTGCGCGGATTCGTGTCCAATCCCCAGGTCCGCAAGCTCAATCGCAACTCGATTTACCTCTTCGTGAATGGGCGTCTGATTCGCGATCGCCTTCTGCTGCACGCGCTCTCATCTGCGTATTACAACCTGATGCCGCCCGCCTGCTACCCGTTCGCGCTGCTGTTCCTCGATTGCGACGCGGAGGAAGTGGATGTAAACGTTCACCCTTCAAAAACCGAAGTGCGCTTCCGACACGGAACCTTCGTCCACGATTTTCTGCGCGACGCCGTACGCAACGTCCTGATCACCGCCCGGCCGGCGACGGGGATTTCGATGCCAGAACAAGCCCAGCCTGCCGCAGCTTTGCCCTTCTCCGATTTCACGCAGCGCATCGAAAACGAACAGTTCGTGTCCATGCCGGATGTGGACCAGGCGAACGAGCGCCCGGAAGATCTGCCTGTATTCACGATCAAGACTCCGGCCAGTCCCGCGCCGCGCTTCGACTTCGCTGTGCCTGACACTCACGGGCCGATTATTTCCGCGCCGGAGGAGAGTCTCGCGTCGATTAAAGATCTTCGGCCCATCGGCCAGCTCCATAACAGTTTCATCATAGCCGCCGGTCGCGATGGCCTCTGGATTATCGATCAGCATGTTGCGCACGAGCGTATTCTGTTTGAGCAGGTTTTGAAGCAGCAAGCGCAAGGCGGAGTAGAGCGTCAGCAACTCCTCATGCCGATCATCGTTGAGGTGACCGCCGCGCAACAGATCGAATATGCGCGCTTGGCCAGTGAACTGGAGCGGTCCGGCTTTGACTCAGAGCCTTTTGGAAACCGCACCATCGCCGTAAAGGCAGCGCCCGCCGGCATCGGTCCGGCGGATATCGAGCGCGTGCTCTTCGAAATTCTAGAGACGTCCGAGCGCGAGTTGCGCAAGGCGTCAGTTGACGATGTGCGGCGGGGTTTGGCCGCATCGATTGCCTGTCGGGCTGCGATCAAGATCAACATGCGGCTGGATCAAGGCAAGATGGAATGGTTGCTCAGCGCGCTCGCGGCAACCGAGTGTCCGATGAGCTGCCCTCACGGCCGTCCCATCGCGTTGCGCTATTCCACGCACGACATTCTAAAGAGCTTCCACAGAATTTAGGACTCTAGCCAGAGTGCTGCGAAAAAGTTGGAAGCGGATGCCGGAACCTGCCCTGAAATACATTCCCGAACAACTCCAGCATCTGCCCGTGAACCCCGCCGTTGTCGGCTAGCAAGTGAGGCCCCATTAGGCTGGCCGGACCACCCTTCATATCCGAGCAAAGGCCGCCCGCTTCCTCGATCAGCAGAATCCCCGCCGCCATGTCCCACGGCTTTAAGCCAAACTCCCAGAACGCATCGAGCCGCCCGCAGGCCACGTAGGCAAGATCAAGCGCGGCGGAACCCGCCCGGCGCACGCCATGAGTGGACATCGCCAGCTCGTAGTAGAAATACACGTTGATGTTTTGGTGACGCTTGCTGCTTGGGAACCCGGTAGCAACCAAAGTATGTTCCAGATGCGTCACAGGCGAGACGCGGATTCGATGACCATTCAAAAAAGCTCCTCCGCCCTTGTCTACCGCAAACATCTCTTGGCGCGTCGGATCGAAGATCACTCCCGCCACCAGTTCGCCCGCGCGCTCCAAGGCCAGGGTGACGTTGAAAATGGGAAAGCCATGGGCGAAATTCGTGGTCCCATCCACCGGGTCCACATACCAGCGGAAGTCCGACGCGTTCTCCGTGCCGCCCCCCTCTTCGGCCATGATCGAATGCGCTGGAAAGTGCGATTGGAGGCGCTGGACGATCAAGCGTTCCGAGGCCCGGTCCGCTTCGGTGACCAAGTCAAACTCGCCCTTTAACTCGAATGAGACCTTACCGAAGTAATCCATGAGAAGCGCGCCCGCTTCGCGAGCGATCTCGATAGCCGTCTCGAGATAACTGGCCATCAGGCTTCGAAAAGGTACTTGATATCGTGCTTAAAAAGGAACAGATTCGGCAGATTTGGACGCGTCAATCGTATGAAATGAGCGTCGTAGAATTCGACCAGTCCTGCAACTTCTTCGTTGTCGCTCAAGCGAACCTTCACGGGGATCTGATTCTCGATCAAATGTTTTAAATACTTGACCTCTTCGAAGGTCTGTTCCGGAGCTTTCTGTTTGGATTTTAAGGGCATTAACGGCCTTCGAACTCTCCATAGTACCCGTTTCGCGTGATCGCCCGCAAACCCGGCTCGCTGACAGTAAGCTTTATGGAGTGAAATCGGTCTTTGGTCAAGGGCACGTTTCGAGGATAAAACCCGACTAGATATTGGGTCCTCAACTCGCGCAGGATGTCTGAAAACGCCGTATCCAGTTCGGCACCAGCAGAGGGGAGGAAAATTCGGCCGCCCGTTCCCGCCGCGAAGGTCGTGAGAGCGTGTTCGCCGCCGAGATTGCGACCGGCGTCGTTCTGGATGGGTATTACGACGACAGGATAGATTACCGCGTCGGCAAGTTGGATCGCCTGCAGGGCATCGTGGAACGACTTTGCGCTAGTCGTGTCTCCTCCATCCGTTACCACGATCAGCACGTGTCTGCCTTCGCGCGTCTCTAGGTCGCGCGCAGCGAGGTAGATGGCATCGTAGAGCGAGGTGCCGCCTTCGGACTTAAGCTGCTTCAAACTGCTTTCCAACCTGGCCAGGCGGCGCGTATAGCTGCTGTTCAGTGTCACCCGCCAGTTGAAGCTGTAGAGAGCTACCGCGTCCTCCGCGTTCCCTTCGCGGAAGATCGTTCGCAGGAAACGTGAAACCGAATCGAGCTCGTACTTCAGTTCAATGCCGGTGGAGGCGCTGGTATCCACAAGCAGCCCCACCGACAGGGGCTGTTCCGTACGCCGCTCGAAAACCGTGACCTCTTGCCTCACGCCATTGTCGAAGACGCTGAAATCATTCTTATTCAGGCTTCCGATTAACCTTCCAGAAGCGTCCTTGACGGTTACCAGCAATCGGACAAGGTGGACGTCTACTTTGAACTGCGCGACCGTTCTCGGAAGAATCGAGGCCACCAGCAGCGCTGCGCAAATAATCCGGACTACTTGGACAGAACGGATTCGTCCCACTCACCCTCGACCCATACCTCGCCGTCGGAAAAATGCTCCTTCTTCCAAATAGGCACCAGCCGCTTCAAACGATCAATGCCTTGGAGGGCGGCCTCGAAAGCGGGCTTTCGATGGGGTGCGGTGACCACAATCGCGACGCTCGCCTCTCCGATATCCATACGTCCAAGGCGATGAACCATGGCAATGCGCCCAATTGCCATTTGGCTCGCGATTTCGCGGCCGATATCTGCCATGGTTTTAATGGCCATTGTCTCGTAACACTCGTAATCGAGAAACTTCGTCGAGCGGCCTTTCGTGTTGTTTCGCACCACACCCTCGAAATTCACGACCGCCCCATCTTCGCCGCGGACAATTTGACGTGCAATTTGAGAACTGTCGATCGGTTCGCGCGTAAGGGCAAAAAAGTGCCCTTCCGGCTGATCGGCGATTTCGTGGGTGTAGCGGCCGGATCCGCCGCTCACGGGTGGAAGAAAGGCGATCTCATCGCCGTCGTAGACGGGAGTAGAGCGATCTGAAAATTGCTGATTGCGCGCAAAAACGATGCTGGAAGAAATTTGTAAAAGGCGGGGAAATTCACGCGCATAGCGGTCAAAGATGGCCGCTAACGGCTCGGGGCCATCTAGCTCCAGACGGTCTTCGGCACGCCCGGTGATGTCTCTTAACATGCCGAAAAATAACACTTTGACGCGCACGCTTGTATACTATCAGACTGTCTCGGAAGCGGCCGGGTTTCAATGATCGCGGATGGGCAGAGTGTCTTGCTGAGCCATCTGGGGTCCCTTGGCTTTAAAGGCCCAAATCCAGACGCATAAGCACAATATTTCACAGCAGTACGTGAGCAAATTGGGAACCCATGCGGTCGATACAGGCGCGTAGAGTCGAAGGGTTATCCCGATTACCTCGCCAGAAACCTGCACGCCGATGCCGGCGCTTACGAGCATGAGTTGATAGTCGATCTCCGTGTTTTGCATGAGCACGCCCCAAAGCACGAAATTTAGGATCTCCTCTCCGAAGCTGAGGTTTCGAGTTACTTGCGTAAGCCAATGGTTGGTGCGCGGCTCGTGAAAGAGAACCAGAGAGACCACGGCTACACAGATCATGAAAGCGAGCAGTCCGCACGCCGCGGCTGTTTGGTAGGGCCTACCGGCCAGAGCCTCACGGATTAGAAGAACGATGATAAGCGTGATGCCAAGGTGAGCTAGAAAGTCGCCCATCCAATACCACTTCAAAAATAGACTATTCGAATGCAGATAGAATAACGCGAAGTTTGAGCCGGAAGCTAATAATATCTGAAGGAGACAGAAGAAGAAGATAAGAGGGAACCGCTTGAAGGGACCCCGCAGCAAATAAAAGATTACTGCGATATTCAGAACCAGAGAACCGGCATACTGCGCGAACGCGAAAAAGGGCATGAGCTAGGCTCTGGCGCAGGTCCCGCCCGGGGCGGGCCGCATCATGATTGCAGCCGCCCAAGGCGAGGGACGAGTCTTACGCGACCGTATTCGGGTCGGGGACGGGGGAGCCGGGCACGGAAGCAACCGTGTTAGGGTCGGGGACGGGGGAGCCGGGCACGGAAGCAACCGTGTTAGGGTCAGGAACCGGCGAGCCGGGCACCGAAGCGACTGTGTTGGGGTCGGGAACCGGCGAGCCGGGGACGGATTTGCTGGTTGCATTTGAGGCGGCACCTACGGCGAGGGCGGCCAGAGCAAGTGTAGCACAGAGGCCTAGATGGCGGAGTTGATTGAGCATTGGATTCCTCTTTTAACTGATTTTCATTTAATAGAACCAAAAACATCTTGGTTCCACGAAATCCAGGTTAAGGTGAATCCCTTATTCATTCAAGGCTGCGGGGTACTGGCTAAGCCTTTGATGCTGCTTCAGTTACTAGCAAAAAGGCCAGGATTGTACTAGGTGTACTAAGCTAAAAACGAGAGAATTTCGGCATCGGCCACTAATGGCTGAGAATTTTCCTACTGGATTGCGAGGAAGAACTTAGTCGCCGCGGGTGAAAAAGGGGGTTTGCTCGAGGGTCTCGTCCGCGTGACGGGATCGCTGGCCTCTTGGACGACGTCCAGGCCACTCGAGCCGCATATCCTTGCTGACTTCATCAAGCATTTCCACCGTGGCAACCCGCGTTTCCATGGCGAAACAGGTAAGCAGCAAATTATCGCAGATTGCGTTGATTACACGAGGAATTCCCTGCGAACGGCCATGTATATCGGCAATCAAATCGGGGGGAAACACTTGCTGGGCGGCCATGCCAGCCTTCTCCATCCGGCTGTTGATATATTCGGTGGCTTGGGCCAAATCAAGGGGCTCCAAGGTGCATCTCAGCACAATTCGCTGCTTCAATTGACGGAGATTCGGGGCGTCCAGCTTGCGATCCAGCTCGGGCTGGCCAGCTAAGATCACTTGGATCAGTTTTCCGCGCCGGTTCTCGAGGTTGCCGAGCAAGCGAATCTCCTCAAGCACTTCCCATTCGAGATTATGGGCCTCGTCAATGATCAAAACAGTGGTCCGCCCCTGTTGCGACTGCTGCAAAAGAAGCTGATTTAGGGCAAACAGGACTTCGGTCTTCGATGTGCGTTGGCAGCGAAGATCCAAATCATAGGCGATCATTTCAAAAAACTGATCGCTATTGATGCGCGAATTAAATATGAAAGCAAATTCGATGTACTGCGATTCCAGAAAATCCCGCAGACATTCCAGCATGGTGGTTTTGCCGGTTCCGACTTCGCCGGTCAACACGATGAACCCCTTGCGGCTCTGCACGCCATAGATCAAGTTGGCGAGCGCTTCTTCGTGCTGCTCGCTGCGGTACAGGAACGCCGGATCGGGGCTTAAATTGAAAGGGCTATCCGTAAAACCGAAAAAGGCGTTATACATAGGAAATCGCCGGACTCTGGCTGCTGGCCATAGTGCATTTTACCATGCCATGGTCGTGGTTCATATTACGCTAGCATACGGTGGAGATACCCGTCCAAGAGCGCGCACCTGAAAGTGCCGACCAAGTACCGCAAGAGTCAGGCAGTACTAATCGATGCGGAGGCCTACGAATCCGGGCAGGGTTGCGGGCTGATTCGCCAGAAAAACGACGCGACGGGTCTTCGGAAACGGGAGCTTGGATTGAATCGCCTTAGAATAAAACGGCAACTGGCCAAGAATTTGGCGATAAGCGCTTTCCTGAGTATCCAGGAATGCGGTCTTCGAAACAAATCCGGCACCCCAGCCGAGTGCCAGCAAACATTCGTTCTGCGCCCCTCGGAGACCCGCGAGACGGCTTTCCAGGCTTTCGAGGCCCGCGTGCAGGTGCTCGAGGCCCGACCATTCGGCATATTGCTTGTGTACCTTCAACACTCGTTCGGCGTGATCGTTAGCCGCCGTAAACATGCCGGGTACAGTCAACCTGTCGCGGGCACGCAAAACCTTTGAGATTTCCGGCTGAGACAGGAACGTGTTCTCGTGCCATTCGCCTTCAAAAGTGGTTCCAGGAACGGCCATCTCGGCGAACATGGGAGTGCCGTCTTCGGCCCGCTTGGACGAGCCGCGCGGAAGCTGCTTCCACCCAACCTCATACCGCCCGGGCCCCCGCGCCTCCAGGGTAGATACGCGCAACATGAAGATTTTGAAAGAGCTTGTCGGGATCGGACCGGAGTCGGCGAGCGATACCAAGCGCATCGCGTTTGCGCCGCCTCCCCCCACAGCGGCGTCTTCCACTGCATGCGTGATAAACCGGCCTAAGCGTCCTTCGGTGGCGACTCGGGTAGCTGCTTCTTTCAATACTCCAGAACTAGCCCGCGCGCAAACGATTGCCGTCTTAAGGGCACCCTTCAACGCGCTGCCGGGCAAATAGGGACCATTCGGCCCTTTTGAAAAGGTGGGAATAAATAGGTTTTCAGCGTGCGCCTTCTCCCAAACGCTGGATGCGCTGGAGTGTTCGAAGGGAATTCTACGTCCCGCGTAATTCTGTGCGAAGCCACCCCAGGAGGCAAAATCAAGTTTTTCCGCTCTCTTTAGCTGACCGAGATATCCTTCCAGCCGCGGCCCTCGGGCCAGGAGACGAAAGATACGCATCTGATCAAGAACATTAACTTGATCCTTCCAAACCATGTAATCGATGGGAGATAGTCTTTCTCCATCACCCACCAATGTGGGGGTAAGACACGTGATCCGGTACTTCATGCGGACGCTCGCCAGGGAATCGGAATCGTCACGGCGAAGCCTGACCGGTAAACTGGATGAGGAAAGCCGTCAGGAGCTACGTTGTGGATCACTCCGTGTGGTTCGTGAGGCGCAAGCAAAACCGAACCCTCCGCAACCATTAAGGTGGGACTTTTGAGTTCACCCCAGCGCGTCGGGTTTTCGATTCGACCCGTGCGTTGGACAGTAGAGTAGTTGCCTCGATTCCAATCGACGGATTCTGAATCGCCCGGAGCGTACAACGATAATAACCAATGAGCTGATTCGGGTGCCTCGGTTTCAGTCCACGGAAAAATCTTAGCTGCCCTTTCCCACTTGGGTTGAGTGGAACGGCCCCATCCGCGCGAGCGCTCGCCGCCGATGCCCGAATCAGCAAGCAGCCGAAAAGCTCCTCGAATCGGCTTTTCCCACCGAGACTGAGCTTCCTCGTCCGCGAAGACAACGATCAGCCACAAGCCGGAATCCCTCGTAAACTCAAGGCATGCAGTAACATGGACGTCAATTCTGCCGGCGTCCAGCCTGTCCACCCCGGCATTCCAGCGTAGACCGGTGCGAAAAGGACCTTCCTGCCAATTCGAGGGGACTAGGCAAGCGCTCTCGCCATCCACTTGCCAGCGGTCCTCATCGAGAGGCTTTTCCCCGAGCAGCGTTTCTATCACGCTTATCGGCACAAACCGAGCGCCTTTGTATCGAATCTTAGTCGAATCCGGGGGGGGCCAGATATTTCGCGGTGGTATCGCGAACAATGTTTCGCGATTAAAGGGAAATAGCGAGCTAAAACGAACCGGAGAGCGTCCGGGTTCGTTTTCGGCTGTGTCGCGAAGCCAGTCGTCCAGCATTCCGAGCCTACCCATCGCGATCGTCACCGCCGAATAGAGGGCGTCGCTGTGGAATAGGCGGTCGACCTGTTCGCGCGCGCCGGAGTCGGGGCCAAAACGCCACGGTCCGGTAGGCCGGAAGCGAACGATGAAGCTGGAAGGCATTGATATTAAGCGAGCTTGGCCGCGAATTCCGATCCCGATACTAGGGATTGCAGGCCCCCCAGGTCGGCACCGGAGAGTAGCTCCTGCTCCGCCGAGCCCGCAGAGTAAAACTCCCGATTTCGCCAAGTCAATTTCAGGCTGCCGATCTTTACCCGGCCGCTTCCCCGCGATCCGCCGCCGCCGAGAGTATCGTCCTCCATCAAACGCAGCCCTTCCACCAGGCGAGGCAGCAAGTCCCGATCTTCAGCGCACAGGATGTCCAGCACCATTCGAAACCGGAATCGAGCACCCGCCGGAACGCGCTCCAACGTTCTGGGATTGGCCTGTGAAGTGATGCGGTCGATCGCGTTCTCGCTCTTTACCTCGGTGAGCTCGTCATCGAGGTTTTCCCGCATTTGCGGCGTAATGCTCTCCTGGACCAGAGGCGAGTCGTAGACCGTAAGCCGGGCTGGACTGGCCACGCTGCTCTCCACCGCCTCGCCCGCCACCCGATCCATGCGCCCTGGATTCCGCCCAAAAAGAAGGCAGATTTCGTCCCCGGGACGCTCGCTCTGATGAATACGAACCTCTTGGCCCTTTCGCCGCGACAGGTACACGAGTTCGCTCGGGACCGCCAAGCCAGTCGACTGCTCCAGCAGCGAGCGCAGTTTTCCGCGCAGCGAGCTGCCCGGCACGTAAGGCAGGCCGAAAGCGTCTTTCACCACGGGGTTGTCGGCGCCGCCAATCTCCAGCGAGCCTTTGCCCGCCCCGATGTGGAGGCCCGTCTGGCATTCCAGGTCTCCCTCCAAAATCAATTTCCCGATCAGCTTCAGTTCAGTTTGCGCAGTATGCGAACTCATGAATTAGATTTCAAGTTCCCTAGATTATTCGTTGTAAGCCACGATCGCTTCGAAGAGATCGCGAAAACGTTCGTAGCCGCGCAGGTCGTTCTTGCGGGTCACCTGCAGGAGCAATTTTTCGACACCGTCCAGGCTGCGCAATGAGTGCCGCGCGATGGTGTACGCCAAACGCGCTCGCAGCATGACGAACTGGTGCTGGCGTTCGCTTTCCGGGGCGCGAACAGCCCGGCGGACCGCGTTGTACAACCGCCGCAACTGGCTCTTGGTGCCGGAATCCATGTCGCGCATCCGGCTCACCACCCCATGCGCTTGATTGTCCAGATACAGAGGATCGGAGATGAGCTTTTCCAAATCCATCTCAGGGGGGCCGTCAAAAGGACGCCCGCCGCGATCGCCCCCGCGTCGGTCATCGCCGCGGTCACGGCCTCGATCACCCCCGCCAGCCTGGCGCTCACGATCGTTCTCACGCGGCGCTCCGCGACCTTCGCGCGGTCCCCGGCCCTCGTTGGGTTTCTTTTCCTGCTGCTGCGGTTCTGCCATCAATGCCTCTTAGTTTTCTTTTGACCCTTCGGTGGACAGTCTGGCCCATTCTAGCGCTACGCGGCCCGAGGGACGCAACTTAATATTCGCTGGATTGCGGCCTACCAGATCCGCAACCAGACTCGCCCGCGCCTTTTGAAACTCCCTTGATCGGGAAGTTCCCAGGATCCGATTCAGCCGACGATGGAAACGCCATGGGCGGTCCGTGCGGCGCCCAACCTTTTCGCCAGGAAATGCGATGCGCTTGGTTTCTCGATAAATTGCGCACAATTCCCTAATATACTGCGGCGCGGCTCCGAAATCATTGACCATCCGCGTGAGATCGTCCTTCGTTTCGGCGGCATCGGCCAATTGCTTCCATTCCAAAGTGCGTCCCAGCAACGAGATGCAATCTTTATCGGTGGACTTCGCCAGTTCGAGCTTCTGCCCCGCCCGCCCGTAAATGGAGGCCAAGCTGGATTCCAGGTCGGGCGCGAGAGCGATCGCCATAGTGATCGTCTTGCCTTCTGGACCCGGGAAATCCTTCAAATTCTCCTCGCTAAATCGTTGGAAAAGGCGCTGCAGTTCCCGGGCGAAACCGATCAGCGCGTCCCATGATCCGCACACCGCGAAATCGTCCCCGCCCGCATAGAGCAAGGTTACTTTGCGCCAGAATTCGCCCATGGAACAGAGCACTTCAAGCTCGCCAGCGAAAAACTGCTTGTAGAGCACGGAAAGCTGCACGTGCTCCTCAATGGTCTGCACGCGGCGGATTCGGATTCCAAAGCTATCGACGTCTCCGCGCAGAACACCCCAGCCGGGCCGGCCTTGTGCGCGCGACGACAGCGTCTCGCTCGAAGCTGGTCCGTGGTCTTCGTCGTTCAGCGCGGCATGCCGGGCCATGGGGATCGAGTCCGCCGTCGAAGCTGGTCCCGAGCCGATGTTCCAGGTATGCTTCCCGGAGCCGATTTCGATCCGGGCGGGCGATTCGGGCGACCATCCGATGGAGTTCGCGTCGCGAATCTTGTCCCCCAGTTCAACGAAGTAAGCTGAATCGAGCGGCTCAGGTGCAACCGACTTTCCCCAGCCCGATGCAGCGCAAGGCGTCCCGAGTTTTCGCTGCATCTCCTCGTTCAGGCGCTTGCGCACCACCGTCCAATCGCCCAGGTTTTCAGTCGTGGCCCAGAGCAGCTTAATATATCCCTGGCTCAACCTGGCGGTCTCGTTCCGGGCAGCCGTTAAGAACTCTTCCACTTGCGGACGGACTTCGCCCGGCAATATCGCTAGAAATTGATCTGCCCCGCTCGATCCGAGCAGCATTTTGGAAAGGTTCAATTCGGCGATCAGCGCGCGGGGCAATACTTCGCTGAGTAGGCTGGCCCAGTGAAAGCGTCCGGCAAGCTCCGTTGCAGAGGGATCCCCCGCCAACCAGAACGACTCAGTTCCGAAAATTCTGCCTTGCAATAAGATCTGTACAGACATGAGAACGGCGGATGAATGCTCACTGTAACACGATCCTGCCAGGACCAACGCTTACAATGAGAGCGTGCATCAGGAAACCGAGGGAAAGCTTCGCGCCGGTTCCTCGCAGTTTCTCCATCTCCTGGAGGCGGCGCTTTACATAGCCGTCGGCATCCTTTTATCGGTCTCGGCCATCGCGGTTTTATTCGATGCGATCGGCATCCTATGGCACGGAATTGCTAGTCGCGCAGTTGGCTGGGGCCTGCAAGTGTTGGATCAACTGCTGTTTGTTTTGGTGCTCGTGGAAATTTTGCATACGGTCCGGATCTCCATTCGCTCCAAGGAGATCCTGATCGAACCTTTCCTGATTGTGGGGCTGATCGCCTCGATCCGGCGGGTCTTGGTGATCACGATGCAAGCGGCGAAGTTGACCGAAGAAGGCCATGCGGGCTCTCCCGACACGGTGTCGGCCTTCCACAGCTCCATGATCGAACTAGGACTTCTCGGAATCCTGGTTCTGGTGTTTGTTCTGTCCATTTCTCTGCTGCGCCGCGCGGCGGCTCGTGAAAAACTGGTCGAAGAATAGAATTAGAAATAGAACTTCGCGCCAAGCTGGAAGCGGCGCGGGCTGCTCTGCGTGGAGCCGCGAATGCGTCCGAACGTGGTGCTGGTGATCACCGCAGTTGGAATGTCGGCCGATGGGTGATTAGCCAGGTTAGTGGCGTCGGTTCGGATTTGCAACCGGAATCGCTCGTTAATACGAATCGTCTTGGCCAACGTCGCATCCACATCGAAATAACCAGGCCCGCGGAAATAATTGCGTCCCGTATTACTGAAATCCCCGGGTGCCGGCGTCGAAAATTTGGCGCGTTGATCGGCCGTGAAATAAAATTTGTAGCTCGATACCGGATCGATGAAGACTTGGCCCAGATCGCGGCTGCAATGGTCGCAGTTCGCCGGAGTCTGACGCACATTGCTAACAGTATTGGAGCCGCTATATACGGTGAAAGGCCGCCCGGACTCCAGCGTCAGCACGCCAGCCACCTCCCAGCCGCCGATCACTCTGCTGACAAAGCCGTTCGTATGACCGGCGAAGCGCTTGCCCTGTCCGAAGGGAAGCTCGTAAACCCAATAGGACTGCACCACGTGAGTGCGGTCGAAATCCGAAGGCGCGTAGTTCAATCGCCGGTTGTAAATATCGATGGGAGTCGACGCTGCCGATTGCGCCGAGCCGGTGCTGACTTGGCTGAAGGTAGGATCGAACGAACGCGTGTCGAGCGACTTCGAAAAGGTGTAACTGACCTGGCCTGTGAGGCCGTTTTGGTACCTTCGCTGGAGTTGCAGTTGCAACGCGTGGTACGTGGAGAAGTCGTTCGAATCGATCACGTTTATGCCGCCACCGAACTGAGGGAACGGAATTAGCGGAAACAATCCGGCACCGGAAAGGGAGGTCACCGACTTGCCGCCCTGCAAACGCGTGGCAATGGAACTGGCCAGAGCGCCGACTGAATTGAGCGCCAGATTGGAGGCGAACAAACGCCGCACAAGCTGCGATCCCGTTTCACCCGCGTTCAGCCGCGAGTCACCTGCTAGAAGTTGGTCGAAATAAGGGCTGTCCCCGCCCGCTTTGACAGCGTTAAAACCCGCCAGAAATCCGTTGCCAAAGATCTGATCCTGGTTCGCGTTGTACGCGCCGATCAGGTGATAGGCTCGACGGCCGATGTAGTCCGCTTCAAACACCGTGCTGCGCGCGATCTGATGTTGCACGCTTAAACCCCACTCGTGCGTGGTCGGCGTCTTGAAGTTGGGATCAACTACCGTGATCGAGTTGGTCGAGAAAGGTTGCGGCTGACGAAGATCGCTCGGCTTTACGGTGGGAGGAGGCAATGGTTGCAGATTTGCCAGACGCCCGCCCGATTGTCCATAGTCTGTATTCACCAACCCTTGGGTGAGTCCTGGCAGATTCGCGATTACCGTCGAGGAGAGCGCGAAGGTTTGAATCCGGTCGTAGGCGAGCCGATAGTTTGCCCGAATCGAAGTGGTCCCTTTTCTAAACGGGTCCCAGGCTATGCCCAGGGATGGTCCCAATCCATGAAAGTCGCTCTTGTAGAAAGACCCGTCCACCCATTTCAGAGTGTCGCTCGGCGGAGCGCCCACTGCCACAGGTTGGTTAGGATGGGTGATCAACCCGTCGGGATTGCTGGGACTCAACTTTATCTCCCAGCGCAGGCCGGCATCGATCGTCAAACCGGGCCTGACCTTCCAAGTATCCTGCGCATAGAAGTCCAGTTCCGGATAATCCGATTCGAACTTGAAGAGTCCGGGCACGAACTGATCTCCCTTGCTGGCGAATCCTCTGGTAATGCTGCCTACTCGTCCCAACAAGAAGTTGATATTGTCCTGAAAGTTGGGTTGATCGAAAGCCACGTTCAAACCAGTGGGCAGGTTAAATGTCGCTGGATCCACGGTGGCAATTGTGCGGCTGAAGTCGACATCGGTGGTGGCATCTTGTCCCGCAATGGAGCCGCGCACGTCGAAGTGTTTTTGGAAACGTAGATTAGTGCCGAATTTCACCGTGTGCGCGCCGCGGTTCCACGTCAAGTTATCTACGAATTGATAAGTCTTCAAGGTTCGCAGGTTGGCGAAGTCATAAATCGCTGTCGTGTTCACGGGAGAGCTGTTGAATCCGATTTGCGTGAGATCGTTACTTGGCTGAGCGAAGTTGAAGGTAAACCGGCTCTGTCCCACGACGAGTTCGTTGGTGAGATTCGCACCTGGGCTATAGCGCCAGTTGAACGCGAGGTTCTGCGGCGACCGCTGCGTGTTGACGATGCATGGCAACCCGGTAAACACGGGCTGGCCACCGTTCCCCGCATCGCAGTTGGTGTCCTGGGAGCCCCACGCGCCGCGAAAGAACACGGTGTTCTTGGAATTGAAGATGTGATCGATTTTGATCGTATCGTCATGTTGGCGCTCTTGCTGGCCCGCGCCGAAGACGAAACCCGCGGTATTCAGGCCGTCTATCGGCCCCGCAGTGCCGCTGATATCGAAACGATTTGGCAGCGGCATGTTCGCCAGATAAGTTTGAATCGTTTTATCGATTCCGATGTGTTGCGGATCGTTTGAGACTACGTTGTAGGTTCCGATCTGGACGCCCGGCAAAACGTTCCCCGCCGCGTCCACGGAAGCATTCGGCGTGCTTGCGGGCTGATTGCGGCCCCCTACAACATAACGCAAGATGCCCTGACGAGCCTGAGCCGTGTAAACGGTGCGCGTCGTCGACGCCGTATTCTTCGCTTGCAGGAACTGCACGTTGCCAAAGATAAAAGTCTTGTTCTTGATAATCGGGCCGCCCATGCTCAGCCCGGTAATATTCTGCACGAACTGCGCTTTGCCGATGCCGTCCAAGGTGTTGGTGTAATCGTTGGCATTCAGCCGGGGAGTGCGGTAAAACCAGAAGGCCTCGCCATGCACGGAGTTGGTTCCGGAGCTAGTCACCATGGCGACTTGGCCGCCACTGTTGCGCCCGTACTCGGCCGTGGCATTGCCCGTGATCACGCGAAACTCGGCGATGGAATCGGGATTGGTGCGCAGCGGAGAGAAATCGGATCCGCTGGCGCTAGTCTCGTTGATATCGATACCGTCGAGTGTATAGTTCCAGGAGCGGTCGCGGGCTCCGTTCACGTGTACGCCGCCGCCCGTATTAGCTCCGCTCACCACACCTGGCTGAATCAGGACCAAGTCCAGCGGGCTTCGTCCACGCGTGCCCACAATGGGCAACTCCCGAATGCTGTTCTCGGTGAACAGATTTCCGAAGTTCCCGGAAGTGCTGGTCTGAACTTCTTCGGCGGACCCGCTCACTTCCACCGACTCGGTCAGTGTTCCAATTGCCAGCGTGGCGTTCACAGTCATTGGAGCGCCGATTGTGAGAGCGTTTGCGCGAGAGAAGTATTTCTTGAAACCTGGCGCGTCCACCTCGACGGTGTAGCTTCCCACCTGCAATGAATCGATGACGTAGGTTCCACTTGAAGAAGTACTGGTTGAAAATGAGCCGCCGGTGCCTTCATTGGTCAACTTCACAGCAGCTCCGGAAACAGGCGCTCCCGCGGGATCGAGAACCGTACCCACAGCGCGGGATGTCGTGCCTTGGGCCGAAACGACGCCCGCAGACGCCCACATCAGGAACAATATTGGTAGAACTCTTGCCATTTGGGAATTTTACATCACGGGAAGATTGAACACGGCCCAAACGAAAGACCCAGTACAGCACTGAACGATTGATCTAAAGAACAGTACCTCGTTTCTGCAGTAAAACCGTTACAGTCGTGTAGGGACTTATAAATAACTTTCCCGGAGGAATCAATATGAAAACTGTCATTTTAGTAACGAGCTTGTTAGCCCTTTCCACGATCGCGAGTGCCGCAGCTGTAGACTGCACGGCTTCAGCACCAACGGGCGCTATTGGCGCCAACGTGATGAGCCTTACCATGGGATGTTTCGGCGGCGGCTTGCTGTTCGATACGTTCGCGGTGAATTCAACTCCGCAAGGAACCAATGTATTTGTGTCGGCGCTTGGAACAGGACCGGTGGGCAATCCACTCGGGTTTAGCTTGGGCTTCCAGATCCTGACTCCACCGGCCCCGGTGGACACCATTCTGCAATACCGCGTCGCCACGCTTAACGGTGCCGCTACGATCACTGGCGTGGATATCGGCCAGAACGGCATCAACACCACCATCGGCGAGACTGTGTGCGACCAGGCATTCGTGAACGGCATCTGCGCTACGGGCCATGTGCTCGCGAATTTCTCCAATCCGCCAACGCCGAACACTGCCGTCATATTGCTTACCGGAGGCGCGCGGAGCCAGATCTACATTGCGAAGGATATCGCAGAGCCAACCGGGACATCGTTCATCAGCAGCTTTGTTAGCAATCAGGAAACCGGTACGGTTCCAGAGCCCTCGACGTCGGTTCTCTTGAGTTTCGGTCTTTTAGGGATGGCTGGGCTGGCGCGAAAGTTCCGCACCAACTAACTCTTCCCGCGCCGCAGGAACGTCGTCACGATGTCGGCGTTCCTGCGGTGTTAACGTTCTGGTTGTGATTCGGCGAGAGAGCGCCAGCCTTTCCATTCATTCTAATTTTCACGACTCGATCTCCTTTTAGTAGAGAGGCTGTCTGTCGCTCTCTATCTCTACATGCACCATTCGGGGTAAAAGGTATCATCGCCGGGCACCTTTTTTGGACCTGATCTAGAATTCCTGGATTGTCACCAGCAGAAACCCTATCAGGGAGCGTAACGGTTGCTCGTGGGAGTGGCGGCGACCAATCCGCTCTGGACGAACTGGTTCCGCTCGTTTACCGCGAACTTCGCCGGATGGCAGCAGGCTAACTTCGGCGGGAGCGCAGTCATCACACCATGCAGCCCACGGCCCTGCGCGCGCGGCCCTGGAAGCGAATAGTCCACTAGGCGTACCTGCGGCTGATCGATCAATCCATCGCCGATTGTCATACGCGCGATTCTTCGCCATCGCCGCTAAAGCCGGGCCCGCCAAGAACTCTCCCATGTTCTCGTCCGACGCCAGCAGAGCCTCTACCTGGGACCGTAGCCTAGGGTCGTCCGTGCAGCCGTGATCGAAAGATGCGCGCAGTTCTCCCGGATCGGTTTCCCATGCCTGCTGCACCACCTCTTTTACTTGCTGCCCCCTGTCCGGTGTCATCCGAGCTGATTGTGCAGTGCGGGCAGGGCCATACGCCAGTCGCGCTTTACAGTGATTGGAGAGACGTTCAGCACCTCTGCGATTTCATCCTCGGTCGGGCCGCCGAAAAGCGCAGCTCCAGGATTCGGCTATCAAATCCGCTGGCGCCTGCTTCTGGATCGCGCCGTCGGCTTCGTCTAAGGCGACCTTGTTGCCGCTGCCGCGCTTGACGGCCTGCTGACGCTTGGCGTGAGCAACCAGAATCTGGCGCATCAGGCGCGCCTGGGGTGAGTGCCGAAAAGGCCATGGCCGCAACCAGCCAGCTCGTGATTGATATTAGAAGCGATCAGTCATTTTTCTACCTCCGAATACTAATGCAAAAAATCGAGACAAAAAGTATCATGGGAACGCCCTATTTTCAAGGCCGGTGTCGGTTAAGACTGGTGGAAGAATAACTATGAAGCACGCGGACCACGAAGCAGAACTAAGCTTGATTGTGCACGAAGCGATCCGCTGGCAAGGGGACGACGAACTCCAACGTCCCGCCGGTGCCCTGGTGGTCGGGGCTGGCGGCAGGTCTGTCCATAGGATCGTCATTCATCATGGAAGGATTGCTGCGGGGAGTTTTTCTTGCGGCGAATTTGATCGGTGTCCATATCAGAGGTTGGGTCTTGAGCAACACCCATGCAAGAACTCGCTCTTGAACCACGGCGGTCGGCTTCGTTGAAGCGCGCTGTTCCTGATATGGAACGGAACCATAACGTGGTGGGCTTACTGGCTGGAAAAGAATGACGGTCACCATTGTTCCTCTCATATCGAATGCGATTCTCCCGCAGGCCTCTTCGGCTCGAACCCGGGCTGTTATTCCGTCCGGCTATGGAGTCCAAGAGCAATGCCTGCCCTTCACTGCCGCAAATGCGCTGGGATTCGTGATCCCGTCTCCCATCCGGTTCGGCTTGTGCGATCTCGAGGAGGTGCCTCCTGGATCGCGGGCCTTCCGTTCGCCGGTGGAGTGCGCGGACAAGCGGGTTCTGTATGTCTTCGATAATCCCGATTGCCGATTCGAAGGGAATGCGTACAGCTTCGAGGGAATGTCAGTCCAGGAGCCCGGAATCAGCTTTTTCGACCGCGATGATCAGCAGGATCTTTTTAAGCTTCATTTGCCTTACATTTGGCGGACCCCTGAATCCGTCGATACTTTATTCATGCCGCTCGTCAACCGTCAGCCGCGGGTGGAAGTTCTCTGCGGCCTAGTGGAAACCGACTGGTATTCCAGCCCCGTGAACCTGATTCTTCGAAGACCGTCGGGATCGGTCCACTTTGGCCCGGGTGATCCAGTGGCTCAGGCTATTCTGGTTCCCCGCGAGCTGCGAAAGCCCGCTTTGGAAATTGCACAGAGTCATGCACGGGTAACCCGGGAAGCCCGCAAGGACTTGGTGGAATGGGATAAACAGCATGCGGCAGATCGCGGCGTCTACAAAGTGCTGGCTCGTAGCAGGCACGGCCGCGTCGATTCTCAAGAATAGTTCTTTGTTTCCCGATTCAGGACTTGGCCCACGAATCGCGAAAACGTGCGCGCCACCTCACGTACCCCCACTTCAGGTACCCCACGCCAGATCGATCAGATGTGCGCTTCAAGGTTCCGATCCAGCGGGTTGGGGCAGCTAATGTTGCACATAGAGGAAGCAATTGCAAGCAAAAGCCCCTATCGAGTGCACGACTCCAGAGTGATATCAATCCTGAGCCGCCGTTCTGCCGGTGTGGAGCAACGTTTCTGACAGGGTATGACACTGCCAGGTGAATCGTGCCGGAATCTTTTGACCTTGCGTCCCTCCGCCTTCAACGCGTCCAGCTCACCGCTGCCATCGCCAAAAATCCATGACTTGCGCCCAGGCTCACTCGTCGCACGCTTTCGAAAGTGCGGCAAACGATCTTGCCATTGCACTCATAAGGGCGACAAGGGCCACGGTCCATCCTATTCTCTGACTCATCCCATCGTAGGAAAGACCATCACTCATATCATTCCCATCGGCCCTGCCGTTGATCGCACCCGTGAGCAACTCGATGAATACCATCGGTTTCGCGAACTGGTGCAGCGGTTGGTCACGGTCTCCGAACAGATCAACAATTGCGCCAACCGACCGGCCCTGCTGACCACAACATTAAAAAAACCGCGCTCGACGGTCTGCTCGCAGCTGAGATCCTGTACGATATGGAGGCCCTTTTCGGACGCCGGAATCTGGATAATCTGGACCTGGAAGCACTCGAATCAGCGGTGCGCAGACAGGTGCTTAGGGCCTGTTAAGAAATAAAGTTATCAAATCCTCGGGCGGATCTCATAGTTCCACTCGCTATGGAATTTGTCAGGGTAAAGACTGACCGCGGCGAGTTCCCGGTCCGACACTTTGATTCCGGCGGGATAGGTGCCCGTGTCGATTTCGGAGCGAACTCGCAGGCCCGTTTCAGTGCTTGTGCGGATACAGGAGTTTGGGTAAGTTGCTGAGGTGTTCCTTGACGTGAAAGCGATCCACGATCTGAATGGCCCCTCGGAAATAGCTCCTGCGCAATCTTCCAGATCCAGGGTGCTCCGTCGCAATAACCACAGTGCAATGTGCTTGCGTGAAGCGTCGGCGGCCAGCCTCCTCGTAACCCGCTCAGTGAAGGGAGACCTACGGCCGCTTGATCCGTCACTTTCTAGTCGTGCACCCGCCGCTAAGCCTCTAACCAAGGCCGGCTTTTCTCGGTTGCCTGAGCAAGCTGTTGATGCCCACTGATTCCGCTGTTGATGCTGGAGATGAACGAGCGCAGGAGGGGTTGCGCACCCGCCTCATTAAAGACACTGGGGGCGTTGTGGGGGTAGCCGTTTGCTGACGAACGGCTTCAGCCAAACGTCGCGTTTATCCGGATGAAGATAAGTGGCCGTGTTGCTAACAGTCAAGTTGTCCACTTTTGTTCACACATGATCTGTCCGTTTTCCTTCCTTGCTGCCGCAGGCGCGGACGGTGGAAAAGTGGGGACCCCGTCTTTGGATTCTCTTTTCCATGGCCCCCATCAAATATTCGGCTTCGGTTTGTCTAATTCAAAACCGTTGGCGCGGCTGTCCTTGCAAGGCGAGGGAGGATAACCTGCCCCAGCGAGAAGGGGTAAGACCCCGCTAAGGGGTCGTGTTTTCAATGAGAGGAAAAAGAGATTCCGGTTAATTTGGACAGTAGTGATCGGCAATATGATCCACGAGGATGGCGGACCGCTGATCCACAATGGAAGGGAAGACGAACAACGCTCCTTTGATTCCACCTGCGGGAAGTTCCACCGTTTCCTCACTCAGGCCCAGCGCTGAAGCCCCCTGTTACCCACAGATTTCCCAGACGAGCCAAACATCCATCTGCCATTATGGATTTGCTGGGGCAGAGAAAGGGACTAAGGCACTGTTAGGAAATAAATGTGCCAGCGACGGGGTGAACTCGTAGTTCCAATCCCCGTGAAACTCGTCCCGTCGAAAGGTTGATGTCGGCCATGGCGGAGTCGGAGACTTTGGTTCCAGGTGGATAGGTACGGTCATCGATCTCGGCATAGAGTTTCAGGCCCTTCTTGGTAGTTGTTCCAGCAATCAGGCTCACGATAACCTCCAAGCTGGTCAGGGGTTGTCCGCGCCAGTTTTTGCTGATGAAAGAGAACAAGCGATGCTCGATTTTGTTCCACTTGCTCGTGCCAGGAGGAAAGTGGCTAACAGCCATGACGAGGCCGGTTTCGTCGGCCAGTTTCTCGGAGTTCCAGTTTCCAAAGGCGCAGGCGAGATCCATTACTGCCTCCACCATCGGCAGTGATGAGCAACCGCTTTGCCTTCGGGCACCTTTCCTGACCCATGGCGTGACACCAGCGGCGAATGGTCTCTACCGCGAAAGAAGCCGTATCGTGATCCAGTCCCACGCTCACCCAGCCGCTGTTGGCCGCCAGATCATAGACGCCGTATGGCGCAACACGCCCAACTCGGGTATTGCGAAATCATGCCTTCGAACTTCTTCCGGCTCGCCCTTGGGCCGCCAATCGACACCGTTGTTCTTGAAATCCCCAATTACTTCCTTCTTCTTGGTGTCCACCGAGATGACTGGCTGGCTCGAGTTGATGGATCGCTGGACCCGCGCGTTGATGTATTCAAATTGTTGGTTGAGGTCGGGGTGACTGGAACCCTCCTTCGTTTTGCGATTGGACTGGAGACTGTAGCCCAGTTCGTGCAGCAGTCCGGCAACCACCGGATAGCTGATATCGTGCCCTTGTCGGTTCAACTCCTCGGCGAGGTTCCGAACACTCTTGCAGGTCCATCGCAGACTCGATTGCGGACCGCATCGAGTAAGAGGCTCCACCAACCTCTCGAAGTCAGCTACTAACGACGGGTCCGTCTCTTTGGACTTTTTCTCCCACCCCCGGCTCGCCGAATACGCCCTGCCGGATGCACCGGAGATTCGTTCAACTCCCGCAACCCTTGGCGGATTACATGACGGGACACTCCAGTTGCTTGGGATACGACGGAGATCCCACCTGGGGCCCACGCGCTACTCTCGGCAGCCACCAGTAGTCGACGGGTCCGCTCAAGCTATGGCATCCATACCTCAAGGATCCCAGAACATCTTTTAGTGGTACTGTTATTTGCTAACACTGCTTAAGGTTGCGCCGCGGACACCATGGCCGAAGGCAACCCCGGAAAGGCGACCTCAGCGCGCTAGGAGCGCGATGGGCCTCGTAGCAGCGAAATGCCCGCCTCGAACTGTTTTTAATCTCGGGCGTAAGTGACGCGACCGGTCCCCGACACATGCAAGAGAAATCTGCCTGAATGACGAGGGCCAGGTTACGCTGAAACGTCAGCGCAAGCGCGCCGTGGCCGGATGCCTACGACCACATAAGTTGAGACACTTACCTGGAGGTGCCCGGTCCGTCTGAACCACTTTTAGAATCGCTTGCATCAGCCGGGCGCGATCTGGGACGCCTCAGAAATGGCGCTTCAAATGGATGATTTTGTACCTCGCCGCCGCCTGGCCCACCGCCCGGCTGATCGAGATCCGGAACAGCCTGCCAGGCGCAATCGCCGAAACCAAGTTCAAGGACCGCAAAACGGCGGTTGCGCGGATCTGGAAGGCCATTCAGAGCCTTGACGATGCGCCTGTCGTTACTCCCAAAGCTACCCCCAAAGCCGCACGGGAGGCCCACGCCGCGCCGACCAAGGCCAGCCGCGCAAAGAAGGCCCCCAAAGGCGCCACGAAGGCCACGGCGACGCGCGAGGGCAGCAAGACCAGCCGCGTCATCGAGATGCTCAAGCGCGAAGGCGGCGTAACGCTGAAGGAGATTATGGCTGAGATGGGCTGGCAGTCGCACACCACGCGGGCGCTCATGAGCGCGGGCGGCTCGCTGATGAAGAAGCATGGCCTCACGGTCGTGTCCACCAAGAATGAAAACGGGGAGCGCGCGTATTTGATCAAAGCGTAAAAGGCTCTCAAAACCGCATGCCGCCCCAGGCCGTCGGTTAACCCCGCGACCTTTCTTTCTTTGCGGAGGCGCGGATTTCACTGGACTGTTCCAGGCTTCCGAGGGATTATCGTCAGGCAAGGATAACGACGATAAATGACACGCGCCAGAAAGCAGACGAAAAACTACAACGGCTTTGCGCCTCCGCTTCAGCCCGATACCGACCGTTGGACTCGCGATGCTGATCGTCGAAGACGAGGAAGGCCATTACGAGCCGCTGACCACCGCCTCGACGATCAAAAAAGGCAAGGAGATGGCGCAGCACGACCTTCGCTTCCGCCTGAAATGCCTGGAGAAGGAACGAAGAAACCCCGGCCTCTGCCCCTATATCTACAAGCTCTGGTCGGGCGGGCTCGGCGGCGTCCACCAGGTGGCAGCCACCTGGAACGCAAAAAGCGAACTTGTAACAGCGATCTCACGCGGCCTTCCCCGCCAGTTGGTCGTTCGAGACCTCCTCGAAAGACCGGCCTTCTTCGTTGTAAGCCTTCTCCCCAGTCCACGCCTGCCACCGCAGGATAATCACATCGCAATAGTTCGGGGTCGATCTCCAGCAGCCGGGCCTCGCGCCGTGTTTCGCGCACGCGAAGCGACTCTCGAAGCGGTCCGCGCACGATGGCGGTCGAAGCGGGCCAGCGCCAACAGGGCGGCGAGAAGTTCACCACGATAAACCAGCACGTATTGCTTCAGCAGGTTGTGCCGGAACCCGGCCCGCTCGAACGGTCTTGAGCACTTCGCATCTTCGGCGCTTGCGAGAAGTTCCACTAACGCTTGCTTAAAGTGACCCACGCTGAGAACGGCATTTGGAACGAAATCTGGGTCAGCAACCGCGTTGCAAAGAAGGCTGGTAGTGAGGCAGGAGGCAATGGCAACATCATCCGCGCCGCAGGCGTGTGGGTCGCTTTTTCATCATCCGCGCCGCGGACGCGCATGTCTCTGCTGTTTGGAGTCTGATCGGGTGAAGAGTTGGCGGCCCTGCCGGGGCTGGGTAGCCCGTTGACCTTTCTGCCGCAGATAGAAGAAATGCTCCGGGTGCACGGGCAGATGCAGCACTTCTTCGATTACCGGAAGAAAATACGCCAGCGAGCGGATCGTGCCTAGAGGCGCAGCTGCTTCGGGACATATGAGTCGCCGAGCCGCTGCCAAGGTCAAGGCATTTTCAATCGCCAGCAGGGACACACCGCGCTGGTATAGTTGGGCTGCCAGCAGACGGTCGGCGCTTCGCACGAGGTCGACAGTCCCGGCGTCTGGCAGTAAGCATCCAGAACCCGTCGCACATGATTCCTGCGGATCAATGCGGCTCTCCTCCACGCCGCCCCTCACCCTTGCGGCTCGCGCGAAGACGGGCCGTCGATGCGCACGGTGTGGCAGTGGTGCCGTACCCGGCTCAACAACGCTTCCACCATGGGCCGGCTGCCCAGGAAGTTGGGCCGCTCGTCATAGTCTAAGTTCGTGGTAATGATCGTGGAATGCTGCCCGTAACGTTCTTCCATCAGCTTGAAGAAGATGTTGGATTGCTCCGGCGTTAGATGGCACTTTGCGGCTGCGCTGTTTCACCGCCGTGCGTACTCGGCGATTTCCGGGACGGCTGCGAGAATGGCTTTCTCTTCGGGATGAGGGTGCGTGCGCGCCATCCCTTGACCGCGCGGCGGTCGGTGCTGGGCCAGCAGAATGCGTTGATGCTCGACATCGGCGATCCGCTGGTGAGTGACCAGATTGCGGGCATCCAGTTGGATCTCGATCTTGTTCCTGGTCTCGCGCACTTCCACGCGCCGGCCAATCCAGGCCAGCGGAACCGAATAGCGGTTGGTGTGCAGCGCCACATAGCCTTCCATGTCCACCATGCGCTGATGCAACAGGTACCCTTCCGGAATGGCCGGCAGCGGCTGCAGTTGCAAACGCTCCACCGCGAATAACTAGCGGGGAACTGCGCGGATATGCTTCTTGTAAGTCGAGTTGACCTTGTCGCACCACTCCCGCCTGGCTGTTCAGATCCGTCCCAAGAGCGGAAGGTGCGCCCGGCCAGGAAGTTGTGCTCGATGAAATGAAAAGGACGTTCTACGCGCCCCTTCCGTTTCGCATTCCCAATCGCGTGTGCCACGAAATTTAAACCGAACCGCTCCCGGAAGGCAGCCATCTCCGGCACCGGCACCATGTCGCGTCCACTGTCCCGCAGCACCACCACATGCGTGTTGTCGATCATCACGTGAGTTGTGGCGCCACCCATATAACGCAACGCATCGGTGAGGAACACCTTGCAGTCGAAGCGCTGAAACGTGGGATAGCACTGAAAGAACAACATCCGGGAGTAACACAACACCGCCGCAGCGGTCTGCACCTTGCGCTTCTTGCCGTCCAGTTCGAGCTCGTGGGGAGAGGTGTCATGTTGCAGTTCCTCGCCCGGCTCAAACGCGTAGCGGCCGGCTGCCACCACTGGCTCCTGATTGATTGGCGGAAGCCTTGAGCCCATGCTGGGGTAGATATTGTGCTCTGGCAACAAGCGGACGCTGGTTCCTTTCGGAACGACAGAATGGACCATTCAAGATCCAGGTTTAGGCACGGATGCGGCAACGAACTACCAGTTGTTTGCCGTAATGCAAAGAGAGGGGGGTCTTGCGGACGATGCGATCCCAATATAAGGTTTTCCGGCCGAGTCTCATGAAGAGTTGATATGTCTTCGGCAGATAGTTCCATACACCCCACACCGTCTGAATCTGGAAGAAGGATTGAAGCTCTTGGCGGAGCTCGTCAGCAGTGTGGCGGAAGAAGTATACGCCATCGCTGACACCGGATTTCGCCATGCCAAGTCTCGGGAAACGAAAATTGTAATGCACTGCGGTAAGAATGATTTTTCCGCCTGGCTTTACGACGCGAGCAATCTGAGCAAGGGCCGTGGTACGTTGCTCGTGGTCCAAGTGGGGCAAGAGCTGCGCTGCGACCACTACATCAAACACTGCATCAGCGAAGGGCAGATGGAGTGCAGTCGCCAAGATCTTTACAAGTTCCCTTGATTGTGGCGCCCGGCACCGAGCGAGCGCCTCAATCGAGCTGTCAAGGGCGACCAGGCGACGTGCTTGGGCAAAAGTGGCTACAGGCTGACCCAAACCGCAGCCCAAATCCAAGATGGTCAGGCCTGCGCAGTTTCCAAGCGCCTTGCGGATGGCATCGTGCTCCGTTATCGCTACCAGTGAGTGCGCCTGTCCCGACAGCACAGGCCATATTTGGTCCCATGCCGACGACTGTTGCGCTTGGCTCATATGATAATCTCCGGTTTCAGCGGCGGGGCGGGAATCAGCCAAGACAAACCTACGTTAACGGCGCGGTTAGCTCGGCATGGCACGTGTTTGGCAACGCCTAACATCCGGTCTCGGTCGGCAGGACACAGGATCCGAGCCAAGCGCAGGAGGCATGAATACAGAATCAAGCCAGCAACTGCCGCCACCGTGACAGCGGGAACAGCGGGCAACCGATACGTCGCGAAGGCAACCGTGCCAGCCATTCCAGCCGATATTGCAAACGTCTTCAGCATCGGGCGCAACGGAACTCGGACCCCCAGAAGCCGTAGGGCCACGATCCACAAAGCCACCACTGAAAACGTTTGCGTACTTCCGTTCGCAATAGCGGCTCCCACGGCCCCGAACTTGGGAATGAGGGCGAAATCCAGCGCGATGTTAAGAACTCCCGAAATCAGCCCCCAGCGAATGAGCAGGTCCTGACGCTCCCAACTACCCAGAAGTGCTTGCACCGGGAGCATAAAAGCCTTCGGAATGCCAAGACATGCAGCGATCATCAATACGGGTACTGCCTCGGCATATTTGGATCCGTAGACAATCCACATGACGGGTGCCGCGATGGCGGCCAGACCCAAATGTACGGGGAACGCGATTATGGCCAAGTAGCGCAGAGTGGTGGCGATCAGTCCCCGCACACGCGTGCGATCGCGGCCATATTGGGCCATCATCGTAGCCCCCGTCGCCGTGCCGAACACTTGCGAGGCTACGAGCAGCCGCTCCGTTATATTGAAGGCGACCGAGTAAAACGCAACTTGCCGAATATCGCTGCAGAAGTTTTTCAAGACCACCATTTCGGAGCGGTCCCATACTATTAGGCCGATGACCATGAGCAACAGGCTTTGACCGGAAAAGAGGAACATTCTGCGCCCAAGTGCGTGATCGAGCGGCTCCGACGGATAGTGGCTCATGCGAAGAATGAGCGGAACCAACCGGACCAGCAGTTCGAGCGATCTCATGGTTAACAGGCCGATAGAGATTCCCAGCAATCCCCAACCGAACCACACGCTCGAGTAGACGGCTATGACAAATATGCCGGTAGACACGAGCGATGCTGGAACGTTGGCCCGGAGATCCTCAAGTGCGGTGTTGGCGCTCGCTCCAATTGAGTTCACCATGTATGGGAATATGCTTCCAACCATCAGCATTGCGATGGTTCGATACTCTCGCTCGCCACAAAACCAGATGAAAACCAAGGAACCAGATGTGATGAGCCCGGCAATGATCAACTGAAATCGGAGTGTCTGAAAAAAAATGGTTCGTACTACTCCCATCTGGCCGCGTCCGAAGTACTCGCTCATATACCTGCGGGTGGCCGCGGGGATGCCCAAGCTGCCAATAGTTCCCGCAACGCCCGCGATCCACCAAAGGTACAGGAAGTATCCTAGCTTCGCTGGCCCAACCGAGCGTGCGATGACTATCGACGTAAAAAAAGTAAGAAAGAGACTCGCGAACGTTTCAATTCCATACCAGAATGAGTTTTTTGCGATGACGCGACTATTCATCGGATCATCACATTCTGCATACGTACGATCGCGTAAACCGCTGCAATTGTTGCGAACTCCAGGGCCCCGACGCGACGGATCCACCGACGGAAAGGCGCTACCATCTCCTGTTTTTCGGCTGGGACCGCCAGTGCGATAGCCGCCGTTCCAAGCGCGAACAGCAGATACAGCGTCGGAATATAGGTCCTTGACAAGAACCAGGCACAAAAAAGAAAAGCCACACAGCAATGGAGAAGAACGCGAGGCCAGCATGTCTCCAGATCGGATTTCGCAGCTTTAGCCAATCCAAATAACGTCGTCGCGATTAGACTCAGCCAGAAGAAATAGCCAACCAGACCAATCTCAGCAAAACAAAGAACGAACGAATTGTGAGCCGTAAGATCGTTGTAGTCCGTAAACGCTCCGTAACCCACGCCAAATCCGGGGGCGGAGCGCAACATATTGAGTCCTTCGCCCCATGCATTGATGCGGCTCGCAGCCGATTCTTCTTTAGATGAGAATGCGCGACCGCCACTAACATTCATAGCAAGCACCCCTATTATCGCCAGCGTAACCAGCGCGACAGTCCAATTCGTACTGAGCCTCCGGCGGAAGGTCAAAAAGAAGAAAGCAATGATCCCAAGCAATGCTCCCCGCGAATGCGTCAAATAGATTCCATATCCGAGAACGAACAGTGGGAGCAAGACCAGGAATAGGTTTCTCGAGAACCGGCGCGACGCCCAGAGCGCTGCAACAATCGGTAGAACAGATACGATGGCTTGTCCGAGATCGTTCGGGTCATTCAGAAATCCAAGATGCTTAATGCGAGAGATGTAGCTTGCATACTCGCCTGTCTCAGGATCTTCGCCGACGCCCTGTTTGGTTACGAGCCGCTCTTCCAGGTAACCAAAATGTAAGCCAGCGATGCTCTGAAGCGTGATCACCAGAGTGAGCCCGGCGAGAACGGCGGCTACGATCCGCAATCGCCGCCACGTGTTCACGTTCAGGATGGTGAGAAAAAAGAGAAGAAACGAGGGCCCAAAATCAATGAAGGAACCGATGGCGCCGCCCGCCCATCCATTCGTGACGCGGGACATCATGATGGACCCGAGCAATCCCAGCATTAGCCAGATTTGCGGCATGCGCCAGGGTACCCGGTTGCCAAACGGAATCGCAATCAGAGCGGTTGCGAACGCTCCCCAGCCGAGCCACAACATCGGCCTTAATTCCGCTAAGTCGGGCCACAGTTCGGCTGGCCGTAGGTACGAGGCGCTCAGATATATCAGGTACAGGACAAAGGGCATGCGCGTTTATGAGGGTTCAATTACCCGCAACACGCGGGCGGGGCTTCCCCCGACTACTGTGAATGGCGGCACGTCGCGAGTGACGACACTTGCGGCGCCCACCACTGCCCCTTCTCCGATGCTCACGCCTTTACAGATATAGCTGTTGCGCCCAATCCAGGCGCCCCGCCTGATCAGGATGGGTTTGATGCGCTCGGCCGGGGCCGGCAAGCCGGCCACACGCGTGGCGCGGTCGAGCGGATGATCGTCGCTGTCTGAGATATAGCAGCCGCCCGCAACCAGCACATCATCCTCAATCTGGATCCGCCGGTTGGGCCGAAGCGCGACCCCGTGGCCCAGAAACACGCGGTTGCCGATCACCAACTCGGGATTGTCGATAACTCGTCCGCAAGCAATCGAGAGCGCTCCAGAGATTCTCACGTCGTCTCCGACCGTAATTTTCACGTGACCGGAGATGGATGGACTGAGCTCGAGATCGAGCCTTTCGCCCACATGAGCGCACATGCTCCGAAACATCGGTTCGCGATAAAAGAAAACCTTCATGCGCAGGAGCGCCTCGTATCGGAGGGTTCCCAAGTGGGCCAGACCTTGGTACAGCGGATGCAACACCGAGGGTACTGGCATACGGGTAGTTCGAACCTTCCTGGCCAGATCCTTCAGCGCTAAATAGAAAGGCGATTCCGCGCGCTTGATCCTGAGGATGAAACTATCGACCGTGCTCATACCGCAATACACTCTCCGCTCTCTATATCGGCTGTCCGCCGGGTGGCCATTACGGCGCGATACAGATTCCAGGCCGACATGTAGCTTAAGTTTGCGCCTCGGTCGGCGCATTCGGCCGCGAGGCACTCGAAGGCGCAATCCAAGTCGCGATGGAGGAGCGCATTTGTGTTCTGTTCCCAAGCGCCGTGGGCGAATAATTTAATAAAGGCGGTGTCGCCGAGGCGCGGAGCGTGCTCAAGCCATAGCCGCACTCGCTGGCGCGTGACAGGATTGTGACCCGCCAGTTCACCGGTTTCCATACGCGGCGCGAGGCCGCGGCTCCGCTCGCGCCAATTCAGCGCCAAGGGACCCTGGATCATGAGCAGGTCGCCCGAGGCGCCTGGATCCGCAAACGGCACGCCGCGATCGTGGGACTTGGGGCGCTGCGGATCGTCAGTCGCCCAGTAGATTGAGTTGACTGTCCGGGTTTGAGCCGGAGAGGGAGCCGATGGAAGAGTGAAGTCGGCGTAGCAGCCGAGCTCCCGGAGAATGGTCAGCTCGTTGTTGAGGCCGCAGTAGCGTCCATCGGGACGCGAGTTGTCGAGCGCCCAGTTGCCATGGATGAATCCAAAGCGGAGGCGACTGTGCTCTTCGTGAAGCAAGCCATGATCGCGATGGAGGACTTCTATGAACTTGCTCATGCGATCTCTGAAATTCCGCTCGCCTTCGCCGTCGTGGTGAATGTGAATCTCGACATCGCCGATTCCATCGCGTGTCAAACCCGCGAGAGGATCGAGCAGGTCCGGCCGATATTCCTCTTCGGGATAGAAAAATGTATATACGGGTGGATTGCCCGACGAATCCCGATGGCGGGCAGCGATCTTCGGCCACTCTTCTTTCCAGCGGCGGACGCGACTGCGCCCAGTATCGTCGGAGGCGCCCCCGCGCAGGGGCTCGAAATGATCGGCGATCACGACGCACACCGATCGCGGTGCGGGCCGCTGCCTTGACTCTCTCGCGCTCTTGAGGTAGCCGGGCAGCCAGATGTGCGCGTTGCGGTGAAGAGCAGCAGGGCGAGACAGTTCGCTCATTTATTCGGCGCTTGGCTGTAATCTTTGTAGTACTTGGACTGGCCAGCCTGATAAAGCGGCCATTCCTTCGCAGCGTTTAGAATCACTCCTAGCAACTTGCGCGTGCCGAGGGACTCCAAGGCTTTCTTGCATTCGGCTCGGTTGGTATGATCGGGCCGGATAACGAAGACCACGCCGTCAGACACAGCCTGAAGGAGTTCGAAGTCTGCGAGCACGCCCATGGGCGGACTGTCCAGGACTACATACGAGAACTCCCGGCGAAGCGTCTCGCACAAGTTCCGCCAGGCTGGCGAATCCAGCAGTTCTGTTGCGTCGCCGTGCCACGAGCCGCCGGGCAAGATAAAGAGGTTAGGGCACTGTTCGGCCCGCACCAGCGCATCCGCCAAGGCCGCTTTTCCCGAAAGAACATCGGACAGGCCTGGCGTGTTGGCAAAACCGAGCAGTCCTGCGATATGAGCGCGACGAAGATCGGCTTCCACCAAGACTACCTTCAGTTCGGGTCGGAGCGCCAGCACGCCGGCAAGATTGATGGAAGTGATGGTTTTTCCATCCCGCGGGGCCGAGCTCGAAACCACGATCACTCTCGGCTGGCGAGGGTCGTGGAGAAGTTTGGTCCGGGTAATGCGATACTGTTCGGCAACATGGGCTTGATCCGAGTCGAACGGGAATAGGGGGGTGCCAGCGGTGATCTTGAACGGAAGCACGCGGACTCCCTCGAGGGGCCCAGGGGCGCCACCCGATGAGATCACCGTGACGGGCTTAGCCAACTTCGGAATAGCCTGGTCTGGGTGTGACAGCTGCGCAGGTGCCAGCGGAGGTGGGGCCGCGAGTTGCTGCATCAAACGGGAGACCTCTCCCTCTCTGCTCACGAGTGCTTCAAACATTTTGCTCATATGGGTTGGCCTGATTTGGGAAAGGGATGCTTAACTTTGCATCCGAGCCGCAACGCTATACGGATCAGCAGCGACGATTGCGGGAGCGGATCCTGACGATCGAGAGTGCGAATCCAGTCGACCTGCGGCCTGTTTTGCGGTTCAGGAACCGACACAGGGGGCACAGGTTGAATGAGCGAGTCGGTCGGTTTCTTTGCGGCAATGCCAAGAAGGTTCATTTGGAGGCCGGAAGCGACCTCGGCCAGATGCTCGGGTGTAATAAACCGTAGACCGAGGCTGAAGGCCAGAGTCAAACAGTTATCGCACAGAACATTGATCACCCTGGGTATTCCATGCGAAATGTGGGCTATCGCGGAGATCACGTCCTCTGGGAAGGGAGGTGGCTCCGGGGCGCCGCTTTGGATCCAGCGATGGCGGATGTAGAAGCGCGTGTCCGCTTCCGACAGAGCGGTCAATTGAAGGCGCAGCGAAATCCGTTGTCGCAGTTGACTCAGATCGTCCCGATTAAGAAGCTCGTCCAGTTCAGGTTGACCTGCCAGCACGACCTGCAACAGCTTCGCGTCAGCAGTCTCGAAATTCGTGAGAAGACGAATTTCCTCAAGCAGTTCGGGGGAGAGTTTGTGCGCTTCATCGACGATCAAAACGGCTGTCTTTCCCTCCACGTTCGCACGCACCAGCAGCTCCCTCAGGATCTGGAGGCGCTGGGCTTTGCTTGAGGGAATGTTCGCAATACCTAAATCGAGCAAGACGGTCTCGAGGAACTCTGAAGCGGTCAGAGTCGGATTGACGATATAGCTGGAGAGCGCTTGTTCTGTCGACAGCGCGCGAAGGACAAGGCTGAGCAGCATGGATTTCCCGGTTCCTGGCTGAGCCGAAAGTGCAACGAAGCCCTTCCGCCAGTGCAAAGCGTAAATGAGTCCGGCGAAAGCCTCGCGATAGGACGGCGTAATGACGACAAACCGAGGATCCGGCGTAAGCTGGAAGGGATTGGCCGGAAGCTGGAAAAATTCTTCGTACACGCCGCGTTAACCTCGTCTCAGTGCGATGTGGGATGTAAGATGACCAAGCTTCCATGCGGGGCGTCCGGTCACAGCCGGACGGACTGGAGGCATTACCTTAATGTCGGGAATGCGTCCGAGCACTACGATGTTGCCCGGCAATTCCCATTCCCCGAGGATCACGTTCTTCTTCCACTCGCGAGCACAGCCTAGGAGGAGGGCCAGCCCCAGCGCCAACGCCGCCGAAACCGCGTTCAGGATAGGGCGATTGGGCTTCGCGGGTTTCTCTGGAACCCGGGCGGTGTCCAGGATGGTGAAACGCTCGGCCTTCTGCCGCTTTTCCATATCGGCAGCGATATCGGCTGAGAAGTTCTTATTCATCAGGTTTTTATAGTTTTCTTTTGAAAACTCATAGTCGCGCAACAAACCCGCCATTTCCTGCTGGCGGATGGGCAACCTCTCGATTCGTCCTTGGCTGTCATAAATGTCGGCCAGAATCTGCTTGTGTTCGGCCTCGCGCGCCTCTAAGTCCTTGGCAGCCAAGGCAAGCTGCGTTTTCAGGCCCGTGATGCGCTCCTGCTCGCGGGCGAACAACTGAGCCATTTCGGGACTGACCCGCGCTACCGCTGACGCCGGCTTTGCAGAATTGTTTCGCTTCCAGGCCTCGGTGATAGGAACCTGCTCCTCCGCTTCCGAGCGCTCTTCCTTCTGAGCTTGTATGAGCAGCGCTTTGATCAGTTGGACAGCAGGGTACTGATCCGTGTACCGGACGCGGAGCGACTCGAGCTCTTTCTTCAAACCGTCTGAGCGCCGTGGCTGACCCCCGGAAGTGACCGCGCCGGTTACCGGGTTAAGAGCCAGAGATGCGGCCATCCCGGCGCTTGCCATCGATAGTTTGGAGGCCTCAGCGGCTTCCATGGCGCTTTCGAACATCTGCTTATTTTGATGCGCGCGCAGAATCGCGTCCTGGCTGCCTTGCAATTGCGTCCGAAGCCGTTCCAGCCTCGCCGCGAGCGATTGCTCCTGCTCCGGCAGTTGTCCGTTGTGCTCCTGCTTGTATTCGGCGACTTTGGCCTCTTGCTCCTCCAGGCTCTTCTTGGCTTGCTGCAGCTGATTCTCGATGAATTCCAAAGTGCCGACGGCTTGCACCTCCCGCGAGCGGAGATTCTCTTCGATGAAAAGGGTGCTGATATTATTCGCAACCGCGGCGGTGGTCTCAGGATTAACGCCTGTATACGTGATTCGGAAAGCGCCGGGCTGGTTGCGGCTCCATCCGCGCTCCAGCTTGATCTTGATGTCGCTGCGCATCCGCCCGATGATCTCCTCTTGCGTATTGCGCTGCTGAAGATCCTGGTACAGGCTGAATTTTTCGATAATCTTTCGCAGTTGCGTGCTGCTGAGAATTTCCTGGCTGATAGTTGCCAAGCGGTCTTGCAGCTCCGCATTCACCGTGGACGCCACCAGGCTTTCGGGAATTTTTTGCGACTCCACCAAGACCAGCGTCTCGGCCCGGTAGACATTTTCAAGCCTATATACAACCGTCAACGCCGCGGCGGCGATGAGTACCCATGCAAGCCCTATTACGGGCCATTGCTTCCAAATCATTCGGCCTACACTTAGAGATGTTAGCGGCGTTGGCGCAGTAGTCTTCGGGCTGTTCATGTGCTGAATGATTGTCGCAAGTGCCCGTGCTTTTTTAAATAGGAAGAAAGGGCTAAAGCGAGTCTTAGAAACTAAGTACCATAGTTCAGATGCGCAAACACATTCTTTACCTCACAATGAGTAAGCAATATGTGCGTAATCAAGAGGGTGCTCGCATTCGCGCTGCTGACGGTCTTGTCCGGCTGCGCCATCTCGCCAGAGGCGAAGGAGGCCAAGTATCTGAAACGCGGACAGAAGTCCTTCGATGCGAAGAGTTTCTCTCGAGCAGCCGTCGACTTCAAGAACGCCGCGCGCCAAATGCCGAAGCACGCCGAGGCATACTACCGGCTAGGCATTACCTATCTTGAACTCGGCGACGGGCCAACAGGAATAGGGATGTTGCAGAAAGCACTCTCGATTGATTCGAACCACGTCCCCGCGAAGGTCAAGCTTTCCGAGGTTATGGCCCTCAGCGACAGCTCCGATGTAGTCCGCGAAGCAGAGAGGATGTCCAGGGAAGCCGTGACTGCGGCCAAGGACAATGCGGACGCGATCGCCACTTTGGCGTTAGCGGAACTGCGTCTCGGGAAGGAGGCGAATGCCGAGATGGAACTTCGGCGCACGCTGGCGCGTTTTCCCGCTCATTTCAAGTCTTCCACGGTGCTGGCCACGGCATTGCTTGCTAAAGGCGATCTGGAGGGAGCAGAGCAAGTCATGAAGGAAGCTGCCGTCCGGAATCCCTCATCGGCGCTGCCTGAGCTGGCGCTGGCGCGTATTGCGGGCCTTCTGAGCAATCCCGCTGGCATCGAAGCTCATCTTCGGCGGGCCTTGCAAAGCGAGCCTGAAAACGATCAGGCGTTGCTCGATCTCGGAGCCTTGCAACTGCAATCGGGCAAAAAAGACGAGGCTGCCAAAACGTTCCAGGCTCTGTCGAAAATAGCGGGAGGCAAACACAGATCCGCATATGCGCTCTATCTTTTCAATTTAGGTCGGAAGGAAGCAGGCACTGCCGAGTTAGAACGTCTCTATCGCAGCTATCCATCGGACCGCGAGATGCGGACACAGTTGATCGCGGCATACTTCTCAACCGGAAAGCTGTCGCTGGCAGAGGCGGTCCTTAACGAAGTGTTGAAGAAAAACGAAGAGGACGTGGATGCGCTGGAGCAAAGGAGTCAATTGGAACTCAAGCGCGGCGCTTACGCGCAGGCCGCAGCGGATCTCAACCGGGTACTGCGTTATCAACCCGATTCGGCGCAGGTGCATTTTCTACTCGCCCGCTTGAACGCGAGTCAGGGGAACCTGCTCAATGAGAAGCGGGAATTGAACGAAGCAATCGCGCACGATCCCTCGCTGCTGCCGGCCCGCATTGAGCTGGCCCAAGCCCTGACCCGGTCTGGGTCGGCGAACGCAGCGCTGGACTTGATGGAAAAGGCTCCGCCAGCGCAGTTGCGCTCCATGCCGGCGATTGTGGAGCGAAATTGGGCCCTTCTACATTTACACAACTTACCCGAACTGCGCAAAGGAATCGATGAGGGTCTTGCGGGGGGCCGTGCTCCAGAGCTCTTGATTCAGGACGCCCTGTATTTCGCCCAGCTAAAAGACTACAAGCGCGCCCGCATCCAAATACAAGAAGCGCTCCAGAGAGCTCCAGGCGATGCGCGAGCTTTAGATGTGATGGTTCGGCTCCTGACGGCCCAAAACGAGACCGCCGCCGCACTGCAAACTGTTAAGGCTTTCGTTGACAAACAGCCTGGCTCCGTCGAGACGCAACTTTACGCCGGCAATTACTTCATGCGCGCTGGATACAAGGAAGAGGCTCGATCCGCCTTCGCGCAGGCCAAGGCCGCTGGACCCGAAATCCTTGCGGCTGACTTATCAATGGCCCAACTGAACGTTCTGGAAGGGAATCTAAACGGTGCACGCAAGACTTTGCAATACGTGGTGGAACGGCGCGCGAACGCGGAAGACGCTCGCGTCCTGCTTGGCATGGTCGAGGAGCAATCGGGTGAATACGCTTCGGCCGTAAGTCAATTCCACAAAGTTTTGGAGACACAGCCGAACAACGTTATAGCGTTAAACAACATTGCATTCCGACTCGCCAACAATCTCAACCGCGCGGACGAAGCGCTGCCCTACGCACAAAAGGCCGGAGAGCTCGCTCCTGACAACCCCGCCGTCAACGATAGCATGGGCTGGGTATTCTATCAAAAGGGCATGTATTCCAACGCGCTTCAGTACCTGCGGCGCGCTGTCGGCCAGCATGCCACCCCTACTCGGGAGTACCACTTGGCAATGACTTACGCAAGACTTGGCAACAAGAGCAAGGCGGAACAAGCGCTTTTGGCTGCAGAGAAGCTCGACCCGAATCTCCCCGAATCGCAGACCGCGCACCGGTTGCTGGCTCAACTCAGATAAGAAGTCCAGTTTATCCATCCAGAAGGGTGACGATGGTTCTCGAGCGATTCGCGCACGATCGGACCTCGTGATTATAGTGGACCCCAGAATTAAGACCAAGCAATAAGAGGATTTCGGCGGAGTCGTTGCCCAGATGGTCGTCGAGCGTTACCTGGAGCCGATCCTGGAACCCGTGTTTCACAGGAATTCCTTATGGATATCGTCCAGGGAAATCGGCGCACGACGGCTGGTTGTGGCCCGACGCCGTTGTTGGGATCACGATTGGGTGCTCGATCTGGACATCAAGAGCTTCTTCGACGAGATCGACTGTTGGAGGCGTCTGTAAGCATGCCGGACGGCACTTTGGTTGCGCGAAACAGGGGAACACCGCAAGGGGCGGTGGTCAGTCCCGTGCTGGCGAATCTGTTTCTTCACTATGTCTTCGACTGCTGGATGCGAAGGGAATACCCGGACATCCCATTCGAGAGATATGCCGACGACGGTGCGCCACGAGCGCAAAGGGCCGAGGAGGGCCCAATGTGTGCAACTGCTTGATCGATGAGGGTCGGCCCCTCGGAACCGGCTGGCAGGAGCAGGTTCCAAACCACCTTCGGCGGCTGTGGACAAAAGCCATGGTCGTGAGCGCAGAGCTTGCCAGGGGCGATGAGGCGGAACGTGGGAACCTGGGACTCCGATGCGAACGGAGCAGCCGCAAGTGGAAGAACCACAAGGGCGAGAGTACGGAAGCGGAGCCCAGGGGCGGAACAACCCGTAGTAGCGAAGAAATCCCTGAAAGGGGACGGAGCCAAGGGGTTGTGTTATGGAGCTAAATTCTATGTGCCAACCAGCAATGGGAGGAGCCGATGAGTGAG
>JBBRRB010000029.1:0-72814 GCA_038225555.1 Bryobacterales bacterium
CCAAATCCAAATTGTTGTAGCGCCGGCGTGACTGGCCTTCCATGAGACGGAAACTCAGCAGGGGAGGAGCCCCAGGGGCAAGCAGGGTACCCGGCGAGAGACGTTCCGCAAGAGGCGTCGCTATTTCAAGGGCCCGCCCTGACGCTGCGATTTTACGAATCAACGCGGAGGTGGAATCGCCCGAGGCCAAGAACCATAAGATGCAAACGCTCAGCATGCGGCTTATCCCGATCATAACGCGAGTTGCTTCCACTTACTTTCAGCGGTACCCTCCAATTGGGAGTGTTTATGCGTCCTTTTCTAATCGCGATTCTGGGCTGCCTGTTGACAGTGAGCGCATTCGCTCAGCGCGGCGGGCATGGCGGTGGAGGGCGCGGCGGCGGCGGCGGTGGCGGGTTTAGTCGCGGGGGCTTCGGCGGAGGTGGAGGCTACCGGTCCGGGGGATTCGGATTCCGAGGAGGTTACGGCAACGGCGGCTACCGCGGCTACGGCGGCTTCGGCCGGGGCTATCGGGGCTTTGGGTATTCAAGCTGGTATCCGTATGGTTATCCTTACAGTTATCCGTACGGCTACAGCTACTACGGATACAACGCATATCCGTACACTGAGAGCTATCCGCCGGTCTCCTACTATCAACAGCCCGCTGTGGTTGTGAATCAGGGTTTCGGGTACCAATCGGACGAGCAACCTCAAGAACGGTCCTACTCTCGCAGGCCCAACGACGAAACCGACTACAGGCCCACGCTGTACCTGATCGCAATGAAGGATCACAACATTCGTCCAGCGCTCACCTATTGGGTGGAACGCGGCACGCTCCACTACGTGACCATGGAACGCGAGATGCGGGAAATTCCGCTCGGGTCAATCGACCGCGAATTGAGCGAGCGGCTCAATCGGGAACGCGACATGACGTTCCGCCTGCCAGCGAGTTAAGGAGATACGATGATTGTACGATGCGATCGCTCGTACTCCTTCTTGCAACCCTAGCCTGCAGCGCGGCACCCCTTTACCGCAGTGAATTGATCTTCCCGCTCGAAAAGTGGCACAATCACTCCTCGTCTATCGTGGAGTTGCCCAACGGCGACTTCCTCGTTTGCTGGTTCCATGGCTCCGGAGAACGCACGGCGGACGATGTGAAAATTGAAGCCTCCCGCTGGAGCAAGGCGACCGGCAAGTGGGGCGAGCGTTTCACCTTGGCCGACACGCCCGGATTCCCGGACACCAATCCCACCATGTTCATTGATTCGAAGCAGCGTCTCTTTTTGTTCTGGCCGGTGATCATCGCGCATACCTGGGAAAGCGCACTGATGAAGTACCGGATCTCCACCGATTATCAGCAAGCTTCCGGACCGCCCAAGTGGGAGCACCAGGACAACATCATTCTGATTCCCAAGAACATCGCGGCCAAAACGCGCGAAGTGATGGAGAAGGATAAGGGCGCGGAAGGGCGCTTGGGGCAGTACGCAACCAAGATGATCGAACGCGCGGACGACATGTACTTCTCGCGCATGGGCTGGTTCACGCGGACCCATCCCCAGCAGCTTCCCTCAGGCCGCATTCTGGTGCCCATGTACTCGGACGGATACTCGTTCGGCATTATGGGGGTTAGCGACGATGGCGGCTATAGCTGGACCGCGAGCGAGCCAATCGTGGGCTATGGCTGCATCCAGCCTTCGGTGCTGCGGAAGAAGGACGGCACGCTGACCGCTTATTTGCGGGATAACGGTCCGCCTCCGAAGCGCGCCCATATCAGTTACTCGAAGGACGACGGCGTTTCCTGGACTGCCGCGAAGGACACCGAGATTCCGAACCCCGGGACAAGCCTGGAGGCGATCGTGCTGAAAGACGGCCATTGGATCATGGTCTACAACGATTTGGAGCAAGGGCGCTATTCCCTGGTCGCCGCGTTATCGGACGATGAGGGAGCTACCTGGAAATGGCACCGGCATCTCGAGGGAAGTCCAGACCAAAAGATCAATAGCCAGTTCCATTATCCTTCGGTGCTGCAAGCCAAGGACGGGACTATTCACATTACCTATAGCTATTTCGTGCCTGACGGAAAGGCGATCAAGCATGCCCAAATCGATGAGGAGTGGGTGAAACAGTAAGATGCCGGAACTGGGTTCGTTTTGAAATTTTGAAATGCTCAGCGGCGCGGAGTTGCGGCTGAGGCGGCGAAGGTGTGATCGAGAGATGGCGAAGTTGGGTTCGTTTTGAAATTTTGGGATGCGCCCGGCTTGCGGCGGAATTCGGCCAAATTCAGCAGCGGTGAGATGTCGGCGAAATCGGTGGTTTGCTCGTGGCAGCGGTTGAGGACGCGCGCCGTCTGGATGCGCGAGAGTTCCTTGAGCGCTTTGAAGTAAGAGCGCTCGATCCGTGTGCGGTGGCGGGCGATGCGCTCGAGTTTGGTTTGCAGCACTTCGTCATCTAGGGCTTCGAGGGGATCGACGCCCTGCTGCAGTGCGGTTTCGAGGCGGCGGACGCGGCGCAGGTTCCATGTGTCGGCGATCATTGCATCGAAGATAACTTGCTCGACGCTGCCGTGGGGCTTGATCTGGGCGAGGTGCAGGGCGAGCAGTTCGTCGAACTCGGTCTGCTCTTCGGGACTTGCAATGAGGACGTCCTTGGCGCAGAGGCCGTGAGTGCGCGAGTTGGCTGCGGCGCGTGCTTTGCCTTCCGGTGTGCGCGGGCCGGTGCTGTGCTGGGCGTTGGCCTGATTGGCGGCTTGCCTCGGGTCGGCGTTCGCGGGCGATGCTGCGTGCATAATTGTGTCTCCCTCGGTGGGCGTATACCCGATCCGACGATAGCAGGAGAAAGGGGGAAATCTAGTGGTGGAATTTGTAAATTATTGGCAAGGAGAGAGATACGGTTTTATTTCGTTGCTAACGGGTTTTGGGGTAGGGGAGCACTGATAGGGGCGTTGGATATGGCGATTGGCAATGATCCCGCTGCGGGCAACTTGCCCTCCATCCGAGTTGCGAAGGCCCAAAGTCTTGCGAGAGACCAAAATGATTGTATCTACCGGTCTCAGTACAATCGCTCTATGGAGGCGATCATGTCCAAGGCTGTTCTTGACCTTCGGTTCAAAGATAAGAAGGTAGGCTCGCTAGCGTGGGCGCTGCTTGCAGCTGTTCTGTTGGCTCAGGCACAACCGGCATCGACCCCGGTCTTGCGTTCTTTCGATCGCGTTCTGCTGCTTGAAGAGAAAGCCGAAACCTCGGCCGGCGTGAGCGTGGGCGACCTCAACGAAGACGGCCTACCGGACATCGTTCTTGGCAAAGGGCGGCATTGGCCGCTCTTCAATCGCGTGCTTTTGAACGATGGCCATGGCGGCTTCATCGCCAGTAACCTGGGGACGGCGCCCGACCGCACCTATTCGGCGGCGTTGGCCGATGTCGACGGCGACGGCCACTTGGACATCGTGGTCAGCAACGATGCGCCCGATCGCAAACTTGTCTACCTGAATGATGGCAAGGGCCACTTCACTGAATTCGGCACGTTCGGCGATCCCAAATGGAGCACGCGGTACGTGACTCTGGCGGACCTCAACGGTGACGGCTATCCGGACATCGTGGCCGCCAACCGCGGCGACTATCCGGACTTGGTGGACGGACAACCCGGTAAAGGCCCCCAAGTCTCTACTCCGAGTTACGTCTGCCTCAACGATGGCAAAGGGCATTTCCCGGCTTGCCAGCCACTGCCAACCGAATCAGCCACCTCGATCGTAGCGGCGGATTTCGACGGTGATGGCGCGCTCGACCTGTTCGTGCCCCATCGCGACGGCGGCCAGAGCATCGTGCTTTGGAACGACGGCAAGGGGCGCTTCCGGACCTCGACCAAGGTAGGGCCAGCCAAAGCCTGGATTCGCATGGGCGCGGTCGGCGATCTCGACGGCGACGGGCGGCCCGATCTGGCGATCATCGATGAGCGCCTCAAGGCTACCTTCATCATCTTTAATCGTGGCGGACGCCATTTTGGAGAACCGGTCAGGCTTCCCGGCCCCGAGCGGCCGCCGTACTGCGTGGCACTTGCCGACCTGAATCTCGACAAGCGGCCGGACATCATCGTGGGTTACGTGAAGCAGCCCGGATCGGTATACTTCAACACCGGGCAGGGCCGCACGTTCCACGAGGTCCCCTGGAACGACGGCAAGGGCACCGTGTACGGCCTGGCCTTCGCCGACTTCGACGGAGACGGCTGGCCGGACATCGTGGCGGCGCGTTCCGATGCTCCCAATGGCGTCTGGTTCAACACGAAACCGGGCGGCGGGCGCTAACTCTCTACACCGCGAAGACCGCAAGCGTCGCGAACTACTTGTTTTGATCGTGGCAGGTCGAGTTCGGTCTGACGCCAGCGCCAACAGCATCGCGGATTAGTCCTCGGACTTGTCGCAGGAAATCCGTGCGGAGGACGCCGTGCGCAGGCACCGTGCCAACCTGCATGCAGCTAACCGCCTGGTTGGTTCTGGCGGATTTCTGGTGCGAAATGGCATTGCGTCGCGTATTTCGTCACATCCCCATAAATGGAAGCCCTGACCGGGATCCCTACTGGCTAGGCGGTAATCGCCGTCCGGGCACATCCGCAGTGACTTGATGAATTGTTATGGTTGCAGGTGGGCGCTGGCTGGCCTTCTCGCCGGGGTCCCGTGGAGCATGCCTTCGACGCTGATGTCTTCGTCAATCTCAGGCCAGCGTATGCCAGAACCGCGACCAATAATCTCAAAATTTGCGCGCTGCTCCGGAGTCGCCCCGGAAAGACGCCACGACCACGCCAACGGCACGGTAATCGTCCGACCGTCCACGAACTGGGCGCCAATGGTGTCTTCAGTAATCCAGACATCTTGAATACGAGGTTCAACGTTGACCGCAATGCTCATGCCAAGCCTCCAAAATCATCTCCAGATTGAGTTCGATCTCCGAACAGATCCGATTTAATTCTCTGTGCGAAAAACCATCGTTGGTTCGTTGCAGTCGAAATCGGTCTCCAAGTGCGCGCCAATTCGGCCTTGCCATAGGCATAGTTTTGACGCCTATGGATATCATAGAATCCTATGCAAAATTTTAGATGCTTGCTGGCGAACGCCGGTGTGCTGATCGCCGCGACCGGCCTCGCTATGCTGACCGCCGATGCTGCATTTGGCGAGGCCAAGAGTTTCCTGGTCTACATCGGAACCTATACGCAAGATACGAAGAGCAAGGGCATCTACGCCTATCGCCTCGATCCAGCTAGCGGAGAGGTCACCTCTCTTGGACTTCAAGCCGAAACAATCAATCCTTCCTTCCTCGCAGCGGATCGAGGCGGCCGGTTCCTTTACGCCGTAAACGAAATTAGCGACTACCAGGGCAAGAAGGCGGGCTCCGTCAGCGCTTTTGGAATGGACTCGAAGACAGGGAAACTTACCTTCCTGAACACCGTATCCACCAAGGGCGACGGCCCTTGCCATCTGATGGTGGACAATACTGCCAAGACCCTGGTGGTTGCCAATTACGGCGGCGGCAGCGCGGCAGCGTTTCCCATTGCAGCCGACGGGCGACTGGGGGAGGTGTCTTCCTTCGATCAGCACGGCGGATCGAGTGCCGACCCGCAGCGGCAAAAGGGCCCTCACGCCCACTGCGCGATGATTTCACCAAACAATCGGTTCGCGATGGTCGCCGATCTCGGCCTTGATAAGGTATTCGTCTATCGCTTAACACCGGGGACGGCAACCATCGCGCCTAACGATCCTCCCTTTGCCAATGTAGCCGCGGGTGCGGGGCCTCGCCATTTCGCGTTTCATCCCAACGGCAAGCGCGCTTATGTGATCAATGAAATGGGTTCCACGGTGACGGCGTTCGACTATGACCAGAATCGCGGCTCGCTGAAAGAAATTCAGACGATCTCCACCCTTCCGAAAGACTTCAAAGGCGAAACCAGCACGGCTGAAATCTTCGTGCATCCAAGCGGTAAGTTTCTGTATGGATCCAATCGAGGCCACGACAGCATCGCAGTATTCTCCATCGACAGCGTCGGAAAGCTTACGGCGGTGGAGCACGTCAGCACCCAGGGGAAGGTGCCGCGCGGATTCGCCATCGATCCGACTGGCCGCTATTTGTTTGCCGCGAATCAGAAGAGCGACAACGTGGTGGTATTCCGAATCGATCAGGCGACTGGAAAGCTGACGCCGACGGGTAAGACACTCACAGTGGGCGCACCGGTGTCGGTCATGTTCGTGGCAGCCCGATAGTTTATACTTTGTCGCTTAGGATCAATACGTGAAACCTGTCCGCTTCCTCGCCATAGCCCTTTTCCTGCCCGCTCTTCTGGCGGCCGATTCGTACGATCCAAAGCTGTTTGGAGAGATGCGCTGGCGCACTGTGGGCCCTTATCGCGGCGGACGTACCCGGGCCTGCACGGGCGTCCCTGGGCAGCCGAATGTCTTCTACATCGGCGCGGTCAACGGCGGGGTCTTCAAGACGAACGACTATGGCCGAACCTGGATGCCTATTTTCGACGATCAGCCAACTGGCTCCATCGGGGCGATTGCGGTAGCGCCGTCGGACCCGAACATCATCTATGTCGGAAGCGGCGAGGGCTTGCAGCGTCCCGATCTATCGACCGGCGACGGAGTTTATAAATCCATCGACGCAGGCAAGACCTGGACTCATCTCGGCCTGCGCGACACGCAACAGATTCCACAAATCGTAGTGGATCCGCGCGATCCGAACCGCTTGTTCGTGGCGGCGTTAGGCCACCCATACGGACCCAACGCAGAGCGCGGCATCTTTCGATCCTCCGATGGCGGCCAGACCTTCGACAAGGTTCTCTACAAGGACGAGAACACCGGCGGCTCCGAAATCGCCATGGATCCAAAGCACCCGGACATTCTTTACGCGGGCTTGTGGGAGGCGCGTCAGGGCCCCTGGGAAAATGGCGCGTTTGGCGGCACGGGTGGTGGGCTCTTCAAGTCCACCGACGGCGGCAAGAACTGGCGAGCGCTGACGAAGGGCCTGCCCGAGGGCGTGGTGCAGGTGAACATCGCGATCGCACCCAGTCAGCCGAATCGTGTCTATGCTGCCGTCGCGAGCGGTCGCCAGACCGGGATATACCGCTCCGAAAACGCCGGCGAGAGTTGGGTCCAGATTACGACCGATCAACGCGCCACTGCGCGCATCGGCGGGGGCGATCTGCCGGTTTTGGCGGTGGATACTCAGCATGAGGATACGGTCTACAGCGTCAGCACCGTGACGTGGAAGTCGACTGATGGAGGCAAGACCTGGACCGGTATTCGCGGCGCGCCTGGCGGCGACGACTACCAGAAGATCTGGATCAACCCGGACAATCCCGCGATCATGCTGATTGCCAGCGATCAGGGAGCGATTATCACGGTCAATGGCGGTGAATCCTGGAGTTCGTGGTACAACCAGCCAACGGCCGCGATGTATCACGTTACGGCGGACAACGCGTTCCCGTATCGTCTCTGCAGCGGGCAGCAGGATAGCGGGTCGGCTTGCGTGGCCAGTCGCGGCAACGACGGTCAAGTCACGCTGCGCGAGTGGCATCCCATTGGAGTGGAAGAGTACGGTTACGCTGCGCCCGATCCGCTTGATCCCGATATCGTCTACGGCGGCAAGATAACGCGCTACGACCGTCGCACGGCTCAGGTGGAGAATGTGTCGCCCAAGCCGCTTCGGGGCGGGTCCGACTTTCGGACGGTGCGCACTGCTCCAGTGCTCTTTTCGCCGGTCGATCCCCGCACGATGTACTTCGCGGCCAACACGCTTTGGAAAACTCGAGACGGTGGGCGCAACTGGTCGCAGATCAGTCCGGACCTCACGCGCAAGACTTGGGATTTGCCGCCTAACGTCGGGAAGTACAGCGACTCCGAACCAGCGAAGGCAAGCCAGCGCGGGGTGATCTACGCGGTGGCTCCTTCGCCGCTTCAGCTTAACCGGATCTGGGCGGGCACGGACGACGGGTTGATCCAAGTAACTGTGGATGGCGGCCTGCATTGGAACAACGTCACGCCTCCCCTGCTCAAGCCGTGGATGAAAGTCTCGATCCTGGATGCGGGGCATTTCGACGCGCAGACGGCTTACGCGGCCATCAACACGCTGCGCCTGGACGATCTTCGCCCGCATATCTTGCGCACGCATGACGGAGGTAAGACATGGACGGAAATTATTAGCGGCATTCCCGATGGCGCTCCGGTGGATGCAGTTCGCGAAGATCCCAAGCGGAAGGGACTGCTTTTCGCCGGCACGGAGCGCGAGGTCTACGTTTCCTTCGATGACGGCGACCATTGGCAGTCGCTGCGCTTGAATATGCCTGCGAACTCGATCCGCGACATCATCATCAAGGACGATGACCTGGTGGCCGCAACGCACGGACGCGGCTTCTGGATTCTCGACGACATCACCCCGCTGCGCCAGCTAACGGCGAGCGTGGGCCCGTCTGAAGCATTTCTCTTCAAGCCGCAGACCGCGCTGCGCGTGCGCTGGAACATGAACACCGATACGCCCGTTCCGCCAGATGAGCCTGCGGGCCAGAATCCCCCAGAGGGTGCGATCCTCGATTATTTTCTGGGAGGCGCGACTTCGGGGCCCGTGGTCTTAGAAATATTCGACGCGGGAAGCAAGAGCATGCGCCGATACTCCAGCGCCGATCCCGTGGACCCGATCGATCCCATGCTGGAAGTTCCGAAGTATTGGGCGCGCACGCCGCGCGGGCTTGCGAGCGAGCCTGGCATGCATCGGTTCCTTTGGGATCTACGTCTCCCGCCCGTTCCGAATACCAAGGCAACGTATCCAATGCAGGCGATTCTGCACGATACCGCGCCGGCAACCAACTCGCCCTGGGTAATGCCCGGTAACTATACGGTGAAGTTGACGGTTAATGGAAAGACTTACGCGCAACCGCTCGTCGTGAAGATGGACCCGCGCGTGAAGACTCCAGTGTCCGGGCTTGGGCAACAGTTCAATCTCTCGAGCCAGGTTTACACGGAAGTGCTGAAAGTGGGGGCGGTACTAGACCAGATCGCGATGATTCGCCCCAAGGCTTCCGCCGATCTTGGAAAGAGAATGAGCGACTTGGTTGGCACCGCTGCCGGGCGCTTCGGGGGCGGCCGTGGGGGAGTTCCTGGCCCCGAAACGCTGAATAGCGTCAAAGGCCAACTCAGTCAATTAATGACGCTGGTCCAGGAAGCGGATGTTGCGCCGAATCCGCAGGTGGTTGCGGCCATCGCGGATCGACGGCAAGCTCTGTCCAAGTTGATCCAGCGCTGGAATGCGTTGCAGGAAGAGATGAGGAGAGCCGGCCTGTGACTTAGAAGTTCCAGCGAAGGCCCAACTGGCCCGTTCGCGGACTGCCCGCTGGTGGGAAGATCGCCGTACTGGTTATCTTCCCGCCATTCACGTTGTTCACTACCGTATTCGGCTCGCCCAGATTCACATGATTCAGCACGTTCTGGAACGACGCAATTAGCTGCAGTTCTCCAAACTTTTCAAACCGAACTGCTTTCATCAGGCCTGCATTCAGCAGAATCCATCCCGGCCCTTGGACCAGATTGCGCCCAGCGTTCCCGAAACGGCCGGCGTTCGCGGGCGGCACTGTAAAGGCCGAGGTCGAGAACCATTGATTCGTGCTGCCCGGATACGTGAGCGCTGACGCCACATCGGGACGCCCGCCTACGGTGTTCGTGTTCGACGGGTCGGATCCCGTGAACGTCTCGTTCAGGAAATTTCCCGATGTCACGTTGAAAAGCGTGTTGAATTGCCAACCGCCAAGTATCTTCCCATGACCGATAGGCAGGTCCCACAGGGCCTGATTTTCCCACTGATGGCGAGGCACCGAGTAGACATTCGCGCGATCGCGCCTGCGGTTGTAGGCGTCCTCGATTTGCGTGTTCAACTCGAAGTCGCCCGTGTCGTCGGTCTCGCTCAGCTCCTTTGCCAGAGTATAGGCAGAACTGAAAAGGAACCCGTGCGAGAAGCGCTTCTGAACTTGGACCTGCAGCCCGTTGTACGAACTGTTGGCTCCGTTGTCTCCGTAGAGAATCGTGTTGAAGGCCGGATAAGGACGGCGGGGCTGCGCGAAGGGGACGGTCGAGGGAATCGGCTGATTGAGATTGCGCTCATAAAGTAGCTGCGAACCGTGCGAGCCGATATAGCTTAAGCGCATTCCAATGTCGCGGCCGATCTCACGTTCCACGGTTAGGCTGTACTGATGAATCAGGCTGTTCCGTAAATTTGGATTGACTGCGTTCAGATTCAGCGTCCCGGACGAGCCAGGGGAGGCGAAGGGCGACCCGAACGTAAATAGCGGCACGCCGTTTGTAACACTATTCGTGTTCGTCGTCGATATCGCATAAGGCCCAGTAGCCAGAAACGCCGCGATATTGGCGGAAAGGTGCGAGTAGAAGATTCCGTATCCGCCCCGGACCACGGTCTTCTTGCTGGCCCCGAGCTGATACGAAAATCCGAAGCGCGGGGCGAAATTGTTCTTATCCGGTTTGCGCAAAGTCCGGTCAAGTCCCGCTTGGCTGGCCAATTCTATCGGCAGGTTCGACGGAAAGTAGGCGCTTACCAGACTGCGTGCCCTGTCACTCGGAATAATGACAGCGCCCTTGGCGGGATCGAACGAGTAGATGTTGTCGTTGTTGGCGTGGACCGGCTGGTTGTACTCATAGCGCAGCCCGTAGCTCAACGTCAGACGGGGGCCGATTTTGAAATCGTCCTGTGCGTAGAACGAAAGGTCGTGCCAGCGGTCGTACTGGATCGGAAACGGGTCCAACCGAACTACGGTAGTTGGCAGGCCGAGCAGAAAATCGGCGTAGGGGACTCCGCTGAAGCGTCCCTGAAAACTGAAGTTGCCGAACAAGCCTGCGTTCGTGGTCAGGTAGCGATTTACGAACCAGCCGACGTACTGCGCGCCGAATTTCATCTGGTGGCGTCCCCGGATCCAGCTCAGGTTGTCGCCGATCTGCCAGTGCCCGTCATTCACAGGATTGAGCAGCGATTGGGTCGCGGTGGTGAGTCCCGTGATGCTGAGGTTGGGAATGCCCTTGATGCCGGTGCGCGACGGAAGGCCCGCGATGCCGAATTGATCGAGCAACTGCTGCCCGCGGATGTTGGCGTCCGATTGAGAAACCAGAATCGGCACCCCGGCGCGAAACTCGTTCGACATGCTGGCGGCGGGCGAGTAGACATCTCCGAACGTGAAGAAGTTCACTCGGCGAATGTTCGTAGAGGTACCCACGGAAGAGGGAGGCAAGGCGGAGCGCGCTCCCGGAATCTGGTAGTCGTCCTTTTTTTCCTGATAGCGCAGGAAAGCCGAATGACGCTCCGAGAAGTTATGGTCGAGCCGGATCTCATAATCGCGATGCACTTCCGGTCCGTTGAACGAAGCGCGGTAGTTGCCGGAGGTGGAGTCGGCCGGTCCGAAGTTGGGCAGAGGAAAGAATTGAGCCTGGGCCGCCAGAGCCTGCGGGCTGATCAGACTTGCTGGTATTTGGCCGCCAGGAAAAGCGGCGTTCGTGAACGGATTCTTGAGCGCGGCAACACCGCTGAAGTTTCCGCTGCGCTGTGCGAGGGTCGGGGCATTGGACGTGAACGAGTAGGCGCGCACCCCGCGCGTTCCATCGAAGACGAAGTAGAAGAAGGTCTTGTTCTTGATAATGGGTCCGCCGCCCGCAATGCCGTAGTTGTGAAGGTTCTGGTTGGGCTTGGCGATCAGGAATGTGTTCCGTGCGTCAAAGGCGCTGTTGCGGGCGTATTCGAAAAGTGCGCCGTGATAAGTGTTCGAGCCCGACTTGGTGGTTGAGTTGATCTGGCCAACGCCGCCGAACTCAGCTCGATTGGTAAGGATGTTCGCCGTGAATTCCTGGATCGATTCGAACGATGGCTGCGAGACTGAATCAGGCGAGCCGAAGTTGCCGAAGTCCGTCTCCACGCCATCGACGTAAGCCTTGGTGCCGGCCGCGAGTCCGCCAGGAGTGAGCCACTTTGCTCCGCTACCTACTTGAACAACGCCTGGAATCGTCTCCGGAAGCATGATGAAGATGAGGCCGGAGTCCCCCGCGTTCGAGTAGATGGTCCGCAGGTTGGTGGGAAGATCGAGGATCTGCTTGGTGGTGAGCCCTTCGGTGATGGAGGGCGTGTCCACCTGAATGACGGTCGAGGTGGTCTCGGCCACCGTCACTTCCGCCGATGTGGTTCCCAGCTCGAGCTTAAGATCCTGGCGCACTGTGCGATAAGCGTCCACCGGAAACTCCGGAGTTTCGATGTTGCGGAATCCGGCGGCGGTTCCCGTCAGCTTGTACGTTCCGGGGATCAGGTTTGGGAAGGAGTAGGATCCCGACACGTTGGTCTTGGCGGTCTGCCTTACTGCTGTCTTGGTGTTGGTGAGCGTGAGTTCGGTGTTCGGCACCGGAGAATCACTGGGGTCGGTTGCGAGTCCGGTCACTGTTCCGAGCGGCGACTGAGCCGGCGCGAGCGAAGCGGCAATGATGGCGAGTAGACCTAGCCTGAATGACATGTATATTTCACTTTACGACGGTATAATTGGAGTGCTGCGTCCGGGAAGGAATTATGATGAAGCTCTTCTTTGCCGCCGTGCTCACCTTGGGGGCCCTTGTTCAGGGTCAGCCCGCTGGCGCGGTGCGCGATGGTCCTGTGATCGCGTTTCTTCCGCCCGCTGTCAACACTACGGGACGCGCGATCGTATTGGCCTCCACTGTCACTCCGCAGGGCAAGATCCAGGATTCTATCGATCTGTATTTGAATGGCCTGAAGGTGGCGACGAACGTCACGTCGGCGGGAATAACGAGCGACGGCTCGCGCGCGGTTTTCACGGATATGCTGAATGGCGTGGAAGCCGTCGGGACTGTGGATGCGACGGGCGCTGTCCGCAAGTTTCCGGTTGATACTCGGGGATGCGTGCGGCCGCTGGCTGTTTGCTTTGTCTGTTTCTTCTCCTGCGTAGCTACGCCTCATGCGACTCTGGATGGCGGCAAGCTTTTGTTCGCCGTGCGGCGCAATCAGCCCTTCTCCACAATGAACGTGGACGGGACGGGGCTCGTGAATCTTCCGGTTTATTCCGGCTCGCTCGCGCCTGCGCCGCAACGCGTGGTCGGGGCGAGTGGCTTGGTGGTGTTCACTTCAGCAGCGCCATTCGGTCCCACCTTTGCCGCTTCGGCAACGGATGTCTATGTCATGAACCTCGATGGGACGAACATCCGGAATTTGACGAAGTTCGGCAACGACAGCCGCATCGTCTCATCGAACGCAACGATCAGCGCGGACGAGAGCACCATCCTCTTCGAGACCAATAGGGCCGGGAACGAAACCCAGATCTGGTCCGTGCAATCCGATGGCAGCGGACTGCGCCAACTTACTTTCGGACCGGGCGAGGCGACTAGCCCTTCGATCGCCGGGGACGGCCGGCATGGCGTGTACTTGCAGGCCAGGGCGGTGAATCTTCTCGAGTTGTATCTCGATCCGCAACCGCGGCTCCTGATCGCCGAATTCAAGTACTCGGCTCCCCAAGCGCCCGTCATCAGCGATGACGGCATGCGCGTGCTCTTCCTGCTGGGACCGCCTGGCGGAGCCGCGGCAGCCGTGTACCAAGTCAACTCGATTGGGTCGGGCCTGCGATCGCTGTACGCTCCCCGCGCGATCAGCCCTAGTGGGGTTGTGAGCGCAGCCGGGTTGGCTGTGCCTCCGTCGCCAGGATCGCTGGTTTCCGTCTACGGGATTAACTTCACGGCGGACACCCTTGCGACCGCCGCATCGTTCCCATTGCCCGATACGCTGGCAGGAGCATCGCTGATCGTGAACGGATCGAAAACGCCGTTGTTGAGCGTATCGCCCTGGCAGATCAACGCGCAGGTGCCGCGCGAGACGCCGGTTGGCGATGTTGATTTTCGTGTCGATTTCACCGAGGGCACGATGACTCCCTCGCAGTCGGCGACAGTTGTCACTAGCGCACCGGCGCTGTTTCTAAACGCAGTGTTGCATGCTGGAACTGCCGTAATCGCCGATGACGAACATCCCGCACGGGCTGGAGAAGTGCTGGAGATGTACGGCACGGGCTTTGGCGACACGGACCCTCCGGTTGTTTCGGGTCAACCAGCGCCAAGCGATCCGGTGGCCAGAGCGAGAGCGATTCCTGTGGTGCTGATCGGCAATCTGAGCGCGCAAGTGCTGTTTGCGGGGCTTACACCAGCACTCGCGGGCGTCTTCCAATTGAACGTGGTGGTACCAAGCGGATTGAAGCCAGGCCGCTATGCGTTGACTCTGAATACCGGCGCGTTCGGCACTATCTCGATTCAGTAGTCCGACGAGCGCTGGCGCGAACTACTGCGAATCTGCTGTGGCCGCCACGTCCGCAGTCTCACCCCAAATGTACTGGCTAAACCAATCGTAGTTGTGCTCCATGACAGCGCGCTGCTGCTTCGGCTTATTAATCGGGTGCCCGAATCCTTTGTACAGAATCAGCTTGGCAGGCACACCCCGATCCTTCAGGGCTTGGTACAGCTCGAACGCATTCGCCGGAGGAACGCGTTTGTCCTGATCCCCATGTTGGATCAAAGTCGGCGTCTTGGCATTCTTCACGTAGAATATCGGCGACGTCTTTTGATAAATTTCAGGGTCGTCCCAGGGCGTAGCTTTGAGATATTGGCGGGTGAAGGGATGAATGTCGGTGTTTACGTAATAAGTCATCCAGTCCGAGATGCCCGCGCCCACGGACACTGCCTTAAATCGATCGCTATAGCAGGTGATGAAGGCGGAAATATAACCGCCCTGGCTCCAGCCCATCGCACCGACACGGTCCTTATCCACGATCCCTTTCGCGATCAGGGAATCCACACCTGAGATGACGTCGGCATAATCGCCGAGCCCCAGATTGCGGACGTTGAGGGATCGGAACTTCTCGCCATAGCCGGCCGAACCGCGATAGTTCACTTTCAGAATTACTGCACCTTTTGCAGCGAAGCGCTCGATCGGATAGTAGCGATCGGAGGTCATCACGGGAGTGTCCACGCCGGTGGGTCCGCCATGAATCACAACGAGAAGCGGATACTTGCGCCCGGTAACGTAATCTGCGGGCTTTATGAGAATGCCCTCGATCGCCGTGCCGTCCGCCGACTTCCAATCCACCACCTCACGGCTGGCTAGCTTGAAACCTTTCCAATCGTCTCCGAAATTCGTCAGCTGCTTCGGTGCGAAGTCGCGAGCCGAGGATGTGTACAGTTCTCGAAAGCGGTTGGAGGACGCTGCCAGAAAAGCCATCGTTTTCTGATCCTTGCTAAAAGAAGCACCTGACACGCTGTAATGCTCTGGCGCGCTCACTCGGCGGATGGCGAGACTCTTCGGATCCATGTGAAACACGTGCGAGTCCGTCTTCTGCTGCGCGGAAAAGTAGATCCCGTCCGGTCCCCAACTGACCGATCGGGGATCTTCATCGAATTCGGCCGTCGCCAATCGCGAAGGGCCGCCATCCGCAGGCATAATTGCGATCCGCGTATCGGCATAGTAATGGAACTCAACACCGTTGGCCGTTGTATACGCTATCTCCCTGCCGTCCGGTGACCAGACTGGATTATCGTTCGGACCTTTGCTGGTCAGCTTCTTCACAAAGTGATCGGAGAGATTGACCAGGTAGATCTCGGACGTGTCGCGCGAGCCCAGGTCAGGGTCCTTCGCGGCAGTGAATGCGATGCGCTTGGAGTCCGGCGCCCAGGTAAAGTCCGACACGGTGAAGGTATTTCCGTGGGTGAGGGCTTCGGGCTTGGGCCTGGCCTTTGCGTCCAGCGGAATATCGGCAGGCACCTTGAGCAGCCAGAGATGACTCATGGCGTAATCTCCGGTTACGATCTCGAAGTCGCCGTACTTTTCTTTTCGGTCCTTCTTAGATTTCGCTTCGGGGCCGGTGGAGGTGAACGCAATCGACGCACCGTCCGGAGACCAGTCGAACGGACCAACTCCATTCTCTTCGGCCGTCAATTGCGTGGCTTCTCCGCCTGCAGGCGAGATGACATAAACCTGAGACTTGCCGTCGCGATCTGATTTAAATGCGAGGCGCTTGGAATCGGGCGACCACTTCGGACCCTGGCTCGACTTCTTCCCGCTGGTGAGTTGATACTTAACGCCGGTGGCCGGAATGGCGATCCAAATCTGATCGTCGAACGAGTTCTCTTCCCAGTTCGTGTATTGAACGCTGTAGGCCACGTAGCGCCCATCCGGGGAAATCTCCACGCTGGTCGGCTGCTTGGAGCTCAAGGACTGATCGATGGTCGGGGTCTGTGAGAAGGCGACCGCGCAAGCACACAGTGCCGGCCAAATGCGGAGCTTGAACATGCGTTCATTATAGGCGCACTGCCGTTCGATATGTGATGAGATAAGCCAGTCCGACGCCCATGGGAATTAGACCGATCAACGCCACGCCCAAAGGCATTCCGCGTCCCGGATCGTTCATGATCGCCCGGATCTGCTCCTCCGTGGCACCGTTCTCCTTGGCCCGGCTCGCGCTATTCACTCTGGCCCACGCTGGGTCTGGCGAGTGGACCGACAACGACATCGCGAATAGGAATGCGGTCAGACCCATGCCAACGAATAGCCAGATCAGCCCGCGGAGTTGGAGGGTGCGCGGAGTCCAAGCGGCCGGAGTAGATGCGACATCGTTTAGCGAGGGCAGAACGGCACCCTTCTCCAGGGCGGCCATCCGCTCGCGATGTTCCAGTTCCCGGCGCTTGAAGCGGAAGTAGAGCGAGACGATCACCGTAGATGCAGCGGTAAAGACCAGAATCGCAAAGAAAAATGGGATGGTAGGATCGTTGGTTCTCATGCCGCTTGTGACTCGTCAAACCTGGACGAAAGTTTCAGACCCGGCATGAAACTTTGGCCGCTAGCTTAAAGGTCATAAGCTGTTAACGGTGGCCGGACCTCCACAATTTGAAGATGTGCTTTCCGCATTTCAGGACAGGGTTTTCCGCTTATGCTGCGCAATTTTGGGCGACCGGACTCTAGCCGACGAAACGTCGCAAGAGATCTTCGTGCGCATCTGGAAGGCTCTTCCCGCTTACCGGAACGAGTCGTCGCTCTCAACCTGGATTTACGCCATTTCACGAAACGCGTGCTTCACCGCGCTGAAAGAGAGATCGCGGCGCGGGGTGTCTCTTGAAATTCCCGCTATCCGGCAAGCAGCGGAGCGGGCCGCAGCCGGTCCGCAGCGCCCCGATCGGAGCCCGGACATGCTTAAGATGCTGGGAGCCCTGCCCGAGAATTATCGCCAAGTGATCGTGCTCTTCTACATGCAAGAGAAGAGCTATGAAGAGGTCGCCCTGATGTTGGATTTGCCATTGGGGACGGTGAAGACGTACCTCCACCGGGCGCGCAAGCAATTGGCTGCGGCCGTGATGGAAGTGAATCAGCCTACAATGGCTGAAGGGAGTTCGTGATGGACGAGGAGCAAGCTCTGCAGGCGATTGACGACGAACTCGATGCGGCACTAAGCGGAGCGTCTGCTCCTGGCAATCTGGCCGCAAATGTGCTTCGTCGCGTCCGCCAGCCCCGTGTAACTCGCATACCCGAGCTGCTCGACTTCATCGGATGGTGCGCCGTGTTAGCTATCGCTCTTGTGCTCATGCTCTGGCTTACTCCAGACGTGTGGACGCCCGCGTGGATCATGGCCTTGGCGAGCGCCGCCGTCATTCCATCGCTTTATTTTGGAGTGCGATCCCTTCGCGAGATAGAAAAGTAGTAGCGCAGTTTTCTAAATATCTTGGCTCGGTAAAATACGACTTGACTGTACGCCACATAAAATCCGCGAGGGTCGGCTAAGCGGGCGATCGCGGCTGCCAGCATCTTGAGATCGAGCACGAATTCCACAGGTTTTTTATACAACTCCAGTTCATAGTAGGCCCAATTCCGTCCGGCGGCTTTCGCGGAGTTAGCGATATGGGACCACTTCAGTCGCTCGGGCATGATCACGTGTTGCACGCGCGCGAGAGCCGTGCAATAGATTCCATAGCCAAGTCTTGCGATCCGGCACTGTAAATCGAGCTCTTCTCCGCCAGACTGATCTCTCCCCACACGCCCAAGCTTCTCGCTGAAATACCCGGCCCGTTCAATCGCATCCTTACGAAACGCAAGGTTCGCGCCAAACGGATAGTCTTGCATTTCAGCAACTCGCCTGCATGCCCCGCCCGGATCGAACGCGCTGTAGTAGCCGGCAAACTCCTGGCGAAACCAGCGAGGCAACTTGGCAGGCAACGCCAATTCAATTAATCCGCCCACGCACCCCGCATCGCTATTCGCATCGAAAACACTCAGGATGTATTTCAGAAGGTCAAGATCGGCGATGGCGTCATCATCGATAAACGCCACAATCGGGGAGCGGGCCGCATGTGTCCCGGTATTGCGCGCACTCGAAAGACCCCGCGATCCTGAATAGAGATAACGCACGCCGGGACAGCGCAACGCGAACGCGCTAGTGTGGTCCGTAGAGCCGTTATCGACCACGATCACCTCATATTCTTCCGGGGCAAGGGACTGCCGCGTGGCAGCCATTAAGCAGCGGGGCAGAATGTCGGCGCGATTATAGGTACAGATGATCAGGCTGATGCGCGGCAATAACTTCCCCCGATTATTGCAAAGGCGCTTCGGCACCGGCAAGGGTTTCACCTCCGCCTACCTGACCTACTTTCAAAAAGCGCAGAACGTTGAGCTCGAAACGGAGCATGATTTGGATCGTCTCGGCGAGCCGCGGGCCATGTGGTTTCATTACGCGATGTCGACGAATCAGCGCGGCGAAGCTTTGATTCAATCGATCGAGCCCTTAAAGAAACTGAAGGGCGCTCGATACCTCGATGTCGGCTGCGGATTCGGCGGACATCTGATCGCTGCCGCTCGACACGGTGCGCAATGCGTGGGCATTGAGCCCGATCCATTGCGCGCGGAGTTCAGCGCGAAGAACATCGCCGACTTCAGGCTGGATATTCCAGTCTTCAATCTTGACGCGCTTGCTGACAATATCGAAGCTCAGATCGGCACCTTCGACATCATCACGTGCAACGATGTGGCCGAGCACGTGGATAGCGCGGAAGGTCTGATCATGAACCTGGGCCGCCTACTGAGGCCGGGCGGACTCGCCTACCTCGAAATTCCTAACGGTGAATGCATCGACTTCGTTGCTCATGACGGGCACTTCGGCCTTTTCGGCATCTCTCTTCTCACGCGCGAGCAGGCCAAGGCATATCATTGGGACCGATTTCACAGCGCCTATGATGTTGGCGATTATTGGAAACTCCAAGATTACCTCGAGTTCTTTCAGGCCGCCAGACTCAACGCTCGACTTATTTCCTCGCTGCATCATCCCACTCTTCCATTTTCCGAACTCGACCGCCAACTACGCCTTCTGGATGATGCAGCACGATCTGATGAGGCGGTCAATGAGGCTTACCAAGCCTATCGGGGCCGTCTTGATCGGGATCGATTCTCGATGGACGAAGAGTCCTTCCGTAACCGCTATCTGAGGAACTTCTGGACCTTTCTGGCTACAATGTAGTCGGAGGCAAATCCGATGATTCTCGAAGCGACCCCGTCAGTCGAAAAAGAAATCAATCCCTGGTTATCGGCAGCGGCACGCTTCGATGAAGCGGCCAATCGTCTGGGTGTAGACGAAGGGCTTCAAAAGGTTCTCCGAACGCCCGCGTTGGAATTGACAGTTAACATTCCCATTCACTTGGACGACGGACGCATCGAAGTATTCACCGGCTATCGTGTCCAGCACTCGATTGCGCGCGGGCCCGGCAAGGGCGGCATTCGCTTCGCGCCCGACGTGACGCTGGACGAGGTGCGCGCGCTGGCCGCCTGGATGACTTGGAAATGCGCGGTGGTCAACATCCCTTTCGGGGGCGCTAAGGGTGGCGTTATCTGCGATCCGAATCTCCTATCGCAGCAGGAACTCGAGAGGATCACGCGGCGCTACACCGCTGAAATTATCGACTTCATCGGACCTGAGCGCGATGTGCCGGCACCGGACATAAATACGAACGAGCAGACGATGGCCTGGATCATGGACACCTACTCTATGCACAAGCGCCATACGGTCACTGCCGTTGTAACGGGCAAGCCTCTGAATCTGGGCGGCTCGCGCGGCCGCGCTGAAGCGACCGGGCGCGGGTGCATGATCGTCACCCTGCAGGCGCTGCGGCGGTTCGGCATCGATCCGTCAACCTGCCGAGTGGTGGTGCAGGGATTTGGAAACGTCGGCGGAATGGCAGCGAAGTTGATGGCGCGCGCCGGCTTCAAGATCATCAGCGTTATTGAGTACGATGGTGCTGTTTATAATCCGCGCGGGATCGACGTGGAAGGCCTGATGAAGCATCGCCACGATACCGGTTCCGTCATTGGCTTCTCAGAAGCGGAGGACATTGACCGCGATGACGCCATGTTTCTAGAGTGCGACGTGCTGCTTCCCGCCGCAAAAGAGAACGTAATCAAGACGTCGAACGCGGATCGGATTCGCGCCAAGATAATTTGCGAGGGAGCCAATGGCCCTACTACTGCGGAGGCGGACGCAATTCTTGCCGAGAAGAAGATATTCGTGATGCCGGATATTTTGGCGAATGCGGGAGGGGTGACGGTATCGTACTTTGAGTGGGTTCAGGATCGGCAAGGCTTCTTCTGGAATGAGCAGTTGGTGAATGGACGACTTGAAGAAATCATGGTGAATAGTTTTAAGGATGTGGTCGGGTATGCGGACAAGCACAAGGTGAATAATCGGGTCGCCGCTTATATGCTGGCCATTGATCGCGTGGCATTCGCGATCAAGTTGCGCGGCATTTATGCGTAGTGCCGAGAGCCGGCTGGAAAGCCGGCTGCAGCCAAGATTGGCTGCCCCACAAAGCAGCACAGCCGATGTTGCAGTACATGACCGCTGAACCTTCTACGCCGCTGATGCGGCAATATCAAGCGATCAAGCAGCAGGTTCCGCAGGCGCTCCTACTTTTCCGGCTCGGCGATTTTTACGAACTCTTCTATGACGATGCCGTAACCGCCGCCCGCGAGCTCGAGATCACTCTCACTGCCCGGCATACTATCCCGATGTGCGGCGTCCCGTATCACGCTGCCGAAGGCTACATCTCGCGATTGATCCAACGCGGCCATCGCGTGGCAATTTGCGAACAAATGGAAGAGCCAGGGCCGGGCAAGAAGCTCGTGCGGCGAGAGATTACGCGCGTCGTGACTCCGGGAACCGCCACTGAATCGTCTCTCCTCCGTTCGCACGAGAACAGCTATTTGGCGGCAGTGATTCGCAATGGTTCTCGGGCAGGCATCGCGCATGCCGACGTCACCACTGGAGAGTTCCGCGTCACGGAAGCCGATGTCGCCGACATACCCGCGCTGCTCGAGAATTTAAGCGCCCGCGAAGTGCTGGTCCCCGAAGAGTCGGAGACGCTCCCCGGTTTTCGCACCAACCTCGAGGATTGGGTCTTCAGCTTCGATTACGCCGAACGCAACTTGCGCGAACACTTCCGTCTACTGACTCTGGACGGCTGCGGCCTGGCTGGCAAGTCACTCGCTGTATCGGCCGCCGGCGCAATTCTGCACTACGTCCGCGATACTCAGAAATCCGCGCTCGACCATTTGGCCCAGCCGACATATTACGATCGCGGAAATTCGATGATCCTGGACTCGGTCACCGTGCGAAATCTGGAGTTGCTGGAACCCTTATTTGTGGGCGAGAGCAAGGAGTCTACGCTGGTCAGCGTGCTCGATCAGACTTGCACGGGCATGGGGGGCAGATTGCTCAGGCAGCGCTTGCTCCGTCCCTGCCTGGAACTAGACGAAATCGACGCGAGGCTAGACGGGGTTCAGGAGGCGCTCCAGGCTACCATCGCGCGTGCCGAGAGCCGCAAATTGCTAGGCTCTATTCTGGACCTGGAGCGACTGCTGGCTAAGCTCACGCTGGGGACTGCGGGTCCGCGAGAGCTGCTGGCCCTGGGTAGATCGCTTGCGCTGATCCCGAAACTGAAGCTGATCTCAGTGGAATTTAGAGCTGCCCGCTTGCGCCAGATCCACAGCGAGCTGGATGAAGTCGCCGAATTGCGCGAACGGATTCTCGCCGCCGTGGCCGAGGAGCCGCCCGTCCATCTCGCCGATGGAGGAACCATCCGGCCGGGCTACCATGCCGAACTGGATGAACTGCGCGACATCAGCCGCAACAGCCGGCAATACATCGCTCAGATCGAAGTGCGCGAGCGGGCACGCACCGGTATTCAGTCGTTGAAGGTTCGCTTCAATAATGTGTTCGGCTATTACATTGAGATTTCGAAGGCGAACCAGCACCACGCGCCTTCGGATTACGAACGCAAGCAGACGCTGGTCAACGCAGAACGGTTCACTACCCCCGAGCTGAAAGAACTCGAAAGCAAGGTGCTCGACGCCGAGGACAAAATGCTTGGGCTGGAGCGCGAGATTTTTAATCAGCTGCGTTCGTTCGCTGCGGAACATGCAGGGCGCATCCGGCAGACGGCCGCAGCCGTTGCGGAACTGGACGTGACGTGCTCTTTTGCACAGGTAGCAGCGGAGAACCGCTACACGCGCCCGCGATTTTCAGACTCGGGCGAAATGAAAATCGCCGGGGGACGGCATCCCGTGATTGAAAAGCTAGCGGAGCGCGAAGCCGCGCGATTTATCCCCAACGATTTATACCTCAATGCGGAGTCCGAGTTTATCGCGGTCATCACGGGACCAAACATGGGCGGGAAATCCACCTATCTTCGCCAAGCCGCTCTCATCGCGATTCTGGCTCAGATCGGATCGTTCGTTCCAGCCGAAAGCGCGCTGCTGCCTCTTACAGACCGGGTGTTCACGCGCATCGGCGCGGCCGACAACCTCGCGCGCGGACGATCCACTTTCATGGTGGAAATGACCGAAACCGCGGTCATTCTCAACACGGCCACGAGCCGCAGCTTGGTTGTTCTGGACGAGATCGGACGGGGCACGTCCACTTACGACGGGCTGGCGCTGGCTTGGTCCGTGGTGGAACATATCCACGCGCGCATTCGGGCCCGAACGCTTTTCGCCACGCACTATCACGAGTTGACGGAACTCGCCGAGGAGCTGGAGGGCGTGCGAAATTTGCACGTGTCAGTGAAAGAGGCGGGCGACCAGATCGTTTTCCTGCGGAAGGTGGAGCCCGGGCGCGCCGACCGAAGCTACGGCATTGAGGTGGCTCGCCTTGCAGGGCTGCCGATCAGCGTGATCGAGCGGGCCCGCGACGTTCTGACCCTGCATGAAAAGACCGAGCATGCCGTTACCGGGGAACTCTCGCCGCGCCCCGCCGGCCCCGTTCAGATCCAGCTTTTCGAGCCGGTGAACTATCAGATGGCCGAGCGCATCCGGCAATTAAAGCTGGATGAGCTACGTCCGATTGATGCTCTGCAATTGCTGAATGAATTGCAGCAGGAGTTGAGGAGATCGTGATCGTAGCGGGCGTGATCAGCGGCACTTCTGTGGATGGCATCGATGTAGCGATTGTAGACATCGACCAAGACTTCAAAGTGCTTGGACACCAATCGGTGCCGTACCCGCCCGGAGTCCGCGAGGCGATTCTGGCCGTGTCGAACGCAAACACGCATACCTCATCCATCGCCAGGCTCAATTTTCTGCTCGGTGAACTCTTCGCAGAGGCCGTGATTCGGACCTGTCAGAAGATTGCTCTTCCGGTCGGCGCGTTGAGCCTGATCGGATCGCATGGGCAGACGATCTTTCACGAGGGCGAGCCGATCGAGTGCTTCGGCTACAAAGTGGCAAGCACGATGCAGATCGGCGAGGCTGCGGTGATCGCGAAGCGGACCGGGGTTGTTACTATAGCCGACTTTCGGCCCGACGATATCGCTGTCGGCGGACATGGCGCGCCGCTCGTGCCTGCCGTGGACTACCGCATGTTTCGCCATCCGGAGATTTGCCGCATTGCGCTGAACATTGGAGGTATCGCGAACATCACGATGATCCCCGCAAGTGCGGCTCTCGAGGACGTAGTTGCATTCGACACCGGTCCTGGCAACATGGTCATGGATGCCTTGATGGGGGTTGCCAAATTTGATCACGATGGAGCGCTGGCACGCGCTGGCCGGATCGACCCGAAGCTGCTGGAAGAATTGCTGGCTGATCCTTATTACGGGCAGGATCCACCTAAGTCTACCGGCCGCGAACAATACGGAGAGGTGTTCGCTCAGCGCTTCAGCCACCTTGCTCAACGAGACGCTCTCGCCACAGCGACCGAACTCACGGTTCAGACTATCTCCTTGGCAATCGCACGCTTTCCTGCTGCAATGGAGGTGATCGTTTCAGGGGGAGGAGCGCATAATGGCTACCTTATGGAAAGACTGCGTGCGACGCTGAAACAGAACGTGCAAACCTCCGCGGAATATGGGGTGGACATTGATGCCAAGGAAGCAATCGCGTTTGCGATTCTCGCTTATGAGTCCTACCACGGCCGTACTGGAAACGTTCCAGGGGCTACTGGCGCTCGGCGGCCGACCATATGCGGAAAACGTTCGACTCCGTAACCGCTGACGCTGATCCGCAATTGATTCTTATCTTCCTCCACCACCTAGAACCGGTCAGCCTCTACATCCAGGAAGCTCTGTCGTCGACCGATGGGCCAGGATATCTCTATCTTATCGATGCGCTTCCGGGTTGCTTCTGGTAAAAAGAGTTGAACGCTCGCCTGTATGGATGTAATTCGGTGGCGAGGATCTCCCGCCATCAACGCTGAACCGGCACATCGAGATAAATTTCGTTCGCACCTGGATTCTTCACAATAATGCGCACGGTTTTCCCGATTGTCTGAGGATCGATTTTGATGAATATTTTCATCCACGTCCCATCCGAACTCGTCTCCACAGGACGGTTATTGGGCGGCCTATCTTGCCGGCTCCCCACGAATCCCGGCACATTCAACCGGACAGTCGATTGCAAGGACAAACCGGAGCCAAAGATCTTGTACTGACGCATTTGCCTCTCGTCGAAATATGGTGGCTCAATCGAATCCAGCTTGGATGCGGAGGTCAGCGTCTCGGGAACCTTCTGAATCCGATCAAGGCTGGCGCGCGCCTCTCTGCTTCCCAGCAACGCGGCTTCCTGATACATCTTCCTGGCAGCAGCGACATCCTTAGGGACGCCAACTCCCTGCTCGTAAGCCATTCCGAGATGAAAGGTGGCATTCACGTCGCCCGCATCGGCTGCTTGCTTGTGCAAACGGAAGGCTTCACCGGGATCCTTCGGCATTCCGTGGCCGTTTAGATACATGTCTGCGAGGTCGTCCAGTGCGCGTTTATCGCCCTTTCCGCCGGCAAGGCGAAACCACTTGACGGCTTCTTCGTAGTTTTTAGCGTCCGCATACATCGCTCCCAGAAGAACCATAGCGGAGGTATTCCCAGCTTCGGATGCTTTCCGCAACAACGGCGCTGCGATTTCAACGCTTCGTGCAACCCCGTCCCCTTGCAGATACATCCTGCCCAGCTCCAGCATCGCCCGGGAATCCCCGGCGTCGGCGGCCTTCCTGAGCAGAGCCGCAGCCTCACTGGGCTGCAACTTGCGAATGGCCATCGCTTCCGCGTAGAGTTTCGCCGGGTCCTTCTTCGGCGCCCGGGGCGAATCCACGGGAACCGTCAGACTGAGTCGAACCGGCTCACCTCCGGTCTCCGGCAGGGCCGAAATCGTATACGTTGTGGTCTGCCCAGCAGTGCGGTCCGCTGACCCTTCCGGCGTCACTGGTCCCACACCCTGATCTATCGAAACTTTCGAAGAACCCTTGACGGACCAGTGCAAACGAAAATTTCCGGCAGCAGCCAGCTTCGGCGGATCGGCGCGAAATGACGCGATAACGGGCTTTTCGGCAGCAGGCGGGGGTTCTTTCGGTGCCGGTTCCACGACCGCTTCAGCGACTTTATCCACACCACCGCCGCTCGCCGTCAAAGTGTATTTCGTCTTTATCGACGGGTTCACTTCCATCGATCCGCTCGCGGGGACTTTGCCGATGCCCTGATCGATGATCACCCGCGCGGCGTCCGACACGTTCCATTCGAGAGCGGTCCAACTACCAGCCTGTGTTGCCGTGAACCGCACGATTACGGGAGACATAGGAGCCGGCGAGGGCCGTCGGGAAAGGTAAGTCACGGCTGCTCCGGCGATGGCCAGCCATAGGGCCCCAACTGCGATTAAGGGAACAATATATCTACGAGGCTGCGGAGGTGGCCCAGGCACTGGCTTAGGCTGCGGATCTGCGGTACGAACTGGTTCCTTCGGCGTTGTATTTACAGCCGTAACCGGGGCTTCTAGACTCTGCTGCAGGGCTTCTGCAAAGCCCTGGCAAGTAGGAAACCGATCGTTAGGCAATAACTTGAAGGCGCGGCGAAGAGGTCCTCCTTCCAGAGCAGGGGACAACTCCATATCCGAGCCGAAGGGGGAGGGCTTGGGCAGCCAACCCGTGAGCAGCCGATAGGCGGTCAGAGCCAGCGAATACTGGTCCGACTTCCTGTCGAGCGGAGCCCCCGCCATCTGCTCCGGCGACATGTAGTCCGGGGTGCCCACGACGAAGTGGGTCCGCGTGAGGGCGGTCAACTGTTTGGATTGGATCTTCGCGATCCCGAAATCCGCGATCTTGACGATTCCGTTCGGCTGCAGCATGATATTTGCAGGCTTGATATCCCTATGCAGGATCTGCATTTCATGGGCGTAATCCAATGCCGCTGCCGCTTGCTTCACAATGGCGATCACTTGGGAGGTGCTGAATTTTTCGCCGGCATTCAGCAGGTCCTGGAGGGATTTCCCCTCCACGAGCTCCATCGTTATGAACGGAACGCCGTCGGCTTCATCAAATTCGTGGATGGTTACGATGCCAGGGTGATTCAACGCCCCGGCCGCCTTCGCTTCACGCAGCAACCTGTCCCGCAAACCTCCCTGCGTGCCAGGCAGTGCTTGTACATTGATCGTCTTCAGGGCAATCTTGCGGCCGAGACGCGGGTCAAGCGCGGCATATACGGTGCCCATGCCTCCGCTCCCGAGAGTCTCACGGATGAGATAACGTCCGATGCGAAGGGACCCGACGCTGGCGTCATCCGCGCCTTCCATCGTCGGCTGGAGGATCGACTGTACGTGGTCATGAGATTCCATCAGGCGCAGTACTTCATTAGAGACCTCGGTTTGCCCCGCGCATGCAGTCAGAAGATAAATCAAGCGCTCTGCTTGAGGAAGCGCGATTAGTTTCGAAAAGACATCGCGAATCTGCTGCTGTTGCTCAGGTGACATTGGCTGCATACGTTACTTCGCTGTCGGACCCGGCGCATGGCCAATCATGAGGAACAAGAGTACTCCCAATCACGCCGAACAGTAGCGAGCGAAACTCCAAGCCTCGACAACCTCCTTATTGGTGTGGCCCCCGCAGGAGCGCGGTTTCACAACCTGTGCGGCTCTCAGCATCAGCGCTTCCAATTCGTTAAACGAATAGTTTAGTATCCCCGCGCTGCACGCGATGAGTCAGGGGCAGGCTTTCAGCCATTCCGATCAGTATATCGACCGCTTGCTCTCCTCTGCCACATTAAAACGGAAAAGTTATCTTAGAGATGAATTTTTTGATCCGATTCTTGTGCCACCTTGCTTCAGCGGAGCAGAGGCGGTATCTTTGACTAATTCGACTTCGACGCCCTGGATAAGCTGTTCCGTTCCGTCGTATTTGAATAATCAGGAGATATATGAGACCGAACCCCGGCCGCCTGCCTTTTTTGAACGGGACTTGCACTGCTCTTGCAGGAATATTGTTTGCGTGCTCGGCAATGTCGCTGAATGCTTACGACGATAAAAAGGCCAAGAATGCGCCGGCACCCGCTCAGCCGGCTCCCGCGCCGGCGCCGCGCCAGGTAGCCACTCCGGCGCCTCAGCGTCAAGTCCAGCAGCCGGCACCGCAGCGTCAGGTCCAGCAGCCGCCACAACAGCAGCGGCAGGTTCAGCAGCCGCTACAACAGCAGCGGCAGGTTCAGCAGCCGCTACAACAGCGTCAGGTCCAGCAGCCGGCACAGCAGCCGCGTCAGGTTCAGCAACAGCAAACCCCGCAAACCGTTCAGCAGGGCGCCGCTCCAAGGAATCTGCCTGCTCGTCAGCCTACGCAGCTAGGGAATACGCCGAACCAGACAGGTCGTCAGCCTACGTCGCAAGGCTATCCGCAAAACCAGACTGGCCGTCAACCTACTCAGCTAAGCTCCCCCCAGAACCAGTTCGGTCGTCAACCTACGCCGCAAAGCAATCCGCAGATTCAGAGCGGTCGTCAGCCAGGCTACCAACCGATCCCGACAGCTGCGCAACCCAGGCGGGCCTTTACGAGCCCGAGCGGCGACAATGCCAATTTCCGCGGGGGTACCGTTCACACGCTCAATACCCAAAACGGAATGAGCGTCAACCATGTTGGCGCGAACCGGGAGTCCATTACGAGACACGGCGATAGGACCGTTGTCACCAACGCGGGAGGACATGGCTACGTTCAGCGCGATGTCGTGGTCCGGAACCAGCGCTTCGTTCAGCGGACATACTACGATCATGGCGCTCGTTATGCCCACGTCTATCGCCCCTACTACTATCGCGGCACCTACGTCAACGTGTATACACCCGTGCGGTATTATCGGCCTGCATTCTATTCTTATGCGTACGGCAACCCCTGGAGGACGCCCATTTATTACCAATGGGGCTGGGTGAACGATCCCTGGTACGGCGCCTACGGGGGTGTGTATTTCAATCCCTACCCGGCTTATCCGCGGCCATCCTTGTGGCTAACGGATTACCTGATCGCGAGTAGCTTCCAGGAGGCTTACCAGACCCAGGTAGACGCCGGAATCGTCCCGCAACGCGGAAACTTTCAGGATGGCGCGCCGATGGACGATAGCGTCAAGCAGCAGATTTCGGAAGAGGTACAACGGCAGCTGCAGTGGGAGCGGAAAGTGGCTCAGCAGCAAGACGCTCCACCTCAGACTTCCGAGCCGCTGGTGGTGGCGGATCACATTAAACACACCCTCGTGGCATTCAGCAGCCTGAACGCTGACGCAAGCGGGGGACAGGAGTGCGTGGTAACGGAAGGAGACGTGCTCCAGTTCGACGCATCGCAGCCTATGAGTGGAACCGCGGGAAATGTGCAGGTGATCTGGAGCAAGCCGAACGATTGCATCGTCGGCAGCATGGTCGCGCTGCCGGTCGAACAGCTTCAAGAGATGCAGAATCACATGTTCGAAAGCCTGAACCAGGGCATGCAGGCGATGCAGACTCAGCAGGGCCAGAATGGGTTGCCGGCGCTCGCGCCTACCGTAGTGGGCACGAATCAAGCGGCTTTCGCAAGGGAACTGCCCACGCCCGACCCCAATGTGTCGGATGAACTGAAGGCGCAGGCTCAAGAAGCGAATAACGCAGTGGATCAGGTCACTCAGGAGGCAAATCGAGCTTGGGCTCCGCCGTCTCCGCCTCAGCAGGTTGAACAGGCCATAGATCGCACACCTGCAACGACACTCGTTGTCCAAGCACCCGTAACTATTGTGAAAGGCATGACCGTCAACCAAGTGATCGCGGCGCTTGGCCCCCCGACTAACAATATCGATACGGGCAAGAAGCAGATTCTGGTCTACCCTAGCCTGAAGATCACCTTTGAGAAGGGCAAGGTTCACAAGGTAGAGTAACAAGCGGGCGTGTCCGGTTGGTTAATGGAGTGCGAGCTTCTGCACCCTCAAGTTGCCAATCTCGCCAACATAGAGCGTTTTCTCGTCGCGGCAATCGATGGCATTCAAGGTCCCGAATTCCTTCGGCAACTTGCCCGCTCTCCCAAACTTGCCGATCATCGTTCCATCCAGGCGCATTCTGTAGATTTGGCCGTCGTGATCGATGTCATTGGGTGGATTGGAATTTGAGACGTACATTATCTGATTGGGTCCTTTCGTGATGCAAAGCGCCTGCGTATTTCCAACGTTGTTAAAGGCCGTCTTGAATTTGCCGTCATTGTCAAAGACCTGGATCCGCTTGTTCGCGCCATCCGCGGCGTAAACGTTGCCTTGGGCGTCCACTGCGATGCCGTGCACATCGGCGAACTCCCCCGTTGCGGTGCCCTTCTTGCCCCAGGACGTTAAGAACCTGCCGCTTTTGTCGAACTTTGCAATGCGAGCGTTGCCTAGACCATCGGCGACAAATATGTTTCCCGCAGCGTCCCAAGCGACGTCGGTCGGACGGTCGAACAGATCAGTTGGCTGTCCCGCCCCGTTTCCTCCCCTCGCTGGGCGAGCCGGAACATTCACATTCTCCGCTTTACGTCCGAGCAGCAGCGCGACACGCCCTTGAGGATCGAACTTGATGACCATGTTGGTCATCTCGTCTACTATCCAGATGTTATCGCTGGGGTCGACCCGCACCTGCGCGGCGACCATGAAGCCATATGAATCCTTGCCGATCTCTCGGACGAATTTGCCGTGGCGGTCGAACTGGAACAATCGTGAGCCGCCATGCGCGAAGGGACGAGCGGTACCGATTGTAATGGTGGGATGGCCCGTGCGCGTGTAGACGAATACATCGCCGCGCGAATTCGTGGCTACGCCGGCCACTTCGCCGAAGTAGATGCCAGCAGGAAGTTGTAAAGCATTGGGCACGGAATCGAACTTGATTTCCGGAACCTCGTTCTGAGCGGTCGCCCACGATGCCGCCATGAACATCGCGGCCGCCAGAGCTTTCATCGCATAGCTTGCTCGTCTCATTGGGGTTCTCCTTGTTTCGCCGTTGCCGCTACGCCGACCGAAGGTGGCTTGAAAATCAGTTTCTGGACCCGCCACGACTCGATCTCGCCCACGATGATCTCGTTTGGATTGCGGCAATCGATCATGTGCACCACCTGGAATCCAGGTGCCTGCTTGCCTGGGTGGCCGAATTTGCCGAGCACTGTCCCGTCCAACTCCGCCTTGTAGATCTCGCCCGTAGTCTCCCAAGTCCCCGGCATGTTCCCGTTAGGGTTCGAGTTCGAAAGAAAGGCGTACTGGTGGGGGCCCGGCGATATACAAACTGTCCAGCCAACGCCCAGGTTTGTAATCTCCCGCATTGGCTTCAGATTATTGTCGAGCACTTGGTAACGGTTGTTGGTGCGGTCGGCTACCCAGACATTCCCCTGTGCGTCAACCTGAAGGCCGTGCGGCAGATTAAATTCGCCCAAAGCGCTGCCAGGTTTTTCGCTGCCTGCCTGCGCCAGGAAGCGGCCGTCCTTGTCATATTTCACGACACGATTATTGCAGTATCCATCGGACACGAAGATATTGCCTTCCGGGTCCCAAGCCACATCTGTCGGCCGGCAGAAAATATATTTCTGCGATGGCTGGTTCGGGCCGGAAGGGTAAGTCTGTGCGCCAAGAACGGCCGGAGGCCTGCTGCCTAGCACCATCAGCACCTTTCCATCGGGGCTGAACTTGGTGATCATGTTGGTGCCCTCGTCAACCGTCCAGATGTTGTCGTTCTTGTCGACGCGCACTGAGTGGGAGAATTCGAAGCCGTAGTAGCCGCCGCCGATTTCCTTTAGGAAGTTGCCGGCGCGATCAAATTCGAATAGTCGCGTATTGGCGCTTCGATGAAAGACGAAGATATGGCCTTTGGAGTTAGTCGCCACAGCCACCGATTCGCCGAGGTATTCCCCAGGCGGAAGCTTCAAAAAGTTCGGCACGGATGAGAATGGAATTTCGCGAACATTCTCGATGGTTGCCTTGCGCTGCGCAAACGAAGAGGGCACGAGAAGGAGCGCCAAAGCCGTTGACGACATCAGGATGCTTTTCATAGAGTTTCCTATTCTAGACCAAACAAGCATGCATTGGGGTTCACGAGCTACCAATAGGAGTATGCTGTTCGTCAGCGATTCATGCTTAATCGAAGACAGTTTATCAGTGCGGCTGCAGCCGCTTCAACAGCCTCCGTTATGGCACAGCAGAGCTACGAATGGGGCGGCCCGGTTCTCGACATCCACCTCCACCTGCGGCCCGACGGTGAATCGAACCTCGCCCATATCGACGGCAGTTCCGTCACCAAGGCCGTCTTGCTCACGCGTGTGCAGGCCGTCGATCAGGCGAGGGCGCTGGCCGAAAAGCATCCGGGCCGCTTCGTCTGGTTCGTGAGCGCCGACGTCAGCAAGCCTGAATCAGCCGGCCTGTTGACCAAAGCGGTTAAGGAAGGCGCTCTCGGAATGGGCGAGATCAAGTATCAGGTGCAGTGCGACGGCCCTGAGATGAAACGCATGTATGCGCTCGCCGCGGAATTGAACGTGCCGATCCAGATCCACTTCGGAGACGTGCCGCAGGCTTCGGGCAACGCGGTCTTCAACGGCGGTTTCAAACGCTTCGACGGCATGCTGAAGGCGTTTCCAAAGACCCGGTTCATCGCCCATGCGGACACCTTCTGGGCCAACGTGAGCGCGGACTACGCTTACGACACCGCATACCCAACTGGCCGGATCAAAGCGGGCGGCATCAGCGATAAATGGCTTTCAGACTATTCCAACCTCTACGGTGATATGTCGGCAAACTCCTGCAACAATGCCCTAAACCGCGACCCCGAGTTCATGGCGGGGTTCCTCGCCCGGCATCAGGACAAACTCATGTTCGGGTGCGATTGCCCATGCTCTGACGGACATGGAGGAGGTCAGACGAACGCCTCACCGCGTCTGCACGGGAAGTGCATTGCTCGCGAGACGCTGACCGCGATTCGGAAGATGTCAAAACCCGAGGTTTTCAGTAAAATTCGTTGGGAGAACGGCACGAAGCTCCTGGGTATTCCGAGCATCCTATAAGATCTGAATATGACGCGCCGTGACCTGTTGCGAACCGCTGCATGTGCAATGTCGGGTTGCTGATCGCCTCTTCTAAGCTGGCTGGGAAACTGCCGATTCGCGCTGAGCAAAGCCCGCGCCGAAGCAGTTCCTGTTTCGGAGCATCGCCTGGCGAATTCAGGCAATAGCAGAAGGCGTGATCACGCGCGCCAGGATTCGGGATCCTCTGTACGCCGCGATTCCAGCGTTTGCACTTTTTGCCCTCAACGAGGTTGCTGGGAAATAGAAAATAACGAGCGCGATCGTAGACATCAGGCCGATGAACCAATGCGAGGCCAGCACCGACACAATCAGGTCCGGCGATTCGCCCGGCGACACTTTTCTACGGGTGTACATCGTACTCGATAGACAGCGGGGGCGATTGGAGCAGTGCCAAAATTCAGTCACGATTTCTCCGACCCTTACGACTCTTTAAACGTCTCGCCATTCGGGCACCCTCCTGAAGCCGATTTGTCTGGAGTTCCAAGAGTGCTAACCAAAACAGCCCCAGCGATGATTGTGGCGAACGCATCGGCGAGCGTTATCTTCGTCGACCCGCTGGATGAGCTCCAGCGGGAACCGCTCGTATACGGGCGGGGGTTCCGTAACGGGCGGCGGCATGGCCTTCTATGACGCGGACACCGCAGCGGCTGCGGCGACAGCCCTTGGGCGCGCGTTGGCCACGTTCTCGTACCCGACCGACAATCCGAGCGTGAACAGCTACGCGGACGCGAACTTTCTTCGCGGGCTGATTTACGCGCACGCGACTGCGATTGCCACATTCGTGAAGACTACCTACCTAATAGCGCAGTTTGAAGTGCTGTGGCCGTATGACGTGAACCACCCGGCACCCACCACGATGGCAAGGCTCGGGGGCCAGTTGAACCGATATGTGAACCTGCCTTCGCAGTGGCAAACGTTGTCCGGGTCCGGCCTGAATCGCCTGAAGGTGGATCACTGGCGTTCGGGGCGACCGAACGCAGCCTGACGCCAGCGAAGCAGGCCATAGCGTTTCCTAATGACAGCGCCGCTCACGTGGCCACTGGCGGACACGGCGTACTTGACCCCGATCTTTAACGGCGGATGCCCGTGGCCACTTGAGTTTCTTGCAGCCATCGGGAGCGAGATGCCACTGGTCAACCTCTGGGCGTTCGACCACTTCTGCTTGCTGTCGTGGCCCCTCCCCTTGCGGAAGCCCGGTTCGTCGGCCCAGGTGAATTGAATACGCTTCGATACAACCCTGTGGCGGTCGCGCCGGTCGGTACGATCACTGAGTACTCAGGGCCATCGGCTCGCTGACGAAGATCAGCACACGAAGCTCGGTCGGTTCCCGCACGCGATCAAGGGCGCTCTCGCCCAGTTCTGATGGGACAGTTCAGGTGCCCTCTCAACGGCACCGGGTTCCACGCCCGCCATGCGGCTTCCCGTTGGGATGATCGTTTCGATCAGTTGCTGACTGGCTTTAAACCCCCGGCAGCCTCGTTCTTTCGTTTCTCCCAAACCACACCGAGGTAATTGAACGAGATGGCCGAGATCCGGGAGACCGGCCGCTCGACGACACGCTGGATCGGGTCGATACCGCGCTCGGCAAGGTGAAAGAGATCCGCGGCGATATCGCCGTTCTGCTTCGACCGATTCCGTCCTTACCCACACGGACCAGTCCCATCTGACGCGGAATTTCGTCGCAGTCTCGGCCTGACCGGACGACACGTAAGAGCACAACGTTATGCCCGGAATTCGTAGGCAATCTCTTTCAAGAAGGATTTGATCTTTCTAGTGGACGGGGCGTAGCCGGGCAAATGGGCGCCGCAGCTCGGCGTATTCCTTGTCCGTGAACGGTCCCGTGCTCATCCATCTTATGCGCGCCGCATCGTCAAGCAGGACTACATAGCAATGGTTTGTCCGTCGAGACGGCGAGGCGCTCTTTCCAGAGAGCTTCGTCCTTGAACAGCAAGATGGTTTTGGGCCAAAGCGCGGCGGGCATACTACCCATAAAGAGCTGCCTGGCCCTGTACGCTCAGTCGAAGTTGAGGCGGTTCCCCGCCCACGAGACTCGTCGCCACGTAAGCTCCCTTGAACGCATTTGTGAAGGAGACGCGAACGATCCAGAAAACCATCAATATCAGCGTGAGGAGCGGCGGCGCGCGGAGTATCGGTGATCCGCGCCATGAAGCGGGGAATACTTTTTGTTGTCCCAGGAAGAGGGACCCCGCGGCTATGAACAGCGCAAAGCACATGCGCCAAAGATGCCGCGCCACGCGAGGTGCGCCCACAATACCGTCGCGTACGAGCATGCGAACGTCACCCGCGGCTGCAAGCAGAGCCAAGGAACCAAAGAAAAAGTACCCTGGAGCGGGAAATCCACCTTTTGAGCCCGCTCAGGTGTTCGCCGCTTCTATTCCAACGATCGCATGGCTGGCAGCGACCGCCAATATGACCAAAAGCGCGCCCCAATCGAAGATGTCCGTTCCCCCATGCCTGCGCCTTGCCGTCGTCCAAGCCGTCGCAACAAGATAGAACACGAGAACACCGTTGAGACCACTGCCCAGTTGGGATCTCGTGAACGCGGTGTACGCCCCGGTTGCGGACATGCTGAGCATGGATATGACAAGCACTTTTCCTGCCAGTCCATTCAGGCGCGAACCTTTGGGGAAAGACATTGCGGCGGCGCCCGACAGCAGACCTATGGTCGCGGCGCAAATATGAAAAACCAGTAAGGGTGATAATCGCATTCTAACGAGGCTGGCCCGATTGCAGGCTCCTCAGTCCGCGCGCCGAGAGAATGACGGAGAAGAGCGCACTTACGCCGAGCGCGATGAGCGTCCAGACCCAGAAAAAGACTCCGTTGGAATAGGCGATCCTGCCGCCGACAAGTCCCGCCCCCCTCATGTGGGCGAGGGGCATTAGCGACGCGAGGAGCGACCCCAGGAGAATGATGACGTACCCCGATCGCCGTTCGCCGAGCACCAGCGTTCCATAGAGCCAGACGACCAGGGTAAGTATCCCACTGATGTGCTTGAAGCCTCCCGGCTCGAACCCGCGGACGATGTCGTCCGACAGGTGAAACGTAAAGAAGAGGATCGAGAGCAGAGACGCGACGGTTAAGGTGACGTTGCTTTTCATTGGATATTGGTTTCTCCTGACGCACAGAGTGAATCAAAAGCATGCGAATCAGATCGGTTCACGGTAGCGGCGTAGACGCGCCGCTGCCGCGAGACATGCCACGGCGAATAGCAGTCCGATCCATAGACCGGGCGTGCTCAGGAGGCTGTCCGGAACGTGTGTCATCATCGGACTCATGGGGGCGCTTCCGGAGGCTGTGAAAGCTTCCGGGCCCGTGAAGCGGTGGCCCAGCATGACCGCGAAATACGTCGAGTTGAAGGCAATCTTCTCAACGCCGCAGATCGCCAGCACAGGTAAGACGGCCCATAGAAATACCGCCCTCCGCGCCCAGCTTGAGACCAGCAGCAACCAGGTGTAGATAGGCGCATGCCAAAGGACATGCAGGGCCAGCAGGTGGTAGAGCAGCCCTAGCGACATCTGAAACAACGGCACCTGTGTCCATAGCGTTGCGACACTCAGACCGCTCCCCAGCCGTACCGCGCCACTCAGCAGCAGCATGCTCATATGCGTGGCAACGGTAATCGCGAAGGTGAGCAATGGCAGAAGGAAGATTGGAATAAACGCCTTCGAAAGCACGGTGGTCAGATCTGAAACCGGGAGCGACTTCCAGAACAGGATGCTTCGATCGCGGCGCTCACCGTGCAGCGCGTCAAGGCAATAGAATACTCCGACCAGTATCTGCGTAGCCATGAGCAGACCCGCCGCGAAATCGCACTGTAGGGCGAGGGCATGCCGCCGCTGCGCCGGGTCGAGCATCGCACTAATCAAAAAGCCGAACAGCACGACGGTGGCAGCGGCCAGCGGTGCGATGTAGATGGAACGGTTCTCCCAAAGTTCACGACGTATTGACCAGTACAGGGGCCGCGTCGGGGACAACGCGGCCGGGGCGATTCCCTGCGAGTCGTTGAAGAATTCGGGCACCGCATTCGATGGAGTGCTCATTTGACCGCTCCCTGGGCTTGGTCGGCCGGATTACCTATCACCGCCACGAGCACGTCGGCGATGCTGGGCGTGCGCAGTTCGCCAAGGCCGGCGGCCTGCTGACGATCGAGATGATCGAACAGCAGGATACTGCGGCCGAACACCTGGCGCTCGTGAATCGCCTGGAACGCCCGTGCTGCAGCGAGATGCTCGGGATGCACCATCACTTCCAGATAACGCGATTCGAATGTTTCCATGCTGCAATCGAGTATGATGCGGCCGTGGTTGATGAACATCAGATCGGTGAGGACATGCTGGACCTCTTCCACCTGGTGCGTGGTCAACAGGATCGTGCGGCTGCCATCGAAATAGTCGTTCAGCAGGGAATCGTAGAACTGCTTGCGATACAGGATGTCCAGGCCCAGCGTCGGCTCGTCCAGCACCAGCAATTTCGCGTCAATGGCCATCACCAGAGCAAGGTGCAACTGGACCACCATGCCCTTGGACAATTCCCTGACTTTGCTGGCGCGCCTGATGCCGGTCCTGGCCAGAAAGCCTTCCGCCTTGGCGCGATCGAACCGCGGATGTACGCCGGCGACGTAATCGAGAGCCTGAGAGACCCGCATCCAGCGCGGCAGCACGGCGATATCGGCGATGAAGCAGACATCGCGCATGAGTTGATCGAGCTCGGTCCAGGGGTCGTGCCCCAGCACCTTCAGTTCTCCCTGACATTGGGTCAGGCCGAGAATCGCGTTGAGCGCGGTGCTCTTGCCTGCGCCATTGGGACCGATGAGTCCGAGGATGCGGCCCTCGTCCACATGCAGATCGATGCCATTCAGCGCTATGGTCGTGCCGAAGGATTTGCGCAGTCCCCGTGCTTCTATGACGGTCATGGCTTCGGCGCCTCCTCAACGTCCTTGCTCGACTTCGACGCCGGCTGGCGATTGGCGGCTGCCAACAGTTCTTCAGGTGTCAGACCGAGCCGCTGAATCGTTGCGAAAACCAGGGGCCATTGTTCCGCAAGGAACTTCTGGCGCTCCCCTTGCAGGAGCAGACCGCGAGCGCCGACATTGATGAACATTCCGCGGCCTCGCCTGCTCTCTACAAGCTGCTCGTCGACCAGTTGCTGATAGCCCTTCAGAACCGTGAGCGGATTGACCCGATATTCGGCCGCGACACTGCGCACCGACGGCAGTGGATCGCCTTCGTTGAGCAACCCGTCGAGAATCATCGCGACGACTCGGTCGCGCAGCTGGCGGTAAATCGGCTGGCTGTCGTTCCACTCACGGTCCATTAGGCCTCGGCGAGAATCCGCACCTCATCCGAAATTCTGCGTGTTCAGTCCAACAGGTGCAGCTCGAAGTGCGCGTGCATCGGCTTGTCACCCGGCATCATGAACGTCCAGTCCTCTGTGTGATGGGTGGCGTCGACGTAGGTGAACACGGAGTGCTGCATGTACCCAGTTTTCGTGCTGCTGCCAGAGATGTCCGCAAAGGTGAACTCCACGGTTTTGCCGTCGGGTGACATCTTGCCGGTCATGTGCGGCCGGTTACCCGCGTCACAATAGTGCACCAAGTTGAGCTGCTCGCCATCCACATAAAACATGGTAACGGGATGGTCGAACTTGGCCGGGTCCAACGGCGTGTTTGCCTCCTGAAATTCGTGCACCACCGCGTTTCCTCTGGAAGTCACCCGGAGAGACAGGTGCATTTTGCCGCCGTTCATCTTGGGCGCTTCCGCGACTGTTACGGAGCCTTCCCACTCTCCCGCAAATGTCTTTATGACGTTGAACGCCTTTCGCGCTTCAGACGGCGCCGGTTTGTCGACGGACGTGTGGTCGTGAGACTGAGCGAAAGCCAGGGTCGAAAACGACACCAGAACAACGGACCACATCAAACGAAAAGACTTCATGGTTAATTCTCCTTAGATTACTTTCTAGCTCCCGGACCGGAGTTACTCGCGCATGTAAGCGATTCAGCTCCAATTCGAAAGAGGTTTACTGTTGTAGTGAACCATAACACTACATGACGCGTCAAGCTCTTTTCTTTTATTTTTCGCTACGACTCCCGGTCTGCATTGGCCATCCGTGCAGTATTACGGACCCCCGGCGTAAATCGGCCTGTTCGAGAGTGCGCATAACGGCCCCGACAGATGTTTCAACAAGAGATCGTCACTGGCGCGATTCGCCAAGAAACACTGCGCTCGGGGAGCCACTTCTCGCCTGCTTCGGGCTTGCTCCGCTTTCTGGTTAACAGAGGACAGCCGAAACGCGCCAATTGGCCAACAGCCCACGAAGGCCGACTCTCTTCAGAGGTGGGACTTGGAGGAGATGACGATCACTCCGATTCGCGATTCGTGCGTCGATATTGTCCGCTACATCGCCCTTAAGCAGGACGTGACCGAACGCCGGGCCGCCGAAGAATCCCAGCGGCTCCTCGCCGCCATCGTGGTGTCGTCCGACGATGCCACCATCGGCAAGACCCTCGACGGGACGATCCAGAGCTGGAACAACGGCGCCGAAGCAATCTATGGGTACCACGCCCATGAGGTGATTGGGAAATCCATCTTAATCCTATTGCCACTCGGGCGGCACGACGAGTTAACCGACATTCTAGGCAACGTGATGGCCGGAGAAAGCCGGTCTCACTTCGAGACCATCCGGCTGACGAAGGAAGGACTGGAATCAATGTTTCGTTCACCATTTCTCCGATCCGGAACAACCTGGGAATCATCGTGGGGGCGTCCACTGCCGCCCGTGACATTACCGAAAGGCTCGGGCGGAGCGAGCGGTACGTGACAGCGGAGAACAGTTCAGGGCCGCATTCGAGGATGCCCCGTTCGGCATCTGCCTGAGCGCATCCGACGGACGGCTCCTGAGGGTGAACCAAACGATCTGCGGAATGCTGGGTTATACCAGCCAGGAGTTGCTCGCCGGGGATTGGCCGGCTCTAACCCACCCCGATGACCTGGGCCTCTCCCAAGAGGCGGCCGGGCAACTGCTACGCGACTCTCTCCCATTCGTGGAACTGGAAAGGCGCTACATTCACCGGAAAGGGCACCCAATCTGGGCTCGCGTGAGGATGTCTCAGGTCAGAGACGACCACGGCGAACCCTTGTATCTGATCACCCACAGCGAAGACATTACCGAGCGCAAGCGAGGAGAGGAAGCCGCCACGGCGCGCGAGCAGCCGTATCAAGCTCTGTTCAACAGCTGCAATGACGCCGTGTTTGTCGTCGGGCTCGGAGAAGACGGGCTCTTGACCAACTTCCTTCAGGTGAACGATGCAGCCTGCCAACGCCTGCGCTACACCCGGGACGAATTGCTGGAACGGTCGTTTCCCGACGTCGACCCGGCCCAAACGCCGGGCTCATTCTCTCCGATTCCGGACCGTCTGCTCGCCGGAGGTCAGTTTCTCCTGGAGACGGAGCACGTTGCTAAGGATGGCCGCAGGATACCCACGGAGATGAACTTGAGGCTGATCCTTTTGGACGGCCGGCGGATGCTGATGTTCATTGCCCGCCACACCACCGAGCGTAAGAGATTCGAAGAAGTCCAGCGAGCCACCGAGCACCGCTACCGGCGCTATGTGGAGCGCAACGCCGGGTTTCTACCCAGTACATTGGATGGAGTCTCGAACACTCACCAACTACGAAATACGTTTTAAACGTAAAAGACGGCACTCCGCTGTGGGCTCTGATGAACGCGACATTGGTGCAGGGCGGGGACCAAGCGAGCTGGACCGAGATAACAGCGATTGATATCAGCGAGCGCAAACTGGCCGAGGATGCCATGCGGGAGAGTGAAGAGCGCTTCCGCATCATGGCAGACGATTGCCCAACGATGATGTGGGTAACCGATGCCGAAGGCGGAAACCAATTTGTTCATCGAACCTACCGCGAATTCTTCGGTAGATCATACGAAGAAGTTGAGGGCCGCGGGTGGCAGCCGCTGATTCACCCGGACGATTCACCGGCATACCTCGCCGCATTCCACAGCGCGGTGGCAGGGCAGACGGCGTTCCGAGCCGAAGCCCGCGTCCGGCGTGCCGATGGCGAGTGGCGGTGGATCGACTCCTACGCGGAGCCGCGCCTGTCGCTGCTGGGCGAGTTCCTGGGTCACGGCGGAATCAGTACGGACATCACCTATCACAAGCAAGCGGAACAAGCCATACACGATTTCCAAGAGTTGGCTCAATCCACGGTCGATGCACTTCCTTCCCACGTATGTGTGTTGAACGAGGCCGGTACGATCATAGCGGTAAACCAGACCTGGACGGATTTTGGGGAAGCCAATGGGAGAGTGGACTCTGACGAGGTCCGGCTCGAGGCTTTGGGTCAGGGCGGCTTCGGCGAGGGAGCCGACTACTTGGGGGTATGCGACGGGGCGGTCGGCCCGGATGCCGCGGAAGCCGCTGAATTCGCCGCCGGGATAAGGGCAGTCCTGCGAGGTAAACGCGAGCACTTTTCGCTGGAGTATCCATGCCATTCACCTGGCGAACAGCGGTGGTTCATGGGGCAAAGTCACGCGATTCATGAGCAATCGCCTTCCCCTGATTCTGTTCCAGCACGTTAACATCACCGGGCACAAACAGGTTGAGGAAGCCTTGCGCGCAGCCAAAACAAAACGGCTGACGCTCCTGGCTGACGGCTGGGTTTTGATCACTGGAGACTGTTCGGCTGATTTTCATGCCGCAAAGGCAAGTCTTTGATTCCCGCACTGGTATGTTCAGTTTTACCGGCCTTACAACCAACAAGTGCGGTGAAATAAGCAGAGCGACCTTGCTCACTGACGGCAAAATCTTGTTTGTCGCTGACGACGAAAACGAGGGTGTCCCAGCGGACGCAGAACTGTACGAACCGGTAGCCGGAACCTTCAACAGCCTTGGACACACGATCAAGCCGCACAAGTTCTCCACAGCTGCACTGATTCCGGATGCAACGGTCCTTATCACCGGCGGCCAATTGCCGGGAGGCAACGGCGACCCGAGCACCGAAATCTACACGTCCACCACTGGAACGTTCGCCCTTACCAGAAAGATGAATACAGGGCGGCACTACCACACAGCTACGTTGCTTCCGGACGGCTCGGTTTGGTCGTCGGCGGCTACAGCCTATACCCTGGAAGGACTGCCAGCGCTGAAATCTATCGTCCAAGTGTGTTGATGCCCCCTCCTGCGCTCTTCTCGCTTTCGGGCGATGGGCGCGGCCAAGGTGCCATCCTGTTTGCTGGAACATCTCAGATCGCTTCGCCTGATAACCCCGCCGCTGCCTGAGAAGCGTTGGAGATTTACCTCGCCGGGTTGATGGACGGGAGTGTAATCCCGCCGCAAGTATCGATTGGTGGCCGCATCGCCGAGGTTCTACGGTTCGGGAATACGCCGGGATTTGCGGCTCTGAACCAGGTCAACGTCCGGGTGCCGAGCGGCGTTACGCCAGGTAGCGCCGTCCCCGTGCGCTTGAACTACATCGGGCGGTCAAGTAACGATGTAACGGTAGGCGTGAAGTGACGATTGAAAGGAACGTGAAAGTCAGTTTTGTTCTTTCGTTTTTCTTGTTGGGTGTAGCTTGCCAGGATTCAATTGCGCTGGCACAATCCCCGGGCGCAGTACGTCAGAAATTTGTCACCCAGCGTGGTATCGCCCGCACTCGCGGTTGCTCTCGCTTTCGGGCGGTGGCCGCGGAGGCTAATGAAATCGCAGGGCCTGCAGGACCGTCAGCAGGTTGTGTTTATGTCAGACGGCCGTGAGAATGTGCGGCGGGTGCAGGAGTACGTGCAGCCCGGCAGAGAGCATTGGATCGATTGGTTCCACATCACGATGCGGGTGACAGTTCTCCAGCAGCAGACCAAACCCTGATGGCGGAAGCCGGGCGAGCTGAAACTGGTGCAGCGATAGGCAAACGGATCGACAGCGTGAAGCATTTGATATGGCACGGCAATGTGGCCGAGGCACTGGATCGACTGAACGACTTGCTGCTAGATCTGAGCCAAATCCGAGCCCATTCCGCAGCAGCTGAAAAGTTGGCGTGCGGAATGACGGAGTTCGAAATCCACATTCGCAACAACCGGGAATTCATTCCGACTTTGGGGAGCGCTACCGCCAAGAGGAGACCTTCACTACGGCTTTTGTGGAATCGACCATCAATCAAGTGGTGAGCCGACGCTTCGTTAACAAGCCGATGACGTGGACGCTACGCGGTGCACGCCTGCTACTGCAAACGCGAACCAAGGTGCTGAACAACGAACTGGAGATTGTTTTCCGGAGTTGGTATCCGCAATTCCGCCCTGCGGCAAAAGTGGATGAAAATATACTTGACGCATCAAGCCCGAGTGCTGTAACATTTTATCGGTGTTGCCGCCTCGATGTAGTTGGTGGCGAATGAGCATCTTTGGAGCCACTATGAACTATGAAATAGGCAGGATGAAACTGGAATAACTCGCAGGTTATTTCCGCGATGGGAAGATTAACTTAATACGACCTTTCCAGAGAGGTCGGGTTTGGCCATTGACTCTTCGAAAGAAACTTCTTGAGAACGTCATACAAGGGAAGCCGATCCCTGCTATTTTTATCTACAAAGAAGAGTATGGTAGTAAAAACTCGTATAACATTTTGGACGGCAAGCAACGTGGCAAAGAAAAGACGCCCAGGTCCGTGGCTAAGGACTTTAAGGAATATATGGACCTATCATCTAAACCAACGCACCCAGGAAGAAGACAGACTAGGCAAAAACTATTCGCTGGTCTGATCGACACTTTATAATCTTGCATGGAGGAGAATTATGAAACACTCAACCGAATACAATGCATTCACGAACTTAGTGGACCGCGTGTTAGTAGTTCCCAAAGACGAAATACTCCGCAGGGAAGCGGAGTACCAGAAACAATCAAAAGCGAACCCGCGAAAACGTGGACCAAAGCGGAAGGTCAAACCTTCCGCTTCCCCCGCCCCTGCCGCTTAAGCCGGGACCCCTCGTTCTTTATCTTCGTTCGCTGTGAGGTTCGCATATGTGAGTCGCTTGCCGACTAACTGAGAGCAAAGCAGGCTGAAGCGTTCCCCGTCGTTCATGTCCCTTCCGATTGTTGAAGCGGAACGCCTGTTCATCAACGTAGCGGAACGAGTGGAAAGGTTCGACCGAAACATCAGTTCCGTTGAGACCGCGCTTGAAGAGACTCCAAAAATTCTCGCTTCCGTTCGTGTGTACATTCCCGTCCACGTAGGCTACAGCGTGGTCACTCACTTGATGCTCAAACTCATTAAGCCCGTCATACGACTTCGGAGAGTCGCTATAGAGTAGAGCCCGGCTGAACGTTATCGCGTACCAGATCGTACAACGCCTTCTTACGGCGGTTGTTGACCACGCGGGCGCGTACCCTGCCGACGCGCATTGCCTTGCTTCCTGGTCCACGAGCATGGATCTTTTCGGCTCTCTTGTCCGCGTGCATGTTCCGCGCCTTGCCGCCGATGAAAGTCTCATCAACTTCCACTTCGCCGCCCAACATGCGGCCAGTCTCGTTATCCTGCATAGCAAGCCTAACGCGGTGAAGCATGAACCATGCCGTCTTCTGAGTGACGCCGATAGCGCGGTGGATCTCCCAAGTGGAAACGCCATTCTTGCAACTAGCGATCTGCCAGAGAACCGGAAGCCATTTATCCAAACCAAGCGGAGAGTCTTCGAAGATTGTTCCAGTCTTGATGCTGAATTGGGCGCGATCATGCCGTGTCTTGCACTGCCAGATGCGACGGGAAGCTACAAAACCAACCTTATCCGATCCGCAATTAGGACACTTCACAACGCCATCTTTCCAGCGCCTAGCCGCCAAGTAGTGAAGGCAGTTATCAGGGTTCGAAAAGTAAACCACCGCTTCTTGAAGGGTATTAGGATCGGCGGTTTGCGTTGCGCTAAGGGCGGTCAAATCGGTTGCCATAATTCAATCCTACAGGAAGCCTGATGTGTCAAGTATATGTTTACCCAAAAGTGGCCTGACCCCCGACGTTGTGCTGCACTCCATTTTTCGGCCTAGCGGTGAACGCCGGAACCCTTCCCGCCAGCAACGCAGTGCGCGATAGATCCTAAAGTGAATCCGAAATGTAGAGCTAGTGTCCTGAGTTGGTAATCCGTTCACAAAGTCGCTGAACCTTGCCGAGGATGAGATCGGCGTCTGCGGTCCGGACGAAGGGTTACTGAACGACCTCTTTGATGGAAGTCCACGCGGGGCGCTGAAAAGTATTATCTTCCATGCTTCCGCCGTAGATTAGCATAGGCTACCGCGAGTAGACCCGCCGAGTACCCAGATCCGGGCGCACTAGAGTTTCATACACAGCGCCCGGGGCACGCTCTGGCTACCCGGATGACCCCTCATTTCCGCTCCCACTTGCGCTACCTTAACAACAAAAGCGACCCCGGAGGGTCGCTTCATGACCGCAACTTATGGATGGATCTTATTGGTGCGGATGAGAGGACTTGAACCTCCACGAAGTTTCCCCCACTAGAACCTGAATCTAGCGCGTCTGCCAATTCCGCCACATCCGCTTGTGGACCGATGCCTGTAACGGCATCCACATCAGAAGAATATCACGCCAGCGCCCGTCACGACAACCGTTCGTCTTGTCTGCTCCCAGTTCATGAGGCTCCCGTTTTAAGCAGCTATCCAGCCGTCCTCAAGATTGATCACGCGATGCCCGTATTCCGCATTCTTCTCGTTGTGGGTTACTTGAATGATGGTGGTCCCTTGCTCGTTCAGCTTCTTGAACATCTCCATGATTTCCTTCCCCTGGCTGGAGTGGAGATTGCCCGTAGGCTCGTCGGCGAGAATAATCTTGGGACTCGCCACCACCGCCCGCGCGATCGCTACCAATTGCTGCTGGCCACCCGATAACTGATTGGGGAACAGATCCTTCTTCCCGACCATCTGAAAGCGATCCAGCACGTCGGCGACAATCGATTCGCGCTCGCCCTTCTTAATGTTGCGATAGGACAGGGGGATGTCTAGATTCTCGTACACTGTCAACGAATCCAGCAGATGATAGCTCTGAAATACGAAGCCGAAGTACTTCTTATACAGCTCCATGCGGTCTTTCTTGTTGAGCTTGTGAATTGGATGTTCCGCGAGATGGTATTCGCCTGTCCAGGAGCTGTCGTGCATGCCGAGCACGTGGAGAAGCGTCGATTTGCCGGCTCCTGACGGGCCCATGATCGATACGAATTCGCCTTCCTTAATGTCGGCGTTGATGCGTCGAAGAACGAACGTCTTGGTCGGGCCGTGCTCAAAGTACTTCTCTATATTTCGAAGCGATATGATCATCTGACGAGAGTATTATCTCAGAATGAGAAAAATTGGATTGTGTCTGGGTGCCGCGCTGAGCTTGCTGGCCCAGGGCGGAAAATATCAGATTCAGAAGCCGGGCGAGATTCAGAAGCCTAGAGGACCGTGGCAGGCGCCCGGCAAGATTCAAGTGCCGCGCGATATCCGCAAAGTGAAAGAGCCGTGCAAGTCGCGGTTGGTCGCCAGTTCGGACGCATTGTTCGAGTTCGATAAGGCCGAATTGACGCAAGGCGCCGAAATGGTGCTGAGCGAACTTGGTCCCATGATCCGCAGGGAAGGCAGCCATCCAATCTCGATCGAGGGTCATACCGACGGCAAAGGCGAGTCCGCCTACAATCGGCAATTGAGCGAAAGGCGGGCGCATACCGTGGAGGCTTGGCTCGAGGCTCATGGATACTTGCAAGGTTCGGCCGAGATGCACGGGTTTGGCAAAACGAAGCCAATCGCGCCTGAGATAAACCAGGATGGATCCGACAATCCAGAGGGGCGCCAGAAAAATCGTCGCGTCGAAGTCGTGATCGACACCTGCAAGAGCGCTTAAAAGCTACTTTACTTCAGGGCTGTTGATCGTAGCCGGTTCCTGACTCCAATTCTGCCGCATCACCATGTTCTGATCGGAGAAAAATGTCCGGCGACCGGTGCTGTTGTAGACCTTGGGATTGGCGCTAACGGTATACCCTGTCGGGGTGGAAGTCATTACGAACGTGTATCCGTCCTTTTCGCCGGTGGCAAGACTGGCCGGGATCAAGTCAGCGGCTTGTGGACCGGGTCCGCCGCTGGTGGGCGGCCCAAGCTCCGCCAGGCTTATGGCGTACTTTCCAAACTGCGACATGTATTGCGTCTGTGCCTGATGAAGGGTTTGGACCTCACGGATCACCACGGTTTCCGTAGCGTTCATGCGCGCGCTGCTCAACTTTGGGACCGCAATCGCCAAGATAATCAGGATGATCGCAATTACGATCAGCAATTCTATGAGCGAGAATCCGCCTTGTTTGCGCCGCCGGTTCATCTGCATGTCAATTATTATGACGTGTTTCGGGTCTGGAGCGTTTACTTTCGAAACGCTGCACGAGCTTTGCGGAGAAAGAGTTCGATCAAATTGAGCGCGATTGCAAATCCCAGCAATCCGGGCCAGAGCCGCATACTAGACGGAATGCTGCGGCCGCCCGGGTCGAAGACTTCCTTCGGGTTTGGGTTGAATCGGCCGCCTGTAAACTCCGCAATCTCTCGCAACAAGAATTGATTCGACCCGTAGTCCTGCAATTCCTGTTCCTGGCGATAAAAGCCGACCTCCGGAAAGGCACGCGACTCCTCGAGCGGACGGACCCGGAACAGGCCTTGGCGCTCACCGATAGGAAGACGACCGCGAAACGATCCATCCGCCATCTTGATAATGGGGACCGGCTTCTGAAAACCGGCGGGCCCGATCGCAAATATGGCGGGCAACTTGCGCGGCTCCTCTATGTTGCGCCCAAGCTGATATTGCACGATCAGGTCGCCGCTGGCGCTATCGTATTCGGCCTTGGCTTCGCCCGAGGGCGAGTGCGGCAGGAGGTCGCGGAAAATGTTTGTCCAGAATTTGTCAAAGCCGTTCCAAGTCACCCAGTCCGATGCCCAGCGGCTCTTGGCGTCCGAAGCAAACACCATCGAGCGACCTAAGCCATACTGCCAACGTGAGAGAAGCGGGTCTTTATCGATGCTCAGAATCGTATCGGCCGTCGGTTTCGCCTGAAACTTCACGTAGCCTTTTAGCGCGGGGGCGGTTTCAATCCCGACACCCTCCAAAATCTCAACCCTCTTAGCCACGGCCGGCTTGAGCGACTTCTCTACAGCGGTGGATCCAGTGTGCTCCATCACGTCTTTGAGCAGGATCTGCTCCAGTCCGGTCGGTTCGTTGAGGAAATATGCCTTGCCGCCAGCGAGACTGGCGACCTTCTCCAAATAAGCGCGGTTTACGTCCTGTCCGAGGCCGACCGTCGAAATGGTGACATGTTGCAGCGCGGCATCGCGGGAAACATCCAGGCTATCGCCCTCTTCGGAGATACCGTCAGTCAGTAGCACAATGTGCTTGAAGGTGGCCTTCACCGGCAACGCCTTGCGGAACGCCTCGGTTAGAGCGGGGGCGATTTGCGTGCCACCGTCAGGAGTAATGCCCGCTACCAGTCGCTTGATCAGCGTGCGGTCTTCAGCTCGCCGGATCGGGACCGCCCATTGAAACGAATTGTCGAAAATGAGCACGCCTACCGAGTCAATGGGGCGAAGATTTTCAATTACGCCGATGGCCGACTGACGCGCCAGCTCGATCTTCTTGCCTTCCATCGAGGACGACTTGTCGATGATCAGCACCACGCAGGTGCCTTCCGGCGACTTGGGTGGTGCCACCTTCGCGGGAAGCGCCCGGTCCAGCGCGTCCTCCACTTTCTTCTTCTCGTCGTACAGATTCCGTTCGCCTCCAATGACCAGCAAACCGCCGCCCTGCTTAACGAAGCGCTCGGCTTCGTCCTTGCGCTCAATGGGGAGCGATTCAAGATCCCAGTTGTTGAAAACGACAATCTGATAATCCGCAAGGGCTGCCTTGCCAAGTTCGCTGACCCGGTCCACAACGAACTGGCCTGCCGCGAGGGTTTGCATCAGGTGCGATTCGGTCCCTTCCGGATCTTGGGAAACGTACAGCACGCGCGGGCGGCGCAGCGTTACCGACCGATCGAAACGAACGTCGCCGCCCAGCTCCGCCGATTTGAGTACGCCCGAGAGGTTGATCGCTCCTGCGGTGACGATGCTGGGATGCAGGCGCACCTGATTCGCTCCGGCTTCGAGCGTGATCGGATTGGATCCGAGCAGCTTGCCCTCCGCGCTGATCTCCACCGTCCCTGAAGCTTTGCGCGGAGCAATCACCGTGAGGTCGACGGGAAATCGCTCGCCTGTAAACGCAACGGTGGGCAGGCTGACCGACTCCAGCCGGAGATTGGGTTCGGCCCGTCCGTTGAGCGCGAAGGTGTCGATCGGAATACCCAGCGTTTGGGCCTGCCAAGCGGCCCGAGTAATGCTCCCCGCGTTTTCCTTGCCGTCGGAAATCAGCACCACGCGAGGCACCATGCCGGTGGGGAGCTCCGCAATAGCGCCGCGAATGGCAGCTTCGAGATCGGTGGAGTGGCCCTGATCGCCAGACGTATAGGCAAGCTTCCAAGAACCCGAATGCTCGCCGGTGGCCGCGTTGCGAGGCGTTTTAGCGAACGGCACAACTTGAACCCAGTGCCGACCTTTGCCGCTCTCGAGTGTTGTCGCCAGTTGCGATTCTCGCGCAAGGTCCTGCGGACCGATGCTGACGGATGTATCAACGAGGACGGCAACCGCCATCTTAGTCTCGTTCGTATTCAGTCGAGGCTCTGCGACCGCCAGTGCGATCGCTGTGAAGCATAACGCCTTCACTATCAAAGCGCCCAGGCGTCGTGTACGGCGCATTTCCCAGAGAACCCACAAAACGGGGAGTGCTGCCAAGGGCAGAAGCCAGGGCCGGTCAAAGGTCATGACGCCTTCCGCCAAGCTGGCCGCTGCTTCATTCCACCAGCGATGATCGCCCTTCGCCCGCCCCTTCCGAAAAGCATCCAGTCAAGCAACAGGCCAAGCGAGCCAAGCAGAGCCAGCCATTGCCAAATATCGCGCGAGCCAGGGCGCGAATCAGTCTTGCGGGGGATGCCCGCTTTGACGCCCACTGGCTTCCAGACCACGTCGCCCGCCTGGGGCAGCGTCAAAGAATAAACCAGCTCGCGATCGCCCACTGAAACGCGCACGGTCCCCGGAGACCCCGAGAAGAATCGCAAATTCCGGCCCTCGATTGTGAACGGTAGAGCTTTCTGGTTTTCAGTGAGCACGTGTACGGTCGAGGGGTTAGTCTCGTTTTCCAGAGCGACGTTCACTGTTCCCACAGTGCCCGCATTCAGTTCGTAGGTGGTGAAAGTATCGGGGGCCATCCAGCGCACGATGTTGCCGAACAGCAAGGGCATGGTCAGTTCGTACTTCATGGCCGAGAGTGCCGGATGAAACCCAAACACGAGCGTCTTGGGCTTGCCTGGGCGCGCTACGATCAACGGGCCTGAGGCGGATTCGGCCACGGGGATGTCGTTGGGCGAGAGCCGGAAAATCTCGCTCTTATCCAGTTCCAGATCCTTGATGCGAAGACCTGTCGCCAAAGCATTCTCCGAGCGCCACTCGGTGAGCTTCACTTTGTTTCCTATGTTGCCCACGACGACCGGTGAACGTTGGGACGGAGGTTCAATCCAGATGCTGTCCTGCGCGGGTGCGGTGGTCGGGGCAAAGCGATCTAGAACGACGATGCGGGCGTCCGAGTCTGGTGCATAGCGGCTGGTCGGAAGCCAAGTCGTCTTGACGTTCGGTATCGCTGTCAGCACCGGTTTCAACGCAGCCGGATTATCGGAATAGACGGTCACCGGAAGCAACCCGCGCGCGGGCAATTCCAGCACCGCCCGATCATCCAGCGCGAACGGTTCGCGGGTCAGCAGGCGCGCCTCGATCCAGCCCGCGGAACGTGTCGCATACTGGAACGTCGCGGTCTCTTCAGCTCCGGGCTGGAGCGTAAATCGTCGGGTGCCGATGGGCGCTCCGCCGAAGCCGATCACCAGCGGGACGGACCGCACCGTATGACCGTAGTTCTTCACCGCGGCGAAGATCTCCCAGGAATCCGACTTCGTTAGCGAGTGACGGATCCCGAGTTTGCGAATTCCGCAGTTCTCGATAGGGCCGCCAATCGGAATAACACGAAGGTTGGAGGGAAGCTGCGCCGACGAACCAGCGTCGGCCATGATTCTCCCTGCTCCCACGAAAGCGATTTCGCCAGCCCGCTGCGCGTGGAGCTTCTGGGCCTGCTGAGCGAACTCGAGCGCCTGATCTATGTTGAGCACGGCGGCCCCTGGCTGCGTTGCGTCAATGGCGCGCTGAAGCAGCGCGCGGTCCGATTCGAACTGCGTTGCGGGGGTGGCGAGAGCGTCGGCTCGCACGAGCATCACTCGATCGTTGGCGGGCAGCGCTTTCAGGTAATTCTTGGCGCTGGCCCTCGCCAGATCGATCAGCCGACCCCGGCTGGTTTGAGCGGCCATCCATGCCGATGAATCCATGATCAGAACGTGATCGTTCGTAAAGCGGTCAGGCGACCCGAGCCGCACCTGAGCGAGGGCCAGCAAGAGCAAAGCCATACTGATCAGTTGCAGAAGAAGTGACCACGGCTGCTGCAGTTTGCGGCGATGCTGATATTGAGGCACGCGATCGAGAACCGTGAAGAAGCGCAGCGTGGCCACGGTGTGCTTTTTCTTGGCTCGGTCAAGCAGGTACAGAGTTACCACCACGCTCGACAACACGCCGAAGAGCGCCAGAAACTCAGGCAAGCTCAGGTTGAACAGAAACATGGAAATCTACTGAATCCCGCCGGCGCGAACCATGGGTCCGAACACCGCTTCCTCGATTGTAGTGTCCGTTGAAAACCCGACATACTTGCCCCCGCTGCGCAATCCGACTCGCTGGATGGAGCGGGCGAAGGCATCGAAGGCTTCGGTATAAGCTTCCCGAGCGGACCCGTCGAACGTGATCTCCACTTTTTCATCCGTTTCGGCGTCATGCAGATCCAGTTGACCGTCCCACGGAGGCACCCGGTCTTCCTCTGCCCAGAGATGCACAAGTTGAATTTCGTGGCCAAAATCGGAGAAAAACTGGAGCGGCTTTTCAGCGTCTTGCTCATCGAGGAAATCCGATATAATGATCAGGAGTCCTCGCTGCGGGTACTTGGCGACAAACTGACGCGCGATCTGAAAATAATTCGTCTTCCCTTTCGGGGTAAGCTCCGTGAGGAAGTTAACGGCCGGAACGAATCGATGGCGTCCACCGCCACAAACGAATGAGTCGCCCAAGTCGCTGCCGAAGGGTTGGAGGCAAATCGTGTCCAGTCGGACCAGGCCGATATAGCAGAGCGACGCCGCGAGTTTGCGCGCGTAATCGAACTTTGAGGTTGTGCCTGCCTCTAGGCCCGTCTGCATGGAGGCGCTGCAATCGAGAAGCATCCGTACCGGCACGCGCGGTTCCACCTGGAACATTTTCAGGAAGAGCTTTTCCAGACGCATGTAGGCGCGCCAATTGACCGCGCGCAGATCGTCGCCCTGGTGGAAGTGGCGGTGATCCAGGAATTCCTGTCCAGCGCCGGAAAAGTGCGAGATGTTATGGCCGCCCACCAAACCGGGAAACGACTTCTGCCAACTGATGGCCAGGCGCTCGAGCTTGTTAAGAAAGGCGCTGTCTATGAGAGGAGCCGGTTTGGTCATGCAGGTTGTTAAGACGTTTCCGGCATTCCGATTGTCTTCATAATTGTTGCACTCTTGGACGAAAGCCTGGAATCAACTCCCGCCCGCAGCATTGGCGAACTAAGCAGGAGAATATTTCGCCGCGCGATGTACTTTTAAACTTAAGCTTAATATATCCGATGCTTCCATTTACCAAAGGTATTCGTGTGTTCTGTTGGGCGCTCTTCGTCGCTGTGGGCGGCACAGGACTGATGGCGGATGACGTCCTTCATCCTTTGCAACCAGTTTTGGACCGTCCCACCCTCACGGCGCTGGGCGTGCAACTTCCGCTGACTGGAGACGATAACTTCAATTCCTCCGTCACGGTGCGCTATCGCAAGGCAGGGACTTCCGCCTGGTTTCCTGGGCTTCCGCTCTTTCGCGTTCACCCGGAATCGGTGGCAAACTGGAGCATCGCCCCCCAATTCGCAGGGTCCATCTTTGACCTTCGCCCGGGAACCAGCTACGAGATCGAACTGCACGCAACAGACCCGGACGGACCCGTTGACAACACGTTTACGCTAACCGCGACCACCCGCGCAGTTCCCGCGGATCCGCCGACTCCCCGCCTGCGTGCGGCGCACGACGATGCCAGTCTGACCGCGGCCCTCCTGGCAGCGCTGCCAGGCGACATCATCACCCTGGCTGACGGCGTCTACACGGGCCCTATTTCATTTGTCGGATCGGGCACGGAGCAAAATCCAATCGTGATACGGGGTGCTAGCAGGGATGGCACCGTCATCGACGGCGGAGGCTGCTCGCCCTGCAATATTTGGGAAATCTACGGCAGCTACGTTCATCTGGAGCGCATGACGCTGCGCAACGCCGAGAGGGCCATTCGGTTTCAACTCCCTGGCGCGCAGGGCAACGTCGTCCGCCGCGTCCACATTTCCAATACCCGGCTGGGAATTGGCGCCCGCCTTGATCAACTGGATTTCTACATTTGCGATAACGTCGCGGAAGGCAGACTGAGCTGGCCGCAGGTTTACAGCGACGACCACGGATCCCATGCCAATGACGACGGAATTGCAGTCGCGGGTTTCGGCCACGTGGTTTGTCATAACCAAATCTCCGGCTTCGGCGACGCCATGAAGACCCAGCAGGATGGAGCCAGAGCAGTCGATTTCTACGGGAACGACATATTGTTCACCTACGACAACGGGATCGAACTGGACGGCAGCGAAGGCAACTCCCGCTGCCTGCGCAACCGCTTCACCAACGCCTGGGACACGCTCAGCGTCCAGCCGATCTACGGCGGACCGGCTTATTTGCTTCGCAATGTGGTTGTAAACGCGGCGGACGAGCAGATGAAGTTCCATGCCTTGGGGCTTCAGCCTCCGCCGGAGCCGAACGGCGTGCTGGCCTATCACAACACGTTCGTATCTACCGCTAACGATCTGCATATGAACACTCCCAACGCGAGCCATCACTTCGCGATTGAGAATAACCTTTTCATCGGACCTTCCATCCTTCCGGACAAGGCTGTCAAATGGGATGGACCAATTGACGACGGCCTGTTCGACTACAACGGATATTTCCCGGACGGTCCGATGACCTTCAACTTCGTCGGAACAGGCTACCGGAACTGGCCCAACTTCGCGGCTGTCCAGGCAGGCGGTCTCGAAACACATGGTCTGGTGCTTGCTGGACGGCCTTTCGCCACGCCCATCGCGCTTCCGCCGACTTATCAAACGCTGATGGCGCCAATGGACGTGGCCTTAGCACCTGCCTCCAGTGCTCTGGACCGGGGCGTCAAGCTCGCAAACATCAATGACGCATACACCGGGACCGCTCCGGATTTAGGCGCTCAGGAACTCGGCTGTCCTGCACCGATTTATGGGCCGCGCCCGGAAGGAATCGATGAGACCAATGAGCCTCTCGGTTGTGCCGCGTCCATTCCCGCTACGGGGCGGATTCAAGTCTGCGTGTCCGGTGTTGCTACCGCTTTTACCTTTAACGTGGGCGGAACCACGGTCGTAGTCCCAGGCGGATCCTGCAACTCGCCGCTTACAATGCCTGTTGGATCCGTCGCAATCGCGCAGTCCCAGGTGGCGGGCACGTCATTGACGGGAATCGCTACCCTGCCAGCGGGGCTTCTCGTAAGCAGCAATCTTAGCGCGGGTACGGCGACGGTGACCGTGGCTTCCGGAACTCAGACTGTGGTCACGTTCACCAATGCGCCGCCCAACCCGGGTCTGGTACAAATTTGCACTGTGGCTGGCAACGGGATTGCCCCGGGCACACCGTTCACGTTCAACGTTGAGGGCACAACAATCACTGTCCCAAGCGGCTCGTGCGGCCCTCCTAAAAGTGTATTAGCGGGTTCGGCCATTATCGCTCAAACGCTCCCGACTGGCATATCGCTGACGGGCGTCGCCACGATGCCGAGCGCCGCGCTGTTGAGTAGCGCGAGTCTTGCCTCCGGCAACGCTATTGTGACGATTCTCCCTGGAGCACAGACAACCACAACCTTTACGAATGCACTTGCGTCCCCTGTGCCAACGGACGCGTTCCAGGTCTATTGCCAATCGAATTTGAACATCGGAGACTCGACGGTCAATCTCACCAATACCGGTACTGTGGGCGATATTTGCGTGAATGTGTACGCGTTCGATCCCAGCGAATCGCTTGTATCCTGCTGCTCCTGTCTGGTTACGCCGAACGCGCTCAATTCTCTTTCGGCTCGGGACGATCTCATCTCCAACACCATCACTGCCAGCGCACCCTCATCGATCGTTGTCAAGCTGCTCGCCTCGCTGCCAAGCAACGGTGCAAGTTGCAATGCAGCCTCGCCTGCGTCCGCGAACTTGGCCCCAGGTCTGCGAGCCTGGGGCACCAGCCTGCATGCGCTGCCGCCGTCTCCATCTGGCGCTTATGGCGTGACGGAGAGCCCCTTCAAACAAGCCACTCTGAGTGCCGCTGAGCTGACTAGGATCACGAATCTTTGCGCCTTCTTCCAATCGAACGGCAGCGGATTCGGGATTTGCAAATCCTGTCGACTCGGCGGGCTCGGCGGCTTGAACCAGTGATGTTTGTGCTCAGAGTTTCACGGCGCTGATTACCCGTCCCACCGTGCCCCCGGTTTTAGAGTAGAAAGATCCCGTCAGAGTTCTCGAGGAGTCCGGCAGAGGCTGGAGCGACCAGTTGAATTGCCATGGCTCCGGCGGTTCATCCAAGGCCGCCAATTCCGGCCATGGGTCTCCCTTGTGAACGAGGATCTGGGAACAAGCAATCCTGCTGGTGAAGTGCACGCTTCCATCCCGGCAACACTGCGCGTCTGCGATGACGTGCGCCACCTGGAACTGCCCGGCGTAGAGGCCGCGAGGTTCCCCGCGAGCAGGCAAGTGAAAGGTCAGACTTGCTTGCATCTGACCGTGGCCCATGGTTGTCCCTTGCATGGGAATCAGCAGCGCGAGGTCGCCATTCACTTCCACTGAGTCCGGGAACTTCAAGTCAATGTGCCTCCATTGATCAAGGGCGAGTTCGAAGTGCCACGACCCGCTGTAGCCGTGCATGATTACAGTCCGTGGCACACCCTCGACCGTGCCCAGCAGCTCCCCCGCCCAATCGATCAGAGCCTTGTGAGCGGTTTCGTCCTCCCCAGCCGTAGGGGAGTCCATCTTAATGAGATTCAGGCCCTTGAGATCGCTCGGCAGTTCGGCCTCGCCATACTGGCAGATCACGACGTTGCGGCGTCCCAGACGGGCGGACATCAAGCCAAACTCAAGCATCACGTTCTCGCGCGGAGTGATCACCAGCTTGTTCCGGATTTCGCCGACGTCATCAGGCGTGGCGATAAGAATCGCGCCCGAAAGCTTGGCGAGCTCTCCTTCCAAGCTTTCCAGCACGAAATTGGTCGGATCGAAAATTGAAGTCCAGAACACGCATTCCAGATCTGGAACGCTCGCCAGAGACGTCCGAATCTCGGCTGCCTTGTCCAGCCTTTCGCGCGAGGACCCAATGAACACGCGCCGCTTCACGGCTTATTCTATACCGCCTGCACCTGAACCTGCTCCTCGCGCGGAACGCTGAGGTCCACCCCTTCCCATCTGGCGACCACAGCCGACGCCATGCAGTTTCCAAGCAGATTCACCGACGTTCGCGCCATGTCCATTACGGCGTCGGCGCCCAGCAGCACGGCGATTCCCGAGATCGGAAGATTGAAAGTCGCCAGCGTTCCGGCCAGGATCACAAGCGAGGCGCGCGGCACGGCCGCTACTCCCTTGCTGGTCAACATGAGCGTCAGCATCATCAGGAGTTGCTGGCTCCAGGGCATCTGCACGCCGGCCGCCTGTGCGACGAAGATAGACGCCAGCGCCAGGTACATCGTGCTTCCGTCTAAATTAAAGCTGTAGCCGGTGGGCAGCACAAATGCCACGATATGCTTCGGCACGCCGAACAGCTCCATGTTTTCGAGCGCCAGCGGAAGCGCGGCCTCGCTGGATGCGGTCGAGAAGGCGATCACGAAAGGTTCGCGAACAGCGTGGATGAACCTGCCGAGAGGCACCCTGGCAATGAGAGCCACCGCGCCCAGCACGATCACGACGAAGATCAGCAGGGCAACATAAAGCGTCAGTACGAGCTTGCCGAGATTCAGCAAGACGAACAACCCTTTGCTCCCGATCGCGAAGGCCATGGAAGCCCCCACGCCGATGGGCGCCAAATACATGACGTAGCCCGTATACTTGAACATCACCTCCGACAGCGAGTGGCAGAACTCCACCACTGGTTTCGCCTTGGACCCAAGCGCCGCACAGGCTGCCCCAAAGAGGAACGAGAAGACCACGATCTGCAGCACGTCGCCCTTGGCCATCGCGTCGATCACGCTGGCCGGGAAAGTATGCTCCAGGGTTCCGCTCAAGCTTGGGGGCACCTTCGATACGTTCACCTCCGCCGCCGTCGGATCGAGTCTCATGCCTTCGCCGGGACGCGTGAGGTTCACCGCGCCTAGTCCCAGAAACAGGGCGATCGTTGTGAGAATCTCGAAATAAATAATAGACTTCAATCCGATGCGGCCCATGGTTTTGACGCTGCCGGTTCCGGCGATTCCATAGACCAGCGTCCCGAAAATCAAGGGAGCGATAATCGACTTGATCAGGCGCAGGAATACGTTCGCCAGAGCGGGAACCCATTCGGCCTTAGCGGCGTTCGGGAAGACCGCCCCGAATGCCACACCCACTGCCATTCCAATAAAGATCCATGTTGTCAGCGAAAGCCTTCTCATCGTTCACCCCATTTGAGCTTTTCTCGGAGCACGTCGAAAAACAGCATCTTCGGAGGCCGAATCAGATGGATGCTGTGCGACGAACTCCGGCACAGAATGCGGTCTTCATGGACCAATGGCTGGCCGACCTGGCCGTCAATCGTCAAGTATGCGTCATGATCCTCAGCCAGGCAAATAATCTGGATCTCGCTCGAGTCCGGCACCAGCACCGGACGGTTCGTCAGCATATGCGGGCAGATCGGCGTTATGCACAGCGCAGCCACCGCAGGAAAAATGATGGGCCCTCCCGCCGAAAGAGAGTAGGCCGTGGAGCCCGTGGGCGTGGCGATAATCAAGCCATCCGCTTTGTAGGTGCAGACGTAGTTATTATCGACGTGGGCTTCCAGGTCGATCATGCGCGCGATGGACGACTTGGTAATCACCACGTCGTTCAGCGCTTCCCAAGATGACACGCTGGTTCCGGCGCGAACCACCTCGCACTCCAGCATTCGGCGGGACGCGATGCGCTGCTCACCTTGCAGCGTGCGCTCCAGTTCGGGATAGATCTGGTCGATCGTGATGGCAGTCAGAAATCCCAGGCCGCCCAGGTTGACGGCGAAGATGGGAATCTCGCGGCCTCGAACCGCGCGCGCTGCGGAGAGCAGCGTTCCATCGCCGCCCAGCACGATAATCAATTGCGTTCCATCGGCCACTACGTCCCGCCCCACGCCATCCGCCCGGTCTAGGTACCCTGCCGTCTCAGCGTCGTACTTTGCGCCGATCCCGTGCCGCGCCAGCCAGCTCAACAGCTCTGTAACGAGCGTGGAAGCGTGCGCGATGCCCGGCTTCGAGAGAATCCCGACGGTTTGGACATCAAGCATGGGAATCCCGGGCTGCGTGCAGCAGAAACTCGTGATTGCCTTCCGCTCCCAGGATCGGACTCGGCATTAGCTCCAATCCGAAACCAAGCGCACGCACGGCCCCTTCGACGCGATCGCACGCCAGTTGGTGAAGCAGGGGGTCCCGCACGATGCCGCCCTTGCCGACTTGATGCCGCTGCAGTTCGAATTGCGGCTTTACCAGGATCACCATCTCGCCGTTCTCGCTCAGCAGATTCGGAAGCATAGGCAGAATCATGGTCACAGAGATAAAGCTTACATCACAAACGATCAAGCTGACCGTCTGCGGCACTTGCTCCGTGCCAAGATAGCGCGCATTTACCTGTTCCTGCACCACTACTCGGGGATCGTTACGAAGTTTCCAATCGAGTTGGCCGGTGCCCACGTCGATGGCGTAGACCCGCGCTGCCCCGTGTTGCAGCAGGCAATCCGTAAACCCGCCCGTGGAAGATCCAACGTCCAGGCAGATCCTTCCTGACGGGTCGATGTGGAATTGCCGCAACGCAGCTTCCAGCTTGAGTCCGCCGCGACTCACATACTTCGGCAGTTCCGTAACTTCAATCCGGCTATCGTCGGGGACGGAGTGGCCCGCCTTGTCCTCGCGCTGCCCATTCACCAGCACATACCCGGCTAGAATGAGCGCGCGCGCTTTCTCGCGGGATTCGACCAGTTGCCGATCCACCAAAAGCTGGTCGATGCGCTGCTTGGCCTTCATGCCTTGCGGTGGACGATCAGGTCCGCCAATTCGCGCAGCCGATCCGCCCGATGATCCAACGGCTGCAGGGCGCGATGCGCGGCGAGGCGTTCCTCGTCGGCCATCTTGCGGGACCGTTCGAGTCCGTACACCGCCGGGAACGTGATCTTCTTCTGATGCGCATCCTTGCCCGCCGTTTTTCCGAGCGTCTCGGATGACTGTTCGATATCGAGCACGTCATCCACTATTTGGAACGCTAAGCCGACATGCTCGCCGTATGAAGACAGCGCACTCAACTCTTCCGGGTTGGCTCCCGCAAAAATTCCTCCCATGCGCAAACTCGCGCGGAGCAGCGCTCCGGTCTTCGCCCTATGGATACTATCGAGCAACTCCTCGTTCGGGTGGGCGCCTTCGCCTTCGATGTCGGCAACCTGGCCGCCAATCATGCCGCCGACCGTCCCGGACGCAATCGACAGCTCCTGGATCAGCCTTACTCTGCGCTCGGCATTGATCGGCAGATGAGCGAGAGCTTGAAAGGCGAGCGTGAGCAGAGCGTCCCCCGCCAGGATCGCCATGGCGTCGCCGAATACTTTGTGGCAAGTTGGCCGACCCCGGCGCAGATCGTCGTTATCGAGTGCCGGTAGATCGTCATGAATCAGCGAATACGTGTGAATTAGTTCGAGCGCGCAAGCTGCCGCTTCAACACCCTGGGGCTCGTCTTCGATCGCCTGCGCGGCGGCGACGCAGAGGATTGGCCGAATGCGTTTGCCGCCCGCGAAAAGACTGTAACGCATGGCGCGATGAATGGAAGGAGGCTCTGCTGATTCTGGCGGCACGGCGCGATCCAGGGCGTCATCGATCCGGTGTTGAAGCTGAGTAATGTACTGGTCAAGAGTCATGCCTGGCGGGGGCGAAACGGCTCGGGCTGAATCTGGTTATTTGGGGCAGGCTTTTCTTTGGCGGGCACTCACCTATTGTAAAGCGCGGGCGTTTTCACGCCCGCTTGGAAGTGTTAAACCGAAGGCAGTCTATGGCTGATACGTACAACCGTTATAGAGATTCGAGTATTCCGACTGAATCTCATAAAAACGGAAGTTCTTCAAGAGTACTAGACCATAGTTGAAGCTACGGCTCTGGCACTGATCGCCGTTCTCAGCACCCCCTAAGTCGAGATTGTCTCGGTTAAACCAGGCGTTGAGATCGGGGTCCGTAATCGCTTCGAACGTCTCATGCGAAAGAGTGCTCGCTGTTGAATCGGTAAGTTGTCCGTTGGGGCTCGGGAGACCGGTGACTTGGCAACCCGCTACGTTCTGAAACGGCTCCACGGAAAAGATTATGTGCCCGGCGGCATCGTTGAACGTACCGGCAGAATGGAACGCGCAGAACGCAAAGCTGTTATTATTATCCGGCGAATAACATTGAGTATTTGCGGCGTCGAAGCAGTAGTCCTGTCCCTTGGGCAAGAAGATGTGGTACAGGTTATTGTACCCGTTGCCTTGTAGTGCCAACTGGTGCAGGAGCGGGACAATGTCTCCGATGTGCATAATGTGCGGCAATGCGCCGTTCGCGGCATACTGCGCCCCAAGCGGGTAGCGCACGAGCGGATAATACGGGTCAAGCGTCATGTGGTCTACCACGTGAATGAACGAGCTGCCTGCGAGGTTATCTAGAAACACGTCTGGGTCGCCCCAGTGCGTCGCCGGGTTGGGGGACGTAGGTGAGTTTATGTAGACTGGATGCTGTGCCGCGGTATGGAGTACCGGATTTCTGTTTGGATTGCTCAAGAAGCCCGGATATACGACAAGGTTGAAGTTTGAGGGCAATCCAGGGCTGAGGCCCGCGCCGCCGCCTGGCGTCACATCAGGTCTCAGTTCGGATTTCCAGACTCCAGCCCGGTCTTTCCCCTGAACCACTTTCTGGTGATACTGGAAACTCGCCGGGTCGAAGGTTGCGGCTGCGCCCGAGGCGTCGTTCAAATTAAGTGCAATGGGTTTAGAGAGCTGAGCGTATGAGATACCGCTCAGAAAAAATACTGCGCATACGGACGCGACATAGCGCCGGTTAGAGACAAGAGTGGTCATCGATCACATCCTTCAAGTAGAGAAGTTGTGCCCAGAAGAATCCTAACTTCAGGTACAGTGACAACATCGTACTGAAACTCGCGCCGAATGTCCACATATTTTTATATTTATTTTTTGCGAATATTTATTTAAGGATTTCCACGTGGAAAGTGCCCTTTTGCGCCGTATTATATTAAATAATATCGCGATACATTTTCTCAATTATGAGAAAGCAGCGAACTGATCGAGAGTCATGCCTGGCCGGGGCGAAAAGGCTCGGGCTGAATCTTATCGCCCTTTCGCACCAGGATTTCAATGCGAGTCTCTGCCTCTTCAAGCTGTTTGCGGCACACTTCGCTCAACTGCGTTCCCTTCTCAAACAATTCAAGAGCGCGCTCGAGCGGCAGCTCGTTGCTCTCCATCTGTTTTACGATCGACTCAAGCTCCTGCAAGCCAGCTTCGAAGCTTGCGGCAGGTTTATCTTCGGCAGGCACTCACATCACCCCATAGCTTCCAAGCTCTTAATTTGTTCGGTGGTCCGGGAAGCCGTGCTCAGCGAGTTCATGGCCGATTTGAACGACGTCACGCTATCGATGTATTTGGACTTGGTCTTTGCCTCTGTGTCTTTGAGCGCCGCGTCACACGCATTGGCCGCCACCCGCGCTTTCACTTGAAACTCCTTCAGCGCTTTGAGCGCATTCTTTACTTCGGTGCGTGCCGCGGCCTTGGTGTACTCTTGCGCAGCTTTGAGGGCGGGACCGGCATTGTCGATCAGTTTGAACTTCTTTTCCAGCGTTGAGAAGGCTGCGAAGTCTTTTTTTGCCTTCTCGATAGTTCCCTTAACATCAGCTTCAAGAAACAACCAAGTGATCCCGGTGGCTCCGGGGCTTTTTTTCTCCTGCAGCGCTTTGGCATCGGCCGACATTTTGTCCTCAAGCTTCAGCATCTCGCGCATGAAGGTGGCAAATGCCAAGACGATATCCTCGTCTAGCGTTGCATCGTAGGTCTTCATCTCGTTCCGCACGAAAGCAACGTAGGGCTCTTGCACCGTATGATACTTGTTCATCGCCTTTTCCAGCGTCGCCCGCTCTTTCTTGTCGAGCGCATTATCGACTTCCTGGAGCACTGGCGTTAGGCCGCTCGATTTTTGCACCGTGCCGAGAATCGCCTTCTTTACGGATTCCTTCGGCCGTTTGATTCCGGCGTCGGTCTCGAACTTCTGTTTGATGGCTTCCCATTCCTTCACGTATTTTCCCAAAGTGTTGCCTCCGTGTTTTTATTTGGTTCTGGAATCCAATCATCCTATCATGGTCATTCGCCAGGCGGCTGAATGGTGCAGAATGGAGAGCATGAGATTACGTACCTTCCCGCTGACTGCAACTGCCGCGCTGCTCCTGCTGACAGCATGTTCCGACGCTCCGAAACAGGCGGCCAAGAAGGAGGCCGAGAAGCCGGACCCGCCGATCACAGGCCGCCAAGCCTTTCAAAAGATGTTTCCGTCAGCTCGCGGATGGGCGACGGATGCGCAGCCGCTCCAGTTGCAGAGCTACAATTTGCAGGGTGTGAAATCCGAGGGAGGCAAGTCGGGCGCTTGGGTCACCACCTTCGTTTCGCCAGCGCAGCGCAAGGCGCGGCAATACACTTGGTCCGCGATGGAAGCCGAAGGAAACCTGCATAAAGGTGTCTTTGCCGGCTTGGAGCAATCCTGGTCGGGTCCCACGGGACAAGATATGCCGTTCGAGGTCGCCGCGATCCGGACGGATTCTGATGCAGCGCTGGAGACGGCCATGCAGCAGAAGGACAGCAAGAAGTTCGTTGAGAAGAATGCGGCCATGCCGATCATGTTTATCTTGGAAAGGACCCGCCGCTTTCCGGATTTAACGTGGCGCGTTTTGTGGGGAGAGAGCGTGGGGACGAGCGAGTATTCTGTATTCGTCGACGCGAGCACAGGCAAGTTTTTGGAGCGGGTGAGGTAACTTAGAACGGTCGCGACAAATAGAAACGCGGGCGCTAACTGAAAGCGCCCGCGTCAAATTTCTGCTACCAGAGAAAGCTTAAGCGTCGCGTCGGATCAGGCGGCGTAAAGCAGCAAGACCGAGTATCGGTCCTATTAGCAGGAACGTGGCGGGTTCGGGCGTACCGCCTCCAACGCCCCCGTTGAACCCTCCACTCGAACCTTCCAATACGCCGTTCCCACAGAGATAGGAAGAGAAATCAATGTTAAAGGGCGTGCTTAGGAAGCCGGCTGGCGCGGAGAACGTGTCCGTTAGCGTGTATTGTGCAGCGGAAACTCCGTTCCCGGTTTCGGCACCCGTCAAAGTACCGCTTCCCACCAGCGTTCCACCTGCGGCAAGCAGAACGTTGTGGTTCGGGTTCTGCATAAATTGGCCCATGGTCGCCACACTGGCTGTGATATAACCTGAAGCTTTGTAGATGCTGCCAGCCGCATAGCCGTCATGCGGATGCAGCACGACCGCGTAATCCACTCCACCGGACATGATCAAAAAATCTCCGATGAAAAAAGGAGACAGTCCAGTTGTATAAACGTAAGAGGGGACCACGTCAGGACTTCCCGGGATCAAATGGCTGGTGGGAGGGCCGTAGTTGGTCTGAATCGTAAGTGTAAATTGGGTCATGGCACCCATCGGCGAGGTCAACTGAGCTCCGAACACCTCAAATATAGCAGGTTCGCCAAGGATACACTTGGGATCGGAAATGTTACATATCGTACCTTCGGCTTTGCCTGGACCCTGGTCTTTTGGATACACGGGACCAACGAACGAAATGGTGCTTGCGAAGGCACCAACTGTCGTTAAAGTGAAGAGAAATAGTAGTTTTATCCGTTTAATGGACATTTTTTAGTTAGCCTCTGGCGCCTGACTTTCGTCCGACGCTCCTTCACGGTAACATCGACTCGAAATCAATAGCTCTACAATATTTACTACACTTAGGCCAATCAGTCAATTCGGATCCTCCAAAATAGTAAGGGCTACGGCAACCGACAACTCCCAAAACTCACCCAATCCCGGTACTATATTAAGGAGATGTTGACTCGTCGCGATCTTCTAGATTTGGGCTTACGGGCTGCGGCGCTGCCTGGCGCTGCCGAGTTTTTTTCCGCCTGGCTGTCGGCCGCCGAGGACCACAAGCATGCTCCCGGGTCCGCGGCTCCACCTGAACCGCCGCTGTTGCGCGATTACACGCCGAAATTCTTCGATCCTCATGACTTCGCGGCACTGGAGTCCTTCACAGAAATTTTGATTCCCACGGACGAGACTCCGGGCGCCCGCGAGGCGCATTGCGCCCACTACATCGATTTCGTGCTCCAGGCCGCTGGCGAGCACGCGCCCGAGATGCAGAAGCAATGGCGCGACGCGATGGGCTCGCTGAAGCAGGCCGGGTTCCACGCAGCGGATGCGCAGGAAAGGGCCGTGCTGCTGGAAGCAATGTCGAAACCGGAGCGGGAGCGGGGCGCTACGCATCCCGCTTATGCGGCTTACCGTCTCATCAAACAGCAAAACACGTTCGCATTTTATACGTCTCGCGCAGGCATGATCGAGACCCTCGATTACAAAGGCAATTCATTTAATGCCTCTTTCCCGCCCTGCAACCACCCCGAGCACCAGACCGTTTAGAAGGATATCCGCAAATGGCCAAAAATTATGACGTAATCGTGGTTGGTTCGGGCGCATGCGGCGGATGGGCCGCCATGGAACTGTCCAAGGCCGGGATGCGAGTACTGATGCTCGAGGCTGGAAGCGCCGTCACTCCGGCCAAGGATTTTCATCATACATTCCTGTATCAGATGGACTACCGCGGACAGGGCAAACCGGGCTTTCTGCGCCGCTACTCCGGCAGCGAGCGCAACTATCGCATCATGCTCGACAGCCAGGAAAACCCTTACACTACGTCGCCGGACACGGTGTACCGCTGGTCGCGGTCAAGGTGTCTCGGCGGACGCACCTTGCACTGGGCGCGCGCCAGCGATCGCATGGCGGACTACGAGTTCAAGGCAGCCTCCCGCGACGGGTGGGGACTCGATTGGGCTGTCGATTATGCCGCTATGAAACCTTATTACGACCGGGTGGAAGGCTTCATCGGCGTGAGCGCCTCAATGGAAGGCATGCCTCAATTTCCGGACGGGGTGTTTCTCCCTCCCATGCCCCTGAATTGCGCCGAATCGATTTTCACCGCAGCTGCCAAGAGTCTGGCTTGGCCCGTTACGCACCGGCGATTAGCGCAGCTCACGCGCATGCACAACAACAGGCCGCCCTGCCATTACTGCGGCAACTGCGTGAATGGGTGCGATGTGGGCGCGATGTTCAACACCGTTGCCGTGACGTTGCCTCCCGCCCTGAAAACCGGCAATCTGGAAGTCCGGACCGATTCCGTAGCCGCTCGCGTCAGAATGGACGGCGAGAATCGCGCCCAGGGCGTCACCTACATCGAGCGGTTCACCATGAAATCCGTGGACGTGGACGCGACGTACGTGATTCTGGCTGCCTCCACCCTCGAGAACACGCGCCTGATGCTGTTATCCGGCAAGGGCGGCTTGGCCAATTCGAGCGGGACGCTGGGGCAGTACATGATCGACCAGGTCTCCGGCGGAGGCATCAGCGGTATTCTGCCAAAGCTAAAGGGCGGTCCCAGTCGTTTGGATGACGGCAAATCTGCGGGGATTACCATCCCGAACTTTCAAAACATCGATAAGAAAACCGCGCGGAAGGACTTTATCCGCGGCTACGCGATCAATGCCACCGGCGGGCAGAGCGAGTATCCGTTCTATGCGGCGTCTATGCCCGGCTACGGCTCTGAATGGAAGAGAGAGGTGAAGAGCCGGTTCGTGGCGCAGGCGCGTGTTTGGATCGCTGGCGGCGAGATGCTTGCGCGAAAAGAGAACTTCGTTGAGCTCGATCCGGAGGTGAAGGACCACTGGGGCATTCCAGTTTTAAAGATTCACTTCTCGCATCACGATAATGACCGCAAGGTCATAGCCGACTTTCAGGAAAAGGCTGAAGAGCTATTTCGGAAAGCAGGCGGCGAAGCGATGGCTGGTTTTGGGCGGGGCGGTCCGGCGGGCTTCCCTGGAGGACCGGGCTCGCCGGACGCCGAGAGACGCGCCGCCGCAGGTCCCAACAGCGTCCGAGCAAGCGGGCTGGGCAGTTCAATCCATGAAGTCGGAACTGCACGGATGAGCGGCGATCCCAAGCAGGGTGTGTTGAATTCGTTCTGCCAAACCCATGATATTGCCAACTTGTACGTGTTTGGGGGCAATGCGTTTCCCTCAACAGGCGATAAACACCCAACGCTGACCATGATGGCGCTGAGCGCGCGCGGCTGCGACCACTTGCTCGAGCATGCGAAAGGAAAAAAAGCCTAGCATGGATTCCTTGCTGGGCTGGCGGGACGAATTCCCGATTCTTGAAAAAACTGTATACATGATCAGCCATTCCCTGGGTGCCATGCCCAAGCGAACCAGGGACCGGCTGAACCAATATGCCGACATGTGGTCTACGCGCGGCATCCGGGCCTGGGAAGAGGGCTGGTGGGAAATGCCCATCACCGTCGGCAATCTCGTGGGACGCATTATCGGCGCTGGCGCAGGCGAAGTCACCATGCATCCGAATGTGTCCATCTGTCAGGCCATCATCAGCTCCTGCTTTGACTGGCGAGGCAAGCGGCACAAGATCGTGAGCGAGGGTTTAAACTTTCCGTCCAATCTGTATATCGATTACGGATTGGAGGACGTGGGGGCTCGCGTGATCACCGTGGCCTCCGACGACGGAATCACCGTTCCGCTCGACAAATTGCTGGCGGCGATAGACGAGGAGACGCTGCTGGTTTCGGTGTCGCATGTGATCTTTAAAAGCAGCTTCATTCAGGACCTCAAGGCGATCACTCAGCGGGCGCATGAAAAGGGCGCCATGGTAGTGGCCGACCTTTATCAATCCGCCGGAACGGTGCCGGTGAACGTTCGCGAGTTGGGGGTCGATTTTGCGACTGGTGGATCGGTAAAGTGGCTGTGCGGCGGCCCTGGCGCGGGATACCTGTATGTCCGGCGCGATCTGTGGCCAACCCTAAAGCCCCGGCTGACTGGCTGGATGGCGCACACGCGGCCTTTCGCTTTCGAGCCTGGGCCTATCGCTTACACCGACGACGCTTTTCGCTTTCTGAATGGCACCCCCAACATTCCCGGCATGTACGCGGCAATGTCGGGCTACGAGATTGTAAACGAGATCGGGGTGCCCGCCATTCGCGCGAAGTCCATCCGGCAGACTGAAAGCTTGATCGGGCTGGCGGATGAGGCCGGGTTTCCAGTAAAGTGCCCGCGCAATCCCGATGAACGAGGCGGCACCGTCACGCTGGATGTCCCCAACGGGTTTGGCGTGACGCAGGAGCTTTCCCGGCGTGATTTTCTCGTGGATTATCGCCCCGGCGCAGGAATTCGCATGGCACCGCATTTTTATACGAAGGACGAGGAACTGGAGTCGCTGATTCGCGAGATTCAATTGATTTCCAGACCATGAAATTTTCAGAACGAACCCAAGCCGGGAAGCTTCTGGCTGGGGCGCTCGGGGAATATCGAAGCAGGCGCGACGTCATCGTGCTTGGGCTGCCTCGCGGCGGTGTGTTGGTGGCGCATGAAATCGCTAAAGGCCTGAACGTCCCGCTGGACGTATTCGTCGTTCGCAAACTCGGAGCGCCGGGACAGGAAGAATTGGCGATGGGGGCGATCGCGTCCGGCGGCGTGCAGGTGTTGGATGACGACCTGATCCAGCAACTGGAAATTGACCCGGAACAGCTTGACCGCATTCTGCAAGTTGAGAGGCTGGAATTGGCCCGACGGGAGCGCCTGTATCGTGGTGGGCGCCAGCTGCCTGACCTCGCAGGCAAGACCGTAATTCTCGCCGATGACGGCTTGGCAACGGGATCCACGATGCGGGCGGCGTTGCGCGCCGTGCGCCAGTTGGGGCCGAGCCGGGTAGTAGTCGCGGTGCCAGTGGCCGCCGTGGATGCTTACGAGGAGTTTCGCGCCGCAGCGGATGAGGTAGCGTGCTTGAGCACGCCGGAGCCGTTTGAGTCGGTGGGGAGCTGGTACGAGGATTTCACTCAAACGACGGATGAGGAAGTGAAGGCGTTGCTCTCGTCCTAGAGGGCCTCAAGCACAGCGGTCCAGCAAGCGACGTAAGCGCACAATTCTCCGCGCACCTGGTCAATCAACGGCGAGATGCCCAGGCCGAGGGTATTGTACCCTCCCTCAACCATGTGCTCCAGACAATCGAGAGCGGTATCGCGCTCACCCAAGCCGAGCAGCGCGAGCGCCATAGCTTGGGGCGTGACGAACTCTGACCGGCTCCTCTCCTGAAGTTGGTTTACCAATGCGCGCGCGGCGCTGTGATCCCCGGCAAGCGTGTGCGCATACGCCAGCATGCCGCAAACATAGCTCGAATGGCAGATTCCGAAGCCGCCTTCCAGTCCCGAGGCGTGATCCCCGATCAGCAGTTGCGCAAGGCCTACGTAAGTACGGGCCCACTTCAATGATCGGTTCGGTCGCACTCAGACTGGCATTCTGGCACACAAATCCCGGCTGATGGTAGCACCGGTTTAGAATCGTAATCAATAGTAGTGACATGGCAAAGTCTCGCGGACCGGAAATCCTACGATAAACCTTGATGCAATGACATCCCACCCCTACTTGTCAACTTAATGCACAGGACATTCCGCCTGGCCCAAGGATCCTGGCCTCTTTTCGCCCCTTCATCGAGCACCTCATTCTGCTGGGCCTCTCGCGCAAAACCATCCGCAGACACATCGACAACCTGCCCCTCTCTGAGAAAGAAGAACGTAGAACAGGTTTTGCTGGATGGGATTGACCAGGAGGGCGGGCCGCTCATCTACCACTGCAAATCCGAGCACCAGCAGCGCCGTTTGATTCTACTTGCCGTAAGCTTCATCGCTTCTTTAATCCGTCCTGATAAACGCCCTTACTACCCGCAGATTCCGCCGACGAGCCAAAGATTTATCAACTGTGCGTGCCAGCAAAGTCAACTTTCTCAACCCCCATCGGGCGAAGCAAGGCACGGATCATGGTTTGCGCATTCACCTGGGCGTCCAGCAGTATGCCCATATCCAGAGCTTCCTGCCGGATTGAGCCGAGCGCAGCCAATCTGGCCTTTTTTTCGAGCTCGATGTCGTACGGAATCCAGGGCGTCCACCAAGTCTTCGTCCGATCCCATACCTGCGTGTTCTTCTCGTCCAGGTTGATATGGAGAATTCTTGCGGCTGGAAGCTTGATCTGAACCCGGTGCTGGGCATCGATCCTGATATCCTTGTCCCCAAGCTGCCCCAAGTCCACGCCCCCTAGCACTTGGGCTTGAACGATAAGGAGGATCGATTCCGACCCAACCGGAATCTTGTCCTCCTTTATACCCGCCACCTTTTGGATGCTGTAGCGGACCGTCACCAATTCCCGCAACGGGCGGACTTCCTTCAAGATGCCGTCGGGATCGGCGGTTCGGCGAAACGGCGAGCTCTCAGGCCACTTCTCATACAAGATGACCGCCACCAGGATGGCGAGAATCGCGACAGGTCGCCACCATCCAGGCTTCATATACAAATGCTACCTTCAAAGCACGATGATCGCTCGATTTTTCTTCCTCAGCCTATTCGCCGCCTCCTACCTTCTCGCGGAGAGCGGGACCACCGATATCCGGTACGCGGGCGTTCCCGCGGATGGAGGCCGGAACTGCACATCTTGCCACGCCAGTTTCGGCGCAGCAAACTCGGATAGCCGGGGTTCGGTTACTCTCGACGTGAGCGATTACAACCCCGGCGTCGCGCAAACCATTCATGTCACCGTTGCCCACCCTTCGGCAACAACGTGGGGATTTCAGTTAACCGCTCGCACCGCAAGCGATGAGACCCTGGAGGCTGGGACGTTCACGCCCCTAGACGATCGAGTTCAAGTTCGCTGCGATGACGGCTCGAGATTTGGCTCGGCTGCGCCGTGCGGTGGCTCGCGGGAGTTTGCCGAACATGTGCTCGCACCGCGCACGGCTTCGGGAGCCGGTTTCACGTTCGATGTTCGGTGGATGCCCCCGGCCAACGAAGTAGGAGACGTCCGGATTTACGCCTCCGCCGTCGCGGCGGACGGAGACGGCACCCCGGTCGGCGATGGGGTTTATACTACTCTGCGGACGCTCTCCTCAGTGGGTGCCTGCACTCTCACCCAAAAGCCGACGCTCCGCACTGCGGTGAATGGCGCGTCTTTCCAACCTGGATTTTCCTCGCAGTCTCTGCTTTCGGTATTCGGTCTCGGCTTCCAGGTTCCCGGGCGGACTCGGGTGGTGGGCTCAGGCGACATTGTGAACGGCCAGTTCCCGACGCAACTCGCGTGCGTGGCCGTCGAAATCAACGGCCAGCGCGTTCCGATCGCATACGTGCAGCAGGACCAGATCAACGTCCAGGCCCCTATGCTTCCCGGCACCGGCTCCGCCAGCCTCGTGGTGATTCTCAACCCGGGAAAGCCGAACGAGATCAGAAGCGACATCGCCACCCTCAACCAACTGCAGACGTTCGCGCCCGCGTTCTTCACGCTGGATGGAAGTCAGATCGCAGCTCAATTCGCAAACACCACAACCCTGGCAGCCGATCCCGCCAGCGTGCCCGGAGCACGCGCCGCCAAGTCGGGAGACATCCTCACCCTCTATGGAACCGGCTTCGGGGATACCGTTCCGCATGTAGCGTCGGGCATGATAGCGCTCGGCATCGCGGGGCTTGCCACGCCCATTTCCGTCTCAATCGGAGGCATCTCGCTCTCGCCGGCAGACATCCTGTATGCCGGCTTGTCGCCCGGGTCGATCAGCGGACTTTATCAGATCAATGTACGCGTGCCTGCGAATCTACCGAACGGAAAGACTCCTGTGCAGGTAAGGATCGGTGGACTACAGAGCCCGGACGGTATTAGTATTTTTGTCCAGAACCCGCTCTGACGAACCTGTGTATACTCAGATTATCGGTAACAAATGAATAGAATTCTACTGCCTTTTTCCCTGCTGGCATGCTTTGCGTTTTCGGCTGTCGCCGCAGACATCCCGCGCACCGCCCCCGAGATTTCGATTGCCCTGCCCGATGGCAAACAAGCCAAGGCAAGCGACTATAAGGGCAAGGTGGTAGTCGCTACTTTCTTTCTAACAACCTGTCCACACTGCCAAAAAGTGATTCAGACTTTGAACGGAGTGCAGAGAGATTTGGGACCCAAGGGGCTACAAGTGATTGCCGGGGCGATGAACGCCAACGAGAGCGCTGGAGTTCCGCAATTCATTCAAAGGTTCCAGCCGATCTACCCCCTGGGGGCGGTGGATCAACTCTCCGCAACCACTTACATGCAGCTTTCGCCCATGGTCCGAAGTTTCGTTCCTTACATGCTGATCATTGATCGGAAGGGCGTGATTCGAGCACAGTTTACCGGCGGCGATCCGTTCTTGGCGGACGAATCGGCTCAAGATAGGAACATTCGCGAAGAAGTATCCAAATTACTGGACGAGAAGGCGCCGGGCAAAACCCACGCGGTCGCGCGTAAGAATAAATAGAACTGTAGGCTAGCCCCAGGCTAGCCTCAGCCTAACGCCAGTGCCCTTCCACCAACACCCACCCGCCGCGACGATGCACCCAATGCGCCGGGGCCCAACGAGCATGCGGGCGTGGCGCCACGACCCACGCACCGGGTGCCCAAACGTGAGCGCGACCATCCCAGCGATGATAGCCGGGGGTCCAAATATAGCCGCGGCCGGGGGGCGCTGACCTCCGCTCAACCAGCGGAGCAGGCGGGCGGACGCGAACAAACACGTCGGCAGCCAAGCCGCTTAAACTTAATGCACATCCGAGAACGGACGCCAGGAACGCTTTTCGCAACATAGAATCCTCAATCCTCCACCCATTAGGAGCGCGAAAGCGGCCTAAGAGTTACGGGATCGCAACATTATATTCTAGTAATCAGCCTTACCGATTGGAATAATTAGCGGCGTAGAAGTTCCGATACTCGCCCGACTTCACCCGCTGAGTCCAGTTGCGGTTCGCCCGATACCAATCGACCGTCGCCGCAAGGCCCACTTCAAAATCCATGACTGGTGCCCACCCGGTTTCCCGCAGAATCTTCTCGCTCGATAGAGCATAGCGACGGTCATGCCCGGGACGATCGGCGACATAGGAAATTAAGCTGTCCGGCTTGCCCGTAGCCGCAAGGATCGCGTCTACCACCGTCCTGTTCGGCAATGACCGGTTTCCGCCGATGTTGTAAGTTTCTCCCTCGCGTCCCTTTGCCAACACTGTCAGAATGGCGCGGCAGTGGTCTTCTACATACAACCAATCGCGAATCTGCATGCCGTCTCCGTAAACA